>NZ_RCUA01000053.1 GCF_003731635.1 Marisediminitalea oceani | reverse complement strand
CTAGGACACCGCCCTTTCACGGCGGTAACAGGGGTTCGAATCCCCTAGGGGACGCCATATTAAAAAAACCAGCCAATAGGCTGGTTTTTTTATGCGTACTCTGGTTACTGGGCAATTCGCCGTCACTTCATCCACTCTGCAATCATGCTACAATTCACCTGTTAATTTACTAGCAATAAGGTGATCAATGTATCCTATCGGCACACCAGGTCAGCCCTGGGGAGAAGAAGAAAAAAAACAATGGCTCGCGGCGCAATCAGTTAAGCGTAGTTACGCCGATGAAGTGTTAAGTCAGTTAGACGGCATGCCGGATTATTTTTCTGTTATTCAGTACGGTGCCTTGCCCTATGATGAGTCACGCTACCCACTTTATGCATTGTTACCCAGGCAGCCAATAGCAGATGCTCCCTGGGTACTGGTAACTGGCGGTGTACACGGTTACGAAACCAGTGGTGTGCAGGGGGCTTTGTTATTCGCGCGGGAATACAGTCAGGCGTATACCGATAAAATCAATCTGATAGTGGTTCCCTGTGTGAGCCCGTGGGGTTATGAAACCATTAACCGATGGGATCCGCTGGCTATCGATCCGAATCGCTCCTTTTATCCCGACTCGCCGGCGCCAGAGTCAAATCTACTTATGGACTTTATTGGCGCAATGCCGCAGGAATTTTTACTGCACATTGATCTTCATGAAACCACCGATACAGATAACAGCGAGTTTCGTCCGGCATTAGCGGCCCGTGATGCCATTGAGCAAAAAGCCTGGGAAATCCCTGATGGCTTTTATCTGGTGGCCGATGCCAAAGCACCTCATCTGCCCCTGCAGCAAGCGATTATCAACGAGGTGAAAAAAGTTACCCATATTGCCCCAACGGATGAAAACGGCCTGATTATCGGCGCTGAGGTGCCCTCTGAAGGTGTAATCTGCTATGACAAGAGAAAGCTCTTCTTATGCGGCGGATTTAATAATGCTACCTATTGTTCTACAACGGAGGTGTATCCGGACAGCCCGTCAGCTACTCCGGAAATTTGTAACCGTGCTCAGGTTGCGGCTGTAGAGGGAGCTTTACAGCATTTACTGAAGTAATGCGATAAACGGTCGATTATCGATGTCTGGATGTCTGGATGTTTGGATTTCTAGACGTCTAAATATATACTCCTCGCTATGCTTAACGCGTAGCGGGGATATCATGGTTTACGTTGCATTGTTGTATGAAGGGGTAGGGCAAAGACTGGTCAGATATGAAGCCAGTAACGAAACCGATTTTTTTGCTAAACTCAATGCCCGGTTTGGCTGCTATGTTTGCCTGTGGTTTACCGAGGAACTGATCGCGAATAATGAAAAAGTTCACACCCAGAATCCCTGTTAAACAGGCAATTGCCACATCGCCCTGTATTGGTAACTGCTGCCTGGATGATGAGGATATTTGTCTGGGCTGCCAGCGCCACATTGATGAAATCACCGGTTGGCACAGTGCCAATGCCACAGAGCGTCGCGCTATTTTAAATCGGTGCGAAAAGCGCTTTGCGCTGTCCTCAGAGCATAAATAGCAATACTGATGCCAGCGGCCAAATGTTCTGCTAAAATCCAGCCCCTTTATTTCTGAATACTAAAATACTTATGCGAGTTTTGTTAGCGCCGATGGAAGGCGTTGTTGATCATTTAATGCGCGACATGCTTACCCGGGTAGGCGGTTTTGATCTGTGCGTAACAGAATTCGTTCGTATCGTTGACCAGAAACTCCCGCAGAAAACCTTTTACCGGTTGTGCCCTGAATTGCACGAGGGCGGCAAAACTCCCAGTGGTGTGCCCGTTCGTGTGCAGCTACTGGGCCAGCATCCCCAGTGGCTGGCAGAAAATGCCTTAATTGCTGTTGAGCTGGGCTCTCCGGGTGTGGATCTCAACTTTGGTTGTCCGGCCAAAACGGTCAATAAAAGTAAAGGCGGCGCGGTATTACTGCAGTATACCGAGTTACTGCACGATATTGTTAAAGCCGTGCGAGAGGCCGTCCCGGCCCATTTGCCCGTAACGGCTAAAATTCGCCTCGGTTTTGAGGATAAATCTCTGGCTATCGACAACGCCGTGGCCATTGATGAAGCCGGCGCATCTGAGCTGGTGGTTCATGCCCGCACCAAAACCGAAGGTTATCGGCCACCGGCGTACTGGGAGTGGATTAAAAAAATTCGCGCTCATACCCGTTTACCGGTAATTGCTAACGGTGAAGTCTGGTCTTATGAAGATGCCAAACGCTGCCAGGAAATGTCGGGTTGCAACGATGTGATGATTGGCCGCGGCGCACTGGCCATGCCGAATCTGGCCCGTCACATTCGTGATAACGAGCCGCCGATGAGCTGGCCGGAGCTGGCGCAACTGCTGATAGATTATTCCGGTTATGAAATCTACGGCGACAAAGGCCGTTACTATCCCAACCGTCTGAAACAGTGGTGTGGCTACCTCAAGCGTCAATACCCCCAGGCGGAAGTCCTGTTTGATAATATCCGCCGTCTACAAAAGGCCGACGAAATTGTCGCAGTGCTACAACAATCTGCTGCCACTGCTAAATAGCGTTTCCCGCTTGTGCGTTGTCATTTGATTCGCTACCGTTAACCTCATCCCATCGATTTTCAATTAAACCTTGATGGGGTGTGGCACCTAAACGACAACGATTAAAAGAAAGGTAATGCATGACAACTTCATTTAAGCAGTTAGGAATCACTGCGGCGTGTTGCTGTGCTTTGCTGCTTTCTGCCTGCGCAGAAGATAAAGCAGATAAAGCCGAGCAGTCACCGAAAGTGACCATCGATAAAAATCCATTCCCCAGCAAGTATACCCCGTTACCGGGAGCACCAACAGTGATCACCGGCGTCACGATTTTAGATGGCATCGGCAATAAAATTGATAACGGTATGGTGTATTTTACTGATGGTAAAATTGCCGCCATCGGCGAAAACCTTGATGTGCCGGCAGATGCGACGGTTATCGACGGCACCGGTAAATGGGTAACGCCGGGCATTATTGATGTGCACAGCCATTTAGGGGTGTATCCTAATCCCTCTACCCATTCACATTCCGATGGTAACGAAATGGTTAAGCCGGTAACTGCGAATGTGTGGGCTGAACATTCCGTATGGCCTCAGGATCCTGGTTTTGGCCGTGCATTGGCCGGTGGCGTTACCGCGCTGCAAATCTTACCGGGTTCTGCCAACCTGTTTGGTGGTCGTTCAGTGGTGCTGAAAAATGTACCGGATCGCACCATGCAGGAAATGAAGTTTCCAGACGCGCCTTACGGACTAAAAATGGCCTGTGGTGAAAACCCGAAACGGGTTTATGGCAAAAAAGGCGGTCCTTCAACCCGTATGGGCAATGTAGCCGGTTATCGTCAGGCATGGGCAGATGCTGAAAATTATCGGCGCGCCTGGGAGCGTTACGAAGCCGATTATGAAGCGGGTAAAAATCCAACGCCGCCTAAGCGCGATCTAAACCTTGATACCCTGATGGGCGTGTTAAAAGATGAGATCCGCGTACATATGCATTGTTATCGCGCCGATGAAATGGCTGTGATGATGGATGTCATGAAAGAGTTCGGCTATCAGATTTACTCGTTCCAGCATGGTGTAGAAGCCTACAAAATTGGTGATCTGCTGGCCGAGAACAACGTTTGTTCAGCCATGTGGGCCGACTGGTGGGGCTTTAAAATGGAGGCCTACGACGGCATCCGTGAAAACATACCTATGGTTCATGAGGCCGGGGCTTGTGCCATCGTTCATTCAGACAGTGATTTAGGTATTCAACGCCTCAACCAGGAAGCTGCTAAAGCCTGGTCTGATGGCCGCCGTGCAGGTATCGACATCAGTCAGGAGGAGGCCTGGATCTGGCTATCAGCTAACCCGGCAAAATCGTTAGGCATTTTTGATAAAACCGGTTCATTGGAAGTGGGTAAAAATGCCGATTTAGTGCTGTGGAGCGACAACCCGTTTTCGACCTACGCCAGAGCCGACAAAGTGTATATCGATGGTGGACTGGCCTTTGATCTTAGTGATCCGGCGTCGTGGCCGGTGGCAGATTTCGAGTTAGGGCAAGTTGGCGAGGGAGATATCAAATGAAGTCATTATTAACGATATGCCTGTTGGCAACCATCAGTAGTACTGCCCTGGCCGATAAACTGGCCATCGTCGGTGGTAAAGTCTTTACCGGCAGCGAGCAGGGCACACTGGAAGCTGCTACCGTGTTGATTAACGGTAATGAAATAGTGTCGGTTAGTGCTTCTTCAGCGGTGCCAGAGGGTTATCAGAGCATTGATGCCAGCGGTAAGTATGTAACGCCGGGATTGATTGGTGCTTATACCCAATTGGGACTGGTTGAAGTCAGTAGCTCTGCCGGCACTGTGGATGCTTCTGTGTCATCCAATCCGGTATCTTCCACCGGTGCTGCTTATGATGTCAGCTTTGCGATTAACCCGGACTCCAGCTTGCTTGCCATCAGCCGTGTTGAAGGGTTTACTTCGGCCGTTAGTGGTATTTCACGCAGTGATAGCCTGTTCCATGGGCTGGGAGCTGTCATTACCTTATCCGGCACTGGCGACCCGGTGCTTAAATCACGGGCATTTACCGCAGTGAATGTCGGCAATGGCGGCGCCGATAGCAATGGCGGTTCAAGAGCCGCGCTGTGGGTGATGTTGGAAGAAGCCATCAGTGAGGCCATGCAGGTAAGCTCTGCAGCGCAGTTGAGCCCATCCTCCCAATGGCATGGTTTAAACAGCCGGGCTGATGTAAAAGCCTTAAAACCGGTAGTCAATGGTGAAACGCCGTTATTGATGTTTGCCGACAGGGCTGCGGACATTCGCCAGATTATCGCTTTTAAACAACGCTACCCTAAAATTAAAGTTGTACTGGTTAAAGGCATGGAGGCCTGGCGAGTGGCAGAGGAACTGGCTGACGCTAACATTCCGGTGATCATTGACCCGGAGTTTAACTTGCCTGGTAGCTTCGAGCAGCTAGGTGCCACGCTGGCTAATGCTCAGCGCCTGGAAGCTGCCGGTGTTATGGTAGCGATAGGAATGGAAACTCACAATATCCGCCTGGCTACCCAACATGCCGGTAATGCGGTGGCATTTGGCATGTCGTGGGAAGGCGCCATGGCTGCCCTTACGGTAAATCCGGCGCGCATTTTTGGCGCACCTGATCAATTGGGCACGCTTACCACCGGGGCCAAAGCAGATGTGGTTGTCTGGAGTGGCGATCCTCTGGAAGTAACACAAGCACCAGAAGTTGTGATCATCGACGGCGAAATGGTGGAGATGACATCACGGCAAATTAAGCTTCGCGACCGTTATCAACAGCGGGCCGAGTCGGGGCAAACGTCACAGTATATTCGCTAGAAAGAGCAGGTGATGGTAAAAGCCGGTATAACTTACCGGCTTGTTTGTGTGCGGAGGATTAATCGGCGTTGGGTGACAGGCCTTGTCCGAGGAACATGATTCGCTGCGCGGCAACATAACAGACAAGTTTAACCCCCATGGCATATAACAGCGTCAGCACAGACACTGCAAATGCTGGCCCGATAACGGCAACATCATCAATGTGCGATCCCATGGCAACCCAGCCAAGCAGGGTCATCAGGGCACCCAGCCACAAGCAGGAGTTACCCAGCACATTAAACACCATAGCACTGCTTTTCACTTGCCGTAGTGAATCAACATGGCCGGAAAACAGGCACGAAAAAGCTTGTTTAACGTTGCCTGGGGAGGTCACTGCCAGGGTAAACACCAGCGCAGGTGGCAGGGTGATAATGAGTGACGGCACGTCGAAAAACATGCTGCTGCCACCAGACAGTTCCATAGCAAAAATGGTTAATGCGGCAAAAAATAACACGCTGAATGCAAACATAATAAGCGCCTTTTGTGTTTGATTAAAATAGTGGAATGAGGTTAACAATGCCTGGCGCCAGTACCATACCTGGCAGGCCTGTTTACTCTGGTTAATTTGAATTTGCTGATATTCCTCCTCGAGATCGCCCAGCAAGGGTTCCCTAAGATCGTCAGGAAGTACTTTCTCCAGCAAGACCTCAGCAATGCGCGGTGGTGAGCAATTATTCACTATTTCACCCCTACAAAACTGAGTTTTACATCGCGCCACATGGCGTCGAGTGACTGGCGGGTTTCCTGTAACGCTTGTTTACCTTCTGCGGTTATCTCAAAGAATTTTTTGGCGCGCCCGCCACGTTCTGCTGTAGCTTCACCCATCGCCGAGCGGATAAGACCTTTATCCTCAAGCCGGGTCAGGGTGGTATACAGTGCGCCGATACTGACATCCCGCTGAATCACATCGAGCAGTACCTGACGAATGGTGGTGCCATATGCTTGTTCTCCGAGGCGTAAAATGGCGAGTAACACAAATTGTTCAAACTCACCTAAAAATCGAGATTTCCCCATGCTGGTCCCTGATATAATTTGTACTACAAAGTAAAAGAAACTATTTGCATTGTAATATATTCTACAAAGTAAAACTAATGAGAATTCATACGCTTGTATTGATAGACAGGCACAAAACACCTGATTTTACTGAATATGGGCGGGGGCCATTGGTAATGAGTTTGCGCACGCCTACATATAACGCCGGAACTTCAAAAAATATCAGCAAACTACAGCAAATTGTCCTATGCTAGGAGACATTATCGTTTATATTATCTTTAACCAGATTTGTCTTTCCTGAGTGAAGGCTGTCTAACGGTTAAATGACTTCGTTCTTTGAAGTAGGATTGTCTTGCGTAGTCAACAAAGCCCCCAACAAAAACATCGCCCTATCTGGCTATTTTTAGGCGTATTTACCGCAGTTGTCTCGGTTACACTGGTGGCTGATTTTCTGGTCAGCAAGTGGCAACAGGAAGAACAGATTAACCGGGTTAGCCAGAAGCTTGGAGTGCTGCGTTCCAATCTCGAATTTGAGCTGTACACCAATATCGAACTCATCCGCGGTGCAGCTGCTTATATCTCACTAAACCCTGACATTGAACAGCCGGGGTTTAGCCGCTACATGAGCCGCTTGTTAGAACAGCGCAACAATATTATTAATATCGCCGGCGCGCGTGGTTTTGTGGTGAATTTGATTTACCCGGTAGCCGGTAACGAAAAAGCATTAGGCCTCGACTACCGGATTAACGAAGAGCAGCGAGAGTCGGCTTTTACTGCGGCCGATACCGGTTCGCCGGTACTGGATGGCCCAGTAAATCTGGTCCAGGGAGGGGTTGGCTTTATTGCTCGTTTACCGGTCATTAGTGATAACGGCGTATGGGGCATCATCTCGGTAGTGCTCGATTATCGCGGGGTGCTGAGCGACGCCGGTTTTATTGCAGAACGCGAGCTTGATCTGCTTATCACAGGGCGTGATGAGCTTGGTAATCTGGCCGATATTTACCGCAACCATGATGGCACCTCTATGGTTAACCCGGTGCAACTATCAATTCAGTTGCCTTATGGTGAATGGCAACTTTCGGCCCAGCCTGCTGAAGGCTGGATTACATTTCATTTTCACCCATTGTTCTGGGTTCTTGCGTTCATTATTAATGCGATTGCTTTTTATATCATTCAGCTCAGATACAATAACCTATTGCTGGAAGAGGAAAAGATCGAAGCGTTAACCACTTCAGAAGAAAAATTCCGGCAATTTTTCTCAGTTCATGCCGTGGTAATGCTCATAGTCGATGATAACGGCGACATCGTTGATGCTAACGATGCTGCCTTAAAATATTATGGCTATAGTGCTCAGCAGTTCGCCAATATGTCAGTTTTCGATTTACAGGCAATGGAACAAAAATCGGCTTTGTCGAGGGTCAGACAGGCTCTGTTACAGCGGTCGACCACCTTCAATGTAAAACATCGCCTGGCATCAGGCGAAGTGCGCGATGTGGAAGTCTTTAATACCCCGGTAGACAGCACCGGCCAGCGCCTGCTGTACTCACTGGTCATCGATATTACAGAACAACTGGAATATCAAAAGCGCTGGGAGCTGAGTCAGCAGGTTTTTAATCACAGCCTGGAAGGGATTGTGGTAACCGATGTTGAATATAGAATCGTCTCGGTTAACCCGGCATTTTCTGACATCACCGGTTACTCTGAGTCGGAAGTCCTTGGGCGTTCACCTTTCTTCCTGGGCGACGGCTTGATGGAGCAAGAATTTCAGGAAGCGATGTTAGAGACTCTGATTAAAACTGGTTTCTGGCGCGGCGAAGTGCTTAACCGGCGAAAAGATGGCTCGGTATTCCCTGAATTACTCAGCCTTTCAGTTGTAAAGAATGAGCAGGGTGAAATTATTAATTACCTTGGTGTTTTCTCCGATATTACTAATTTAAAGCAGTCTGAGGAGAAACTTGAACACCTCGCTCATTACGATTCTTTAACCGGCTTACCCAACCGTGTTCAGTTTCAGTTGCATCTTCAGCATGCAGTGTCACGCAGTGAACGCTCTCACCAGCAATGCGCCTTGCTTTATCTTGATCTCGACCGGTTCAAGGTAGTAAATGACAGCCTTGGTCATGTGGCCGGGGATGACCTGCTGAAAATGGTTACTGAACGTTTGCTTTCGCGGTTACGGGCGTCTGACATTCTGGCGCGTATGGGCGGCGATGAATTTGTTCTGCTGGTTGAGGAATACCAGCAACGCGAAGAACTCGAAGTGTTAGCCCGCAAACTTATTGCGGAAATGAGTCAGCCCTTTTATCTGGCAGGGGAGCAGGAGGTGAACGTAGGCTGCTCTGTGGGCATAGCCTGTTTCCCGGAAGATGCGCTCAGCAGTGAGGATTTACTGGTAAGGGCCGATGCAGCCATGTATAAAGCCAAACAAGCTGGCGGTGCCTCACTGGCATTCTTTACCCAGGATATTTTGGTGGAGGCCAGTTCCCGGTTAACCATTGCCGCAGAGCTGAAACGGGCGATACTTGAAAATGAGCTTGAGTTATACCTGCAACCTCAGCTTGACAGCGCCAGTGGCGAGGTAGTTGGCGCAGAGGCATTATTGCGCTGGAACCATCCGGTAAAAGGCTTTCTGACGCCGGCGGCGTTTATTGATGTCGCAGAACAAACCCGTGCTATCCGTTTGGTTACCGGCTGGCTGGTAAAAGAGTCCTTTAGCATCATTAAACGCTGGGAGCAGGCCGGCCGGGACTTATTCCTGTCATTCAATATTTCCGCGTTGGATTTGGCCGATAACGAGTTGTTATTGAGAATGACCGAAGAACTTGAGCAACAGCAGATTAAACCGGCGAATATAGAGCTGGAAATCGTCGAAAGTGCGATTATCGAAAATTTTCAGTCGGCCAGTGCTATTTTGTCGAAACTGCGTGAAATAGGTTTTCACGTGGCCATTGATGATTTTGGCACCGGCTATTCGTCCCTGGCGTATCTGGACAAGCTGCCCGTGGACAAACTTAAGATCGACCGCGAATTCACCTCCAAACTTGAGCTTGGCGAAGGAGCCGGGATAGTCAAATCGATTGTAGACCTGGCGTCAAACTTTGATCTGCGGGTGCTGGCCGAGGGGGTTGAAACCCTGGAACAGGAACAGTTACTCAAACAGCTCGGTTGTCAGCGTGTTCAGGGGTTCTATTACAGCAAACCCATACCGCTGGCGGAGTTTGAGCAAAAGTATCTGCTGCCTCAGGCGTAAGTATCGATATTTCGACCTACTGAGCCGGTGGTAGCTGTAGGCTGAGAGCTTGATTGCGTAGTTGGCGACGGAGCATCGCTCTGATTGCTTTCAAGGCGTTCCTGACGCGGCGCCTCATTGCGCTCTGCGGGCGTTGGTGTCGGTCGCGAGTACGCACTGTCTACGGGTGACTGTCCAATTTCCATCGTTTCCCCCTTAAAATATCAACACAGGTTAATACCAGATTATAAGATCAATTAGCCAAAATGCGACTATTCGCTCGCTTCGGTAAAGATGAAAGGCGAGAGTTGCCGATACATAAAGTCGGCGATAAGTGGCTGGCCGTCAGCATTCGGGTGAATACCGTCGCGCTGCATCAACTCTTCATTAAGAGCAATGTCCTGTAAAAAGAACGGGATCAGCGGGATAGCTTCGGCATCCGCTACCTGTTCAAAGGCGTTACTGAACATCTGATTATAACGCCGGCCATAATTGGTCGGAATTTCCATATCCTGCAGGTACACTTTGGCACCGAAGTCTTTCACCATTTGCACCATTTGCGTGAGGTTATCATGCAACTTACTTACGTTGTGACCTTGCAAGCCATCATTGCCACCTAGCTCTATTAATACGTGGGTTGGCTGATGCTGCTCAAGTAAACGGGGTAGCCTGGCCAGCCCGCCATCGGTGGTTTCGCCGCTAATCGCAGCATTTATCACATCAATCCCGCGCTGCTCGTCGTGCCAGATATTTTGTAACAAACTAACCCAACTTTGTGCTTGCAATAGTCCATAGCCGGCACTTAGGCTATCACCAAGGATAAGCAGACGGGTATCTGATGCCGCAGAACCGCTTTGCTGGCTAACCGGTTGAGAAGCAGCCGATTGGGCCAGAAGGTGATCTGAAAACAGCATAAAAGGTATTAATAATACCAGTGTTTTTATCCACTTAAGGGTGGGTCCACGACGGAATAAAGAATGACAAATCAAAACGACAATAGCTCCCATATGATTCAAACCAAAGACATCACTAAGACAGTCTCTACGAGTGAAGGTTCGCTTCAGATCCTTCAGCCTATTTCCTTTGAAGTCAAGGCCGGAGAGTCTATCGCTATTGTCGGCGCTTCAGGTTCCGGTAAATCCACGCTGCTTAGCTTGCTGGCCGGACTGGATGAAGTCAGCAGTGGCGAAATATTTCTCGATGCGGCACCGCTACACACCATGGACGAAGAGCAGCGAGCCCGTTTACGTGGCGAAAAAGTGGGCTTTATTTTCCAGAGTTTTATGCTGGTACAAAGTCTTACAGCGATTGAAAACGTGATGTTACCCGCAGAGATTGCAGGTTTGGCCGATGCCCACAAACGTGCCCAGGCCATTCTGGAGCAGGTGGGATTAAGTCATCGTGCCCATCATTATCCCAATCAGTTGTCTGGTGGTGAGCAACAGCGGGTAGCCATTGCACGGGCCTTTATCGGCCAGCCTAAAATTCTGTTTGCCGATGAGCCGACCGGTAATCTGGATGCCGCCAATAGCGTGAGAGTGGAGGATTTGTTGTTTAATCTCAACCGCGAAATCGGCACCACCCTGGTGCTGGTGACCCACGATAACGAGCTGGCCAAAAAATGTGAACGACAGTTACAAATGCAAGCTGGCGAACTAACCGAAATCACCGTATCTCCGGCGGCTGCTGAGAATAAGGATCTCGCATATGGTAGCTAATCTTGCCTGGCGGTTATTCAAGCATGAGGCCCGGCGGGGCGAACTTACCATCATACTGTTTGCGATCATACTGTCGGTAGCGGCAGTGCTGTCGTTGTCGTTATTCAGTGAGCGGCTTCAGGGCGCCCTGGTAGAGCGCTCATCACAGTTTATTGCTGCCGACAGCCAACTGCGTTCACGTAAACCCATAAGTGATGAGTGGATGCGTCAGGCGGAGGCGGAAGGGCTGGCCACCGCCGAGCAGGTCAGCACCCGCTCAATGGCTTTTGGCGAACAGAAAATGTCACTGGTTGACTTACGCGCCGTGAGCCCCCAGTACCCGCTAAAGGGTGAGATCCAGCTTGCCGACAAGCCTTTTGGCACAACAACCGCTACTGATAAATTGCCCGCAGCGGGGGAAATCTGGATCGATTCAAGACTGTTTCAGCTCCTCGATGTGGAGATTGGTGAGACGGTTTATATCGGCGACGGTGAATTTACCGTGGGCCAGGTGCTGTCAGAAATCCCAGACCAGGGCTTTAGTGTGTTCAATACCGATCCTATGGTGCTTATTGCGCTTGAAGATCTGGCACGAACCAACATCACCGGGCCCGGTAGTAGGGTTACCTATAAAGCTTATTTCACCGGTGAAGACTCGCTGATTGAAGCCTATTACGACTGGCTGAGACCGAACCTTGACGATGAATTACACCGTTGGCAACGGGTCGGGGATGACGAATCGGCCATAGGTCGTTCCATTGCCCGTGCTGAACGATACTTTTTGCTGGCTAGCCTGTTAGCCATCGTGCTGGCGGCGGTGGCCATTGCCGTGGCGGCGCAGCGTTACAGCCAGCGCCACTTCGATCCGGTCGCAATTTTTAAAACCCTCGGCGCCACTAAGCAAATGATCCGCCGGGTGTACGTACTGCAAATCCTGTTTATCACGGTACTGGGTATCATCATTGGCATTGTCGCCGGCGTGATTATTCAGCAACTGGTGGTTACGGCTCTGGCCGGACAGGTAGATGTGTCGCTGGATGTGTGGCACTGGCGGCCATTGTTTATAGCCGTACTGACTGGCTCTATCTGTGCCATCTTGTTTTCACTGTATCCGTTGTTGCGACTGTTTTCGGTGCCTCCGCTACGGGTGCTGCGCCGGGATATGGACGCTGGTTTAAGCTCTCGCGGATTGCAGTTTGGCGCCTCAGGCGGCGCCATATTCCTGCTAATGTGGGTGTACAGCCGGGATCTGGAAATCAGCGCGATATTGTTTGGCTCTGGCGTGCTGCTGGTGGTTGCCTTGTTGGGGGTAACCTTTGGCCTGATTGCCATTGGCCGACGGCTCGGACAAGGCGCAATGGGGGTCTGGCAATTAGCCTGGGCGCGAATTCGCCGGCGCGCCATGGATAACAGCGTGCAACTCATTAGCTTCTCAGTAACCATTATGTTGTTGCTGGTGGTACTGGTTATGCGCAACGATATGATAGCCCAGTGGCGGGCGCAGTTACCGGTGGATACGCCTAACTATTTCATGGCTAATATTACCGAGGCACAAAAAACACCGCTGGAGAACCACTTCGCGGAAAATCAGGTCACGGTAGATGAGTTTTATCCGGTAGTTCGTGGCCGTTTTGTGGCAGTTAACGACGAGCGGGTAAATACCGAAGTCACCAAAGAAGAGGATCCGGAGCAAAGCGAAGGACGCCGGGGGCTTGGCCGGGAAGCTAACCTGAGCTGGAGCGACAAGCTACAGCGCGAAAACACAGTTGTTCAGGGCCAATGGCATGAGAATTGGGAGCCTGCGGGGAACGATCTTACTGCAGAAGGACAGCAGGTTTATCCGGTATCAGTAGAAGAGGGTGTAGCCCAACGGCTTAATATCGCGCTGGATGATTTACTTACGTTCAACGTTGGCAGTGAGATTGTAGTAACCCGGGTTACCAGTATTCGCGAAGTGAACTGGCAAACCATGCAGCCTAATTTTTTCTTTGTGCTACACCCGGCAGCAATGCAGGAGTTTAGCGCCACCTACATTACCAGCTTCCACTTAGATGGCGCGCGTAAGGCGGATATTACTGCGTTGATGCAACCTTTCAGTTCGGTAACGTTGTTTGACGTGGATGCCAGAATTAATCAGGTCAGGGAGATTATCGATCAGGTATCACTGGCGGTTGAGTTCATCCTGGTACTGGTATTGATTGCCGGCTCACTGGTGCTGTTTGCCCAGGTGCAGGCGAGCATGGATGAGCGTCAACAGGAACTGGCTATTCTGCGTACTCTCGGCGCCAGAGGGAGCCTTATCCGCTTCAGCGTGATTAATGAGTTTTTGATTATTGGAACGGTAGCGGGACTAATGGCGGCGATGGCCAATGAAGTCAGTTTATATTTATTGCAAAGCCGTATTTTCGATATGCAGGGCTCTATGCACTTTGAATACTGGATTATTGCACCGTTGGTTGGCGCGTTGGTTGTGGGCGTGTTGGGCGGCATAGGTTGTTATCGCCTGTTACGACTCAACACAGGGCAACTATTACGTAAGATGGTGTAAAACAGGATTAGCCCGAAGCCACGGCTTCGGGCATTTGATAAGGAATCATTGGTTGTTAAGTTTTACCCAGGTCAGCCACCGTTTTGGAACCAGAACCCTATTCAGCGAGTTATCCCTTTCATTGCCCGAGTCCCGTGTTGTGCTTACCGGCGCGAATGGTTCGGGGAAAACGACGTTGTTGTTAATTGCCGCCGGCATCCTGTCCCCCAGTCAGGGCGTGGTGAGTTTTAATCAGCAAAATGTTGCCGACATTGCCCTGCGCAACCAGATTGGCATTAGCGCCAGCAAACTAAACTTACCAGGCTTTTTTACGGCAACCGACATGCTTGCCTTTCACGGACGACAGTTTAACTGCAAGCCGGATTGCCACTGGGCGGACTACCGTTGGGTGAATGCTTTTGGCTTAACTCCGTTTCTCAACACCAGGGTGGAAGACCTTTCCCTCGGCAATTACAAAAAGCTCAGCCTGATCCTGGCCCTGATGCACTCGCCTGAGTTGCTGTTACTGGATGAGCCTACCAACGGGCTCGACGACAAAACCCGCAGTGCGCTTGAAGATTGCTTCGAAACCTATGCCGGGCAGTTAATCATTGCCAGCCACGAGCCGCAGGTATTTGCCAGCAATAGTGGTGTGCGCCATTTGCATCTGGATGCCAGCGGAGTGCATGACAGGTGAATTACTGGCAGTTTCGACGCCAGCTCTACCAGCAGGCCCTGAAGCAGTGGCTGGAAAGTCTGACCCAGGTAAGTACGGGGATTGTTGCGCTGTTTCCTATGGCGCTTTATGCCTTGTTACTTTTACCTTTACTCGCTTTAGGCGTGCTGGCAGATAAAGACTCCCAGGGAGAAAGTTTCTTATATACATTGTGGGGGTATCTGTTACTGGCTTATTGCTGGATCGCCATGCAGAAAGAGGCGTTGGCGGCGGCAGATTATACCCTGTATGACCGTTCGCTACCTGTGCCAGTATGGCAACGAGGTGCTACCGAGCTGGGATTACTGCTTTATGCAGCTAACGTATTTGTTATCGGACCCTCCGCAGTACTGGTGGCCATGGTTTATGGCCATTTTGCTGAGTTAGTCGGCGGCGAGCTGTGGGTATCGGTGACACAGCTTTATCCGGTGAGTGGTTTACTGGTGCTAACGCTGTACTATTGCCAGAGTGCTATGGGGCGCGTAAAACCTTGGCTGAGCCTCGGCTTGCTGCCATTAGTTGCTATGCCCTGGGCCGCCTTAATGCATTCTCCCTGGCTTTGTTTGCTGGCACTGGCAGTAGCCATTTTGATTGAACGTACGGTCCGCTTGCCGGCCCCATCCATTGCTGGCCTGCCGCAAGGCTTCTGGCGCCTGTTTTTACAGCACGACTTAAACCAGACCAAACCCACATTGCTTCGGGCAGTGGTGGTTTTACTACTCCTCGTTATTGGCGCCGCCTTTGTAAGACAAGTAGATGTCACCGCTAAAGCGCCAGCAAGTCTGTTTCTGGCTTTTGTTCTGGGAGTGGTTGCCGCGACAAAACTTCTGGAGTTACAAAAGTTAAGAGAACGATACACATGTTATATCGCATCTCTACCAAAAGGGCGCTACCAGGTCACTTTACAGGCAATGAGTTATTGCCTGATATTTTCGCTGCCATATGTTGCACTTATTGTTCTTTTCAACCTATTTGGGTTGTTGCAATGGGCGCTTTTCACGGTAACTTATGTGACAACCCAGGCGGGGATCCTCGTGAGACCTGGTTACTATCTGGTGTTTCCTTTATTGACCGGCGTGCTGATTATAGCCATCAGCCTGCTTGTCTAACTCTCGGTCGCCGCGAACGCTTTATCAACGCTGTCGAATTTAAATTCAAAGCCTGCATCGAGTAGCTTTTGCGGAATAACCCGTTGACCGGTAAGTAACATATCTGCTGCTTCACCCATAATTACTTTTAAAGCAAATCCTGGCATAGGCATAAAGGCGGGGCGATTAAGAGCATTAGCAAAAGCGCTGACAAATGCCTTGTTGGTGACGGGCTGCGGTGCGGTTAAATTAAACGGACCACTGCACTGGGAGTGGTCCATTAAAAAGCATATGCCTTCTACCATATCGTCGAGGTGGATCCAGGACATATACTGCTCACCGCTGCCAATGGGGCCGCCAAGACCAAGCTTAAAAGGCAGCCGCATCTTTTCCAGCGCGCCGCCCTCAGCTGCGAGTACCACACCAGTGCGAAGCAGGCATACCCGGCAGTTTTGCTTAACTGTTTCGGCTATCTGTTCCCAGCGCTGGCAGACTTCATGGGTAAATTCCTGATGAGGTTCTGTATTATTTTCAGTTACCGGTTTGTCGCCTTGCCGGCCATAGTAGCCAATTGCGGAGCCCGAAATAAACGTATGCGGCGGGGTGGCTGATGCATTGATTTTGGTGACCAGCGCGGTAGTAATTTGCCAACGGCTTTGGCAAATCTGATGTTTTTGCTGACTGGTCCAGCGCTTATCTGCAATGGGTTCGCCAGCAAGGTTAATAATCACATCATAGTCATCAAAGTTTGCTATGGAGTCCAGGTTTTCTATAACTGTTACTGCAGCAGGCAGTGCAGCACGCGCTTTTGACTCTGAGCGGCTGAGTACCGTGATGTCATGTTCAGGTGCCAGTCTGGTTATCAGATGCTTGCCGATTAGCCCTGTACCGCCGGTAATAAAAATTTGCATACACGCTCCGTTACACTAATTACACCTGGCCTTTGCTTCCAGGACTACCTAATTCAGGTTAAATCTGGTAGCGTGACATTTTGCCTGCGAAACCAGTATTTTATGTCAACTCTGTCGCCAACCGCTAAAGCCTTGCTGATTTTTGCCAGCCTGATAGTCATTCTGGCCGGTATTAAAGCCGCCAGTACCATTATGGTGCCGTTCTTTTTGTCCGGCTTTATTGCTATTGCCTGTGGCCCTTTGATTCTGTGGATGTCGAAATACCGCATCCCACGTTGGCTTTCTATTACTCTGGTTATACTGTTAATTGTGGTATTTGGTTTCATGCTGGCGGGGTTAGTGGGGCAATCACTGGCAGAATTCCGCGAAAATATGCCGCAGTACCGCGAGAAGCTCTCCGGCGAATTCACCTGGGTGGTAAATCAGCTCGCGCGATTTAATATCCACGTGGATAAAGATTTGATTGTGTCATATCTCGATCCGGGGATGGCCATGTCTATGGTGACCAACTTTTTAAGCGGCATGGGCGGCGTGTTGTCTAATCTGTTTCTGATTTTATTAACCGTTATTTTTATGCTGTTTGAGGCAGAGGGCATTCCCAGACGGTTGCACATTGCGCTTTCCGATCCGCAAATGAAAATGCACCACATCGACCGCTTTATTCAGTCGGTTAACAGCTATCTGGCGATTAAAACCGTGGTGAGCCTGGTTACGGGTCTGCTTGCCGGTACCTGGTTGTATATTCTGGGCGTTGATCATTTTCTGCTTTGGGGCGTGCTGGCATTCCTGTTTAACTATATTCCCAATATCGGTTCTATTATTGCTGCGGTGCCTGCAGTATTAATGGCACTGGTTCAGTACGGTGGTGGAGAAGCCGGGCTGGTGGCGTTAGGTTTCGTAGTCATAAATACCGTGATGGGTAATGTGGTGGAACCGCGGTTTATGGGCCGTGGCTTAGGACTTTCAACGCTGGTGGTGTTTCTGTCGTTAATTTTCTGGGGTTGGTTATTGGGCAGTGTAGGCATGCTGCTATCAGTGCCACTCACCATGATTGTGAAGATTGCGCTGGAGTCACGGGAAGAAAGTCGCTGGCTGGCTATTTTACTCTCCAGCGATGGTGAAGCGGTACTCGATGAGGCAAATGGTCAGTCTGCTAACGAGGGGACGGCAAAGTAATCTTAACGCTGGCACCGCCGAGCGTCGCACGGTTAATGGTCAGCCTACCCTCGTAGGCGGTCAGTAAGTCGGTCACCACGGCCATCCCTATGCCCTGACCATCGGTGTAGGCATCGAGTCGTTGCCCGCGGTTAAGTAGTCGCTCGACTTGCTCTGCAGGGATCCCCGGGCCGTCATCATCGATGTGGAGTTCTGTCTGCCGGGATAGTTGCCTGACAGAAACCACCACCTCATTGCGAGCTGCCTTACAGGCGTTATCCATCAGGTTACCGAGAATTTCCATTAAATCGGTTTTATCACCATAAAACAGTCCCTCATCGCCGCTGGCGCTGAGTTTTAAGTTTTTGTCGCGATAGACCTTATTCAGTGCGGCGATTAATTGCTGTACCACCGGCATTACCGGTTCGCCCTGGCTCCAGACAGACGCTCCGGCAGACGCTCGTTTTAACTGGCGCTTAATTAATGTGTCAATTTGCTGCAGCGGTTCTTTAGCAGAGTCGGGCAGGGCCGCTGTACCAAGTGCTACCGCCAGGGGCGTTTTCAGGCTGTGGGCCAAATCGCCCAGACTGTTCTTATAACGCTCCCGTTGTTCAGCTTCGCCGGCCAGTAACTGGTTAATGCTCTGCTTGAGCGGGGTAAACTCCGGTGGATAATCTTCGGTTAGTCGGGTCTGGTTGCCGCCACTGGCCTGTTGTATTTCACCAATAAGTAAGCGTACCGGCTTGAGTAAGGTATTCATGCCAATTATTAGTACCACAAGCAGGCCAGCGCCCAGCGCGCCAAGGTATTGCCAGACCGAGCGCAGAAAGGCATCGCGTTCGTGCAGAAAATCGCGTCGGTCGTTAAATACATAAAAGCTGACCGGGATGTACTGGTCGCCATTATCGAACTCGGCGGTAAAGGCGTAGGCAAAATACTCACTGCCAGAGTCGTCCAGGGCATACTGAGGAACAAATACCTCGTCACCGATAGCCGGTGTTGTCATCAGTGAGTCAAAAACGGTGTAAACGCTGGAAGCGGATTGCCACACCAATTGATTATTAACGCTAATAGCACCTACATATCCAGAGTCGGGCAGGTTCAGCTGCTCATCGTAGAGCATTTGCGGCATCAGGCTCTCACCGTCCTCAAACTCAAATACCGAAATCATCGCCAGGTTCATCAGCTTCAGTTCGTTATATTTGGCCTGCAACAAACTGGAGGTATACGCTTTGGATAGCGTTAAAACGGTAACGGGTATAAAAATGCCCAGGGCGAGTATGGCAATAAGCAAACTGCGCAGCCGCAGCGACAGATTAGGCATCGATTAGCTGCCGCTGGCATCCTGGGCCAGTTCGCGGCTGATTCGGTAGCCTCTGCCTCTGAGCGTTTCGATAGGCTTGAGT
Organism: Marisediminitalea oceani; assembly: GCF_003731635.1. Taxonomy (GTDB): domain Bacteria; phylum Pseudomonadota; class Gammaproteobacteria; order Enterobacterales; family Alteromonadaceae; genus Alteromonas; species Alteromonas oceani. The sequence goes on along the minus strand of NZ_RCUA01000053.1, from coordinate 129,512 downwards.
GTGCCTTCGGGGTCGAGCTTGCGCCGTAAGCGACCGACAAAGACTTCAATCACATTACTGTCGAGATCGAAGTCCTGATCGTAAATATGCTCGGTGAGTTCGGTTTTGGAAATCACCTTTTGTGGATGGAGCATAAGGTACTCCATCACTTTGTATTCATAGGCAGTGAGATCCAAAGCGCGGGCATTTACGCGTATCTCTTTGGCCTGCATATCCAGTACCACCGGGCCGAACTCTATGGTTGAGCTGGCCTGGCCGGAAGCTCTGCGAATAAGGGCCTTGACCCGGGCAAGTAATTCTTCGTTATGGAAGGGCTTGGTCAGGTAATCGTCGGCGCCGGCATCCAGGCCTTCAACCTTTTCCTGCCAGCGGTCGCGGGCAGTAAGGATCAGCACGGGGGTGCTGACATCGCTGCTGCGAGCCTGACGAATAACGTCGAATCCGTCGAGTTTAGGCAGACCAATATCAATAACTGCCAGGTCGTAATTGACTTCTTTTAGCTGGAATAGCGCTTTTTCACCATCATCGGCTAAATCGATGCTAAACCCTTGTTGTTGGAACAAACTATCTAACTGCATCAGCAGACGGCTATCGTCTTCTGCGACTAATATTCTCACTAATTATCATCCTTGCGCTTGCTGGGTTTAACCTTGCCAGATCGTTTGTCCACATCGAGAGAGACAACGCGGCCTGATTTTTTAAGCATTTTTACCCGGTAGGAGCTCTTTTTAGGGTCGACTTTCAATACCCGGCCCTCAACATGACGTTTGGCCTGTTGTGCCGCCTGAGTTGAATTTTTCACGGGTTTTCCATTGTCTTGCCGGGCCATTGCGCCAGGAGCACAGAGGGTCAGCATCACAAGCAATACACCGGTAACAACGCTTTTGAACATGTCACTCCACTCGTTGGGTACTACCCAATCACTAGTTATTATCAACAGGATAACCCGGTCAGGCTGAATATTGTCTGAATTGTGCTGCGGCTCATCCCGAGCGCCAGGGCACAACTTAAAGTCGGGCTAGTGTAATTATAGTACCACCGGGGGAGAAGAGCGCAAAGCCTGTGCTTGCTTTGCGCAACAGAGGGAAGAATTAAGGTAACACTTTCTTGTAGGGTTTAACGATAACGTTCTGATAAACCCCGGCATCGATATACGGGTCGGCGTCTGCCCAGGTCTGAGCGTCTTCCAGGCTGGCAAACTCGGCAACTACCAGTGAGCCGGTGAAGCCGGCGCTGCCGGGATCTTCGCTGTCGATGGCCGGGAAAGGACCGGCTATCAGCAGACGGCCGTTATCTTTTAGTTCATTCAGGCGAGCCAGATGGGCCGGGCGAGCGGCTAAGCGCTCGGCCAGGGTATCCGGCTTATCGGTGGCACAAATCATATAATACATGGCTTACTTCCCTGTAGCGGCTTTCATTTCTGTCACAAACTCACCGAGTGCGGTCAGCATAGCCGGCACGTCATCGAGATTTTGCGCAATAATATTAACGGTTGCGGAGCCTGAAATTGCCCCGGCTGCACCGCTTTCAATGGCGTGTTTTACCTGTTCGGGGTTTGAGATCCCAAAACCGAGCAGGGGCGGCGCTGCATTGACGTTGGTGAGACGTTCTATTAATGATGCAGCTGGCATTGTGGCAGCGGTTTCTGCCCCGGTAACGCCAGCGCGGCCCAGCAAATAGGTATAGCCAGCTGATAAATCACCAATCGCTTTAAAGGTGGCGTCGGTGGCGTTTGGCGGCGCGATAAGAATTTGCTTGATGCCGTTGGCATTAGCCGTATCGATAAAGCGCTTGGCTTCACGAATAGGCACGTCAGCAATCAGAATCGAGTCCACACCGGCATCGGCGGCTTGTGCATAAAAGCCTTCCACGCCTTTGGCCAGTACCAGGTTACTGTAGAGCAATAAACCAATGGGTACATCCGGGTACTTAGCCCGAATGCGCTTGAGTAATTCAAAACACGCGGTGGGCGTAACGCCGCTCTCCAGCGCTCGGATACTGGCCTTCTGAATAGTCGGGCCGTCGGCTACCGGATCAGAAAACGGGATCCCCAGCTCTAACGCATCGGCGCCGCTTTCAATCAACTGGGTGATGATTTGCTCAGAGGTTTCCAGGTCCGGATCACCGACCATTACAAATGGTACAAACGCCCCTGCGTTTTGCTCGTTTAAACGGCCAAACATGGCTGCATATCTATCCATTGACCTGATCTCCTAAGATACTGATTACGTGACCCAGGTCTTTATCGCCCCGGCCAGACAGGTTCACCACAATGACGGTTTCTTCTTCGGCTTCATCAGCCATGTTTAAGGCGTAGGCCAGCGCGTGAGAAGACTCAAGGGCCGGGATAATACCTTCTTTACGAGCCAGTAACTGGAACGCATTGAGCGCTTCCTCGTCGGTGACCGACACATATTCAGCGCGGCCGATATCAGAAAGGTACGCATGCTGTGGGCCAACGGCCGGATAATCCAGACCGGCTGATACCGAGTAGCTTTCTTCAATCTGGCCATCCGGGTTTTGCATAATATAGGTGTAGGCGCCGTGCAGTATACCTTTAGTGCCTTTACCAATAGCGGCACCATGATCTTTGGTATGCACACCTTTACCGGCCGGCTCTACACCGACTAAGCGAACAGATGGCTCATCGATAAAGTCAGCAAACATGCCAATGGCATTGGAGCCACCGCCTACACACGCCACAACGGCATCTGGCAGACGACCTTCTTTCTCGAGGATCTGCGCACGGGTTTCTTCACCAATCATACGGTGGTATTCGCGTACGATGGTTGGGAACGGGTGAGGGCCCGCAGCCGTGCCGAGCAGGTAATGGGCTTTGTCGTAATTGGCAGACCAGTCACGCAATGCTTCGTTAACCGCGTCTTTTAAGGTGCCTGAACCAGAATCCACCGGAATCACCTCAGCGCCCATTAAACGCATTCTGAAAACGTTAGGCGACTGCCGCTCAACGTCTTTCGCGCCCATGTAAATACGTGCTTTCAGTCCCAGTAACGCACATGCCAGCGCAGTTGCTACGCCGTGCTGTCCAGCACCGGTTTCGGCGATAACTTCGGTTTTACCCATACGTTTGGTGAGTAGCGCCTGACCCAATACCTGATTGGTTTTATGCGCGCCGCCGTGAAGTAAATCTTCACGCTTTAAATACAGTTTAACGTTAGGGTTAGACACCAGATTACGGGTCAGGAACATCGATGTTGGACGCCCTGCGTAATCTTTTAAGAGTGACATAAACTCAGCATTAAATGCCGGATCGTCTTTCGCTTCCAGGAACGCTTGTTCAAGCTGATCCAGCGCGGGGATAAGCAGCTCAGGCACATACATGCCGCCGTATTCCCCAAATTTTGTATCTAATTGATTCATGAAATGTCCTGTTGAATATATCGGCCGCTTAATACTGGCGACAAATAGTAAAGAGTTCGCTGACCTGCTGTGCAGATTTGTTGCCCGGGCTGTCTTCTACCCCCGAGTTTACATCAACAATGGCAACACCGGTTGCCTGTGCCGCAGCAATATTCTGTGGATTGATACCACCTGCTATAACGAGTTTTTCGAGATCAAGCTCATTGTGGATCACTGACCAGTCAAATTGCTGGCCGGTACCACCGGTTTGTTTGCCAACCTGACAGTCCAGCAGCACCTTATCCAGTGTTTCGTCATCCAGCAACGCATGAGTCAGGTAAGGTAACTCACCGGCAACGCCTATGGCCTGCCAGATTTCGCAGCCCTCGGGCAGGTTTGCCCGTAAATGCTGACGGTACATGGTGTCTTCATCACCATGCAGCTGCACGGCTTTGAGGCCCAGCTCATTAGCGATTTCAAGTACCATCTCAAGGGGCTGATTGACAAACACACCAACATAGTTGCCAGGAGTGGCAGCGACGATATCACGTGCCTGATCAGGCGACACGCAGCGTTTGGAATGAGCAGCAAAAATTAATCCGCAATAACTGGCACCACTTTCAAAGGCATGACGTACCTGTTCCGGTTGGGTCATGCCGCAGACTTTGACCGTACCGTAAACCAGTTGTTTGACGGCCTGTGGCAGGTCCTGCTGTGCCATTAAGGCGCTGCCTACCAGGAAGCCCTGACACAGCGGCGCCAGTCGCAGCACGTCCTGATGGGTATAAATGCCGGATTCGCTGATCACCACATGTTCATGGGTTGCATCTTTTAGCATCGGGACCAGCTTTTCAGTGGTCGCCAAATCAGTAGACAGGTCGCGTAGGTCGCGGTTGTTAATACCAATAATTTTGGCTTTTAACGCAATCGCACGATGCATCTCTTCTTCATTGCTGACCTCGGTCAGGATATCCAGACCCAGTGAATCAGCCACGTCTGCAAGCTGTTGGTAGGTTTCATCATCAAGAACCGACAGCATTAATAATATGGCATCGGCATTGTAATAACGGGCCAGGTACACCTGATACTCACAAACAAAGAAATCTTTGTTGAGTACTGGCTGACTCACGCGTTCGGTCACATAGGCTAAGTATTCAAACTTGCCCTGAAAGTATTTCTCGTCTGTCAGTACCGAAATGCCTGCCGCAAAGGGGGTATAAGCCGCGAGGATTTCATCCAGATCGAACTTTTCACGGATCAACCCTTTTGAAGGGGAGGCTTTTTTACACTCTAAAATATAGCCGGCATTCGGGGCATTCAGGGCATCAAACAGGCTTTTGGTTGATGGCGTTAACCCCTGCTTTATTTGCTCAAGAGGCGTCTCGGCCATGCGTGCTTCAATTTCGACACGTTTGTCTTCAACTATTTTCTCGAGGACGTTGCTCATGCATTTTCTTCCAGTTGGCTGTGTTCAGCGACTTGTCTGATTAAATTGATGGGTGCGGCGGTCGCCATAGCATTGAGTGCCTGCTCTGCGCCATCTTTAAAGGTATTGGCGTGTCCGCTGATTTTTAACAGTGCGCCGGCATTCATTGCAATAGCTTCACGGTGTGCCTGCTCGCCTTCACCGCGTAACGCGGCTTCAATCAGCTGGCGGTTTTCAACCGGCTCACCGCCGGCAATAGCGCTGATAGGCGCATGGCTCAGGCCAAAGTCGGCAGCGGTAACCGTATAGTGGGTCGTGCTGCCATGATCAATTTCTACTACCTGAGTGGGGCCGTGTAATGATAGCTCATCCAGTCCGTCACCGTGGACAATTAACGCTTTGCGTTGTCCCATCAGTGTCAGGGTTTGCGCGTAGGTATCCAGTAGCTCCGGGGTATATACGCCATATACGCCAAACGTCGGCCCGGCCGGGTTGGCCAGCGGCCCCAGAATGTTAAACAATGTGCGGGTTTTCATCTCAGCACGCACCGGCGCCGCAAAGCGCATACCGGCGTGATAAACCGGCGCAAACAGGAAGCAGAAATTCACCTCATCCAGGCACTTGCGTGCCACTTCGGGAGTAATATCAAGCTTGATGCCGCATTCACGGAAGAAGTCAGCCGAGCCGGACTTGCTCGATACGCTGCGGTTACCGTGTTTGGCGACCTTAACACCACAACTGGCGGCTACCAGCGCCGCGGCGCTGGAAATATTGATAGTGTGATGGCCGTCACCACCGGTACCAACGATATCACCAAATTCGTAATCCGGGGTTGGAAAAGGGCGTGCATTAGACACCATGGCACTGGCTGCCCCGGCAATTTCATTGGGGGACTCGCCGTTAATCTTAAGTGCGGTCAGTAAGGTGGCGAGCTTTACTTCTGAAAGCTCACCGTGCATCACCTGATTAAACACCGAAAATGACTCGGCCTGGGTCAGGTTTTGACCGTCGAAGAGTTTTTCAATTACCTTGCTGTAGTCAGCCATGAGTTAATCCTCTTTGGTCAGGTAATGAATGCTTTGCAGCAGCAGGCGACTGCCCTCTGCCGTTAGAATGGACTCCGGATGAAACTGGAATCCAAGCATTTTATCGTCGGACTGATAGACCGCCATAACCGTAGTACCGACTTTGGCCAGTGGAGTTAAGCCATCAGGCAGCTCAAGCGCCATCAGCGAGTGGTAGCGGGCGACATGAAGCGGCTGCGGCATACCCGCAAACATGGCCTCTCCGGTATGGGTAATGGCCGATGACTTACCGTGCATAACATCTTCAGCGCGGCCAACGGTGCCGCCATAATGGGCGACTATGGCCTGATGCCCAAGACAAATCCCGAGTACCGGAAAATGGCCCTGGACCATGCTTAACAACTCTGGCATACAACCGGCTTCATGCGGTGCACCAGGCCCCGGGGATAATAGCAATAAAACCGGCCCGCTTTCAGCCTGTAATTGCATTTTTTCGAATAGCATTCTGGCGTCAACATTATTGCGGTACACCACAATATTCAATTCCATGGTACGTAGTTCATCTACCAGGTTGTAGGTAAAAGAGTCGACGTTATCTAACAGAAAAACGGTGATAGGCTGGCTCATTACACTTCTCCCTGAACGCTGACTGAGGATTTCACCGCATTGATGACGGCCTGTGCCTTGCTACGGGTTTCCTCCGCTTCTGCCTGTGGATCGGAATCATACACTACGCCAGCCCCAGCCTGTATGTAAGCGCGGCCGTTTTTAACAAACGCTGAGCGGATAACAATACAGGTATCCATATCGCCATCATTATTCAGGTAGCCCACGGCACCACCGTAGCTGCCGCGACGTTTGTGCTCGACCTTGCGAATTAACGAAGCCGCACTCACTTTGGGCGCGCCCACCAGGGTGCCCATGTTCATGCAGGCCTGATAAGCATGCAGCGCATCCAGATCGTGACGTAACTGGCCGACCACGCGTGAAACCAGGTGCATTACGTGGGAATAGCGGTCTACTTTAAGTAAATCTTTCACATAACGGGTGCCAGGCTCAGACACCTTGGCTACGTCATTACGGGCCAGGTCTACCAGCATCAGGTGTTCGGCTTTTTCTTTCTGATCTTCGCGCAGGTTAAGCTCAATGCGGCTATCCATATCATGGTCTATCTCGCCATTAGCGCGCTTGCCACGGGGGCGGGTGCCGGCAATCGGATAGATTTCAACAACATTGCTTTGGGCTGTGTATTTAAGGGCTGACTCCGGCGATGCACCAAAAATCGTAAACTCAGCATCCTGCATGTAAAACATATAAGGGCTGGGGTTTTGTTTTTTCAGAGCGGCGTAGGCGGTAAGTGGTGCGGGGCAGGGCAGAGAAAACGTTCGGGACGGCACAACCTGAAAAATATCGCCGGCCAGAATATGTTCCTTTAAGGTCAGCACGTCGTTGCAGTAGTCTTCGTCCGATTTATCCACTTGCAAGGACGTGGGCTCTGTTACGGCAACCGGCGATAAATCATGTGGCGCCAGACTTTGTAACTCGGCGCACAGTGCCTCAAGGCGCTGAGCAATAGCGAAATAACTGGTGGCCACTTCACTGCCGCTGAACACGCTGCCAAGCAACCTTGCCTGGCGGGTTTGATGGTCAAAAGTGATCAGGGTTTCTGCCAGATAGAACACAAAGTCGGCGCAGTCATTATCGCCCTCTTCTACCTCCGGCAGGTCTTCGAAGGTCGCCAGTAAATCATAGGCAAATACCCCACCTAAGAATACAGCATGCTGGTGGTCACGCAGCGGCGTGATTTGCTTAACTACCATCCGCAGTACATCGAACACGCTGGTGGATTTTAAGCGGCTGTCTTCGTCGAGGTTGGCCGTTTGGGAATGGCACTGCAGGGTAATTTCAGTCTCGCTGACAATCTGACATTTTAAGTCGGCCGGACAGTTTTCCATAAACAGCGGTAACAGTCCTTCACCGTTGGCGCTCAGCGCTTGAATAGTGACCTCCTGCCCACGGCATTCAAAGCGCAGAGCGCCATCCACCATCAGCAGGCTTTGCAGGTTATCCTTACTGTCTATCTCGGCTGATTCGAGTAGTAACGCATGGGGCTTTTCGCCACATAGCTGGGCAAATGCCGCTAAGGGATCATTGACGTAGGTTGCTGTTCTCTCGATGGTTTCCACTTTTCCCGGGACCATGCCTAATTCGGCCAAACTCATCTTTTTTCTCCGGTTAAAAATTAAAAAAAAGGCCCGTAACATTACGGGCCTTTTTTGTTTGTTCTGCGCACTAACGCTCACACCGCCCGTTATCGAAGGGAGTGCCACCACCAGATAGTTGCCATTACGGCGCTGTGTTGTGGTTGTTTAAGCATTAGTTTCCTGTCTCGTTGTTTTAATTTGATATCTTCGATAGGCATCGAAGCATTCAATCCGTATACTGTGCTATAGAAGAAAACAAAAACCCATTTGTGTCAACCATAAATTTGAAATTACATGAAAATTGACTTGCACAGTCACACCACTTTCTCGGATGGCCGCTTAACACCAGCCGAACTTATTCAACGCGCGCAAACGATGCAGGTTGATGTACTGGCTATTACCGATCACGACAGTACTTATGGCCTGGCGGATGCCCACGCTGCGGCTCAGGAGCATTACCCGACACTGAGGATTATTGACGGCGTTGAAATCTCCACGCGCTGGCACAGTTTCGAAATCCATATTGTCGGTTTAAATATCGATACCGGGCACCCGGCACTACAGGCGTTTTTGGCAGACCAACAGCAAAAACGTGAAGAACGTGCGGCTAAAATTGCCGATAAACTGGCAAAATGCGGTTTTGAAGGCACGCTGGAACGAGCGCGCCGTTATGCCGGAGTAGGCCAGATCACCCGGGCGCACTTTGCCCGTGTGCTGGTGGATAATTTCCAGGTCGCGACCTTAGAAAAAGCCTTTAAACTATATTTGGGTAAAGGAAAGCGTGCGACGGTGAAAGCCGAGTGGCCGGATATTGCTGCGGCGGTAAAGGTCATTCAGCAGGCGGGAGGCCGGGCGGTACTGGCGCATCCCATTCATTATGATATGACCACTAAATGGCTGCGCCGGCTAATCGCAGAGTTTGCTGAGGCGGGTGGCGATGCGGCAGAAGTAGTGTTTCCCGGTATGAGTGCCGAGAAGCAAGCCCTGTTGCAGTCGATCGTGGCTGAATATCAATTGCTGGCATCGGCCGGCTCTGATTTTCATTTCCCCGGACGTTGGACTGAGCTGGGGCGTTGTCAGTTAAAGACAGACACACTCACGCCGGTTTGGCATGACTGGAATTTAGCTGTGAGTCAATCCTCACTAAAGGACCCTGTATGAGTCAGTTTTTTTACGTACACCCTGATAATCCGCAGTCACGCCTGATCAAACAGGCCGCTGAGCTCATTCGCCAGGGGGAGGTGGTGGTTTATCCCACTGATTCGGGTTATGCCATTGGCTGTCAGATGGACGACAAACGTGCATTGGACCAGCTCTGTCGCATCCGGCAGATTGCTAATGAACACAATTTTTCACTGATGTGCCGGGATATGTCTGAGCTGTCGGTGTATGCCAAGGTAGATAATGTTGCTTTTCGAATGCTTAAAAATAACACTCCCGGGCCTTATACTTTTGTATTGAAAGCGACCCGCGAAGTGCCTAAGCGGTTACAGAATCCAAAGCGCCGTACCATAGGGATCCGGGTGCCGGATAACATTATTGCGCTGGCGTTGCTCGAAGAGCTTAATGAACCACTTATGTCCACCTCGTTAATTCTGCCCGGGCAATCGCTGGCAGAGTCAGACCCTGATGAAATTCGCGATAAGCTGGAAAAACAGGTAGGCCTGATTATTCATGGCGGCTATCTGGGTGAGCAGCCCACTACAGTGATTGATTTAAGTGAAGGCGAACCCGTGGTGGTACGTGAAGGCAGTGGCGATGTGACGCCGTTTTTATAACAGCATGAATCAGATCTGATATGAGCAATAGCGACGAGCCAGCCTCAACCCTCGCCATACCGGTACAGCAACCGCTGCCACTGGCCTTTGTGAATGGCGAGGCGGTGATTGAAAAACCGGAGGATTTATATATTCCGCCGGAAGCGCTGGAGGTGATCCTGGAGTCTTTTGAAGGCCCGCTGGACTTATTGCTGTATCTAATCCGTAAGCAGAAATTCGATATTACCACTATGCCGGTGGCGGAAATTACCCGGCAGTACATGGAATATGTCGAGGTCATGCAAACCCTTAAGCTTGAACTCGCGGCCGAATACCTTTTGATGGCTGCCATTCTGGCCGAGATCAAGTCTCGATTACTACTGCCAAGTCGCAGTGATGAAGATGACGATGAGGAAGACCCGAGAGCGGCACTAATAAGACGTTTGCAAGAGTATGAGCTCATAAAGCAAGCGGCGGAAGACCTCGATTTGCAGCCGCGCATGGAACGCGATTTGTTCAGCGTCAGCGTTGAGCCATCGGCCGATATCCAGCCGGTGATAATTCAGCCGGACGTGTCGCTACAGGAACTGGTACTGGCCTTTTCAGCCGCCATGCAGCGTGCTGCCGCATTTGAGCATCACCACATCGCTCCTGAAGCCCTGAGTACCCGGGAGCGTATGAGTAAAATTTTGCAGTTACTCAATGCCGAAGAATACACCCCGATGGAAGCGCTGTTTACTGCCGAAGAGGGGCGGGCCGGCGCGGTTGTAACCTTTCTGGCCATTTTAGAACTGGTTAAAGCTCAGAGTATTAACCTGGTACAGGCCGGGCCGTTTGCCCGTATTCATGTGAAGTTAGGTAGTTTTGAAGCACCATGAAAAAAATCAACAGTGAGCAGCTTAAACAGCTTATCGAGGCAACTATCTTTGTTTCGGATCAACCGGTTTCCGTAGATAAATTAAAAAATACTGTACTGGCCGATTTCACCGTCAGTGATAAAGCGATACAATCAGCGCTGAACGCCCTGCAGCTGGACTATCGCCCGCGCGGTATTCAACTGGTTGAGGTGGCCAGTGGTTATCGGTTTCAGTCACTGGATAGCCTTAGCCCCTGGCTGAGTCGTCTGTGGCAGGAAACCAGTCCCAAATATTCCCGGGCAATGTTAGAAACGCTGGCACTGATTGCCTATCGACAACCCATAACCCGGGGAGAGATAGAGCAGGTGCGTGGTGTGGCGGTTAGCAGCAACATTATTAAAACGCTTACTGAACGTGAGTGGATAAAAGTGATAGGCCACAAGGAAGTACCCGGTCGGCCAGCGCTGTATGCTACGACTAAACAATTTTTAGATTATTTTTCGCTGAAGTCACTCAGTGACTTACCCAATGCCGAGGAGTTTATGGCCTCGCTTGATGCCACTCAAAACGTGACGCATGTATTGCATGACGACACAGGGTCGCAGGCTGAAGGTGATAGCGACAACCAAAAAGAGTCAATACACTAATGACAGAGAAATTACAGAAGGTACTTGCCAACCATGGCATAGGTTCACGCCGTGAAATGGAGCGCTGGATTGAGCAGGGCCGTATATCGGTGGATGGCACCGTGGCAAAGCTTGGCGATCGGGTTGATGCAACAGCGCAAATTCGCGTAGACGGCCACATTTTGTCGCGCAGTAATGAAGAGCCAGTATGCCGCGTACTGATGTACAATAAGCCGGAAGGCGAGCTGTGCACCAGAATTGATCCAGAAGGCCGAAGTACCGTTTTCGATCGACTGCCAGCAATAAGCCAGGGACGCTGGATTGCCGTGGGCCGACTGGATATAAACACCAGCGGTTTACTGCTGTTTACCAACGATGGTGAAATGGCCAATCGCCTTATGCACCCACGCTGCAAAGTTGAACGTGAGTATGCCGTTCGTATCTTTGGCGATGTGTCAGCGAAATCGCTCCAGATCCTGAAAAAAGGCGTAATGCTGGAAGATGGTATGGCCAAGTTTAATACCATTAAACCTCGGCCATCCACTGATGATGAAAGCATGAATAACTGGTTTAACGTTACCCTCGAAGAAGGGCGTAACCGTGAAGTTCGACGTTTATGGGAATCTCAGGATTGTCAGGTGAGCCGGTTGATTCGCGTTCGTTACGGGCCAGTTGAACTGCAGAAACGCTTACCCCAGGGAGCATGGGTTGAGTTACCCCTGAGTGAAGTGAATGCGTTGCGCCATATCGTTCAGCTACCGGCTGAAGATGAAAGCATGGTTGATGAACGTCAGACCAAGCTTGACCATGCTCGCCTGAGTCGCATGCGTCGTTCAGTTAAAAAACACAAGATCCGTAAAGAGCGGGTTCACCAACGCCGTCAGTTTTAATCATTAGGTCAGGCTAACCCTGTGTGCAATACATGCAGCGGTTAGCCTTATTGCGCCAGTAATCTTTCTATTTCCTGCTGAATTGATTCCGGACTGGTTTGCGGACCAAACCGTGAGATCGTGGCACGGTCTTTACTGATCAGGAATTTAGTGAAATTCCATTTTATAGCCTTGGTGCCAAACAGGCCTGGTGCCTGGGCTTTCAGGTATTTATATAACGGACTGGCTGCGGAGCCATTCACCTCAATTTTCTTCATTACCGGAAAAGTAACGCTGTAATTGAGGCTGCAAAAAGACTGGATGCTGGCATCGTCGCCGGGCTCCTGCTGACCGAACTGATTGCAGGGAAAGCCTAATACGACCAGCCCGTTATCTGCATATTGCTGATGTAACGCTTCCAGCCCTTTGTACTGAGGCGTAAAGCCGCATTTACTGGCTGTGTTGACGATAAGCAGTACTTTGTTGTCAAAGGCCTGCATGGCAATATCGTCACCATGACTATTCTGAACGGTTAAATCTGAGAATTGTTGCATTACATTGCCGAGCTCTTGTAGCGGACTTTTGATGTCATAGTGTCCGGAATTTCAAGCTTAACATCACGTTCTAAAATAATCTCACCGTTTAACCGGACGGTATCAGCAATCGATAATGTCGGAGTTGAAGGGTTGTCATTATTTTCCGGATCGTCATAAATGATATCGCCGTCGATAACACTATTACCACTAATACGGATGTCACCGTTAACCGTTTCGATGTTGTCTGTGAGAGTGAGGTCGGCGGCTTCAATGTCTCCATTTACGGTAATCAGGCTGCCGTCAACTTTAGCACCGAAACCCAGGATGATATCACCATTAACCGACTCGATACTGTCACCTGAAACCAGTTGCTGACCGGCTTCAATATCACCGTTCACCACGGTAATCCCGTCAATTTCACAAAAATTGCCTACGGTAACACCACCATTGACGGTGGTTAGTTCATCCGCTTTAACATTATCGCTGAGGGTAATGCCACCATTTACCGTAGTCAGTGAACCTACCTGTCGATTTTCCGACACACTGATGCTGCCAAATACCCGGTTTACATTGCCATCATAGTCGGAAGAGCTGTGACCGCCGACATTGATAACACAACCAGAAAGCGCCGTACCCATCACGAAACACAAGGGAGCCAGGCGAAGCTTGTTCATTAAACGATTTTTCATAATGCACTTGATCAGAATAAATTAAAGACCGGCCAACCTTAGCACGAGGGGGGTAATGGGCGTACTTTAAAATAATTTCAAAATATGTCTGAAGCGGTAAAAGGCAAGCAAAGTGGGGGAGGGATTATTTGACAAAACAAGAAGCGGATAATGGCTTGCTCAGTATTTCGGGAAGCAAGCCATACTGAATGGCGTTACTGCTCAAGCGGCGTATTGAAATCTTCCGACAGTTCAAAGTCGCTGTCTACGGTTTCTACACGGTCGTCTTTAAAAGTAATAATCAGGCTTTTTTCGAAGTCTTCGCCGCGTTTTTCCATACCACGCTTCATTTCATAGTAGTAATACCAGGTGTCTTTATCGAAGGCGTCTTTGAGGATTGGGCGGCCCAGAACAAACTCAACCTGTTCTTTTGTCATTCCGATGCGCAGTTTTTTTACGTCCTGCTCGTCCAAAAAGTTACCCTGAGGAATATCTATCCGGTAAATCCAGTTAGAACATGCAGTTGATAAAAAAGTAAGTGAAAGCACAACAATCAGGTGAGACAGCTTCATTAACAGATAAATCCAATTATTACAGTAAGTATTCGTTATTATTTGGTCTGCATGCCAGGCTGTTAGGCGCGTTGGACAGTCATTGCAGACGCTATCGGTGCCGAGCATGCTAATCGCTCAACACCGGCACGTCAACTTTGACCAATGAATTGCAATTTAGTTCGCTAGAGCATTATCAAGTAATTCTTTGGCATTAGCCAGCGCATTGGGGGTAATTTTATCACCCGCCAGTAAACGTGCCAGCTCATCAATTCTGGCTTGTTCAGTAAGCGCTAAAATATGGGTTTGGGTTTCGCTGTTTTCGGTTGTTTTGGTCACAAACAGCTGATTATGCGCCTGCGCCGCTACCTGCGGCAGGTGGGTAACACACATGACCTGATTTTCCTTACCGAGACGGCGTAATAATTGACCTACTATCGAAGCCGTGGGGCCGCTGATACCGGTATCCACTTCGTCAAAAATCATCGTGGGGGTCAGACTGGTATCACGGCTGATCACCTGTAAAGCCAGGCCAATTCTGGATAATTCCCCGCCAGATACCACTTTATCCAGTCGATCCTGCGGTTGCCCCGGGTTCGTCGCTACTTTCATGACCACGGTATCCATACCCACTGCAGAGGGACGTGCCTGTTCGCCGTAGATCACATCAATGAAGAATTCTGCGTGGGGCATATTTAAGGTGCGGATTTGTGTCTCAACCATTCCGGCTAACTTTCCTGCTGCATTACAGCGGCTTTGTGAGAGTTTTTCGCTGGCGGCAATATACTCAGCATGGCTGCTTTCCAGCTCTTCCTGCAGGGCTGTCAGTCTTTCCGTATCAGCACTAAGACCGGCCAGTTCTTCAGCCAGTTGCTGGTGATGCTCGTACAGTGCTTCGGGCATTACCTGGTGCTTTCGGGCCAGTTCCATGGCCTGGGCAAAGCGCTTTTCAACCTGCTGCAAACGCATTGGATCGATTTCCAGTTGATCACAATAACTGCGTAGCTCATTCGCCGATTCTTCCACCTGAATGGCAGCTTCGTTAAGCATCGCCACGATGGGGGTTAATGCCGGGTCGTGATCCTCCAGATTACTGAGTTTATCAATGCTGGTCTGAATAGCCGACAACGCGTTAAATTCGTCGGCTTCATATAAATGATAAAAGCTCTTTTGCGCTTCCTCGAGCAGGGTCTGGCCATTGCTCAGGCGTTTGTGTTCAGCTTCAAGCTCACCGAACTCGCCTTCAGCCAGGGCAAACTCGTCCAGCTCAGCTACCTGATAGCTTAACAATTGCTCTCTGTCGGCACGTTGCTGGGCAGCCTGTTCCAGAGCGCTTAGTTCTTTTGCCAGTTGTTGCCAATGCTTATATGCCGATGCCGTCGCAGAGAGTAACGGGCCGTGTTCGGCAAAATCATCCAGCAGTTTGCGTTGTACGTCGTCTTTTAATAACTGCAGGTGAGTATTCTGCCCGTGGATCGCCAGTAAAAACTGCCCCAACTGTTTTAGTTGCTGAAGCGCAACCGGTACGCCATTAATGAACGCCTTTGAACGGCCTTCTTTAGAAATCAGCCGACGAATAAAGCAGGTGTTGGGATCGTCATCCAGTACAAGGTCATTTTCATCCAGCCAGGCTCTCGCCAGCGGCGCGTCGAGCAGCGAAAAATACGCTATGATCTCTGCCTTATCAGCGCCTTTTCTTACTGCCGATGCATCGGCACGCTCACCAAGACATAAGCTGAGCGCGTCGATAGCAATGGATTTACCAGCACCGGTCTCACCGGTCATCGCTGTCATGCCGTTCTCAAAGGCAATGTTGATTTCTTTCACTACAGCGAAGTTTTTAACCGATAAATGCGATAACATAAATGCCTCACAGTTTGACTAGATGAATATACAGTATGTGTAAATATATACAGTATTTTAGGTGAGATAAATGCTACTTAGCGCAATTCCCATGATTAATAAGCCAAGATGCTGATAATGCTATAAAAAAATTTCTTCAAGAAGCTGTAGCAAGGTAACATTTGTGGTGTAGTTAAATAAACCCGGCTATATCAATGCCTATTTATACCTTTCATCACTGGGCAAATGTCAGGTGCCTGAAAATACACGGCTTAATATTTTTCACGTATACAAAATTAAACGTGTTTAAAGAATCGTACATAGCAACCTGGTAAATCTGGCGTATAGTTTAATCTTTACCCTAATCACGTTGTCGAATGTAGATTATGAGCGCTTGTTGCCAGAGAAATTATCTTCACAACAAAGGATTGTTCCTGCTCAGTGCTGTGACATCCAATGTTTATGCCGTTCCGTCTTCCCTGCAGTCCTTATCTCCTGACCAGTTGAACTTACTAGCCTATGCCACTATTGCCTGCGCAGGCTTGTTGCTAGTGACGATTTTATTTGGCGCTTTCAAGCGAAGCCGACTTAACCAGAAGCTGAATAAAGCCAACTCACTGCTCACGGTGCAGCAGGAGCGCTTAAATGCAGTGAGTGTAGGGGTGATTCTGGTTGATGAAGCATTAACGGTGACTTATGCGAATCGTACAGGGGCATACTTACTAAGCCACAACGCTGATAGCGTGAAAGGAAAAGGGCTGGCAGACTTGCTGCCGGTCGAAGCACAACAATCATTTAGTCAGGCCCGCGGCGCCAGCCGGGAGGTGGCTATTCAGTGTGTGCTAAGTCAGCGGGAGAGGGCATACCGGTTGCGTATCAATCCTGCTCTCAGTCAGGCGGCAGAAGCGCATATGATGATCATTGTTGAGGATGTGCAGGATTACCAACAGCGCCTGGATGATTCTGCCGCCATGCTTGACCATGTCAGCGGACTATTCGATGGTCAGAAACTGGGCCTGGCGAAAATTAAGCTGGCCGCGCAACAGCTTAAAGTAAATGAAAGTTTAGCCGGCTGGCTCGGTATTGAGCCCGGCGAGCTGTCGATGCAAGAGTTTATGCAGCGCGTAGACTCTCGCGATCAGCAAATGCTCAGTGGCGCGCTGGAGCGTCTGGCGAGCGGCGAATTGCTTGAGGTCAGTACGTCTTTGCGGGCAAAAGATGACAGCCTTATACCCGTTACGTTATGTGGTGCTCTGGCAGAGCATACCGGTGAGTCTGATTCACCTGTTGCGCATATGTCGGTAGCGGATTGCCGGGAGATAACCCGCGCCAAAACAGAGCGTGACGTGGCAATACAGCGTTTTAATGCACTGGTATCCACTGCTACACAGCCGGTCTATTTACTCGATGCTGAGCGCAAATTTGTCGACGCCAACCGCGCATTTCTGAGTTTGTTTAAAACCGACTTAATGTACATTAAGGGTAAACCGGTTAGCGAACTCAAGCTGTTTGATGAAGCCTTTAAGGCTCTCCATCAAACCCGGGATAAAATGACGACCAGTCGTCAGGCTATAACAGTAGAAAGAGACGACGGGCAACGCCTGTCTTTGCAAGTGGTATTGCAGGCACTGGCAGGAGAGTCGGGCGCTGCTATGGGGATTATCGAGGATCATACCGAAGTGGAAGCCCTGACCCATGATGTGACCGAAGCCAAAGATCGCCTGAGTATGTTTACCGACCATTCACCAATGGGTATCGCGGTGTTTAATCGCGAAGGCGATATTAAAGAAGTTAACCAAACCCTCTGCCGTCAGCTGGACATGAACAGCCAGCAACTCATGTCACAGTCATTTTATCAATTGTTCTCGGATCAAGCGGAAACCGATAAGTTAACCCAGCGACTGGACAGACACGATCAGGCTCGAGAGTTTCCGGCCCGCTTAAAATGCGGTACCAACAAAACCTTTTCGACAACCCTGCACGCCAACAAAATCAGTGAGATCCCTGAAGAATATGTGTGCTGGGTTGGTAGCCGTGAAGAGCAGGATTACCTCACCAGTCGCTTTGAGCGTCTGGTGAAGTACGCCAGTGTGCCGGTAGCACTGCTAACCAATGATTGCTTTACGCAGTTTAATTCTGCTGCCTGTGCTTTCTTCGGTATTCAGGATGAAGAAGAAATGCTGGGCCTGCAGTTAACGGCCCCCGAGCTGCATGGCGCAACAACCAATACAGAAACCCTCGCGCAAAAGCTGGAAACCGTTGGTAGCCGCGGTCAGGTGGTTACCCTAAGCTGGCAACACCAGTATCAGCAGCGCGTGTTACCCTGCGAGCTTACGCTTATTCCTATTCTGAGAGACGCTAAATTACAGGGCATCATTTGTATCTGGATTGACTTGCGTGCCATTGAACATGCCAAAGCGGCCCGTACTGAGGCGGTTAAATTACGCCAAGCGGCAGAGCTGGAAGTTGAGGCTAAACAACAGCTGCTGGCCAGTAGCCAGCATCAATTGGCGCAACAGCAGGAAGCCCTGGTAGAAACGGAGCAAACGCTGGCGCAGGCCGAACTTAAATTACAGGGTGCCGAAGTTACCCTGTCAGAAAAAATTGAAACCATCTCAGAGCTACAGCAGGCCCATAAAGATATCAGCGAGCATCTGGCCAGTCTGAAGTCTGATTACACCCAAAACCGTGAAATGCTGGAACAAAGTCAGCAGGCTAATGCTGCGCTTGAGGCGCAGCTTGAACGCTCCAGTATGAAAGTGGGCAGTCTGGAAAAACAACGCAACCAGATAGCCGACGCGCTGCAATACAGCGAACGTAAATATTGCGAGGCACAACAGCAACTGGAGCAGAGTCAGCAAAAGACATTGCGCCTTGAGCAACAACAGGCCGAGCAACAAAAAGCGGTTGAAAATTATGTGGCAGAAATCGCTGGTTTACAGGCTTCCATCGAAGATAAAGACAAGCAGATTGGTGATGTCAGCGGGCAGATAGCCGCTTTACAATCACAGTTGACCAGTTCCAGTGAGGCATCGGAAAAATTACGTGAGCAATTGGCTAACCAGCGTAAAGCCAGTGAGCAGGCAGAGCAGGAACGCCGGGAGCTGGCGATGGCCTATCAGAAAATGCAAGCTGAAGCCGAGGGTAAAGCGCGTCATATCAACCACTTGCAGCATGAGATGGAAATGCTCGAGGCGATGTCTTCCCA
Organism: Marisediminitalea oceani; assembly: GCF_003731635.1. Lineage (GTDB taxonomy): Bacteria > Pseudomonadota > Gammaproteobacteria > Enterobacterales > Alteromonadaceae > Alteromonas > Alteromonas oceani. Next base: position 110,583 of record NZ_RCUA01000053.1, on the reverse strand, counting down.
GCAGAAAGGCGATATGCAGGCCCATGCCGAACAACTGGCAAAAGAGCTCGAGGCTAAACAGTCACAGCTGCAATCAACCCAAACGGCACTGGCTGAAATCAAGCAGCAGGCCGAACAGGATAAGCAGGAAAAAGCGGCCCAGCAGGAACGCCTGGCGCAGCTGCAGAATGAACTGGCTGACGCCGAAGAAAAGGTTTCTTTAACCCAAAGCGAAGAACAGAAACTCCAGCAGGAGCTGAACCGCTCCAAAGAGCAGGCTCAGGCATTAGAAGCAAAACTAGCCCAGCAGGAAGAGCAGGAAGCAAAACTTCAGGCGCAGGTGCAGGAGCAGCAGTCAGCCCTGAAATCGAGCCAGAGCAGTATCGAGCAGCTTGAGGAGCAGCAGCAATTGCTTACCGAGCAACTGGAAACGGTCCAGCGCGAATACGCGGCGTCTCAACAGTCGTTAACCCAGCAGAATTCGTCACAATCGGATCTACATGCACAGCTCAGCTCGCTGGAAGGTGAACTCAGTGAACGAAAATCACAGCTCGAAAGTCGCGAGAAGGCGTTACAACAGGCTCAGGCGAAACTTAAAGACAGCGAGTCCAAACTGGCGGAACAGGAAAAAGCACTGGTAGAAGCACAGAAGGTTGAGTTGCAGCAAGCCCAGGAAGGCACTGTGCAGGTACGCGAAAAACCCGACTTTGCCGACCTGGCGATGCCGCCGGATCCCAATACCTGGTTTGATTTGTTGAATTACCTGCAAAGCAGTCATCAGGTAAGCTCAATGGCGACGTCGTTGACCAGTCTGATGGATAAGCTCGCAGAGGCTACGCGGATTATGGATGACGCAGTGATGGCTGACGACCATCGGGCTATACTCATAGGAGCCCGGCGATTAATCAGTGTGATCAGTACTATTAATTCGGCGCCTTTAAAAGACATGGAGTCGCGTTTAGGCACAGACTGTAACCATGACAATATTGATAATATTTCTATTTACTGGCCTATGGCCAAGCAGAATCTTCAGCGTACGTTAAGAGTGATTTATTCTCACCTGTATGAAGATTAATAGTGGGTTTGGCGGCTTGCGGCTTAATAGTTGAAGAATAGTGCCGTGGCCGCCACTGTCGCAGCGTTCTGGAACGAAGAGCTCACCGACACTGGCTAATAATAAAAAATAAACTGCTTTACTTGCCTGCGGGATTAGCGTACCTTAGCTGGGCTTTAGAAAGTTAAAGCTTTATCCCTTACTGCATTATGCTTCTCTTTTTCTGCTTTTTATTCAATTAAGTCGAACTTGTATTTACATTTGCTTTACTGGTAAATGTTTTCTTCGTATCTATAGCTTCACCGATGGTAAGCCATCGCACTTAATATTTAATAAAAAGGTTTCAATTATGTCTGATCCTGTAAACGGCGTAGTAAAGTGGTTCAATGACGATAAAGGTTTTGGTTTTTTAACACCTAATGACGGCGGCAAAGACGTTTTCGTTCATTTCCGTTCTATCGCTTCTGAAGGCTTTAAGTCACTGGCAGAAGGCCAACAAGTTCAATTTATTATTGAACAGGGCCAGAAAGGTCCACAAGCTTCTAATGTGATTGCATTATAAAGCTAACGATATTAAGGGCTGGTAATAACCAGCCTTTTCCTTCACTTACTTTCTTTTTCTGATCAACAGCCCGCCATTCAGATCTGCTTTTTCCAATAATTAAAAAAATAAGACACGCTATGATTCAAACAATTAATGGTTTACGCATTAATGTAAAACCACCTATATCCAATATTTCTGTGAATAAATTTAACGTTGCTTTTGAAGACCGTCACAACAAAAAATACGTGCCGCTGCAAAGCGCCATGGAAGCCAGAAAGTTTGTTGCCTGGTTGCAGACGATTTAGTCAAAGCTCCAGCTAAAACGTAAGCCCAAAACGACGGCATCATGGGCATCACGGGCGGCACCCGGTGAGCCAATCCATTGCAAACTGGGCTGAACAGCCAGACCGGTATTAAACGTTGTAGCAGAGGTAAGTTCCAGGGCGGTTTCATCGTTACCATACTCCTCAGACCTCACGTCCGAGGTTCGGGCATGAGCAATGGCGAGGCCGAACTTCTCGTCGCCAAAGCCCCACAATTCACCGCTTACCTGCAGCCCAACAGAATAAAATTCATCGAAAAAGTTAAACTTGCTGGCGCCAACGCCGGCCCGACCAAACACGGTGATCTGGTGCTCTGAAGCTAATGGTCTAAAACGGTGTTCGGTGCGCAAATAAAAGCCGTTATTTTGCCCCGGCTAGCGCCGGCATTTTGCAGCACTACGGAGTCATCATTATAGCCCCACCATCCAGCCAGCAATTTACTCTGTGCTGACTCGTAAGCATATTCCGTTACAACCATCAGGTTGATGCGTTTCTCTTCCTGAGCGGCAGTATGATAATAAAACAAAGGGTCGCCGGGCTCGCCATCAGCGACAGCAAATTGCACTGAATGATTACCGCGCTGATAAGCAAACCTGGCGGTTAAAAAGGGTTGCGGGTAAGTGCTCGGGCCATTGGGACCGCTGATACCAAATACGGAGCCCATGCCAAAGGCACTGTGTACAAACAGGTTGGCGCTTTGAAGGACATCAAAGTGATAATTAATGTCATAAACGCCAACCAGAGCCGAAAAAAAACGGGGTATTGTAACCCAACGCCAGGGTGCCTATATGCACGCCGGCTTCGCTGGCTTCAATATTACTGATACCCTGCTCGTCGCCCACGATATCCGAAATCGACTGGTTGTCGGTTAGCCAGAGTTCACCCTGTAGGGAAAAGCCGGAATCGAACTGATACTGTGCCCCGAGGTTGGCAAAATAGAGCAGGGCAGAGGAACGCTTACGCCCGCCATGCAGGCTGGCAAAAGAGTCTACAATGACTTCAGCATAAATATCGGCGTATTGGCAGGCAGATCCATGGCGCTCAGACTTCCGTTAATTCATCAGTATCCGCAAAATGGCGGGTTATTCTGCTCAATAATCAGCAGATTAACGTTATTTACCTTAACGAGTATAGCGCTACTTTAGATTTAGTGGTTCACCCTCTGGTAGCTTCAGCGTGGCAGCGAGTTAAAACAGTTTGCTGCCCCAACCGAGCTTTTTCCGCAGTACATTAAAATAGCTGTAACCGGCAGGGTGCACCAACGACAGCCTGTCGTTGCTTTTTCTGACCCGAATTTCGTCACCGGGCAGGGCCGGGAGGACAATATGGCTGTCGCAACTAACCTGTACGCTGTCTACATTGGCTTTGGAAACCCGCATGGAAATGGTGCTGTTAGCGTCAACCACAATGGGCCGGCTACTTAAGGTATGCGGAAACATGGGCACCAGCGTTAGTGCATCAAGGTGTGGCATTAAAATGGGGCCGCCACCAGATAAGGAATAGGCTGTGGAACCTGTGGGAGTTGCTACAATCAGCCCGTCTGAACGTTGACTAAACACAAACTGATCGTCAATAAACACTTCAAACTCGGTCATGTGGGCAACTTTGCCGTGGTGCAGCACCACTTCGTTAACCGCCGAGTTGTTACTTTTTAGCTGCTCGTGGCGATACACTTCTACTTCCAGCAGAAAGCGTTGCTCAACCATGGTTTCACCGTTATAGATAAGATCCATTTGCTGAACCACTTCATCCGGATGGATATCGGTAAGAAAACCCAGGTTACCGCGGTTAACGCCTACTACGTGAATATTAAAGCGGGAGAGTACGCGAGCAGCACCAAGCATATTGCCATCGCCGCCAACCACTACTGCAAGGTCGGCCTGCTTACCAATAGAGACAAGGTCGCAAACGGTGAAGTCATCGCCATCCATTTCCTGGGCGACGCTTTCTTCAACAAGAATGGTGCATTGTTTGGCGCGAAGATAATCCGCTAATGCATTGAGGCTTACATGGGCACCTTCGTGGGCCGCTTTACCGATTAATCCAACGGTGTTGTATGGCATGTTGTTCGTCTTCCCCACTTCCTGAGGCGACATTACCATAACCTTATGCGCAAAATAAAGCAGGAGGCGATATTAAGCATCTCCTGCTCATATGGCCGGGGTTTATCTGGCGGTCCAGCCACCGTCTAAAATCATGGTTTGGCCGGTAATGTTGCGGGCAGCACTGCTCATTAAAAAGGCCGCTGTTTCGCCCAGTTCTTCCAGACTGATGAATTGCTTTTTCGGCATTGGCTCAAGCATAATTTTATTCACCACTTCTTCTTCGCTGATGCCGTTTTCCTTAGCCTGTGAAGCGATCTGTTTTTCTACCAGAGGCGTTTTCACATAAGCCGGACACACCGTATTAATAGTGATGTTGGCGTCACCGGTCTCTAGCGCAATGGTTTTCGAAAAGCCCAGTAACCCGTGTTTTGCCGCGACATAAGCCGACTTGAACGGGGAGGCAACGACTGAATGAATAGAGCCAATATTAATAATCCGGCCGAAGTCTCTTTCGCGCATACCAGGCATAAACGCCTGAGTAAGTAACGCCGGGCCAACCAGCATAATATTGATCAGCATTTGCCACTTTTCTGGTGGGAAGTCTTCAATTTTAGACACGTGCTGAATACCGGCATTATTAACCAGAATATCGACTGGCGTATCTTTGAGTTTGGCGGGCAGGGCGCCTACCTGTTCTGCGTTGGTGACGTCAACTTCAACAGGGAGTGCCTTAATGTTTTTGTCGGCCAGTTTCTGACAAGCTTCAGCGGCGGCGTCGGCGTTGATGTCGGCTACCAGAATGGTGTGTCCCTGAGCGCCTAGAAATTCGGCAATACCATAACCAATACCACTGGCACCACCGGTAATAAAAATATTGTAAGATGACATAGAAAATAATCCTTAGCGTGTGGCTAGAAAATCAATAAAAGCATTTACCGCTTTAATTTGCGGCCCTTCACTGGTTGCGTAGGCGTCTGACGTATACCCCCACCAATCCCAACATCCCTGCGGATTCATTGGCATGATTAACGATTTTCGGGTTTGCGGGTAAATCACTACTAACTGGTTGTCATCGGCCCAACGGTTAAGACCGGTCTGTTCTATATAAGCCATATCAACGGCTTGGGCATACTGATTGCAACCATGGAAACTCACATGTACGCGGCAGGCTTCGCCATTACTGCATGATGCCGGGATATAAGCGTAACCTTTGTCGGCCAGCGTGCTGGCATCATCGCCGGCAATTTCCTGTTGATCAAAGGAAATTACTTCACCTTCTAATACGTCATCAGGGGTATTTAGTTCACCTAACAGCGCAGTGAGCAATTCGCCAGCGGCATCATACTCACATTTACCGATATAAGGCGAAGCGGAGTCCAGACAACTGCCACCGGCATCGACGGTGGGAAACACGTGAGAAAAGGGTTTGTCGTTAACATAGGTCAGCTGTTCAGCCGGTACCCACTGTTGGTACTGTTGATACAAGGCGTCGCTTACGGCTGAGTTGACCCGCGTATCGGCAGTACCGTGCAGCAACCATACTTTGTCGTCTTTTAAATTAGCCAGCGGTGGAATTTTACCGGACTCTTCCCAGCTTTTGGCCTGCGCACTCAGTGCCTTAACATCCAGCGGTGAATTCACTTTATCAACACACTGACCAAGGGCTACGGCAATATCGTTTTGTGCACAGTAATAGGGGCCTGATGCCAGCATTGCCGCACCGGTCACTTTATCGCTGTTGGCCAGATGAAACTGGGTGGCCATAAAGCCGCCAGAGGATAACCCTGACACGGTAATCGCGTCGGTATCAAGCTGTAAGCTGCTTTCCTGCTGAGCGATACTGCCTTGCGCGAAAGCGACAAGGCCGAAGCCCAAAGCCGTTTTTAAGGTTGTCTTCATTAATTAATGTCCCTGTTAATACTTTAAAAATGCTTCAATCGCATCGGCTTTTTGTTTGATGCTCACTACGCCATCGAAATGACCAAGACTGCCGCTGAGCTCTTCATAGCGACTGTCTTTACCCCGCTTTTGTAAAGCTTCGTGGGCTTTTTGCGCCATGTAAGGCATTAATAATAAATCATTTGAAGCCGGCAAGAATAAGGTTTTTGCTTTCACAGACTGCATGGTTTGCGCCAGTGAGTCGCCGTTGCCGGCAAGAAACAGCTGACAGGCGCGCACCAGATACAGTAAATGATTGGCATCCATTTTTTCCGCTCTTGAGCGGGCACGATTAGTTAACCAGGTAACAATACTGTGCGATTTGCGAATACTGCTCAATGGCCCGGTTTCCAGCGGGTGATAATTGAGCTTCTCACCTTGCTGATTAAAATACAGTGGGTGCAGCGCTTGTTGGGTAATTAACATCAGTGCAGCAGCAAGGCCATCTACAGGTGGTTCGCTGTCGTAATAGTTGCCGTCCTGCCAGTTCTTATCGAGTCGAATAGGAATGGCCCATTGCTCTAAAGCCGCTGTGGTCCAGGCGTCGCTGTCACCGGTGCCAATTACTGATATCATGCGTTGCACCCAGTCGGGGTAACTGGCTGCCCATTCAAGCGCCTGCATGGATCCCATGGATGGCCCGATAACCGCGTGCAGTTTGCTTATCCCCAAACTTTCTAGCACCGCTTTTTGCACATTAACAAAATCTTTAATGGTGACTACCGGAAAATCGAGGCCGTAAGGCTTCCCGGTGTCGGGGTTAATACTGGCCGGGCCGGTGGTGATCACATTAGGATCGTTGGCGTTGAGATTGGCGAGGCTATCCACGCTGATGACAAAATACTGGTCAGTATCGATGGCTTTGCCCGGGCCGATAATCGCATCCCAATAGCCCGGCGCTGCGTCATCGGGATGATATTTACCGGCAGCGTGGGAGTTGGCGGAGAAATAATGGGTGATCAGAATCACATTATCTTTGGCCTGATTAAGTTTGCCGTAGCTTTCCCAGCCTACTTGCAGCGACTTAATTGTTCGCCCGCCAACAGTTGTGTATGAAGGCATGCTAAAGCGTTCTTTGCTGGTGAGTAACACTTCTTCAGCTGCTGCAGTTACTGCTGGCAGGGCCAACAGTAGTGCGCAGCATAATAAGAATATCCGTGCCATGGTATCTCCTTAAAACAAACTAAACAGCGCGATAGCCATTGCTAAACCGATGAGCGGCACCACAACGGTTAACGCTGCCACAGAACCATAGGCGGCTTTGTGCGTTTCATGACAAATTGCCCGAATAGTGGTCACAACGTAACCATTATGCGGCAAAGAGTCCAGTGCGCCGGAGGAGATGGCGACAATACGGTGTAATTCTTCGGGTTCAACGCCGCGGTCGATATAGTGCTGACCGATTAATGGCAATACAATGGCCTGGCCACCCGAGGCAGAACCGGTTAAACCGGCAATGACACTCACCGCGACGGCGGCGCCGATAAGTTCGTTACCGGGCAGGTTGGCCATGACCTCTACCGTTGCCTGGAAAGCTTCAGTGTTTTTGGCGATAGATCCAAAGCCTACTACTGCTGCGGTATTACCAATAGCGACCAGTGCGCCGGTGGTACCGGTGTTAACGGCTTTAGAGAGGTCGTGGAAATACTGAAAGTTAATCAGCATCAGGGTTAAAACACCTCCGGAAAGTGCCACGATAAGAGCCAGCTGTGCCAGTGATTCGTGCAACCAGAAACTCAGTACCAGAACAACCAGTAAGGGAATAACCCCGGTTAACGGATGAGGGAGATCGCGCACGGGTACTTTGGGGTCAGAAGCCCGCTCCTCAAACTTTTCACCCTTGGCAATGGCTTTACCTATCATGCGCTTAAGCCACCAGTAGCCAAAGCATGCCATGAAGATGGCTACCACCAGACTGACTTCCCAACCAGCAAAAGGCGAAGTGCCCAGGTATTTAATCGGGATCCAGTTTTGAATTTCTGGTGAACCGGCCGAGGTCATGGTGAATGTCACCGATCCAAATGCCATGGTCGCCGGAATAAAGCGGCGCGGCAAATTGGCGTCTTTAAACAGGCTTAGTGCCATGGGGTAAACTGAAAAAGCGACCACAAACAAACTCACGCCGCCGTATGTTAAGATGGCACAGGCCAGTACCACCGCCACAACCGCGTGTTTGAAGCCCAGTTTTCCTACTATCCAGCGGGCTACAGAATCTGCCGCACCGGTATCTTCCATGAATTTGCCAAATATCGCCCCCAGTAAGAACATAAAAAACCAGGCAGAAATAAACCCTGCGAAACCACTCATATAAGTGGTGACGAAATTTGCATCGCCGGTAAACAGGGGAAGGCCACTTGTTAGTGCCACAATTAACGCACACACTGGCGCAGCAATGAATAAATTCATGCCGCGTATAGTGAGTACGATAAGCAGTCCCAGTCCACCAACCAGTCCGAGTAAACTCAACATAATGTTACTTTCCTTTGATTGAAATCTGTGACCGCAGACTCTTCATCAGTGCTGCAAAGTGTGGCTCGCATTAACAAATCTGCCCATAGTACGATGGTACTAGTTACGAAATAGTACGATGGTACTAGTTACGAAATTGTTAAAAATCTCTACAGTTAACTCGACCGCGTTCTTCAGAACGATTTTTTGATTTACTAAAACAAGGGACACCCTATGAAACACACATTCGGTAATAAAATAAATTTTAGCCGTACACTCTGCGCTACGGCGGTAACGCTGGCCTGCTTAGGATCACAAGCCGCTTTTGCACAGGATGCTGAAGACGGAATCGAAAAAGGTAAACTGGAGAAAATCGAAGTTACGGCGCGTAAAACGGTTGAGAGCCTGCAGGAAGTTCCGGTTGCTATCACCTCGCTGGGCGCTGTTGAACTTGGTAATAAAGGGATCAGTGTTTTAACAGAAGTGCAACAATTCTCGCCTAACACCACGCTGCAAACCAGCCGTGGTACCAACTCCACATTGACCGCCTTTATCCGTGGTCTGGGCCAGCAGGATCCGCTGTGGGGTTTTGAGCCAGGCGTTGGTATTTATATTGACGACGTTTATGTTGCCCGTCCTCAGGGTGCGGTGCTTGACTTACTTGACGTACAGCGTATTGAAGTTTTGCGTGGGCCACAGGGCACTCTGTATGGTAAAAACACCATCGGTGGTGCGGTAAAATATGTTACCAAAGATATGGTGGGTGACCCCACCTTCAATATCGAAGGGACAGTTGGTAACTATGGACGTAAAGACGTAAAAGTGACCGGTCAGTATCCACTTGTGGAAGATAAGGTTTATCTGGGCTTTGGTTATGCCAATCTGAATCGTGATGGCTATGGTGAATTCCTGCAAAGCGCGCTGGAAGGTCAGGACCGTGAAAACTACAACAAAGATCTGTGGGCTGCACGGTTAACTCTGGAAGCGCATATTACTGACGATTTATTTTTCCGTCTGGGCTGGGATAAAACCGAAGACTCTTCAAACTCCAAAGGGGGTTATCGCCTGTTGCCCAGTATCTTAACCGATGCGCCGGTACCGGATTCAGTTTATGATTCCTACACCAGTCTGCCGACCTGGAATAAAGTAGAGCTTGAGGGCTACAGCTGGTTGATGCGTTATGATGTGTCAGACAATCTGGAACTGAAATACATTGGTTCACATCGTGAAAGTTATTCACCAACCAACATTGATTTCGATAATACCGCGCTGGACATTTTAGATATGTCGGCCATTTTTGAAGATGAAAACGATACCCATGAATTACAAGCCAACTACCTGGGTGACAACTTTACCCTGGTAAGCGGTCTGTACTACTACGACGGTGAGTCCTGTGGTCAGTTTGATGCGGTATTCGGCTTCCTTGGCCGTGCAGCGTTTGGTGTACCTGGCCTGACCCGTGAAGTGTCTGGTTGTAACAACAGTGAAAGTGTTGCGGTATATGGTCAGTTAAACTACGACATCACCGATAAGCTGTCGGTGTCTGTTGGTGCCCGTTATACCGATGAGGAAAAGCAGGCCACGGTTTATAACGGTCTGGTATTTGCCAACGTTTACACAGAATCAGATTGGATCCCTGGATATGTTCGTCCGGAGGGGGAACTGGTTCCACAGGTACTGGGTTCAGACTCAGACGGTGATGGCGTGCTGGATGCTCCAGCTTCTGATAGCTGGTCGCGCTTTACACCGCGTGTAGGTGTGGAATATCAAATGTCCAGAGACACCATGTTCTTCGCCAGCTACTCGCAGGGGTTCAAGTCGGGTACCTTTAACCCACGTGCAACAACTAATGAACCGGGTGTAAGACCAGAAGTGGTCGATTCATTCGAAGTGGGTATGAAGAGTGACGTAACGGATAACTTCCGTGCCAACGTTACCTTGTTTGCCTATGACCACAGCGATCGCCAGTACATTGGTATTGAGCCAGGCGGAGATAGTGGGGCAGACCTGCAGCAGCGTTTACGTAATGCATCAGCGACGGCCGCAAAAGGTGCTGAAGTGGAGCTGACGTACGTTGCGACAGATAACCTGACGTTATCGGCCGCTTACGGTTATATCGATTTTGAGATCAAAGAAAACAATGCGGTTCCACCACTGATTGGGTTGGCCAGCACGCCGGAGAACACACTTAACCTGGCCGCTAATTATGCGCTGGATACCAGTGTCGGTTATTTCAACTTTAACGCTAACTATTACTACCGTGATGACTACCTGCTGTTTGAAACCAGCGACCTGATCGCTCAGGATGCTTACGGTATGGTGAATGTCAGCGTGAACTGGGAAAGCATTGAAGGTGACTGGTACGGCGGTATTCATGCGAAAAACCTCACCGATGAAGAATATCTGGTGGGCGGCTATGATTACGTTGAACGTAACGAAGACGGTAGCTATGGTCCTGGTACAGGGGGCGATACAACGCTTATCGGCTACTACGGTGACCCGATGACTATCCAGTTAACGGTTGGGTATCGCTTCTAATCTGGCAGAGCCCGATTAACAAAAATATGGAACCGGCCAGCTTTTGCTGGCCGTTTTGTTCTTAACATTATGATTCTGCGGTATACTTTATGAATAACGCTATGTTGAGTCAGGTAGAAGTTTTGGATACGCGTATTTTAATTGCTGATGACCATCCCTTATTTCGCGCTGCCATGCGTCAGGCGATGGTGGATATCGTGGGTGACAACATCACCGAAGTGGCATCATTTTCTGAAGCTTACAGCGCAATAGAGGCCGATGACTCACTGGAGTTGGTGTTTCTCGACTTAAATATGCCAGGCAACGAAGGCCTTACCGGTTTAACTACACTGCGCACTCAGTTTCCGGGCGTGCTGGTGGTTATAGTGTCGGCAGAAGAAGACCCGGTATTAATTCGCAAGGCTATTGATTTAGGCGCCAGTGGCTATATTCCGAAGTCCACCCCGCTGGCTGAAATTGCCGAAGCGGTTAACCATGTGCTCGATGGCGAGCAATGGCTACCGGAGAACATCAACGAAGCCATTGAAGCGCTGGAGAATCAGCAGGATAAAGCGTTTGCAGATAAACTGGCGCAATTAACGCCCCATCAGTTTAAGGTACTGCGGATGATGGCCGATGGGTTGTTAAACAAACAAATTGCCTATGAGCTGGAAATTTCTGAATCCACGGTTAAGCAGCATGCGTCGGCTGTGTTGCGTAAGCTTGAGGTGATCAACCGCACTCAGGCAGGGGTGTTGTTTAAACAAATGATGAACATGGAAGAATGAAGCCGGGTGTCACCGGCCGCCAACAGTTGCACGGCCAGTGACGGGGCACCCGATTACTGATTATCCAGCACTAGTACGCCGGCACCAGTATTGGAAATAGGCGCATGGTAATGTTTGTGCAACACCGCAGCGTCGTCTTTCAGCGCACCGCGCATCACCAGCCACATAATGGTTTCGATTCCTTCACTGCCAGCACGGCGAATTATTTCGGCATTACTGAACTGAGTCATCCACTCAGGCTCAGTGGCAATCTTATCCATGCATTCCAAATCGAATTCAACGTCGATAATCCCGGCACGCTCGCCCTGTAACTGATGGGACATGCCGCCAGTACCCAGAATAACTACCCGGGTATCTTCCGGATAAGACTCAAGGGCTTTGCCCAGCGCCCGGCCCAACTTTAAACATCGTGCTGCCGAGGGCACCGGATGCTGTACCGTATTCACTGCCAGCGGAATGGCTTTTACCGGCCAGTCTACGTGATCGCCGAACAACGCCCGGATAGGATTAACAAAACCGTGATCGACTTTCATTTCCTGGCAGGTACAAATGTCAAATTCCTGTTCAACCAGTGATTGCGCGATATGCCAGGACAGTTTCGCATCGCCGGTAAACGGTGCCGTTGGTTTTAATCCCCAACCTTCGTCGGCGTTCTCGTAGATGTCGGCACAACCTAAGGCAAAGGTTGGCATCTTATCTAAAAAGAAATTGAGGCCATGGTCGTTATAAACCACGATAACCAAATCAGGCTTAACTTCTTTTAACCAGTCTTTGGCTGGTTCATAGCCGTCGAAAAAACGTTTCCAGTAAGGCTCCTGAGTGAGCCCCTGTGAAATTGCATTGCCCACCGCGGGAATGTGTGAGCTGGTGATCCCGCCAATAATTTTAGCCATTCCAGTAGTCTCCTCGTTTCGCCAGTATGTCACTCAGCCCGTTGCCTTTATCGAGCAGACGTTGCTGGAATTCTTCGGTACTAATGCCCTGAAAGGCGGCGCCGGCGTCCTGCACCGACACGCCTCGGGGAATACACATTTTGGCCAGGAAATAGATATTGGCACCCAGGCGCAACAGGCCCAGAAAATCCTGCGTCAGTACGGCTTCTTTGTATTCGCCGGTGACGCCCATTTTGTCGCAATAGGCCGCCGGGTCGGCGTCAAATTCTGCCCGACAGGCTTCATCGTTAAAGGTATACAGCAATTTGTTGATTGCATAAGCGGGATGCGCCCGCTGACCATCGAACACGTAAGTGCCGGGAATGTCATCGTAGTCCTGTTTTTGCCAGTTCATATGAGCCCCTGATTAAGTTGATAATTGTATTTTATGTAGATATTCTGGCTTTATAAGGGTTAAATTAGTTATTTTATGGTTAATTTTGTAGATTGTAATAAAAATGTTGGGTAATCTGGAGTTTGTTGATCTTTACGGGGAAAAAGGCAGCTTCTGGCATCAGACCTTTTTATATTGTGAGCCGCTTACGCAGCGTAGCGAGCAACACGAATGGAAAATTCATCCCCATCGTCACCAGCACATCACGCAAATCTTTGTGCTCACTGAGGGCGGTGTGGATGTACAGTTTGATGACGAACATCACCGGATTACGGCGCCGGCATTGTTGTATATTCCGGATGGCGTAATGCATGGTTTTGACTGGCAGTCGCATTCTCAGGGCACGGTATTATCAGTAGCTTCGCCCATGCTGCGTCAGGTAGAGCAAAATATCGGAGAATCAGTCGAAGCGCTGGCTGGTGCCTTTGTGCTGGCCGTTAAAGATATCTATCTTTGTCCGTTACAGGCCATTTGCGGCGCAATACAGCAGGAAGCCAATGCCTCCTCGATGCATCAGGGGAGCATGCTTCAGGCCTTATTGCAGCAATTGCTCATTTTAATGCACCGTATGCAACCTGCCCGCACTGAAGAAGGGAGTCTGAGTAAACCGGAACGCAAACTAAGACAGTTTCAACACCTTATCCGCCTGCATTTCACTACTCAGCACAAAGTGGCCTGGTATGCCGCAAAAATTGGTGTAAGCCAGGCCCATCTCAACCAAATATGCCAACAGTATTTTCAGTCTAATGCGCTGGCGATGATCCATAATGTACTCATCAGCGAGGCAAAACGTTATCTGATTTTCAGCGATACGGCGGTAGCCGGCATTGCAGAGCGACTGGGATTTAACGAACCGGGTTATTTCAATAAGTTCTTTAAGCGGCATACGGAGCTAAGCCCCGCAGCCTATCGTCGCCAGAGTCAGGGTTAGAGATCCAGAATGAGGCGCGGCGTTTTAGCCCGGGAGCAGCACACGGCAACCCGGTCCATTTGTGCCTTTTCCTTATCGTTCAGAAACACGTCTTTGTGATCGGCCTCGCCACCGAGTAGCGGGGTGATACAGGTGCCACAAACCCCTTCTTCACAAGAGACAGGCACAAAGAAGCCGTTGTCTTCGAGTGCTTCCAACATGGACTCATCCTTAGCAACACTAACTATCTGCCCGGTGCTGGCAATTTCCAGTTCAAAGCTGCCGTCATTGGAATGATCAATGGGCTCTGCGGTAAAGAATTCACGATGTAATCGTGCAGAGTCGATACCTTGCCGGGCCGACAGACTAAGAAAGTCGTTAATAAAACCATTCGGGCCGCAAACAAAAATATCGCTGTCGGCCGGGGCTGCTTTGAGCAGCGCATCAATATTCAGGCGGACCCCCTGAGTCGCTTTATCGTGAACATGAACGTTTGCCAGCAAAGTGTATTGGTCACTGAGCAAATTATCAGACCCGTTGGCGACAGCATAGTACAGGCTAAATGGTCTGTTGCCAGCCAGGCACGCTTCAATCATGGGGATAAACGGCGTGATCCCGATACCCGCAGCCAGAAACAGGCAGGGGTTTTCTCCTTCCGTCAGTGGAAAGTGATTACGCGGTTCACTGATGGTCAGTTCCGCACCGCATTGCAGTGACTCATGAATATAGCGGGAGCCGCCTTTACCCTGTTCTTCCAATTGCACGGCAATCTGATAATGCTGGGCATCGAGTGCACCACACAGAGAATACTGGCGAATCATATCTCCTGGCAAAAATACATCGATATGGGCGCCGGGTGCCCAATCTGGCAGCGGCTCACCGGTGCTTGAGGTCAGCGTGAGCTTGCAGACTCGAGGAGTAAGACTCTCTTTGCCCGAAACAATAACCTGTAACATATTATGACTCTCCGTTGCTTGCAGCAGATTTTTCTTTTTTCATGGTCCGCTCAATCAACCGTCGAGCCTGCACGCCTCCTGCATCAATATCGAGTTTGAGGATCTGACGGTCAGGAAAACGGTCAAGGTTTTGTTGCTGACGCTCAAGGATTTCAAGGTCTTCAGCAAATATTTTACCCTGGCCTTCCCGGATGGTAGCGGTTAATGCGTCATCATTCGCTTTGAAATTTCTTGCCATACCCCAGAAATACCACATTGTGCCGTCGGTCTCTGGTGTAATAAAGTCAACCACGACACTGTTAGCCTTCTGATCGGCGGGTGCGTCGTACCCGCCCTTACCGGCCAGAGCCACACCTACTTCAATCATAACGTGACTGGGTAAATCGAACCGACAGATCTGCCAGCGATCGACGGGTTGGTCGGTGGGTAGTCCGTTGGCACTGAGGCCATTTTGCCAGAATGGAGGCGGCAGGATATTTTCCATAAACCGGCTGGTGACCACCTGGCCATTTTCCATAGTGGTTTTTACCGGGGTTTCATCGATTTCTTTCTGGCCAATAGAGCTGGCATGCACATAGGTTTCGTGGGTCAGATCCATTAGGTTATCAATCATCAGGCGGTAATCGCATTTTATGTAGTAAATACCCCCACCATAAGCCCAATTTGGATCCAATGCCCAGTTGAGTTCAGGGATTAAACCTTCATCCGCCGCGTCTTTATCGCCCGGCCACACCCAGATAAAACCATAGCGCTCAACCACCGGTACCGGCTTAATACAAGGAAAGTTTTCAACCCGTTGGCTGGGCATACTGCGGGTTTTACCGTCAGCGCCCATCTGCAGGCCATGATAACCGCAAACCAGGTTGTCTCCTTCTACATAGCCCAGTGATAACGGGGCACCACGATGAGGGCAAAAATCTTCAACTGCCTGAATTTGTTGTTTGCTGTCGCGGAAAAAAGCAATCTGAATATTGCATACAGTACGGCCAAGTGGTTGGGTTGCGTTAATCTCGTCACTGGTGGCTGCGACGTACCAAGCATTGCGAATAAAATGACTCATAAGTAGCATTCCTTTTTCAAATAATCTTGTATATTGGATCCAATGTTAGCAATGTTAATAGAATGTTTCTAGCTTTTTGTAAATTTTGGATCCAAAAATGGACATTGTCAGACTAATGGGCCTTAATTTTTGCCCGTTTAATAATAATTGGATCCAATTAAGAATTTACTTAAGTGCTTGTTTACAACCTCGTTACTGCGCAAAATAGAAGGGGGGCCTGGTTAGACAAGATGAATAGCCGTTCAGGAAAATTGAAAATGAAGAAAGATAAACACGCCGTACTCAGCATATTACGGAATAAAATCCTCTCTGGCGCGCTGAATCAGGGCGATAGACTGGCTGAAATACCCACCGCAGATATGTTGGGGGTATCTCGAACACCGGTTCGCATTGCTTTTCGTGCCCTTGAACAGGAGGGGTTATTAACGAAGTTGCCCCGGCGTGGTTATCAGGTTAGGAAAGTGACTAACGAGGAAATTGCCGGTTCTGTAGAAGTGCGTGGCGTGCTGGAAGGCTTAGCGGTGCGACAGATCGTTGAGAAGGGGGGGGGCAGTGCAATTATTGCCGAGCTCAGATTGTGTCTGCATGAGGGTGACACCTTGTTTGCCGAGCGCACGTTTGATGAAGAAAAGATCCAGACCTATGTAGAGATAAACCGACGGTTCCACGAGTGCCTGGTAAAAGGCAGTCAGAACAATGCGATTGTGATGGCTTTGCAGATTAATGAGCACCTTCCTATGGCATCGGTAAATGCGCTGGTGTTTAACCCTGAGCAACCTGAGCGCGAATATGAACGGCTCTATTATGCTCATCAGCAACATCACGCCATCGTGCAGGCCATTGCTGCGGGGCAGGGAGCACGTGCTGAGGCTCTGATGAAAGAGCACGCACAGGCCGCCCTGAACAGTTATGAACAAATAGCTGCCAGTGGTCTGTCAAAAACTATCCGTACTGAATAATCAGCGTTAGCCACTGGTCAGTTTATGTTGTTTCAGCATACGTTTGAGTGCCGCGGGTTTTAACGGTTTGGGTAAATACAGCAATCCTGCCTCACGTGCTTCATCACGCACGCCATCATGGCGGTTAGCGGTATTAAGAATACCGGGTACCGAACGTTGCCAGTGTTTACGCAACTGACAGGCCACGTTGATGCCTGTCTCGCCGTGATCCAGATGATAATCAACCAACATCAGGTCGGGGATTGTTTCACAAGACAGGGCCTCGGCTACCGTTTTCGCAACCATCACCTTAGCGCCCCAGTCTGACAGCAATGCTTCCATCGCGGAGCTTATTTGCTCGTCATTTTCGATAATCAGAATGCACTGCTTATCGAGTAAATTTATCTGCTCCGACCGCTTATCAGGTGCGGTGTCCGGTTGGCGCTGTAAGGTTTCACGAGACCGCTCCACACGAATACTGAATGCGGTGCCTTTGTTTGGTTGTGAGGCAACACTCACCGGGTGAACCAGTAGCTGACTGATCCGCTCCACAATGGTCAGGCCCAGTCCGAGCCCCTGGTTATGCTGTTGATCAAGCTGATGAAATTCGTTAAAAATATCCTGTAACTGGTTTTCCGGAATGCCGGGGCCGGTATCCATTACCGCAATCTCGATAAAATTCCCCGCACGATGGCGAACCCCAATTAACACCCTGCCGCTTTGCGTGTAGCGCACCGCATTAGATAACAAATTCTGAATAATCCGGCGTAACAGCTTGGGATCAGAATAAACGTTGACACTGGTGGGAACATAGCTGAGTTGCAGCGACTTTTGTTCGCCAATGATGCTGAATTCGTTAACCAGACCGGCAAGCACATCATCAAGGGCAAAGTGGGTTTTCTGTACGGTCAGGCGGCCAGACTCCAGACGTGTCATATCCAGCAGGGACGTTAGCAAGGATTCTGCACTGTTAAGCGAATGTAGCAGGCCTTCACTCATCGTGTGTAACTCAGTACCAGAGGTTTTTTGCACCAGCATTGAGGCAAACAGCGTGGCGGCGTTAAACGGCTGCATCAGGTCATGCCCGGCGGCAGCCAAAAATTTTGTTTTACTTAAATTGGCCTGGTCGGCTTCCTGCTTGGCAACTTCAAGCTGTTTGGTGCGATGGGCCACGCGGGCTTCCAGTTCGGTTTTGGCCTGTTCCAGTTGATCCTGAATTTTAATATAGGCAGTAATATCACTGTAAGTGGTGACATAGCCGCCGCCCGGTAAAGGGCTGCCGTTAAGTTCAATTACCCGGCCATCGGCCTGTTTACGCACATATTTATATTCGCTGCCCGCGGCCATGTATTGCACCCGCTTATCAATTTCTTCCTGCATATTGCCCACTTCGCCGAGCAGGCCGCGCCGTGCGTTGTATTGCAACAGGTCTTTAATCGGCATACCTACCTGAACCACACCTGCGGGGTAGTTAAACATATCCAGGTAACTGTCATTCCAGGCCAGCATGTTGAGGTTCTGGTCGAGCACCACTATGCCTTGTTGAATATGCTGTACCGACGACATCAGTACTTCATGATTAAACTGAAAGCTTTGTGAAGCTTCCTCCACCCAATGCACCAGGTTTGAGAAACCGCGCCCCTGCGAATCGGCTATAGCGGTTAACAGCAGCCGCGCACTGGGATGGCCAATTTGCCCGGCCATCAGTTTTTCCACCCGGGTTAATAGGCCCTGACTGGCATAGCCCTGGCGACTGTTACCAGTGTCGTTGCCGCTAAGTTGTCTGGCCAGCGTGGCGTGTGCACCGGGCTCCAGCACCCGCTCAGTTAACGATAATAAATCACTTACCGGGATGGCCAGTTCTGGTTCTTCTGCGCGACTAACAGGCAGTGGGGGGTCTGTTTCATTGTGGGCTTTTGCGGTTGGTAACAGCGCTGCAACCAACACATAAACCATGCAATTAATCACCAGACTCAGTACATAGCTGGTGGCCAGATCGTGATCGCTGGGAATGGGATTAAAATAATAGCTGGAGAGCAGGCTGGGGTAGAGCATCCATACCACCCAGCCAATAAAACCGGCCAGCATGCCACTGATAGCGGCGGTTTTACTGCGCTTTTGCCAGTACAGGCTAAACATCATGGCAGGCAGCATCTGCGATAGCAGCGCCATGGCAATGATACCGCTTTTCACTAGCGGTGCGCTTTGGCTGATATTTACGTGGTACCAGAAAGCCACAGACAACACCACCAGTACGGTGAGCCGGCGAATATTCAATAACTGGCTGGCCTCCATGGTATGCCGTGCCTGCTTTTTGAGTTTGAACTTAAACCACAGCGG
Organism: Marisediminitalea oceani; assembly: GCF_003731635.1. Classification (GTDB taxonomy): domain Bacteria; phylum Pseudomonadota; class Gammaproteobacteria; order Enterobacterales; family Alteromonadaceae; genus Alteromonas; species Alteromonas oceani. The sequence continues at coordinate 91,417 of NZ_RCUA01000053.1, read as the reverse complement.
CGTGATCAGGTTATTGGCAATCATAATCCCCAGCGCCAGTGTCGCCACAATGATCATGCTGGTGGTCGCCGACAATCCGCCCAAAAAGGCGATAACCGATACGGTGAGGTTTTGCTCATGCAGCGGGATCGCCAGTACCAGCGAGTCTGACTGAGCGGTAGTTGGGTCGAGCAGTACACTGCCTGCCAGCGCGATGGGTAGCAGGAAAATCGTCATGCCTAAAAGATACAGAGGAAACAGCCAGCGGGCTGTTTTTAACTCGCCGGTGCCATTATTCTCAACAAAGTTCATATGAAACTGGCGGGGCAACACGAACATGGCACAAATGCCAAGCAAAATATGACTAACATAAACTACCCAGCTTTTGTCAGCGTATAAAATGTCGCGCCCGGGCTGGTATTGAGCGGCCTGGGCAACCAGGTCGAATAATCCGTCGAACAAGCCGTAGCACACATAAATGCCCACCACAGACAAACCAATAAGCTTAATCATCGACTCAGCGGCGATAGTGACTAACAGGCCAGGATGTTTCTCGGTGAGGCTGAGAGTTTGGGTTCCGAATAAAATAGCAAACAGCGCCATTAATGCTGCCACGTATAAACCTACCGTGCCTGAGCCGCTGTCTGCATCGGCAGTGAGCAGATTAATACTTTCGGTAATGGCGTCGAGTTGCAGAGCGATGTAAGGCACAACGCCAACAAAACAAAGCAGGGTAATGAGTGCCGCCAGGCTATGCGAGCGGTCGTAACGCAGACTGATAAAGTCAGCCAGCGAGCTGACGCTGTTTTGCTGACAAATACGGGTAATTTTAATTAACACCGGAAAGGCAAACAGCATCACCAGCGCTATGCCAACATAAGTTGGAAACACCGGCCAGCCATAATGAGTTGTTTGGGTTGTCGTGCCAAAGAATGCCCAGGAGGTGCAATGAACCCCGAGTCCTAAACTATACAGGACAGGGTGCTGCTTATTTTTATCAATTTTTTTGTCACCCCAAAATGCCAGCGCGAACAAACCTGCCAGATAAAGCAGGACGATAGCGCTCACACTCCAAATGTTTAGCATGATGAATAGCCCTTATTTGCTGCGCAATTAAATTAGCACAATTCCTGTCCATGTTGATATTTTGTAAACATTTTTTATCAGTTAAAGACCTCTTATTAAGGGTAAATAACAGCCATCGACCGGAAGCGGGTAAAGAAAATTGCGGCAAACCATAAAAAAATTGTGGATACCCTTGAAGGGCGTCAAACCACCCCCATAAATAGCCTCAATGTGAAAAACGACCCAATTTAACTTGTGGAGGAAAGCATGAGCGAGCCGCGCGACGTGCAATCAGAACAAAATGAAACCGTAGATCCCCAAACCGACGCCCAGGCAGTTGATGCTGAGCAGGTGGAAGTGGTAGAGGGCGAAACTCCCGAAGAAGCCCTGGCTGGTGAAGTTGTTGACGAAACGGCAGAAAAAATTGCCAGCCTGGAAAAAGCGCTGGCGGCGGCAGAAGCCAAAGTGGCTGAGCAGCAAGATAGCGTTTTGCGAGCTCGTGCAGAAGCCGATAATGCCCGCCGTCGTGCCGACGGTGAAGTAGAAAAAGCCCGCAAATTCGCGCTGGAGCGTTTTGCCGGTGAACTGCTGCCGGTTATTGATAATCTCGAGCGTGGTCTGCAAATGGCAGATACCGAAAACGAAGCTATCAAGCCGATGGTTGAAGGGGTTGAAATGACCCTAAAATCTTTCGTTAGCACAATTGAAAAATTTGGAATGGCCCCTATTGATCCGCAAGGCGAGGCGTTCAATCCAGAACTGCATCAGGCTATGTCGATGCAGGAAAGCGCTGACCATGAACCGAACACGGTTATGGCAGTGATGCAAAAAGGCTACGAATTAAACGGACGTTTGCTGCGTCCGGCCATGGTAATGGTTTCGCGTGCACCAAGTAGCGGTGTGGATACGCAGGCTTAACAGATATTTTTTAATGACAGGTATTGAAATTGGTGGTGAATAACCCCACTAATTTTGCAAGATTACAGAATTATACGGAGACACGTAATGGGTAGAATCATTGGTATCGACTTAGGTACAACGAATTCATGTGTCGCAGTTTTAGACGGCGACAAACCGCGAGTAATTGAGAACGCGGAAGGTGACCGCACCACGCCATCAATTATCGCTTACACTAACGACGGTGAGACCCTGGTTGGTCAGTCTGCGAAACGTCAGGCTGTGACAAACCCGGAAAATACATTATTCGCTATCAAGCGTTTAATTGGTCGTCGTTTTGAAGACAAAGAAGTACAACGCGACATCGATATCATGCCTTTCAAAATTGCTAAGGCTGACAACGGTGATGCGTGGGTAGAAGTGAAAGGCGACAAAATGGCGCCGCCACAGGTTTCTGCCGAAGTACTGAAGAAAATGAAAAAGACCGCCGAAGACTATCTGGGCGAGAAAGTAACCGGTGCGGTAATTACAGTACCAGCTTACTTTAATGACTCTCAGCGTCAGGCAACTAAAGATGCTGGTCGCATCGCTGGCCTGGAAGTTAAGCGTATTATCAACGAGCCAACTGCTGCAGCACTTGCCTACGGCATGGACAAAAAGCAAGGCGATAACGTTGTTGCGGTTTACGACTTAGGTGGTGGTACTTTCGATATCTCTATCATCGAAATCGATGAAGTAGACGGCGAGCACACCTTTGAAGTACTGGCGACTAACGGTGACACGCACTTAGGTGGTGAAGACTTCGATAACCGTGTAATTACTTACCTGGTAGACGAGTTCCACAAGGATCAGGGCATCAACCTGCGTAAAGACCCGCTGGCGATGCAACGCTTAAAAGAAGCGGGTGAGAAAGCGAAAATCGAACTGTCTTCTTCACAGCAAACGGAAGTAAACCTGCCGTACATCACAGCAGATGCCTCAGGTCCTAAGCACTTAGCCATTAAACTGACCCGTGCCAAGCTTGAGTCACTGGTAGAAGATATGGTGAAAGAGTCACTTGAGCCGGTTAAGAAGGCGCTGGCTGATGCCGACCTTTCAGTAAGCGATGTTAACGACATCATCCTGGTAGGTGGTCAAACCCGTATGCCTTTGGTACAGAAGTACGTAACAGAGTTCTTCGGAAAAGAGCCACGTAAAGATGTTAACCCTGATGAAGCGGTAGCAGTAGGTGCTGCGATTCAGGGTGGTGTACTGTCTGGTGATGTTAAAGACGTACTGCTACTGGACGTTACCCCGCTTTCACTGGGTATCGAGACCATGGGCGGCGTAATGACAGCGCTGATTGAGAAGAACACGACGATTCCGACTAAGAAATCGCAAACCTTCTCAACCGCAGAAGATAACCAGTCTGCAGTAACGGTTCACGTGCTACAGGGTGAGCGTAAACAGGCACAGGGCAACAAGTCACTGGGTCAGTTTAACTTAGAAGGTATTCGCCCGGCGGCGCGGGGTGTGCCGCAAATCGAAGTTACTTTCGATATCGATGCCGATGGTATCCTGCACGTATCTGCGAAAGATAAAGATACCGGTAAAGAACAGAAGATCACCATTCAGGCGTCTTCTGGTCTGAACGAAGACGAAATCGAAAAAATGGTTGCCGACGCGGAAGCGAACAAAGAAGCCGATAAGAAGTTCGAAGAACTGATTCAGGCTCGCAACCAGGCTGACGGTATGATCCACGCTACCCGTAAGCAACTTGAAGAAGTTGGTGAAGCTCTGAGTGCCGACGATAAGGCGCCTATCGAAGAAGCCCTGAGCGCGCTGGAAACAGCAGCGAAAGGCGAAGATAAAGCGGAAATCGAAGCGAAAACTCAGGAGCTTATCCAGGCATCATCGAAGCTGATGGAAGCGGCTCAGGCACAGCAGGCAGCGGCTGGCAGTGCTGAAGGCGCGGATGCTGGTGCAAGCCAGGGCAAGCCTGACGATGACGTTGTTGACGCTGAGTTTGAAGAAGTCAAAGACGACGATAAAAAGTAAGTAACACGAAATACCGGCGGTCTGCCGCCGGTTAGCGTTACCATCAGGCGCAGCAGCACACAGCTTGTTGCGCCTTTTTATGTAATACCCATTCCACAAACTATGTTGAAGGCCGCCATGGCCAACAGTTATCTTAAAGCACATGGTTGCTGAAATGGGTATAGTAACAATTAAGTAAATGGGCAATGCACACTGCGTTGCTGTTAACGGGTAGGAATAGCGAGCGATATGTCGAAACGAGATTACTACGAAGTGCTTGGCGTGGACAAAAGTGCCGGCGAGCGCGAGATAAAAAAAGCATACAAAAAACTGGCTATGAAGTACCACCCTGACCGTACTCAGGGCAACAAGGAACTTGAAGAAAAGTTCAAGGAAATTCAGGAAGCCTATGAAGTACTGACCGACGGCCAGAAACGCGCCGCTTACGACCAGTATGGTCACGCTGGCGTTGATCCGAACCGCGGTGGCGCAGGCTTTGGTGGTGGCGCTGATTTCGGTGATATTTTTGGCGATGTATTTGGCGATATCTTCGGCGGTGGCCGTGGTCGTCAGTCACGTGCACGTCAGGGTGCAGACTTACGCTACAACCTGGAAATGTCTCTGGAAGAAGCCGTACGCGGTAAAGAAGTCGAAATTCGCGTACCTACTTTAGTCGCCTGTGACTCTTGTCATGGCTCCGGTGCGAAGAAAGGCACCAGCCCTAAAACCTGCCCAACCTGTCATGGTCAGGGGCAGGTACAGATGCGCCAGGGTTTCTTTGCGGTTCAGCAAACCTGTCCTACCTGTTCAGGTCGCGGCAAGATTATCAGCGATCCATGTAATGAGTGTCATGGTCAGGGCCGTAAAGAACAAACCAAAACCTTGTCGGTTAAAGTGCCGGCAGGCGTGGATACCGGCGATCGTATCCGCTTAAGCGGTGAAGGCGAAGCCGGTGAAAGCGGCGCGCCAGCAGGCGACTTATATGTTCAGGTACACGTGCGCGATCACGATATCTTTACCCGTGATGGTAATAACCTGTACTGCGAAGTACCACTAAGCTTTACCACAGCGGCGCTGGGCGGCGAGCTACAGGTACCAACGCTGGACGGTAAAGTGAAGCTGAAAGTCAGTCCTGAGACGCAAACCGGCAGAATGTTCCGCCTGCGTGGCAAAGGCGTGAAGTCGGTACGCAGTGGCGCGATTGGTGACTTGCTGTGTAAGGTAGTGGTGGAAACCCCGGTGAATCTGTCATCCAAGCAGAAAGAATTGCTTAAGGAGTTGGACGAATCAATGGGCAAGGGCACAGATGCTGCCAAGCACCGTCCCAAAGAGCAGGGCTTCTTTGACGGCGTTAAAAAGTTCTTCGATGACCTGACTAATTAGTCATCCGGCTTTTAAAATTAAACATTTAACGGATCAACCCTTGTTGATCCGTTTTTGTTTGTCCAGTATAAAAAACAGTAATAACAATTACGCTTACCAAGGCGATCCTTTAATAACCGGAGACCAGGAAATGAAATCAGTAAAGGTATTTACAGTGGGACTAATGGCTGCAGGCATGTTAACAGCGGCTAATGCAGCAACCGTTGCAAAGTCAGAAAAACAGGCAGAAGCAGCAGTGGAGTATCGTCAGTCACTGTTTCAACTGGTAAAGAGCAACGCATCACCTATGTTTGGTATGGCTAAAGGCGCATTACCCTTCGATACCGAGGTAATGCAAACTAATGCCACGCGTCTGGAGCAGCTGGCCGATATGATGGCTGACTATCTGCTGGTAGATACCACCGGTTTTGACGTGGATACCGAAGCCAAACCAGCTCTGTTTAGCAATGAGTCAGACGTTATAGCTAAGATTGCTAAATTTAAAGAAGCTGCCACCGGCATCAAAAAAGCGGCAATGTCAGGTGATGAAGGCAGCTATGGCAAGGCGATAGGCGCACTGGGCGGTGGCTGTAAGTCATGCCACGATGATTACAAAGAGTAATATAAGCTCATCTACGTGCTATTCAGGAAGCCGGCATCAGCCGGCTTTTTTGTTTTCCAGCAGTAAAGAGTCCGTGCCTGAGTATGAATCTGCCTATTCAGTTTGAATAGCTGAGCTGCGGGTTACAAGATACTGAGGCTCATTGATTTGCGAACCAGAGTGGAAATTTAGATAAATCGATACTTTAGTTTAATATTTATGATTGATAGTATTCTGCAAAGATTCGAAATTTAGTGTGGCCGGCCGTTTTATAACGTCTATATTTGTTGTAATTCAGGGATAGTTTTCTAAGCTTAGTATCGGGCTCGATTATTAGCGGCTGAATAGTAACCGTAAATTTTAGCAGGACGCATCAGACACCTCATGTTGGAAAAGGTATCCGAACTCGATTTTTTCACTATTGCAGAGCAGGCAGTTTCTAAGTCTGAGTGCTCAGGCGTTGGCGTGTTTACGCTGAATGAGCAGGGCGAACCGGCAAACCTCCTATTCTTAATGAATAACGGTGAAACCGTTGATGTCACAGATTTTGAACTGTTGTTTAAACAGTTCGACCGTCGTAGTCATGGGTCACAAAAGGTTGATAAGTTTTGGGTCAACGGCAGTAATCTGCTCGCTAACGTTGAGGGCGTAGCGAAAGTGCTGCTGCTCGAAGATACGAGTGCGGCGGGAGGCCTGGTTTTCTTATTGGATAAACAAGGCGGGTCTGCCACGCAGGCTGAGCTGGCTATGGAGCTGGCTGTTGAACGGCTGAAGCTAGCCCTTGAGCGGGCGCACACCTATAAATGTCCGGTTATCAGCACTAATACGCAGCTTAATCAAAAACTTGAACTCCTCAATGAAATTGGTTCCATTTCCAAAACTGGTGGCTGGGAAATCGATTTAGCCAGTGGCGTAATTACCTGGACCGATGAAATGTTCCGGATTTACGGTTTACCTAATGGCTCGCCGGTCTCTATTTCGACGGCCATGGCCTACTTTCCGCCGGAAACCAAAAAAGCCTTCATGGCATCGTTTGATAAGGTGGTAAGCGAAGGAAAGGAATATTGCCATGAGGGCTTTCTACGCCGCGCCGATGGTAAGGTACTGCGCATTAAAGCCACCGGTAAGCCGCGCTACACCGGGAAAAAGGTCACTCAGGTTTTTGGCGCGCTGGAGGACATCACCGAACAGTACCGGCTACTGGAAACAGAATACAATTATGCGGCCTACCTTACCGCTATCCTCGACAACTTAAACGACGTGGTAGTCACTATCGATACCAGCGGCACTATCATTACCGCAAATAAAACAATGTCGACAATCTTTGGTTATGAACCTGAGGAAATAATGGGTCAGGATGTCAGCATTCTGATGCCTGATCCGTATGCCAAATATCACAGCGAGTTTCTTAAGCATTACCTGGAAACCGGCCGTGCAAAAATCATTGGTGTGGGACGGGAGCTGCCCGGGTTACATAAATCCGGCCGGGTGTTTCCCATCGAGCTTTCCCTGTCAGAAGTGGTACAAGACGGGCAGCGCCAGTTTATCGGTATTGTCAAAGATATTACCGAGCGCAAGAAGGCCATGGAAGAAATCTATAAGACGGCCTATTTTGATGATCTTACTGAGTTGCCGAATATGCGTTCCTTCGAAATGGACCTGGCACGGGTACTTAATCAGGCGTCCTCACAGTTCAACGCCCTGGATATTTATTGCTGTCTCATCGACATGGATAACTTCACTCAGTACAACCTGAGCTTTGGCAAGCATGTGGGCGACAGAATCCTGGCCACCATTGCGCAGCGCATAAGTGCAGCGATTGAGGGGGACTTAAAGGTCTATCGCGGTATTGGTGATAACTTTCTGATCCTCTCAACCGCGCCGGTTGATGGTGAAAATCGTGAAAACGAGAATGTCATCAATACCCTGGAGTGGGAGGTCCACAAAGCCATTGTGACGCCCATCGAGGTGGATGATTTAATTCATTCAGTTACCGCCGCCATTTCCTCCTGCCGGTTAGCGGCATCGAAAGCCAGTTACGAAAAGGTCAACGGCGTACTTTCCTTCGGTAAAAAGCGTGCCAAGAAGCAAGGGCCGGGCAGTGTGTTAACCCTCGACAACGCTGCGTTTGAGGATTACAACCGCTATAACACCATCACCCACTCTTTTCAGCGGGCATTGCAGAACAACGAATTTTATCTGATGTTGCAGCCGCAGTTTAACGCGTCCAATGAGGTTATCGGCTCTGAGGCACTGATCCGCTGGGAACACCCGGAACTGGGTATGATCAGTCCGGTAGAGTTTATTCCGGTAGCGGAAGAAAGTGACGCTATCATAGACATAGGCAACTGGGTTATAAACGAAGCCTGCCGCTTACTCCATGACTGCGAGCAGCAGGGTAAGCATACCCGCATCGCGGTGAATATCAGCGGCCGCCATATTGTGCGCGCAGACTTTGCCGAAACCATTACGCAACTTATTGAAAAATGGGGGCTAGCACCCGATACGCTGATGCTGGAGATTACCGAAACCACGCTGGTATCGAGCATTGATTTAGTACGCGAGCGCATGGATAAGTTGGGCGAACTAGGCTTCTCTTTCTCTATTGATGACTTTGGTACCGGTTACTCCAGCCTGAGTTACCTGAAAGAATTACCCATTTCAGAACTTAAGATAGACCGCTATTTTGTGGATGAAATTAATTTCCACGATGACGAAGTGCCGATTGTGAATTCGATTATCGACCTGGCCCATGCGCTTGGAGTGAGTAGTGTGGCCGAAGGTATCGAGAACGAGTTCCAGAGAGAGTATTTGCGCCAACGTGGTTGCGAATATTTTCAGGGCTATTTTTATTCTCGACCGCTGCCTGAGAAAGCCTGGCGCGACTTTATTATGAACAGCTCACTGAGTAAAATTGATTTAGATTAAAAAAAGCGCAATTGGTCTAAAATTGTCGACATATAAGCCAATGGTCGTATGCGCAAACGGTCCATTTTCTATTACTGTAATAGCATATGGAAGTTTTCAGTGAAGATTTCAAACCGCATAATAATAGTGTAGGAAGTGAATTTGTATGTCATACCAAGCAGAATATCAGCGTTCAATTGAGCAACCCGCCGAATTTTGGGCAGAGCAAGCCAAAGCTCTGCCCTGGTTTAAAGCACCACAGGACATTCTTACCCAGGACAACGAGGGTATCTACCACTGGTTTGACGACGGTGAAATGAATACTGCCTACATGGCCGTTGATTATCACGTTGAAAACGGCCGTGGCGATCAGCCAGCCATTATCTACGATTCACCGGTTTCTAACAGTAAGTCTGTACTAACCTACGCACAGCTGCAGGAACAAGTTTCTCTGTTTGCCGGGGTGCTAAAAGCCCAGGGCGTAGAGAAAGGCGATCGTGTTGTAGTATACATGCCAATGATCACTGAGGCCGTGGTTGCCATGCTGGCGATTGCCCGCCTTGGTGCTATCCATTCAGTGGTATTTGGCGGTTTTGCGCCGCATGAATTAGCAGTGCGCATTGAAGATGCTGAGCCAAAACTGATTGTGACGGCGTCATGCGGTATCGAAGTGGCCAAGGTGATTGAATACAAGCCGCTTGTCGACAAAGCCATTGAGCTATCGGCCCATAAACCTGAGTGTTGTGTGGTACTGCAGCGCCCACAAGCCAAAGCGGCTATGCATGAAGGCATGGATATCGACTGGGCAGAGGCAATGGCGAAAGCTACACCCGCCGATTGCGTAGCGGTGAAAGGCACAGATCCGCTGTATATTCTGTATACCTCTGGCACCACCGGCAAACCAAAAGGTGTTGTGCGTGAAAACGGCGGCCATGCCGTGGCATTAAAATATTCCATGAAGGCGGTTTACGACATGCAACCGGGCGAAGTGTTCTGGGCCGCATCGGATGTGGGTTGGGTTGTGGGTCACTCCTATATCGTTTACGGCCCGCTTCTGCATGGTTGCACTACCGTTGTTTATGAAGGTAAGCCTGTACGCACACCCGATGCCGGCGCATTCTGGCGAATGGTAGATGAATACAAAATTAAAGCATTATTCGCAGCGCCTACTGCGTTTCGGGCTATTCGTAAGGAAGACCCGGAAGCGGCGGAAATTAACAAGTATGATATCTCTTCCCTGAAAACTATCTTTATGGCAGGTGAGAGACTCGATCCGCCTACCTACCTGTGGACGGTAGATAAAACCGGCAAGCCTGTGGTTGATCACTGGTGGCAAACCGAAACCGGCTGGGCTATCTGCGCCAACCTGATGGGTATTGAACCCAAACCGGCCAAGCCAGGTTCATCAACCTTGCCAACGCCTGGGTTCAATGTGCAGGTTCTTGATGCCCGGGGGAATGAGTTGCCCGCTGGTGAGCAGGGCGCTATCGCGATTAAGTTACCTTTACCACCAAGCTGTCTGGCAACCATTTGGGGCGATTTTGAACGCTTTAAGTCTGGTTACCTCAGCGACTTTCCCGGTTATTACTGTTCTGGTGATGGCGGTTACAAGGATGATGATGGCTATGTCTTTATTATGGGTCGAACCGATGACGTTATTAACGTAGCAGGCCACCGTTTATCCACCGGCGAAATGGAAGAAATCCTGGCGGCTCACGATGCCGTTGCCGAATGCAGTGTTATTGGCGTTCATGATGCCCTAAAAGGGCAGGAGCCCGTTGGTCTGGTATTGCTCAAAGATGGATACGACATCGACGAGGATGATCTGCAAAAAGAGCTGGTTGCTATGGTCCGCAAAGAAATAGGTCCGATTGCCTGCTTTAAGCGAGCCGTAGTGGTGCCAAGGCTGCCTAAAACCCGGTCTGGCAAAATACTCCGTAAGCTATTACGCCAGATTGCCTCGAATCAGGAGGTGGCAGTACCATCCACCATTGACGATCCGGCCAGTGTGCCCGAAATCGAAGCGATCATGAAAGAGCAAGGGCTGGTTAAGGAAGGTACCGATTAACCATAAAGTTTCAACATCAAAGTTGCTCTTGTGCGTTCTTCGGGAGCAACTTTTTAGCCGGCGAAAGCCGGCTTTTTTCTTTGACTTCCCCGCAGCCCGCTTGCAAAATGCGGTCAGATCCATATCCGATAATGAGTAGTACGTGATTGCGTCTTTCACCACGCCTGTCAGTGATTTGCTGGCGAGTTATTTTAATGAAATGAGCCTGATGTTAATGGCAACCCTGCTGGTTGTTTATGGCGACATCATCAACAAGCAGGTTAAACGCAGCCTGAGCGGCCTGCACTTTATATTGCGCAGCGGATTATTTGTGTTGCTGTGTGCGTTTGGATATGGTGCGCTTACCTTATATGGTGCGCCACTGCTTCATCATATCTTTAAATTCGTGGCCTACGAGTACCGTGGTGTGGCATTTATTGCCGCCTTTGTTGCGCTTGGTGTGGCCGCTGAGCGCAGGCGGTACATCTGATAGAATGGCGGTAGTTCAGGTCTGCTGAGAGCTAATAGCTGGTTTATAAATAGAAAATAAAAAACTAATGGCCAGTGATGAAATATGCTTTACTTTAAGCGGAATTAATTCATTTGCATTTATTCATTGATAATGTCTCGTTAATATTTAGGAGTATGGACATTCTTTTCGGAAATTAAGCTGTCCTAGACACTTACTATGCATTTGTATAATTTACCTTAAAACCTGTTTGTCGGATAGTTACATGGATGTACTCAAGATTAGCGACTGTATGATTGATCTTAACACTGGAGAGATGAAGTGTGGTGATCAATCACAAATCCTCTCGGACAAAAGCTTGCAGCTAATTTTATGTTTGGCAAAAGCAACAAGCCAAACTGTGAGCCGAAATGAGTTGTTAAATGAAATATGGCAGGATCGAGTTGTAACTGACGATTCACTTACCAATCTGGTGAGTATAACTCGCGCTCAATTAAAGCTAATTGGTCAAAATGATTTAATAAAAACGTTGCCCAAAAAAGGTTATCGATTAGTTGGTAATGTTGAATTTGTTTCTCATTCAAGTCAAAAACAGCCCAAGCAAGCTTCACTTAGCCTGACAACTCAAACCTTACGATTAATCACTAAAAGACACTTAGTTATTTCCTTCTTGTTAACGTGTATCGTTGCTGCTTTATTAATTGTCAATAGCGACAAAGATAAACTGACTGTGGCTATTTTGCCTGTCACACTCATAGACAGTGAATTTTCTTATGGAGAGAGCTTAATGCAGGAATTGCATTTCTCGGCTACTCAACAAAAGAACTTGTCTGTATTGTCTCATTCGCAAGCAGTAAAAACCTGGGGTGAAAAAGCAGACCTAAACATCCTAAATACTGAGCTCGATACGGATTACGCAGTGGAAACTCAATTACGTTCGCAAGGTGAGCACCAAAGAGTCACTATGCAATGGGTGAGCACCAAAAATAGGGAGGCATTATTGACCGGAGCTTATGATGTCTACACGCCTCTTCTGAAAAGTGACTCTGCGGTTATTTGGCAGAACATCAGTCAACTGTTTATTCAACAATCATTGTTTGAATTAGGAGTGTTTGATACCAGCAAAGCGAATACAGCAATTAATTTATGTAATTTATATTATCAACATTTTCTACTCTACAAAGATGGATTTCTAAAAAATATAGAGTTAATTGCTCCTAGTGGATTGAAAATTTGTGCAACAAGCATTGAGTTAGCACCACAAAATTTACAGGCCCGAGTTAATCAAATTGAGCTCTATGATGCGTTAATTAGAAGTGATTTACCCAATGCAGCTATGCAGAGCGTTTATTTGGAGTTATTTGAACAAGCGATTGAAAACTTAAAGCAGCTGCCAAATTCAGAAGTAGAAGTGATGGAATCCCGTTTACTTTTCTTAATTGCACAGGTGGCCAATTATGCTAAGGAAATTGACTTGGATAAAGTTTATTCCGAAAGCGAAAGTATCATTCAGACGCTTGAAAATAAAACAATAACAGCCAAATTTGCCAATAGAGCAGGGGTGATCCGGCAAAGGCATATCAATCATTTATTAAGGCAGGGAAAAAATGCAAGCGAGTTAGCAAAACTGGCTCATGCCATTGTAGATAAAGGGCTGGCATTGGAGCCCAACAATAACCATTTACTCTACACCAAAGGAGGCATCTATTTCAGACAAGCCTGGATGCAAGTGGCTGCTGGAGAAAACCCGACCCTGGCTTATAACAGTGCTATTGCTTTTTTTAAGAGTAGCCTGATGCAAGGTGATGCCAGAGCAGTGAATTACGATAGTATTGCCAGTTCATATTCTAATTTAGCTCGATGGCAAATCGAGCAAGGGGTACCCTTTGCGGACAATGCACAAAAAGCAAAAGAAGCTTATGCGCTAGCATTCGCCCGTTCTGAAACGAACTTTCGTAGTCGCAACAATGCTGCCGACATGTACGCCGCCTTAATGTGGGCCTACGGTAATTCAGAAGCCACATTCCAAGACTATTTTTCCGAAGGTGTTAAAGCAGCGAAAGCCGCTTTAGTCATTAAACCAGATTATCCGTACCCGAATTTTGTGCTATCACAATTGTACTGGGCTCAGGCCAAACTAGATTTTGCAGCAAATACCGGATCCGTAGTCGCTGCATTAGAGTGCGCTCAATATTTTAAGACCGGTGCAAACCTGATGTCGAAAAAAGCCAGCCTGTATGCTGCATTGGCGTATTGCCAGATTGTTGAAACGCAAATTAATATACAGCAACAGCGCTTAAACGATGCGTTAACATCGATTAATGCGCTACAACGCACCGTCTCAAAAATAGAGGAAATGGGACAAAAAAGTTTTCAGTTTTTGTTCGTAAGCGGCGAAGCGGCGTTGTTACAAGCGGCTCTGTCAAAGTTAAATCAACAGCCACAACAAGCGAACTCTTACTTACTCGAAGCTATAGGTAACTTTTCTCAGGCTATGAATCAAATCGATAGCAATCGTGAAGTATTGATGGGGGTAATGAAAGCGCTGATTATGAAAGAGCAATTAGGTGCAGAGGTTGGCTCTACAGAGTTCAGCGATTCGCGCTATACAATGTCTCATTTGTTACCACACTTTGACAATAATTTCCCCAATGACGGTCGCACTCCATTACTAACACAACTCTCCCAGTCGGATAAATTTGAAAAAAATCTAGTTCAGAGAAGTAATGAAAGTTTTGTGCAATTTATTCGAAGAGCGTCATTGTACTACAGTTTAGAGCCTTTTATTCGTGACTGAAGAGAATTGTTACTTATTGAAAAATGGTAAAAAATTATTATTTTGGTTTTTTTTAGGTTTTCTTTAGGTTTTTCTGTAGCTCTTGGCTTAGGTTATGTTGCAATCCTTTAAGACGACTAATATATAACCTACAGGGAGCGTGAACATGTCAAACATAAGGTTACACTGTCATTTATTACTTACTTTTACTCTACTTGTACTGGCCAATCCGGCTAGTGCAGCCATATTTTCAACCTTATCAAATGATAAAGGCTGGATTTACCAGGTAGAAAACCCGCCATTTCCATCCTCGTATAGTCAGGGAAATAACCAAAATACATTTACCGGTCGCAGTTTCAGAAGTGATTACAATAGTTTTTGGCAATTCGACATACAGGAATTTATGAGTATTGACCCGTCTAAACTGGTGATAAATTCTGTCGAGCTGTTTTTTGAAAATACTACTGATGCTGCGTTTATCAACTTAGTGGAAGAGAACTCGTTGTCGATTTTCGATGTTGATAATGACGAAGTTAACACTGGTGGTGACCTTTCTTACCGATATATGGATCTCCAATCGGGTAATGTTTACGGAACTGATGTGCTGGACTTTTACTCCACTTCCGAGTTGCCTTATGACACTGTGCCTGATCTTACCATTGAGTTAAATCAGGTTGCTTTGAACGACATTCTTGCATCAGCAACGAATTATTTCCAGATAGGCGTATATCTGGAGGGCCCACGTGATGTCAGTGATGGCAAGAATGCTATGGGCCTCTGGAGCAGTTCTGAAGGGCCGGTTGTTACCCTCAATATCGATTATGATCTAGAACCATCGGGACCAACCAAAGTAAATGCTCCTTCGATGGTCACGTTGCTTGGAATGGGAATCACTGGTCTGTTATTTAAAACAAACTGTCGCCGAAGAAAGCAGAAAGTGTCGCCCTTATGATATGTGAAGTGCCCTTCGTATTGAGTTAATTGGCCGAGCTGTGCCTGGAAGGTTTTCGGCAACGAACCTTTCAGGCACCAATGAGGTTGCTCTCTTCACACTAGCCTGGCTATTCATCTTTTCGAGTACTCAGGTGTACTTTGCAAAGTTGCCGAACAGCGTTCCTTCAAATTGCTCGGCTTGAGCCATTGTTGTGTAGTTCGGCGAACTTTCACAAGAATATTAGTAATACATATCCGCATCCACAGCCGGGGCGGGTGGGGCAATTTCAATGGCGTAGTACATTGCTGCAATCACTATAATGACCAGTATGAGTGCCAGTAATAGCCGCGAAGAAGATATACCCGGTTCGTTGGTGGGTTTCTTACCATGCAGCATAGCCGGTACCAGCATCTGCTTTTTAAAACGGGCATAAAATACTACTGCGCTAATATGCAGCGCAATTGCTGCCAGCAGAATATTAAAGGCCGTATGGTGAATAGAACTCATGGTGTCGCGGATGGCGTCGGACACGGCATCGTAATAAGGGCCGTTATTGATAATATCATCGCCAATAAATAAGCCGCTGATACCCTGTAGCGCCACTAACAACAGCAGGGCGATAACCATCCAGCCGCCCATAGGGTTGTGCCCGGCATGTTCTGGCGAATTTGGGTTAGTCACGGTTTTCGCATAGGAAAGCACTTTGCCGGGGCCGGCTAAAAACTGGCTGAAACGGGCGTAGGTGGTGCCTACAAATCCCCACAGCAAGCGGAACAAAATCAGGCCCAGCGTGAAATAGCCAATTTTAAAATGCCAGTCAATGGCGTCGAGTACCTCAGCAGTTAAGTATTGTGCCACGATGCAGGCTACCAGCAGCCAGTGGAAGAGGCGGGTCGGAATATCCCAGATAAGACGTTTTTCCATTTCTATAAGTCCTGTAACAAACCTTTTGGTGTTAAGTGTGATTAATTTTATGCGGCGCAATGGGTTCTCATTGAAGCCGGACAGGTATCAAAGTTCAACCATTTGTGGGTTTTCATCTGCACAGCTATCAGGCACAATTCGCCCATCAACAGTCACATTGCCCGGAAAACTGTCCCTACAGTCAACCAAGGGCACCTTAAATAAGCAAGCAGGTTTTCGATGAAAGTAGGTCTTTTTGGCGCCAATGGTCGGATGGGACGGGTATTGATTGAAGCGCTCAATGAACATGATACCGCCTCATTAAGTGTTGCATCGGTACGTGATGACTCTCCGTGGGTCGGTATGGACGTAGGTGAACTGGCGGGCATAGGAAAGCTGGAAACTGCATGTAGTGCTTTGTCTTCCATTGACCCGGCAGACGTCGATGTGATGATCGACTTTACTCTGCCTGCCGCGTTCGATAGTAACCTTAAATGGTGTGTGACCAATAACAAGCCTGTGGTCATTGGCACTACCGGTTTGTCAGCCGCACAGCTGGATTTACTGGCTGATGCAGCAACCAAAATTCCGGTGGTATTTGCCGCAAATTACAGTGTTGGGGTG
Source organism: Marisediminitalea oceani (assembly GCF_003731635.1). Classification (GTDB taxonomy): domain Bacteria; phylum Pseudomonadota; class Gammaproteobacteria; order Enterobacterales; family Alteromonadaceae; genus Alteromonas; species Alteromonas oceani. The sequence goes on along the minus strand of NZ_RCUA01000053.1, from coordinate 74,837 downwards.
AATTTAATGTTATCCCTGGTAAAACAGGCTGCCCGTGCATTGGGCGCAACTGCGGATATCGAGATTTTAGAGGCGCACCACCGCTTTAAACAGGATGCGCCGTCGGGTACCGCCATGGCGATTGGTGAAGCTATTGCTGACGAGCTGGGTCGCGACCTCTCAACCTGCGCTGTTTATGGCCGCGAGGGCAAAACACCGCCGCGAGACCACAACACTATTGGCTTTGCCACTGTTCGCGCCGGTGACGTAGTGGGTGAGCATACTGCTTTGTTCGCGGATATTGGTGAACGCCTGGAGATTACCCATAAGGCTTCCAGTCGCCTAACTTTTGCCCGTGGTGCGGTGCAGGCTGCCATGTGGCTGTCGCAGCAGGATGCCGGCCAGTACGGCATGAATGACGTATTGTCTTTAAATCAATAATAAATAGAAACGGCAGAAAATGGCCCAATGAATTGCTTTTTTGGCATGTTTGCGTGAATTTATAGCTTAACGGGTTATTTTAATAATTTTTCCAGATCGGAATAGACCTTTAAAGTCTCTTAAGCTATAATCCACGGAATTTGCCAAAAATTAGTGTTGAAACCGCTGCTGCATTAGCTTTAGCGGCAGTTTGAGCACATATTCATTAGCTGCAAATTCTAGTAAACGGGATGTAAATTGAATATTACCTCCCGTTTTTTGTGAGTGTTATTTAAAACTCTCGGTTATCCTTAATTTGGAGGTTGACTTGGCTAATTCCGCCCTTCTGGTCTTAGAAGATGGTTCTGTGTTTAAGGGTACTGCTATTGGTGCTCAAGGTATGTCAGTTGGTGAAGTAGTATTTAATACATCAATGACGGGCTACCAGGAAATTCTGACCGACCCTTCTTACGCTGAACAAATTGTTACTCTTACTTATCCCCATATCGGCAATACCGGTACCAACCAGGAAGATGTTGAATCAAACAAAATCTGGTCAAAAGGTCTGGTTATAAGAGATCTCCCTCTCGTTGCCAGCAATTTTCGAAATGAACAAACGCTGTCTGATTATCTCAAAGCCAACAATGTAGTGGGCATTGCAGATATCGACACTCGTCGCTTAACGCGCATTCTGCGCGACAAAGGCGCGCAAAACGGTTGCATCATCTGCACCGACGCGCTGGATGAAGCGGCGGCGCTGGAAAACGCCAAAGCGTTCCCCGGCCTCAAAGGAATGGATTTAGCTAAAGTGGTTTCGACCACAGAAATCACCGAATGGACCAGCGGTGTATGGGAGCTTGAAGGCGGCTATAAAGACGGTGCGGATTTTAAATACCATGTTGTGGCCTACGACTACGGTGCTAAACACAACATCCTGCGTATGTTGGTTGACCGCGGCTGTAAGTTAACGCTGGTGCCGGCACAAACCTCAGCCGAAGACGTCCTGGCGATGAATCCGGACGGTGTGTTCCTGTCAAACGGCCCGGGCGACCCTGAGCCATGTGACTACGCTATTGAAGCGATTAAAACTATCGTCGACACCGGTTTACCGGTATTCGGTATTTGTTTAGGCCATCAGTTACTGGCCCTGGCCAGCGGTGCTAAGACGGTCAAAATGAAGTTTGGTCACCATGGTGCCAACCACCCGGTAAAAGACCTGGAACGTGACGTGGTGATGATCACCAGTCAGAACCACGGTTTTGCGGTTGATGAAGCAAATCTGCCAGACAATCTTAAAGTGACGCACGTGTCGTTGTTTGATAAATCCCTGCAGGGTATTCATCGTATCGACAAACCGGCGTTCAGCTTCCAGGGTCACCCTGAAGCGAGCCCTGGTCCGCACGATGCAGCTGCATTATTTGATCACTTTATCGACTTAATCGAACAGTCAAAGCAGTAGGAACTTGCCCCAATGCCAAAACGTACCGACCTAAAAAGTATCCTAATCCTCGGCGCCGGGCCTATCGTTATCGGTCAGGCCTGTGAATTTGACTATTCAGGTGCCCAGGCGTGTAAAGCCCTTCGTGAAGAAGGCTACCGCGTAATTCTGGTTAACTCTAACCCTGCCACCATCATGACCGACCCTGAAATGGCCGATGCCACGTACATTGAGCCGATTCACTGGGAAGTGGTGCGCAAGATTATCGAGAAAGAACGTCCTGATGCAATCCTGCCTACCATGGGTGGTCAGACCGCTCTGAACTGTGCGCTGGATCTGAACCGCGAAGGCGTACTGGACGAATTTAATGTAGAGCTGATTGGCGCCACGGCTGATGCTATCGACAAAGCGGAAGACCGCGAACGTTTCGATAAAGCCATGAAGTCTATTGGCTTAGAGTGCCCGCGTGCAGAAATCGCCCACTCGATGGAACAGGCTCACGATGTGTTAAGCCGTATCGGCTTCCCATGTATCATCCGTCCATCATTTACTATGGGTGGTTCCGGCGGTGGTATCGCGTATAACATCGATGAGTTTAATGAAATCTGTACCCGCGGTCTGGATTTATCACCGACCAACGAATTGTTGATTGATGAATCACTGATTGGCTGGAAAGAGTACGAGATGGAAGTGGTCCGCGATAAAGCCGACAACTGTATCATCGTTTGTACCATTGAAAACTTCGACCCGATGGGCGTGCACACCGGTGACTCGATTACCGTAGCACCTGCGCAAACCCTGACCGACAAAGAATTCCAGATTATGCGTAATGCAGCCATGGCTGTACTGCGTGAAATCGGCGTGGAAACCGGTGGCTCAAACGTACAGTTTGGCGTCGATCCGAAAACCGGCCGTCTGGTAATCATTGAGATGAATCCACGGGTATCACGCTCATCAGCGCTGGCCTCTAAAGCAACCGGTTTCCCGATTGCTAAGGTAGCAGCTAAGCTGGCTGTAGGTTACACCCTGGACGAACTGGCAAACGATATTACCGGCGGTTTAACGCCTGCATCGTTTGAGCCGGCCATCGACTACGTAGTCACTAAGATCCCACGCTTTAACTTTGAGAAGTTTGCGGGTTCTAATGACCGTCTGACTACTCAGATGAAGTCAGTTGGTGAAGTGATGGCGATTGGTCGTAACCAGCAGGAATCACTGCAAAAAGCCCTGCGTGGCCTGGAAGTGGGCGCGACGGGTCTTGATCCAATGCTTGACCTTGACGATCCGGAAGCACAGAACAAGCTGGTTTACGAACTGCGTCAACCGGGTGCCGAGCGTATCTGGTACATCGGCGATGCTTTCCGTTCCGGCATGAGCGTAGAAGAAGTCTTTAAACTGACTAACATCGACCGCTGGTTCCTGGTGCAGTTAGAAGAACTGGTGCTGCTTGAACAGAAAGTGGCTGAGCTGGGTGTGGCCAATATCGATGACAATCTGATGACCACCCTCAAGCGCAAAGGGTTCTCTGATGCCCGTCTGGCAGAGCTTACGGCAGTAGCCGAAAGCGATGTCCGCGACCTGCGTTTAGGCATGGGCATTAAGCCGGTGTACAAGCGCGTAGATACCTGTGCCGCTGAGTTTGCTACCAGCACCGCCTACATGTACTCAACTTATGATGAAGAGTGTGAAGCTGCGCCTTCTGACAAAGAAAAGATCATGGTATTGGGCGGTGGTCCAAACCGTATCGGTCAGGGTATCGAATTCGATTACTGCTGTGTACACGCAGCGCTCTCGATGCGTGAAGACGGTTATGAAACCATCATGGTTAACTGTAACCCGGAAACCGTGTCTACCGACTACGACACCTCAGATCGCCTCTACTTCGAACCGGTAACGCTGGAAGATGTCTTGGAAATCGTTGCTGTTGAACAGCCTAAAGGCGTTATCGTGCAGTACGGCGGTCAGACCCCGCTCAAACTGGCCCGTGCCCTGGAAGCTAACGGTGTACCTATTATCGGTACTTCACCAGAAGCCATCGACCGCGCTGAAGACCGTGAGCGTTTCCAGCAAATGGTTAACAAACTGGCCCTGAAACAGCCTGCTAACGCAACCGTTAGCAACATGGAACAGGCGCTTGAGAAAGGCAAGGAAATTGGCTTCCCGCTGGTGGTTCGCCCTTCTTACGTATTAGGTGGTCGTGCGATGGAAATCGTCTACGACTTAAAAGACCTGAAACGTTACCTGAACGAAGCGGTGAAAGTGTCTAACGACTCACCGGTATTGCTGGACCGCTTCCTGGACGACGCTATCGAAGTCGATATCGATGCAGTATGCGACGGTACCGACGTAGTGATTGGCGGTATCATGGAGCACATCGAACAAGCCGGTGTTCATTCTGGTGACTCAGCCTGTTCACTGCCTCCGCACTCACTGCCAAAAGACATTCAGGACGTAATGCGCGAGCAGGTTAAGGCAATGGCTCTTGAGCTTGGCGTAGTTGGCCTGATGAATACGCAGTTTGCGATTAAAGATGGCGAAGTCTATCTGATTGAGGTAAACCCTCGAGCAGCGCGTACCATTCCGTTTGTATCGAAAGCCACAGGCGTACCTCTGGCCAAGATTGCAGCGCGGGTAATGGCGGGTAAATCACTCAAAGAACAGGGCTTTACTGAAGAAGTTATCCCACCGTTCTACTCGGTGAAAGAAGTGGTACTGCCATTTGCTAAGTTCCAGGGTGTGGATCCGCTGTTAGGCCCCGAAATGCGTTCAACCGGTGAAGTAATGGGCGTGGGTGATACCTTTGAGGAAGCCTATGCCAAGGCAAACCTTGGTGCTGGTGCACCGCTGCCTGCTTCAGGTAAAGCGTTGTTATCAGTGCGTCAAACCGATAAGCCTAAACTGGCAGAGCTCTCCAAAGCGTTAATCGCGAAAGGCTTTACCATTGAGTGTACCAGCGGTACTGCAGAATCTCTGCGGGCGCAGGGTATTGAAGTCTCGGTGGTTAATAAGCTTTCTGAAGGTCGTCCGAACATTGTGGATGCAATTAAGAATGGCGAATATTCTTACATTGTAAACACAACGGAAGGACGTCAGGCGATTACCGACTCGGTGTATATACGCCGTGAAGCGTTGCTCAACAAAGTGACCTACACCACGACCATGAATGCTGCGTTTGCAACTGTTCAGGCAAAATCCGCTGACGATCGCGGTAAAGTCACCTCGGTGCAGGAGTTGCACGCCAGAATAAACGGGTAATGACAAAAAGCAGGATCCTGTGTATTCTTCTTTAACGCATTAATTCGTTATTAACTATTGAAAAATGCGCCCACCGGGCGCATTTTTTTGTTTCAGGTAAACTATTTCCAGGTAAGTGAGAATAACAACATGACTCAATATCCTATGACTGCACGTGGTGCTGAGATGCTTCGCGAGGAGTTGAATCAACTTAAATCGGTAGAGCGTCCTAAAATTATCGCCTCAATAGCGGAAGCCCGCGAACATGGCGACTTAAAAGAAAACGCTGAGTATCACGCCGCCCGTGAACAGCAAAGCTTCTGTGAAGGCCGCATTCAGGACATCGAAGGTAAACTGTCTAATGCACAAATCATCGATGTCACTAAAATGCCTAACAATGGCAAAGTTATCTTTGGGGCTACGGTGACCATTCTTAACGTTGATAACGATAAAGAAACCACTTATCGCATCGTGGGTGACGATGAAGCCGACATTAAACAAAACCTGATTTCCGTTAACTCGCCAATCGCCCGCGGCCTGATTGGTAAAGAGCTCGACGATATGGTGAACATTAAAACGCCGGCTGGCACCGTTGAATACGAAATCATCGAAGTCGAATATATTTAATCATTTCTAAGAGCTGCTTTCGCAGCTCTTATTTTTTGCCCCTTTGTTTTACGCCCTGTATTAAACGGATTTATATGAAAGACACCAACACCGACGAAATTCAAACCCTCGACTCGAAAGTGGTTTATCAGAATCGCTGGATGACCGTGCGTGAAGATACTATTGGTCGTGATGACGGCTACCGCGGGATCTACGGGGTTGTGGACAAGCCGGACTTTGTGGTGGTGATCGCCATTGATGGCGACGATGTTTATCTGGTCGAACAATATCGGTATCCGGTAAAAGGCCGTCATCTGGAATTTCCCCAGGGGGCGAAAGAGGGCGCAGAAACCTTTGACGCACTGAGTGTTGCTAAGGCCGAATTAAGAGAAGAATGCGGTTTGCTGGCAGCCGACTGGCAGTACGTTGGCGAACAGTTTCTGGCCTATGGTATGTGTTCCCAGCGCTATCATATTTTCGTGGCGAAAACCCTCACCAAAACGGCTCAGGAACTCGAAGAAGAAGAGCAGGGGCTCACTGTGCATAAGCTGCCGCTGGCAGAAGTAAAAGCCCGCATAGTTAACGGTGAGATGATGGATTCAACCACCTGTAATGCGTTTGGACTGGCAACACTTAAAGGCTATCTTTAATCATGCCAGCCGAATCGCTGCAAATCAGGGTAGACGATTTATCCGGTGGTGATGTTATTGCGTTGCTCGAGGAACATCTGGCTGATATGTATGCGACATCGCCACCTGAGTGCGTTCATGCTCTCGACGTTGATAAACTCCAAGCGCCGGACATTACCTTTTTTGCGGCTCGCTCCGGGCATAAACTGCTGGGTTGCATCGCTTTGAAGCACCTTAACGCCGCTCAGGCCGAAATCAAATCCATGCGTACACCAGCCAGTGCACGGCGCACTGGTACAGGTAAAAGATTACTTGAGCATGTTATTGATTATGCCGAAATACGCAGCTATCAAAGCTTATGGCTGGAAACGGGCACCATGGACTTTTTTGCCCCGGCCAGACAGTTATATCAGCGCTACGGATTTCAATTTTGTGGGCCATTTGCCGACTATCAGGCCGATCCCAACAGTTGTTTTATGTGCAAAACTTTATAATCGCCAGCCGCTATGCTTGTAACCGGTCGGCCTGACAGGGCCCCTGAACTCTTTTTCCATTAATTCAGATCAAGCATTGCTTCACTTTACCTTGTGTTCACCAATGCTCTCCAGCACACTCATCTACAGGCGATATATTAACCAGTTATACGACCTATAAACACTGTTTATGGCAGATGCGATGATGACAGCATGTTAATTAAGTGTGATCTCTGTATTCATACAACTTATAGGCTGCATAAGTGAAACTTAATTTTATGCACAAAATAGAATATATATTGATATTTAGTCGTAAAAAATGATTTTTTATGCAATTCAAACAGTTGTTTATATTGTCTTTTAGCAACTGCCGTGATACTAATCTGTTTCCAAAAATAATGCCCGGGAAAAGCAATGACTACACCGATTTCAGAATTACTAATGGAAGCTGGCAATTTACTGCTGGTGGGAATGGGCTTTGTTTTTGTGTTTCTGACAATCCTTATTTTCGCGGTAAACGCGCTCAAGGCTTTTTGTGAGCGTTTCCCTGGTCAGGAGCCGCAGGCGCCGGTAAGAGCGTCGGGCACGAAAGCCACTTCAACAGCTGCCGCCGATAACAATGTTATCGCTGCCATATCTGCTGCTGTGCACGCGCACAGAAACGCAAAGAATAAATAACACACTTTAGGAGAACACATGTCTAAGCCACTGGCGATTACCGAACTGGTGCTTCGGGATGCGCACCAATCACTGCTAGCAACCAGAATGCGTCTGGACGATATGCTACCCATCGCTGAAAAGCTTGATAACGCGGGTTATTGGTCGATCGAGTCCTGGGGTGGTGCCACCTTCGATTCGTGTATCCGTTATCTGGGTGAAGATCCCTGGGAACGTATCCGTGAGCTGAAAAAAGCCATGCCAAAGACTCCGCAGCAAATGTTACTGCGTGGTCAGAACCTGCTGGGGTATCGCCATTATGCCGACGATGTGGTTACCCGCTTTGTTGAGCGTGCGCACGACAACGGTGTAGACGTATTCCGTATTTTCGATGCCATGAATGATGTACGTAACCTGGAAACAGCCATCAAAGCCGCAGTAAATTGTGGTGCACATGCTCAGGGTACTATCTCTTACACTGTGAGCCCGGTGCATAACCTCGAGTTGTGGCTGGATATGGCGAAAAAGCTCGAAGACATGGGTGTTCACTCTATCTGTATTAAAGATATGGCAGGCCTGCTTAAGCCTTACGAGTGTGAAACGCTTATCACCGAACTGAAGAAAACCGTTGATGTGCCGATTGCCATGCAGTGTCACGCCACTACCGGCCTGAGCACTGCCACTTACCAAAAAGCCATTGACGCTGGTATCGACATTCTTGATACCGCGATTTCGTCTATGAGTATGACTTACGGTCACTCAGCAACCGAAACGATAGTGTCGATTCTGGAAGGCACCGAGCGTGATACCGGCCTGGATTTACCGGAGCTGGCTGAGATTGCCGCCTACTTCCGTGATGTGCGTAAGAAGTACGCTAAATTTGAAGGCAGCCTGAAGGGCGTTGATGCGCGTATTCTGCTGGCTCAGGTACCTGGTGGTATGCTGACCAACATGGAAAGCCAGCTCAAAGAGCAGGGCGCAGCCGATAAATTTGATGAGGTACTGCAGGAGATCCCGCGCGTTCGTGAAGATCTGGGCTTTATTCCTCTGGTTACACCTACCTCGCAAATCGTTGGTACTCAGGCAGTACTCAACGTACTGACCGGTGAGCGTTATAAGAGTATTTCCAAAGAGACTGCTGGCGTACTGAAAGGCGAATACGGCGCTACTGCTGCACCGGTTAACAGTGAACTGCAAGCACGCGTGCTGGATGGCGGCGAAGCAATCACCTGTCGACCTGCCGATCTCATTGAACCAGAACTGGAAAAACTTGAAACTGAACTCGATAGTCTGGCAAAAGAAAAATCCATTTCTCTGGCGAAAGACAAAATCGACGACGTGCTGACCTATGCGCTGTTCCCGCAAATTGGTCTTAAATTCCTTGAAAACCGCAACAATCCGGATGCCTTTGAGCCGGTACCCACTGGTGAAGAAGCTGCACCTGCTGCACCGGCAGCCAGTGCGCAGGCCTCAGCATCAGAAGCCGCGGTTTATGATGTACGTGTTGATGGCAAGCTGTATAGCGTAGAAGTGGGCGCACAAGGCGAGTTAGGCGCTATTACTCCGGCGCCAGCGGCATCGGCTCAGGCAGCACCTGCTGCTGCGCCTGCACCATCTGGTCAGACTATTAATGCGCCACTGGCAGGCAACGTGTTTAAGATCCTGGTATCGCCGGGCGATCAGGTAGCTAATGGGGATGTGGTGATCATTCTGGAAGCCATGAAAATGGAAACCGAGATCCGCAGTGCCTTTGACGGCACAGTATCTTCAATTCAGGTAAAAGATGGTGACAGCGTTTCCAGCGGTCAGCCTCTGATTAGTTTGGGTTAACCGGCCATGGAACAATTAGCCATATTATGGGACAGCACCGCGCTGGCCCATTTTCAATCCGGCCAGTTAATTATGATGGCAGTAGGCGGACTACTGCTGTATCTGGCCATCGTTAAAAAGTTTGAGCCACTACTGTTATTTCCAATTGGTTTTGGTGCCTTACTGACCAACATTCCACTGGCCGGTTTTACCGAGCCGGGCGGCATGTTGTATTACATCTACGAAGTGGGGATCCACTCCGGCGTGTTCCCTCTGCTCATTTTTATGGGCGTGGGCGCAATGACGGATTTTGGCGCGTTAATCGCTAACCCGCGGATGCTGTTACTCGGCGCGGCTGCGCAGTTTGGTATTTTTGCCACGCTGTTCGGAGCGATTGCGCTTAACTTTATTCCGGGCTTCGATTTCACCCTTAAAGATGCCTCGGCAATCGCCATTATCGGTGGTGCTGACGGGCCCACGGCTATCTTCCTGGCTTCCCGGCTGGCGCCAGACTTACTCGGCGCTATAGCGGTTGCTGCGTATTCTTATATGGCACTGGTACCTATTATCCAGCCGCCCATTATGAAGGCACTTACCACGCCGGAAGAACGCAAGATTGAGATGGCTCAGTTACGTCATGTTTCTGCCAAGGAGAAGGTGTTATTCCCACTGGCAGTGCTGTTCCTGACCATTCTGTTTCTGCCTTCAGCAACGCCGCTGGTAGGTATGTTCTGCTTTGGTAACCTGATGAAAGAATGTGGTGTGGTAGACCGTTTAAGCAAAACTGCTCAAAACGAATTAATCAACATTGTGACTATCTTCTTAGGGTTAGCCGTTGGTTCTAAGCTGTCAGCGGATAAATTCCTGACGGTTGAAACACTGGGTATTCTGGGGCTTGGCGCCATTGCCTTTGCAATTGGTACTGCAACCGGTGTGATCATGGCTAAAATCATGAGCAAAGCCAGTGGCGGTACTATCAACCCGCTGATCGGTGCCGCCGGGGTATCAGCTGTGCCTATGGCTGCCCGGGTCGTTAACAAGGTTGGTCTTGAAGCTAACCCGCATAACTTCCTGCTAATGCATGCTATGGGGCCAAACGTTGCCGGCGTGCTGGGTTCTGCTGTAGCAGCTGGTGTGCTGTTAGCCCTGGTGGGCTAACTTATTAATCGGGTTCCCGCATGGTTTGTTGCGGGATCAGCGACTGATAAGACATTACCAGTTTCTTGGTCATTTCGTGCTGAGGCCATCGAAAGATGGTCTCGGTTTTACCACTCTCAATAATCTGTCCCTTATCCATCACAATCACCCGGTCGGCGATGTGCCGGACAATCCCCAGGTTGTGCGAAATAAAGATAAACGCCAGACCCATCTCTTTTTGTAATTGCAGGATCAGGTTTACCGTCTGGGAGCGGATAGTGGGATCCAACGCCGCAAAAGGCTCGTCGGCAATCAGTACCTTTGGGTCGGGTAATATGGCTTTCGCCAGTGAAACACGCTGTTGCTGGCCGTCAGAGAGCATATGACGGTAAAAATAGATGTGTTCCCGTAGCAGCCCTACTTTTACCAATGTATCGCCTATGAGGGCTTTACGTTCGTTTTCAGCCATGGATGAATTTAACCGTAGGGGTTCATCGAGGATTTGACCCACCGTAATCCCCGGATTAATCGACTCGCTGTTATGCTGAAAAATCATGCGGATGCCGGTTATGTCGGCTTTTTTACGCGCCACCCGGTGTTTTACCGACCAGTATCTTTCTTCCTGCAACTGAATATGGCCTTCATCGGGTTCCACTGCACCGGCCAGCATTTTTGCCAGCAAGGATTTACCTGAACGGTTCTGACCAATAATGGCAATGGTTTCGCCTTTGGTTACCTGCATATCTATCGGGCCGAGAGAGAATACCTCCGGCTTTTTCAGCCAGCGCTTTTTGCTGCTGTGGCGAAAAGTTAAGCCGCTGACATTGAGGATTTGCGTCATACTTTCTCCCGATGCAGTGGAAAGTGGCAGCTATAGCTATGATCATGAATCTTACGCACCGCCGGGACATTAACGCAGGCGCGCTGGGCGCGCGGGCAACGAGGGCCCAGACGACAACCAATAGGCAGATGCTGTAGGGTAGGGATGGTACCGGCCAGGGTTGGTAACTGTGATTTGGGCGGTAAATCCTTACTGAAACTGGGCGCGCTGTCCATCAACGCCTTGGTATACGGATGCAGCGGCCGTTTACGAATATGCTTCATTTTGCCGGATTCCACTGTCTGACCGCAGTACAGCACCGTCATGGTATGCGACATACTGGCAATGGCCAGCAAATCGTGGCTGACAAATAAAATACCTAATGAGCGGGTCTGATTCAGACGCGACAATAATTTTAGTACCTGTACTTTAGTGGTGGTTTCCATGCCCCGGGTCGGGTCATCGGCAATCAGCATCTTCGGCTGACTGATAAGTGCCATGGCCAGCATCAGTTTCTGACCGATATCAGTAGGGATCTGATGAGGGTAAGCGCGCAGATAATGTTCGTGGTCTTTTATGCCCACTTTGTGCACGGTGTTAATAACCACTTTGCGTCGCGATTGTGCCCGTTGCCAGAACCAGCTACCTTCAATAAGTTGATCTGGCAGGGATTCTTCCAGTTGTTCACCAAGGGTAACCGACGGATCCAGCGAGGCAATGGAATGTTGAAACACCACGCCGATATCCTTACGCAGGATTTGCCGGCGCTTTTGCTCAGACATCGACAGCAGGTTATTACCATTCCAGCTCATGCGATCGGCGGTGATATTCCAGTTCGGTGGCGTTGCCCCGGATATCGCCTGTACAATCAGACTTTTACCTGAGCCTGACTCACCCACTAAGGCACGGATTTCACCCGAGTTAACGGTCAGGTTAATCTTATCGAGAGCTTTAATCACCTGGGTACCTGTATCGATTTCCAGGGTCAGGTTTTTAATATCCAGTAAAGGCATTAGCGATTCACCCGTTTGCGTAGCGCAGAACGCAGTCCGTCACCTACTATAGTAATTGACAATACCATCAGAAATATCGTCACACCAGGAATGGCAATATTCCAGGGGGCCAGGTAACCGGCGTCCAGACCAGTGGCCAGAATAGCTCCCAGCTCTGGCAGTGGTGCTTGTGCACCAAGGTTTAAAAAGCCCAGTGCGCTGATATCGATTACCGCAATAGACAGGGCCAGAGTGCCCTGTACCACCAGCATTTCAATCATATTGGGTAAGATGGAGTGGTAAAAGAGCTGCAGATTGCTGGCGCCATCAAGCGTAGACGACTGGATATAGTCTTTTTTCATTTCGCCGCGCACAAACGAGCGGGTATGGTGCACAAACTGCGGGATTAGCGCCAGCGTAATAGCCCACATACTGTTCACCAGACCACTACCCAGAATGCCAACAATGATAATGGCTATCAACAGGGTGGGGATGGCCATCAGCGCATCCAGCAGGTGGTTAACCACACTGGAGCGAACTCCGCTTAGCATACCGGCTACGGTGCCAATGGTGACGCCAACCAGCATGGCAATAATGACTACCAGCAAACTGGTACCGAAAGTAACCCGGCAGCCATACATAATGCGTGAGAATAAGTCCCGGCCCAGCGCATCGGTACCAAACAGATGAGTAATCGAGCCGTTAGGCGCCCAGCTTGGCGGGATCAGTAATGCTTCGGTATTCTGGTAAGCAGGGTTGTAAGGCGCAACCAGGGGGGCAAAAAAGGCGAAAAATACAAATAACAACAATACGGCCAGCCCGACCAAAGCAATATGACTGGACTTAAACGCCCGCCAGGTGTGTTGCCACGGCGACGGATGGGCTTCATCATCGTAGAGGCTAAATCGTGACACTTTCGTATTTTTCCCTGCTTGGATCGATTAAACGGTTAAATAAATCAATGGCAATGGTGATCATCACCACCAGCGTCGAAACGGCCAGCATGCCCATACGCAATGCAGAATAATCCCGCTGATATATGGCCTGAATCAGCCAGTTGCCAATGCCAGGCCAGGAAAACAAGGTTTCCACAATCATTGCATTGGTGATCAGGGTAGTGATCTGCATGGCCATCAGCGGCAGAATGGGCAACAGGGCATTACGCAACACATGGCGGAAAAATATCTGCTTGCTGGATAGGCCTTTGGAGCGTGCGGCAATGATGAAAGGTTTATTCAGCACATCGATAATAGAGCGCCGGGTTATTCTGATCATCGATGCAGTAGACATAAACGCAATGGAAAGTACGGGCAGGATCAGGTGCAACAGGGCATCGCTGAAAGCCGCCGCTTTATCGACGTTATCAGCCAATAATATATCAATCATCAGGAAGCCGGTTTTCGGCGGAATATCAAATAACAGGTTAATTCGTCCAGACAGCGGTAACCAGCCAAATTGCAGGCTAAAGGTTAAAATAAACAGTACAGCCAGCCAGAATACCGGTACAGAGTACGCCGTTACGCTAATTGAGTTAATGGTAAAATCAGTGGCGCTGTAAGCACGCAAACCGCTGTAGCAACCCAGTGGTATGCCTACCAAAACCACAATAAACATGGCACAGGCACTGAGCTCAATGGTAGCGGGCAACGCCAGCATAATTTCCTTTGACAGTGGCTGGCCGGAAATCAGGCTAACTCCCCAGTTACCGGCAAAGAGCTCGCTGAGGTAGTCGGCAAACTGCACAATGACGCTGTTATTAAGATGGTACTGATTCATCAGCGCTTCGTGCTGGATCAGGTTTTGTGGCGTAATACCGGTTAAGGTAGTCACCGGCTCTGCAGGAAACAGGTAGATCAGTGAAAACGACAGGGCACTCAGTGACAGTAAAGTCAGGCTGAATAAAATAGTATAGCGAAACAGGATCCTAATCACGTTGCTTGGTTACCCCGCCCAGTCTGACACCGCCATAAGGGTTAATCACCATACCATTTAGTTCTTCACGATAAGCCTGATACCGCAAAGCATGGGCTATTGGTACCATTGGCAGTTTATCGAACAGCAGTTCGTTGGCCTGAAAATATAATGCTTTGCGGATGTCAACGTCTTCGGTTTGAATCGCCCGGTCGAGGATTTCATCATAGGCCGGATTACACCAGCGGGCGCGATTGGTGCCCGAGGGAATGGCATCACAACTTAATAATGGCCGATAGAAGTTATCCGGATCGCCGTTATCTGCCGACCAGCCTATCAGTACCGAATCGTGGTTGCCGAGGCGCAACTGGCGGCGGAAGGTAGACCAGTCGTAACTGACAATATTCACCTCTACTTCAATATCGGCCAGGTAACGCTGAATCAGCTCTGCCATCTTCTGCGCATTGGGGTTGTAGGCCCGCTCCACGGGAATTGCCCAGACAGACATGGTAAAACCAGGCTCTATGCCAGCTTCATCCAGCAGTTGCCGGGCCAGAACCGGATTATAGCCGGTATCCTGGGCATCCGCCTGGTAAGCCCAGCTGGCAGCCGGTAACAGCGATTTAGCGCGGGTCGCGCTGTCAAAATATACTGCTTCAATCAGGGTGTTTTTATCAATAGCGTAGGCGAGAGCTTTGCGCACTGATGGGTTATCAAACGGCGGGCGTTCGGTATTGAAAGCCCAAAAACCAATGTTCAGGCCGGCTTTCTCGGCCAGCACTAAATCTTCCCGTTCACGGATGATTTGGTGATCAACCCGGGCCGGAAAGGCCACGGCATCGCATTCGCCGGTCATCAATTTTGCCAGGCGCAATGAGCTCTTAGGGGTAATATCGAATATCAGCGCTTTGCTTGCCGGGGTGCCTTGCCAGTAATCGTTATTGACATCATACCGGATGTAATGGTTTTTCTGATAATCGGCATACTGATAAGGGCCGGTGCCAATGGGGAGTCGGTCGATTCTTTCCGGGATGCCCTGGGACATCAGCAAATCCGCATACTCGGCAGACAGGATTACCGAGAAATCACTGGCAATGTTGGCCAGGAATGAGCTGTCCCGTTGCTTTAAGCTAATTTCCACTTCATAGGGCGATACTGCTTTAATATCAGCAATATTGTCGGCCAGTCCCAGTGATTCAAAGTAGGGGTAATATCCGCCTGAAACTTTATGAAAGCTGTGTTGAGGTAATCGCCAGCGGTTAAAAGAAAACAGTACATCACTGGCATCGAAGGGGCGACCGGGCGTGAAGTAATCGGTGGTGTGAAATTTTACATCCCGGCGCAATGAAAAATGGTATAGAAGCCCGTCATCGCTAACTGACCAACTGGTTGCCAGTGATGGGCGGATACGGCCGCTCTCGGTATCAAACTCAAGCAGTCGGTCGTATATCTGATGGGCAGTGGCATCGGCAGTAGTGGTCGAGGTATCGAGCTGCGGATTCATCGAAATGGGATCGCTTTCGGAACAATACACCAGACCGTTAGTATAGTTTGCACTGTATTTTTGCGGCGAGCAGCCACCCAGTAATGTCAGCAAAGCTGTTGAAATCACCGGCCAGACCAACCACTTGTGCATGATTACTCTTCCTCGGTGGCCGCAGAGTCGAGCAGGTTGTACTTTTTAAGGTAGCCCCGCAACTGGTGATAGGTCAGGCTGAGTTTCTCGGCCGTTTTCTTTTGATTGTACTGACTGTCAGCCAAAGCTTGCTGAATCAGTTCGATTTCATACTGCTGCGATAGATTCTTCAGATCCACCGGATACTCTGTGGCAGGCGTTACCGGTGCCGCCGGGGCCACAGGTTCAGCAGCGACAGCGGTGTCGCTGATGCTGGATGTAGATTTCGCTTCTGACTGCTCGGCAGGTGCAGAGATTCTGTCCTGGGTTTTAACTCGCCCTTTTGGCCGAAATGCCGACTCAAAGGGATCGAGAATAATTTCATGGACCGGCAAATGAGGGTTGTTACAGCGGTATACGGCGCGCTCCACGACATTTTTAAGCTCACGGATATTACCCGGCCAGTCATATTCAAGCAGGGTACGCTTGGCTTTTTCGGTAAAGCCGCTGAACAGCTCCATTTCCAGTTCCCGCGCCATATTAATGGCAAAGGTTTCAGCCAGTAACATAATGTCTTCCTGGCGCTCACGCAGTGGTGGGATGGTAATTACATCAAAGGCCAGTCGGTCGAGCAGGTCGGCACGAAACTCGCCGCTGTCGGCCAGCGCCGGGAGGTCTTCGTTGGTGGCGGCTACTAAACGCACATCTACCTTAAGCGTTTTGTTACCCCCAACACGCTCAAATTCACCGTATTCGATGACTCGCAGGAGCTTTTCCTGAATCAAACCGGAGGTATTGGCCAGTTCATCCAGAAACAGGGTGCCGGTATGCGCCAGTTCGAACCGGCCTTCGCGGCGTTTACCCGCGCCGGTAAAGGCACCAGCCTCATAACCAAAGAGCTCGCTTTCCAGCAAATTCTCATTCAATGCGGCACAGTTTAACTTTACATAGTTTTGATCCCAACGCTGCGACAAAAAATGCAAACGCGCTGCAATCAGCTCTTTACCGGTACCACGTTCACCGATAATGAGCACAGGTTTATTGAGCGGGGCAATTTGTGAAACCTGCTCTAAAACCTCTAAAAAACTGTTAGCCTGGCCAAGTAAATTATCTTGCTGGCGAAAACGACTCATTAATTCCCTCAAAAAGTAGCCAAATCGACCAATTAATAGTGTAGATTAAAAGGATTGTTGATTACAGCGTTTATTGATATTAAATATTCGCTAATAAATTCAATGTTTTAGTTTATTCTTGTGAGTTGGCGCGGTATTTGTATGTGTTAGTACAAGTTGAAACCAAGTTAATCCACATGTTTAACACGCGCTAGAGGTAAATAATTATGGGTATCTTCTCTCGTTTCACAGACATTGTGAACTCAAATATTAACGCGTTACTGGATAAAGCCGAAGATCCTGAAAAAATGGTTCGTCTGATTATTCAGGAAATGGAAGACACACTCGTTGAGGTTCGTTCTGCGTCAGCCAAGACCATTGCGAACAAAAAGGAAATTGCTTCTCAAATTGGCAAAATGGAATCGGATGCTGCCGACTGGCAGAACAAAGCGGAGTTTGCCCTGAGTAAAGACCGTGAAGATCTGGCCCGGTCAGCGCTGCAGGAAAAGAAAAAATGTCAGGAAGCCGCTGATGTTCTCACCGCTGAGTTAACCGCGGTAGAGGAGCAAATAAGCAAATTGCAGGACGAAATCGTCCAGTTGCAGGAAAAGCTGGCAGATGCCAAAGCTCGTCAGAAAACCATTCTGATGCGCCAGAAAACCGCATCATCACGCCTTGAGGTGCGTAAAACCCTCGACAGCAGTAAGATTGATGAGGCAATGGGTCGCTTTGATCAGTATGAGCGTAAAATTGATGATATTGAATCGCAGGTGGAAGCCTATGACCTGGGCAAGAAAACCCTGCAGGACGAATTTGCCGAGCTGGAAGCCGGCGACAAAATTAATGATGAGTTAGAAGCGCTGAAGGCGAAGATGAAAAAGGCTGATAAGCCTGCTGCAAAGACAGCAAAATCTAAATAACTGATTATAGTTTATTGGCTGGGGGAACTCAGCACTTCTGACCGGAGGTATTAAAATGGACGGAGATATTGTTGCACTCATACTGGCACCACTGATCATCTTTTTGATTTTTGTGGCCCCTATCTGGCTAATCCTGCATTACCGCAGTAAAAAGCAAGTCAGCCAGGGACTGTCAGCCGAAGAGCAGGTTGCATTGCAGGAACTAGCGGGCAAAGCGGAAGCGATGTCAGAGCGAATTCAAACGCTGGAGGCTATTTTAGACTCAGAAGCACCTGAATGGAGGAACCGGGCATGAACAGTAAGAAAACCATTTACCGTGACGCCAAGCACGGTCGTATAGCCGGCGTTTGCGCCGGCATCGCAGAGTACTTCGGTTTGGAAGTGTGGCTGGTACGAATTTTAACGGTAACCGCGTTTTTCCTACTGGCTGGCCCATTTGTTTTAGTAAGTTATGTAGCGTGCTGGTTCATTTTTGACAAGAAGCCGCAAAACCCGGAAGCGATGAATTACAGTCAACCGGTTGAAGTAAGTGGTAAAGGCTGGAGAAATTCCGGTTCTGGTAATAACGACAAAGTGGAAGTGAAAACCCGTGTGTGGCAGGCAGGAGAGCCGCCTCGTCAGGCCTTTCACGATATTACCAACCGCTTTCAAACCATTGAATCGCGGTTACGCAAAATGGAAACCTACGTGACATCACGTGAGTATCAGTTAAATCGCGAAATTAGCCGCTTGTAAAGCTAACCCAGATCAAGGGGTCAGAGTCCATGAACTCTGACCACCTTGATCCTTTAGATAAGAAAAGCGCCGTATGGCGCTTTTCGTCTTTTTACTCAACAGTTTTGGTCAACATTAATTTAGATGGGATTAGTCCAAGGACTCTGACCCCTTGATTTAGGACTCTGACCCCTTGATTTTTATCTTTTTAGATGGGATTTACCGGCTCCCCGTAAATATCCAGTTCTACCGGCTCACCGTAGCCAAGCTCTTTGATTCGCTCAAGCTGTGTTTCGGCATCACCTACCACCAGATAAATCATTTGTTGCTCATTAAGGTGTTGTTTAATGACCTGATGAATATCCTTAAGCGATGCGTTCTGCACAAACTCCTGCTGGGTAGCGATGTAATTATCCTCTAATCCCAGACGGCTGATTTCCTCAAGCATGTTGAGCTGACTATCCAGCGTCTCAAAGCGTCTCGAGTTAGCTTTGATGACCATATTTTTGGCGGTGGCCAAGTCTTCTTCCAGATAGGTGGGCTGATACTGACCAATCAGATTTTTGAAAATTTGCAGTGATTCTAACGTCACATTGGTTCGCACCTGAGAGGCTGCAATAAAGGGCACCTGATATTGTGCGGCTGGCAGATAAGAATACGCGCCATAGGTATAACCCTTCTGGATACGCAGCGTCTGACCGAGGCGTGCACTCATTCCGCCGCCGAGTCGCTCATTAGCAAAGTCAATGGCAAAAAAGTCAGGATCGGAAGCTGGTAATACCGGCTTGCCAACATAAATGACCGATTGTTTGGCATCTGGCACATCAACAAAGTAAACCACTGGTTTATCTACCGGTGAAACTTCAGGTTGTGCTGGCAGTGCCACCGCTTCCCCCTGCCATTGCTTCACAGGTGCTGCTGCCGTTACAGCTTCCTCCGGGCTCAGCGCACCTACCACATGCAATGTAGCCTGCTTCGGTGACATCACCTTCTCGTAATAGGCCTTAACATCAGCCAGAGTAATGCTCTCAACACTGGCCTGAGTGCCACCCATAGGCTGCCCGGCAACATGGTTATCGCCATATAGCAGGTGAGCAAACACGTTGCTGGCAATCCGCGCGGCGTTTCCTTCATCCCGTTTAATCCGGGTTAAGCTGGCCGATTTAAGGCGTTCAAATTCATTCTCATCCCAACGTGGTGATAACAACATCTCTGCTGCCAGCTCCATCAGGGCGGGGTAATGTTTGGCTAATACGCGGCCGGATAGCTCAATGCTTTCACGATCGGCAGAGATGGAAAGTTGGGCGCCTAACTGGCCAATTGCCTGTTCCAGTTGCTGTGGCGTTTTATTCGCCGTGCCTTCGTTAAGTAATTGCGCCATCAGCGATGCAGTACCGGCTTTCCCTTTGGGATCCAGCCACTGTCCGCCATCGATTGTCAGGGAGAAGTTAACCACTGGCAGCTCGTTGCTGGTAATACCAATCACCTTCACGCCATTATCCATTGACTGATGCCAGATATCTGGTGTGGTAAGGGTCGGCAGCTCAGTCAGAGGCGGCTCTGAGCGGTCGTGCTTGGTGGGCGTTTTAGTATACTCAACCGGCTTTTCCTCAAACTCCGGTTCGCTGCCCGCAACAATTTCTTCTTCTTCCACCGGTGCTTTGCTGGAACCGGTGAGTACCAGGTCTGGCTGCTCCTTAGGTACAAAAGATGCCACAATAGCAGGCTGGTTATACACGTATTGCTTAAACACGCGCATGATGTCTTCGCGGGTCACCGCCTGAATATTGGCAATGTCCTGCTCGATAAAGCCTGGTGAACCAGCGTATTCGTTGTAGATCCCCAGTTGCAGTGCTTTATCCAGAATACTTTCGATATTGTAATAGAATGCGGTTTCCTGTTCCGCTTTGATGCGCTGCAGCTGAGCGTCAGTAAAGCCGTTTTCAGCAAAGTCATCAAGGGCCTGCTGGATCCCGGCATACACTTTATCGAGAGGCACATCGGCATTGGCTTGTACGTTAATCGCAAAACTGCCGGCAATCTCATTAGTGTCAGACCACGCGCTTGGACGTGGCGCTAGTTTTAGCTCTTCTACCAGAGTTTTATAAAGCACGGCATTTTTGCCATCGCTGAGCAGGCGGGCCAGGGCATCCAGTGCATAAGCATCATCGGTATATTGTTCAACCGTGGGATAGGTAAGGCGCAATAGCGGAAGCTTGGCAAAATTGTCTAAATGATAGAGTTTTTTGTCGGCTTCAAGGCTTACCGGTTGTGGCTCAAGGGCAGGGCTTGGCTCACCGGATTTAATTTCGCCAAACCATTTGGCCACTTTCTCTTTGGTTTGTGCAATATCAATGTCACCGGCGATAACTAAAGTGGCATTGGCTGGCATATAAAACTGATTGTAAAACTCACGAACGTCGTCCAGCGTGGCCGCCTGCAGGTCTTCCAGATCGCCAATTACCGTCCAGTTATAGGGATGGTCGGTTGGGTAAAGGGCTTTTCTGACCACATGGCCCATATGGCCATAGGGGCGGTTGTCTACCCGTTGGCGCTTCTCATTTTTAACTACCTGCTTTTCGCGTTCCAGAGTGCCCTGATCTACTGTATTTATCATATAACCCAGGCGGTCAGAATCTATCCACAAAAGCTTATCAAAGGCGTCTTTTGGTACAACTTCGTAGTAAATGGTGCCGTCACTCCAGGTGCCGCCGTTGCGGGTACCGCCGAGCTCGGGGATCATTTTACGGTTAGCCCCTTTAGGCACATTTTCTGAGTCGTTAAATGACATATGCTCAAAGAAGTGGGCAAAGCCGGTGCGGCCTGGCTTTTCCCGGTTGGAGCCGACATGCACCACGGTGGCCATGGCCACAATGGGATCAGACTTATCGACGTGTAGCACTACCGTCAGGCCGTTATCCAGTTCATAGCTTTCATAATCCACACTCAGTGATGCTGATTCGTTATCAACAGCCTGTGTAGCGGCTGCTTCCGGGGCCGTAGTGCTTTGCTGAGTCGTCACGGTACTGTCGCTGCAGCCGAGCACTGTCATTATGCTCATGGCCAGTAAAGTCGTTTTTATTTTTAACATTGTTTTTTCTGATATTTCCGTCGTTATGGATAAGGCAGCATAAACAACCTGTTGGGACGTTTCAAATGCCGTGATAAGCGCTCTGTGAATTATTATTTGTAAAATTAATGTTACATGTTAGGGCGGTGTATCCTCATCCTAAAGGTTTAGTGTGGCGTTTAAAGGGGTAAACTTGAGCGGTCTTTAATAACCAAATTTGGTCTATGTCTAAACAATCAAAATATAATTCAAAAAATCCAGACATTAACGGAATGATTCAATGGAGTGATGAGGAAAACGCCATTTGGGGCGAGTTGTATCAACGCCAGATGGCCCTGTTACCCGGGCGCGCCTGTAAAGAATACTTTGATGGCCTGGACATGTTGGGGCTCTCTTCTAAGGCTATTCCTCAGTTACCGGATATCGACCGTGTACTAAAAGCATCTACCGGATGGCAGACCGCCGCAGTACCGGCCTTAATCAGCTTTGGGGAATTTTTTGAGCTGTTGGCCAGTAAGCGTTTTCCGGTGGCGACTTTTATTCGCAGCCGGGAAGAGTTCCACTATCTGCAGGAACCGGATATTTTCCACGAGGTAATGGGCCATTGCCCGCTGCTTACCAATCCATCCTTTGCTGCATTTACCGAGACCTACGGCAAACTGGGGCTGAATGCGAGTAAAGAGGAAAGGGTGTTTCTGGCACGCTTGTACTGGTTTACTGTGGAGTTTGGTCTGGTAAAAGAAAATGGTGAGTTGCGTATTGTCGGTGGCGGTATCCTCAGTTCACCAAAAGAAACCTGCTATGCGCTGGAGAGTGATGTGGCAGTACGGCATCCGCTGCAAGTGCTGGATGCGCTGCGAACCCCTTACCGTATAGATATATTACAACCGCTTTACTACGTGCTTGAAAACTTCAGCCAGTTAATGGAAATCTCCAGAATGGACATTATGCCGCTGGTTAAACAGGCACAGCAACTGGGCCTTTTTGAACCGCTTTTCACCCCTAAACAACGGGCTGGCTAGACGCTACCTGCTCGTATCCAAGTGCTTTATTTTGCGCTAATTGTTGGGTAATTGAACAATTAGCGCAGGTTTCGCGTATTAGACTTTAAAAGTAACCATTTTGTGATATCTTGTAAAATATAGTTTACAGTTATTGAGTGTTCAATGCGTTTAGAAATCAGCTGTCAGGACCGTCTTGGGATCACCCAGGATGTGCTAGATATTTTAGTTACCCACAATATCGATCTCAGAGGTATCGAGATTGATGAGGGCGGCAAAATATTTCTTAATTTCCCCAATATTAAATTTGAAGATTTTCAGCATTTAATGCCTAAAATACGGCGCATTGAGGGTATCGAAGACGTTAAAACCACTTTGTTTATGCCCGGTGAACGGGAACGTAATCAGCTCTCCGCGATTGTGCAGACTCTGCCGGATCCGGTGTTCTCCATCGATAACAAAGGCAAGCTACTGTTGTGTAACGACGCCGTTACCAGTGGCCTGGAAATGGATATAAACGAACTGCTGAACACTGAAATCAGTGAGTATGTGAAAGGCTTTAATTTCGGTCGTTGGCTTGAGGGCAAAGCGCCCGGTCATAAAAGCACCAAAGTAAAATTTATTCAGCAGGATTTTGTTGCCGATATTTTACCCATCACGGTACCGGATGCGGCTGACACCGCCATTCTGGCGGGCGCCGTGGTGATGCTGAAATCCGAAGTCAGACTGGGGCAGCAGATCAACGTGTTCCATCAGCACGGTACTGACAGCTTCGATAAGCTGGTTACCCAGTCACCGGTTATGCAGCAAACTATCAGTGAGGCAAAACGAATCGCCGATCTGGACGCGCCGATCCTGATTTTTGGTGAAACCGGTACCGGTAAAGAAATGCTGGCCAAAGCCTGCCACCAAAGTAGCCGCCGCGCAGATAAAGCGTTTCTGGCACTTAATTGTGGCGCACTGCCCGATAACGTGGCCGAAACAGAACTGTTTGGCTATGCCGCCGGTACCTTTAATCAGACCGAAGGAAAGGCTGGCCTGCTAGAACTGGCTGCGGGCGGTACTTTATTGCTGGATGAAATTGCCGACATGTCGGTGCACCTGCAGGCAAAGTTATTGCGAGTGCTGGAAGACGGGGAGTTTCGCCGGGTAGGGGACGTAAATCCGGTTGCGGTTGATGTGCGCTTTATTTGTACCACCTGCCAGGATCTGGGCCAGTTAGTTGATGAGGGTAAGTTCCGCAAGGAATTGTATTACCGCCTTAACGTACTCGGACTGGTTGTGCCGGCGCTGCGTGAACGTCGTTCAGACATTGTGCCGTTGTCAGAATCCTTTATTTTACAACACAGCGCCAAACTGGGTCGCAGACCTGCCAAACTGAGCAAGTCCTGCGTTGAGTTTCTCCAGCAGTATCCGTGGCCAGGCAATGTACGCCAGTTGCAGAATGCTCTGTTCAGAGCGTTGTCACTGCTCGACGGCAATGAAATTACTAAGGAAGATATTCAGCTGCCCAGCTGTACACCAAGCATGACCTATGTTGATGAGAATTTTGAGGGCACGCTCGACGAAGAGGTGAAAAAATTTGAACGGGATTTGCTGCGTAAGCTTTACCCTTCTTACCCAAGTACCCGGCAGCTGGCCAAAAAGTTGGGCTTAAGCCACACCGCTATTGCTAACAAGCTGCGCGAATATGGCATTAATAAGGCCACTGTAAAGCTTTAATTACATATTACACCTACCACGACGGGCTGCCAGAGGCAGCCCGTCTGCGCTTCTGCCTGCTGATTTTTTGCTGCCTCGCTAGCGTCATGTTTTATTTACAAAAAGTGTAAACACCACGGTTTCTGCCTGACTCTGCTGAAGCTATCGGTAAGCCCATTTCTCTGTTTATATATGTTGTATAATTGTTAAATGGAGAAAGTGAACATGGCGAATAGCAATAATTATAATCCTCTGGGTACCGACGGCTTTGAGTTTGTTGAATATACAGCGGCTGATGAAGAAGGTATTGAGGCGCTAAAACACTTATTCAGCTCCTTAGGCTTTGCCGAGGTGGCTGAACATAAATCGAAACGCGTGTGGTTGTATCGTCAGGGAGATATCAATTTTATCGTCAACGCGGAACCTGCCTCCCAGGCAGAAGAGTTTGCTCGCCTGCGCGGTCCAAGCGTTTGCGGCATGGCTTTCAGGGTTCAAGATGCCCGAGCGGCAATTGAGCATGCCAAGCAGCATGGTGGCAAAGAGTTCCACGGCAACTTAGGGCCTATGGAACTTAATATCCCGGCTATCTATGGGATCGGTGAAAGCACGTTGTACTTTGTTGACTTGTACGGCAAGCACAGCATTTATGATGTGGATTTTCGTTTCTACCCGGACTGGCAGGAACGCATGGACAGTGCCGGCGCTGGCCTTAAGCTGGTGGACCACCTTACTCACAACGTAAAACGTGGCAACATGGCAGTGTGGGCGGAGTTCTACGAGAACATCGGTAACTTCCGCGAAATCCGCTACTTCGATATCGAAGGCAAGCTGACGGGTCTGGTAAGTAAAGCTATGACGTCTCCCTGCGGCAAAATCCGTATTCCGATTAATGAGTCGGTGGACGATCATTCACAAATCGAAGAGTTCATTAAAGCGTATAACGGCGAGGGCATTCAGCACATAGCGCTTGCTACCGATGATATCTATCAAACGGTTACCGATTTGAAAAATCGCGGCCTGGCGTTTATGGATACGCCGGATACTTACTATGAAGCGGTTAACGACAGAGTAAAAGGGCACGGTGAGTCCATTGAGCAATTAAAGGATTTGCGGATCCTGATTGACGGGGCACCAGAAAAGGACGGTATTTTACTGCAAATTTTCACCGACACGGTGATTGGCCCGGTGTTCTTTGAAATCATCCAACGCAAAGGCAATGAAGGCTTCGGCGAGGGTAACTTTAAAGCCCTGTTTGAAAGTATCGAACAGGATCAAATTCGCCGTGGCGTACTGAATGTTGAGGACGGCAATGCGTAACCCGGCGCGTTTCCCGCTTAAGGAAGGCCTGCATTCCCGGCAGGCCCATGCGGACTTACCTGAGCAGGCGATCTACGAACGGGAAGTGGGCCGCGAGGGCTTCTTCGGCCCGGCCTCACATATTCACCACAAACATCCGCCTACGGGCTGGGTGGAGTGGGAAGGTGAGCTGCGCCCCAGAGCCATGGATCTGAACCAGCTTAATGAACTTGCCATTGCCCGGTCGCCATTTTCGGCGCCGGTGATCCTGCACAATGCCCACTGTCAGTATCGCTTCTGGCATTGCAATGAACCTATGACCGAACTGGCGCGCAACGCCGACGGTGATGATTTGCTGTTTGTCCATCGTGGTCAGGGTGAGCTGTTTTGTGACTATGGCCATATGTCCGTAAGCGAAGGTGATTACATTGTTATTCCACGCGCAACAATGTGGCGGCTAACGCCAGAAACTCCGATGCAACTGCTTATGATAGAAGCCACCGACGACAGCTACCAGTTGCCGGAAAAAGGCATGGTAGGCCAGCACGCGGTGTTCGATCCGGCAATGCTTGAGTATCCACGCATCAATGACACCTTTCTGGCCCAGCAGGATGAAAATACCTGGCGCGTAGACGTTAAGCGACACCAGCGTTTATCTCGCATTACTTATCCGTTTAACCCGCTGGATGCCCAGGGGTGGCACGGTGATTTAACGGTAATGAAGATTAACTGGCGCGATATCCGGCCGTTAATGAGTCATCGCTATCATTTGCCGCCATCAGCGCACACCACTTTTGTGGCCAAACGATTTGTTATCTGTACGTTTGTACCGCGCCCGATTGAGAGCGATCCGGGGGCGCTGAAGGTGCCGTTTTACCACAGCAATGACGACTTTGATGAGGTGCTCTTTTACCACGCTGGTGACTTTTTCAGTCGCGATAATATTGAGGCAGGGATGGTCACTTTCCATCCTGCCGGCTTTACTCATGGTCCGCACCCCAAGGCATTTGCCGCCGGCCAGGCACATGCCAAAACCTTTACCGACGAAGTAGCTGTAATGCTGGATACCCGCGATGCGTTGCAGGCAACGGCAGCGGCTGAATCGGTGGAAAACCCCGACTATGTATACAGCTGGCGGGGCTAGGAGGAGAACAATATGAAATTAGCAACCTATAAAAACGATTCCCGGGACGGGCAGTTAATGCTGGTCAGCCGGGACTTAAAACTCACTTGTAGCGCCGCACCGGTGGCAAAGACCATGCAGCAGTTACTGGATAACTGGGATGAACTGTTTGAACCACTGAATGAAAGATATCAGGCGCTATGTTCAGGTGAACTGCTAGCTGAAAAATTTGATGCACAAAAATGCCATTCACCATTGCCCAGAGCTTATCACTGGGCCGATGGCAGCGCGTATGTTAACCACGTGGAACTGGTCAGGCGCGCCCGGGGGGCAGAGGTACCGGAGAGTTTCTGGCACGATCCCCTGATGTATCAGGGCGGCAGTGACGACTTTATCGGGCCTTATGATGATATTGAAGTGCCGGATGAAAGTATGGGCATCGATTTTGAGGCGGAAATAGCCGTTGTGACCGCAGATGTGCCAATGGGCACTGCCGATGACCAGGCAGGCAACTTTATTAAGTTACTGATGCTGGTAAATGATGTGTCGCTGAGAGGTCTTATCCCCGGCGAACTGGCCAAAGGCTTTGGTTTTTATCAGTCCAAACCGGCCAGCAGCTTTGCACCGGTTGCGGTTACGCCGGATGAGCTGGACGACAGCTGGTTCGACAGCAAAGTGCACCTGCCGTTACTGACCCATTACAACAACGAACTGTTTGGCAAGCCCAATGCCGGTATCGATATGACCTTTAACTTCAACGAGCTGGTGGCGCATGCGGCGCGTACCCGAAACCTTGGCGCCGGTACGATTATTGGCTCTGGTACGGTATCTAACAAACAAGGTACCGACCACGGCTCGGCCATCGTCCATGGTGGCGTGGGGTATTCCTGTATTGCCGAAGTCAGAATGATAGAAACCATCCGCGATGGTCAGCCTTCTACTGCCTTTATGAGCAACGGCGACACTGTTCGCATTGAAATGGCAGACAACAGCGGTGCCAGTATTTTTGGTGCCATTGAACAGCGCGTAAAAATTAAAAAATGAGTTATGCTTAGACTAACAACAATGACAATAAGGTTGCGCAAATGAGCTTAAAACTTTATGGCTACTGGCGTTCGTCGGCAACTTATCGGGTGCGCATTGCATTAAATTTAAAGGGCCTCG
Source organism: Marisediminitalea oceani (assembly GCF_003731635.1). GTDB lineage: Bacteria > Pseudomonadota > Gammaproteobacteria > Enterobacterales > Alteromonadaceae > Alteromonas > Alteromonas oceani. The sequence goes on along the minus strand of NZ_RCUA01000053.1, from coordinate 47,016 downwards.
AATACGAGTATGTACCGGTGCATCTGGTAAAGGAAGGCGGGCAGCAGCACCAACAAGGGTATGATCGACTCAACCCGGCGCACCTGGTGCCGACGCTTGTCGATGATGACGAAGACATTATTCTCAATCAATCACTGAGTATCATTGAATATCTGGATGAGCGTTACCGCGAGCCGTGCCCCTTACTGCCCGCTCATGCGGTTGAAAGAGCCAGAGTCAGAGCCCTGGCGCAGGATATTGCCTGTGATATTCAGCCGCTGGCGAACCTGCGGGTGCTGAATAAATTGCAGGATGACGGTGGCTTATCCAGCGAGCAGTCTGCAGACTGGGCCAGACAGTGGATAACCCGTGGCCTGACCGCCATCGAGAGACGTTTGCAAACTCAGGCCGGTCGGTACTGTTTTGATTTTGATGTGACGCTGGCTGATGTTTGTTTGATTCCGCAGGTGTTTAATGGCAAACGCTTTGCTGTGGATATGAGTCAACTGCCACTGATCAGCAAAATCTATGATCAGTGTTTATCACTGGAAGCGTTCCAGAAAGCGCAACCAGAAAACCAGCCGGATGCGCCGTGAAATACAGCTCAGTGATGCCACGGTGTTACTGGTTTTTAATCGGTAACGCGGTGGTATTTTTCACCTGCTTTAAGGCAAATGTTGAACTGAGATGATCAACGCAGGGCAGGTGAGTGAGTTTTGTTTTGAGCAAATATTCGTATTCTTCTATACTTTCCACGATGACTTTCAGTAAGTAATCCTTTTCGCCGCTGGTGGTGTGGCATTCCACAATTTCTTCTATGGATTGTACGGCATTTTCAAAGTCGGTGAGCGAATCGCCATCATGATTTTTAAGCGACACGTAGATAAAGACTGATACGCCCAAATTGAGCTTTTTACCATTCAGCAATGTGACTTTGCGCAGAATGATCCCTTCTGCTTCAAGGCGTTTAACGCGTCGCCAGCAGGGGGTGTGGGATAATCCAACCTGTTGACTCAAATCGGCCATGGAGATGGTCGCGTTTTGCTGTAAAACCCGCAGAATTTCGCGGTCAAATTTGTCCAGTTTCATCGGGGGTGCCTGCGGCGGAAATGCTTCCGGTTATTATGATAGTTATTGTGCGTTACATTATAATACTAGGATAACCATCCTAGAAAGCGGTGCAGTAAAAAAAAGCCCTTGCGGGCTGTAAATTTAATGCCATAAAGACGCAACGCTTGTCCTCACAAGGCTGCGCTACTATACACTTTTATCCTTAAGGAACTGTAAAGATAATGTCTGTGTTTGAACATTCAGAATTTGATGCCCATGAACATGTTGCGTTTTACTCTGATCCGGTTACCGGACTGAAAGCGATTATTGCCATTCACAACACCAATCTCGGCCCATCGCTGGGTGGCTGTCGGATGTGGCCTTATCTCAATAGCAGTGAAGCTCTCACCGACGTGTTGCGATTGTCAAAAGGTATGACCTATAAAGCCGCCATGGCGAACCTTCAGCAAGGGGGCGGTAAAGCAGTCATTATTGGCGATCCACGTAAGGATAAAAGCGCCGCGTTTATGCAGTCGATGGGGCGCTTCGTTGAAAGCTTGAGCGGACAGTACATCACTGCCGAAGATTCCGGCATTACCGTTGATGATCTCAAGGCCGTGGCGACCCAAACGCGGCATGTTGCCGGGACTTCAGCGCAGTATAATGCGCTGGGGGAAACGCCAACAGGCAATCCTGCACCCTCTACCGCTTATGGTGTGTTTGTGGGGGTAAAGCAAACCGTTAAACACATATTTGGCAGTGATCTCAACGGTGTAAAAGTAGCGGTTCAGGGCATGGGGCATGTGGGCTATCGACTGGCTAAACAGCTGCATGCAGAAGGAGCGGAGTTATACGTAGCCGATATATTCCCGGAAGGATTAACGCGCGCTCAGGAAGAACTGGGAGCCACGGTAGTAGCGCCAGAGGAAATTCTCACTTTGCCGGTGGATGTGCTGGCTCCTTGCGCCATGGGCTCATCGATTAACGATGAGTCGGTGCCGGATATCCGTGCCAAAATCATCGCCGGCGCGGCCAATAACCAGTTAGCCAGGGAAGAGTTGGGCACCGTATTGCACAAAAAAGGGATTTGTTATGCGCCGGATTACGTGATCAACGCTGGCGGGATCATTGATATCTATCATCAAAAGCAAACCGATAGCTCCGACCAGGCTATGCGCGAGCACCTGGCAAAAATTGGCGATACCCTGATTGAAGTTTATGAGCGCGCCGAAGCTGAAAATGCGCCGACTAATCTGGTGGCGAATCGCATCGCAGAGGAACGATTTGCAAAGCGGGGTTGAACTTTAGCGAACAAGTCGTCATAATGCGCCGCGCTCCTAAACGGAGCGCACAAGTTTCTATGGTGGGCTTTTGGTCCTCCCGCAATGATACTCTGTGAACCCGGTCAGGCCCGGAAGGGAGCAGCCGCAGCAGACGACTCATGTGCCGGGATGTGGCTGGAAGCCTGCCACCCAATCTTTGTTATTCTTTTTGCGTTTTAGGCTGGTCGAGATATTTGATTGCCTTGTCGATAGCGTACTCAACGTTCATTTCCATTTGCTGACGTTCACTTTGTGGTAAGTAAAAGGCCATATCAACTTCGTAACGAATATACCGTGGTGGTACCTGATTTAACGCCAGACAACACAAGTCGGCCAGGTAATCTGCTGATTTAGTCTTGTTCAGACCAAGGTCAGTAACTCGTTCTAATACTAACTGCTCGTAGTAATTGTGGATATCGTCATCTAACTTCATAAAAGATCCTATTTTGAAGGGTACTTACATTTATAGCGCGTTTCATTGGTATGTCGAGTTTTCCACCTAATTGCCAGCGTGCCCGTCACAACCAACTTTGAGCTGTTTGTTTTATAAACAGTTCGCTATGTCATTTAACTGACTTATCGTACAATTCATCTCGAAATTATTATTGCAAATAAAATGTTAAAAGAGAATAAATAATTCTATGTATATTTGCATTTAGATCATGGTGAAAATGCTGATAATAAAAGGCTATTAAGCTTATTGCATATTGCTTTTAAGGCTTGCCTATGCAGATAAAACGATCAGTTTAATGTTAGTGAACACTTATTTGTTTTCTTTAAATTTACAATTTGTAAGCTAAAGTTTACATATTGGAATTAATTATTCCAAATTATTCGGAACTAATTGAAACAGCAATTTTTGCTTATATTGACCCTGAATGCTGGCGGGCGGTAAGATGCAGTGGGGAGCAATGTTGTAAGCCCCTTATAAAAAGTCGAAAAAATCGACGTACATTTTCAATTGTGGTCCAGGGAGACACAAATATGATTAATATGAAAAAAAGCGTAACAGCGCTTGCAGTTGCTGTTAGCTTAGGGATGGCAGCACCGGCATTCGCCGATGGCACGACAGGCTATATTCAGGGTAATGCTGTACAAACAGACGGCACCAAAATCAGCGACGCAACCATCACCATCACCAACAGCCAAACGGGCCTGACCCGTTCTGTTGAATCAGACGATAACGGTGTTTTTCGTTTTCCATTATTACCACCAGGCGTCTACACTATTTCAGCTGAAAAAGGTGGCTACAAAACCACTGTTCAGGAAAACGTTACCGTTGGTATCAGTGGTAAAACCAACCTGAATGTTTCTTTAGTCAGCGAAGATATGGAAACCATTGAAGTCACCGGTTCTACCATTGCAATGGTTGATATCACCAGTTCCACCACAGGTATTGTGGTAGATTCTCTGACACTCGAAAAGGTGCCGGTTCCTCGTAACCTGACGTCGGTAGCGCTTCTGGCTCCTGGTACGACCCGTGGTGACTCTGCGTTTGGTGACCTGCCATCTATTGGTGGTGCGTCAGTAGGTGAGAACGCTTATTACGTGAATGGCCTGAACATTACTAACTTCCGTACGGGTGTGGGTTCAAGTGAACCACCATTTGACATGTACGATACATTTGAAGTGAAAACCGGCGGTTATTCTGCGGAATTCGGACGGGTAACCGGTGGTGTTATCAATGCGAAAATTAAAAGCGGTACCAACGAGTTTAAGTGGGGCGTAAATGCCTATTATGAGCCAGACTCTCTGCGCGCGGATCGCCCTTCTTCTAAGTATACTTCAAATGATTTATACCGCATCAACAATGCTCAAGATGAGCGTGATCAGCTTGATTACAACATTTGGTCAAGTGGTGCACTGATTGAAGATAAACTGTTCTACTACTTCCTTGTTAATCCGCGTGATACTGAGACCGGATATTATGGCTCTCAGTCATTAGTTGGCGGTGAAGTATTTGAAAACCGTTACACCACCAAAGACGACGATACATTCTGGGTAGGTAAATTAGACTGGTATGTCACTGAAAACAACATCCTGGAGTTAACTGCGTTCTCTGACGAAAGAAGCACAATCATTAATCAGGGCTTCTTCTATGACGGTGTCGAAGACGGTGAAGCAGCGGTTAGTGAGCAAAATGAAGGTGGTGTCAACGCTAGCGTTAAGTGGACCAGCATCCTGACTGACGATTTCTCTATCTCTGCCATGTACGGTATCAATAAGCAGGACCGTACCACTGCCAGTACGTTGGATGCCAACCCGGCGGTCTATTATCGTTACGACAGCACAGCGGCATTTGTTCCTGCCAATACGTTTGCTAACTTCTCAGTAGAACAAGGTGAAGATGAGCGTGAAGTGATTCGTGTGGATGCCGACTGGTTTGTGGGTGACCACGCTATCCGTTTCGGTGTTGACTACGAGAAGCTAACTGCAACTGCCAACACTATCAACTCCGGTGGTGCATACTACCTGTACTATGTTGATGACAGCACGCCTGCCGAAGAAATTTATCAGGTTCGCCACAGAACCTATCAGGCGGGTGGTGATTTTGAATCTGAAAACTTCGCATTTTATGTCAACGACCAGTGGCAGGCGACTGACAATTTAGTAATCAATATGGGTATCCGTAATGACTCATTTGAAAACTTCAATGCCAATGGCGAAACGTTCGTTAAGCTGGATAATCAGTGGGCACTGCGTTTAGGCGCTGTATACGATGTAATGGGTGACGGCGAGTCTAAAGTGTGGGCGAGCTATGGCCGTTACTATCTGCCGGTTGCTGCAAACACCAACATTCGTTTAGCGGGCGCAGAAACCTACATTCAGGAATATTATGAGTTTGAAGGCTTTGCCGACGAAGCGCTGGGTATTCCTAATCTGACCGGCGCACAAACTCGCCCGGATGATATTTTTGCCAATGGCGAAGCGGCTTCTCCGGATGCCATCGTTGATGCCAATATGGACTCAATGTATTCAGATGAATTTATTGCCGGTTATCAGTTCCAGTTAACTGACGATTGGAGCATGGCTATCCAGGGGACATACCGTGAACTGTCAACCACTATCGAAGACGTGGCAATTGACGCAGCGGTTATCGATTGGGCGGCTGAAAATGGCTATGGCGATGTTTCTGATATCTGGACTGGTTTCCACCAGTACGTACTGACTAACCCTGGTTCTGATATGCTTATCGGTACCAACGAACTACCAGGTACCAACGGTGAAATGGTGTTCATGGATCTGTCTGCAGAAGATCTGGGTTATCCGGAATCTATTCGTAAGTATGCGTCTGTTGACGTGACTTTCGAAAAAGCCTGGGACGGTGTCTGGTTGCTGAATGCAGCATATACCTGGTCACACAGCTGGGGTAACAACGAAGGTTATGTTCGTTCAGATAACGGTCAGGATGATGCGGGTCTGACTACACTGTTTGACCAACCAGGTCTGCTGGATGGTGCTTATGGTGACCTGCCAAACGATCGTCGCCATCAGGTTAAAGTCTTTGGCTCTTATGCGGTAACCGAAAACTTTAATGTTGGTGCAAACTTCCAGTTCTGGACCGGTCGTCCGAAGAACGCGTTTGGTTATCACCCAACTGACGTATTTGCTCAAGCCTACGGCTCTGAGTCATTCTACAAAAATGGCGTACTGGCACCGCGTGGCTCTGAAGGCCGCACCAACAGCTACTGGAACCTTGACCTGACCGCGTCTTACAACTTCGACCTTGGTGAAGATTACGATCTGACCGTTCGTGCTGACATCTTTAACGTATTGAATAACGATACCGTTACTGAAGTTAACGAAATTTATGACGACGAAGGCGATGTAGCAGGCTCTGGTGCAGTTAACCCGAACTTTGGTTTGCCAACTGCATGGCAGTCACCACGTTACGTTCGTTTAAGCTTAAACCTGAAGTACTAAGTGCTTGTTGAGCGCTAAACAACTGCCTTATTGCTAATAAGGTGATCAATATGAAAACCCTCGCTGAATGCGGGGGTTTTTTTTGGACCGTAAAAAATAAGTGGTAATTGAGTCGCTGTCACGTTATGTATAGTAGTCAGGGCAGGCTGGAGCTTACGAAATTAACTCCTGTGCTATAAAGTGATTGCAATTAGCACTAATTTTAATAGTTATAACCTATCAGAATGTGACTTAGTAAAATTTGATATTGATGAAATTCTATTCTCACGCCCAATTTTTCTTTTCATTAACATTTTTCTGCAACAGACACTCAAATAAATTTATATAACGCTAACAAATAGCGCCCTTCGACCTGTAATGCTGCTAAAAGTTCCGCAAAGTGTCCCATATTTTTTACGCCTCATCGAAATCTAACATTTGAATGCCGCGCATTTATTTGCTAAAAACGAGATTGCTTTCTGTTATGTAGCGACTGCTTAAATAACAATAGCGCTACAAAATAGAAGTATAAGAAAATAAAATATACTCAATCCAGGGGATTACAATGAATAACAATAACGTGTCAAAGCTATCGCGTAGTGTGCGTATGGCATTGCTTTTCGGAACTGTCGCGGTTGCTATGCCAACCTTCGCACAGGAAACCGAAGCGACAGAAGAGACAGAAGTTAAACCACTTGAAAAAATCGAAGTCACCGGTTCGCGTATCTCGCGTATCGATATGGAGCCTACTCAGTTAGTTGACTCCATTGACGACAGCTACATTCGTGACCGCGGTATGACCAACGCAATTACCGCGCTGCTTGACTTACCAGGCGTTGCTGCAGGTACTACGCCGGAAATCGGCGGTAACACTGCAGCAAGTAACCAGGGGCTGGGCCAGAACACCATCAGCTTATACGGTTTGGGCTCACAGCGTACGCTTACTCTGATTAACGGTACCCGCTTTATCTCCAGTAACTCGCCAGTTGGCGGCGGTAGTGCGCCGGGTGCACAGGTTGACGTTAACAACATTCCGGTATCACTGATCGACCGCGTCGAAGTGATGAAAGTGGGTGGTGCGCCGGTATACGGTGCTGACGCCGTCGCCGGGGTTGTTAACTATATCCTGAAACGCGACTATGAAGGTTTCGAGATTTCTTACGATTACACCTATCGTGATGGCATTTCCAGCGACCAGTCTGTACGGACTTTGCTGGGCGGCAACTTTGATAACAACAAAGGTAACATTACCGTTGCCTTTGAATATAACGAAGCAGATAACATTGCAGCGGCGCGGGTTTCTAGCTTAGCTAATGACTGGGGGTCGTTTACTCCGTTTGAAGAAGACGGTGTGCCAAATGCAGATGGCGAAATTCCGTCAAACCAGGTACGTCTGTTCCCCAACCCTCGTGCAGGTATCCTGTCAAACTCAGGTTTGATCACGCCTGGACCATTAGGACTGACTAACTTTGGTATCGGCGCATGGGATGGCAACTTCATTCAGTTTAATCCTGACGGTTCGGGTACCATTGTACCTTATGATCCGGGTACACCAACCAACAATGCAGTATGGGCTTCAGGCGGTGACGGCCTGAATCTGGGTGAAGCTAACACCGCGCGTGAAGGTTATGAGCGTTACAACCTGACCGTGCTGGGTAACTATGAACTGACTGACGATATCTATCTCGATGTGTCTTTCTTTGCTAACCGTTCTGATGCCGCTAACCAGGGTTATCAGGCTGTTCAGTATAGTTCAGGTATCTTCGGCGGTGATGGGGCAGCACTGATGTTCTCTACCGACAATCCATTCCTGAGCGACAGTGCCCGGTCTGAGATCGAAGGTTATCTGGGTGGGCCTGGCAATTTCTACATGCACAAGGCATGGGTAAACCTGGGTCAACGTCAGGTGATCAACGAATCCTCTGTATATAGTGCTAATGCTACCTTAAACGGTATGTTTGAACTGGCTGACAAAGAATTCGACTGGTCAGTGGGTTACCAGAAAGGTATCAGTACCATTACGTCCCAGCGTCAGAGTGTGGACATTGCCAAGTGGTTAAATGCAATGGATGTGGGTATCAACCCGGAAACTGGTGCTATTGACTGTCGTTCAAACTACGATCCGGACTTTGAAGGTGGCTTTATTCCTTCAGGTTCAGGTGTAACATCGACTGAAAACGTACTGGGCTCTGGTACTTGTGCTCCGTTAAATCCATTCGGTTCTATCACCGACGCCGCCGCAGACTACGTACTGTACAACGCGCAGGGTCAAAGCCGTGTTGAACAATCAATTATGTTCGCCTACCTGTCGGGTGAAGTAATTGATTTACCAGCCGGTCCTTTAGCTTTCGCCGCGGGTGTTGAGCGTCGTACCGAGTACGCTGAGTTCCGTCCGGACGGCACAGCTACCATAGTTGGTTTCTCGCCAAACGCTACTGCTGGTGGCTATAGCACTGACGATATGTATGCAGAGATCAACGTGCCGGTTTTCTCTGACGATATGGACGTGCCATTATTCTACTCGCTGTCTTTGGATGCGTCGTATCGTCGTATCGATAACTCCCGCTCTGGCGATGATGACGTATGGGCAGTAGGCGTTAACTGGCGTCCATTCGAAGAACTGATGATTCGCGGTAACATCGCCGAAACTGTGCGTGCACCAGCGGTTACGGAATTGTTCCTGCCGGTTGTTGAAACCTCAAGCTTTGCAACGGATCCATGTGACAGCCGTAACATTGGTGATGGCCCGAACCCTGCTAACCGTGCTGCAAACTGTGCCGCCGATGGTATTCCGGATGGATTCTTAAGTGAAATCCAAAACGCCTCGCGTCGTGGTTTCACCGGGGGTAATGATTCACTGGCCAACGAACAGGCTGAAAGTGTTAACTACGGTATTGTTTATACGCCTAGCTGGGCAGAAGGTCTTGACCTGTCTGTTGACTACATCAAGATTGACGTGACAGATGCGATTGTAAGCTTCAGCCTGACTGATATCTTAAATGCTTGTTATGATGGCTCTGACTTCCCGAATGCTTTCTGTAGTCAGTTTAATCGTATGGATAACGGCCAGTTCCCAGCTGTTGATGCTTTTACGTCTGGGTATGTAAACGCCGCATTACGTAATTTTGAAGGTATCGAGTATGCCATGAACTACCGTAACGAACTTGCTGACTATCCGTTAGTGGGTGGCTTTTTCGGTGAAGGCAGTGGTGATCTGAACTGGAGCTTACGTATGTTTAATCAGCGTAAGAACGAAATTTCTAACACCGGTTTTGACTTCACGGATGATACCGGCCAGTGGGACGAGCCAGACTGGACTGCTAACCTGCAGGTATCTTATGCGCTTGATGATTTGTTTGCGTTTGTTGACTTCAACTACACCGGCGAAACTGAACGTAACGTAGAGCAAACCGAGCCACTGCAGTACATCGATCAGAATGGTAACCCTTACACCAAGGTACCTTCACTGATGACTGTGGATATCGGTGCCACTTATCAGCTAACAGAAAGCCTGCTGTTACGTGCCAGCGTACAAAACGCGACCGATTGGTATCCGAATCCAATTGAAATCTCAGTGGGTCGTTATACCTATGGCAGAACCTACAACATGGGTGTCACAGCAAGCTTCTAAGTTGTATTGACAAAATGATACGCCGGGCATCTGCAAAGATGCCCGGCTTTTTTTTGGAGGATGAGATGTATCAGACATTAGTCGTAATTGACGATTTTTTAGATTTCGCCGACGCGTTACGACAAAAAGCCCTGGGGTCGCCGTATCCGGAGCTTGAAGGTGAGCAGTATTTCCCTGGCCGCAATGCCGCCGAGGCACTCACCATCCAGGGGCTGGATCAATTGGTGAGTAATATTGTGGGTGAACAGCTGGTACCGGCTGAGGGTACCAGTCATGGCAAGTTCAGACTCGCAATGGAAGGCGATACCGGAGCGGGGGGGGTGCACATTGATAAATGTGACTGGTCAGGTATTTTGTATCTCACGGATGATAAATACTGTCAGGGCGGCACCGACTTTTATCGCAATAAGGCGCTTAACAGTGATAAGGCCCCGCTGACCCAAAATGACCTTAAGGCCATGGGACTAAGCAGTTTTGATGCGTTTTGGCATGACCACCTGCTTAAGCATGGTACACAACCCGACAAGTGGGAATTAACTACGCACATACCCATGCGCTTCAACCGGCTTATATTATTCAGACCCTGGTTGTTTCACAATGCGGGCCCGAGCTTTGGTAAAACACCGGAACAGGCACGCTTGATTTATCCTCTTTTCTATCGGCGGGCGAGCTAAGCAGACTGCTCAACAACGAACCCGTTACAGGGGGCAAAGTCTGGCATATACAAGCACGATTAACGTACAACACTACGCGGCAACATGCCGGGGGAAGGAGCAATAAAGCCGATGTGTTTAAAGCGGCTGCCCGGTAAGGCTATGGATACCAGGTTGTTATATCCGGTGTCTGGCATTTGGTTTCTCCCCGGATACGCGTCAGAGCATTCATCGCCTCATCGCCATGCCTGTTACAGGCGATGTTTTGTCCGGATATGAAGATGTATTGCCCATTTGCAGCGACCAATGCACTCCCGAACGCAGTGTCAATGTGACAGCATGGATTAACGCGATAATGTCAATTGCCAACAGAGAATGACGATAATAATCACGCGTTGTTGACGAATTTAGTGCATTTTACCGATCTCATCGGATGAACTAATATTTTGTTGTTTAGAATACGTAACTTTATTACAGTTGCTTAACCTTATATTCATATCCACTAACAAGAATTTGCTTACAGACTAAGCAATCGGGTTTGATTTGTAAGGAGGTTAAGACCTTGTTACTTGACTCCCTTATTGATCTCATGTGACTATAAGACGTTCGTAGTATTGGTGTCAGTATGGCAAATACTACCTTCCTAAATATAGATAAATTTTATAAGCCCCTTGCGAAGCAGTATTTTTATTACAAGTCGCAAGGATTCAAATAAGAAATTGGTTGGGAACTATGTCCAAAATGAGCAAGAGAACTCTTATTGCTTCTACTATGATGGGTGCATTCGCACTGACTGGTAGCGCAGTCGTCTCTGCAACGAATCTGAACGATCTTCACAACGAAGAAGCCAAGATTCATGCGGCTGCAGCGAAATCTCAGGAAAAGATCAACGCGCTTTTCGAACAGTCACAAGAGCTGTTAGTAGAGTACCGTGGTGTTGTTGATGAAACTGAAAACCTCAAGATCTACAACGATTATCTGGCAAGTCTGGTTGCTGACCAGCAGCGTGGTATCGACTCTTTACAAAAGCAAATCGACAGCATCGAAGATACCAAACAAGGTATCGTTCCTCTGATGTTCCGTATGATCGACAGCCTTGAGAAATTCATCGAGCTGGACGTTCCAATTCGTCTTGAAGAGCGTAAAGAGCGTATTGAAAGACTGCGCGACCTGATGGCTAACTCGAATGTAACCGTTTCCGAGCAGTTCCGTCAGGTGCTTGATGCATACCTAATCGAAACTGAATACGGCACGCGCATCGCGTCTTACCAGGGTACTCTGGATGATAACGGTACTGAAGTAACCGTTGACTTCTTTAACCTGGGCCGTACTGCAATGCTTGCTCTGTCTCTGGACCAAAAACACGCTTGGGTTTGGAACAATGACACCCGTTCTTGGGAAGCACTTGGTGACGAATATCTGGGCTCTGTAAACGAAGCTGTGAAAATGGCTAATGGTTTGGTCCCAGCAGAACTTATCAAACTTCCAATTAAAGCAGCGGAGTAAGCGTTAATGAAACCAGTATTTAAATCTCTACTCGCCGCTGCGACGGTAGCGGTTATGTCTTCTACTGCGGTAGCTCAGGAGCCTGCAACTCTGCAAGACCTGCTGAACTCTGTGAAAGAAAACCGTGCTTCTGAAGCAAAAATCAACGCACAGCGCGAAGCAGAATTCCAATCTGCCCGTGCCGACAAGCAAGCATTACTGCGTAAAGCTCAGTCTGAATTAAAAGCTGAAGAAGACCGTGGTGATCGTCTGCAACAACAATTTTCTGACAACGAAGTAACGTTGAACGAAAAAGCTGCAGAACTGGAACAGGCTACCGGTACTCTAGGTGAGATGTTTGGTGTGGTACGTCAAGCATCTTCTGAAGCTTACGGCCGTATCGCAACGTCAATCGTAAGTGCTCAGTATCCTGGCCGTGACGAATTCCTGGCTCGTATGTCTGAAGAATCTAAAGGTCTTCCTAACATCGACGAACTGGAAGAGCTGTGGATTTCACTGCAAACTGAAATGACTGAACAGGGTTCAGTAGTTAAATTTACTACTGACGTAATTAACCTGGACGGTGGTACTAACTCTCAGGAAGTTCTGCGTGTTGGTACATTTAACTTAGTAGGTGACGAAGGTTACCTGACTTACGACGACGAGAACGACATCGTTCAGCCTCTTGGTCGTCAGCCAGACGGCTACCTGGTTTCTGCTGCTAAAGACGCACGCGAAGCAACTTCAGGTTTCGTACCTTTTTATGCTGACCCTTCACGCGGCCAAATCTTAGGTCTGTTGAAGCAGAAAGCAACTATGTCTGAGCGTTATCACGCTGGTGGCGTAGTAGGTTACGTAATCACTGGTATGCTGGCAATTGGCCTGTTAATCGGTCTGTACAAACTGATCACCCTGACTCTGGTTGGTGGTAAGATCCGTTCACAGCTTAAAAATCCTTCTGCTCCTTCAGACAAAAACCCTCTGGGTCGTATCCTGAAAGTTTACAGTGAAAACAAAAACGTTGACGCTGAGAACCTGGAACTGAAACTGGATGAAGCTATCCTGCGTGAACTGCCAAGCATTGACTCTGGCGTTAACGTAATCAAAATCTTTGCGGCAATCGCACCTCTGCTGGGTCTGTTAGGTACAGTACTGGGTATGATCGCTACCTTCCAAACCATCACACTGTTCGGTACTGGTGACCCACGTATGATGGCAGGAAGTATCTCTATGGCACTTGTAACTACCGCGCAAGGTATTATTGCAGCGCTGCCATTAATCCTGACGCACAGCATCGTTGCTTCTAAGAGCAAGTCAATCGTTCATATCCTGGACGAGCAGACTGCAGGCATCATTGCTGCTCACGCAGAGTCGGAGAAAGCATAATATGGTTTACCTGATTGGATTATGGGAATCGGTCAGGGACTTTATCGCTACCGGCGGTGACGTGTTATACGCTGTTGCTGCCGCGCTCTTTCTCATGTGGGTATTAATGATTGAGCGCTACTGGTATTTGACGTCAGTGTTTCCAAAAATGAAAAAGCAAATTATTCAGGATTGGAACGCTCGTGCAGATACTAAGTCATGGTATGCGCATAGAATCCGTGAAGCGTGGATCTCCGAGGCTTCAGATAACCTGAACGCCAGAATGCTTATCATTCGAACCCTGGTAGCTATGTGTCCGTTAATCGGACTACTGGGTACTGTAACTGGGATGATCAGCGTGTTTGAGACTATGGCAACGCAAGGTACGAGTAACGCACGTCTTATGGCGGGTGGTATCTCGATGGCAACTATCCCGACAATGGCGGGAATGGTCGCGGCGCTGTCAGGGCTGTTTATCAGTACTCGTCTCGAGGCGAAGGTTAAGATTGCGCGGGAAAAGCTAGTTGATAGCTTGCCGTATCATTAGAGAGAGAGATTATGGCTCGAAAAGTCAGAACCGAAGAGGAAGATGCAGCGATTGATATGACGCCCATGCTGGACATCGTATTTATCATGCTGATCTTCTTTATCGTGACAACGGTTTTCGTTAAGGAAGCCGGTATAGAAGTTAACAAGCCCGATGCGAGCCGAGCGTTCTTACATAAAAATGCTAACATTTTCATTGCGATCACCGAAGATGGCGATGTCTGGTTAGATAAACGCGAGGTGTCTGTTGACAGCGTCAGGGCAAACTTAGAGCGATTACTTACGGAGCAACCAACTGATTATGTGTTTATACAAGCTGATATTAAGGCTAAACACGGGGTGGTTGTTGAAGTTATGGACCAGGTTAAAGCCGCAGGCATTGACCGTATTGCAGTAGCAGCGAGGAACTAGTATGGGTAGAATTATCGCCTCTATAGTCATCGGTGCAGCCGTAGCATTTGGTCTGTTCGTAGTAATGGCTAAACTTATTGAAAACTCAGCGCGTCCGGTTGATGAAATTCCGGATGCACCGGTTATCGATATCGTTATGCAGCCGCCAGAAGAGGATACGCAAACACGTACCCGTGTTCCGCCACCTCCTCCTCCTCCGCCACAACAGCCGCCTAAAATGGAGCCTGTTGAGCCGGAAGAAGCTGAGCCGGATGCAGACGGATTCAGCCTGGATATTCCAGGTGTTGATACCGGTGGTGTTGGTGTAAACATTGGTGGTGTTGGTGCGATGCAGAGTGATGGTGATGCGACACCTATCGTTCGTATCGATCCTAAGTACCCGCCGCAGGCAGCACGTGATGGTAAAGAAGGCTGGGTTAAGCTTCAGTTTACTATCATGGAAGATGGCTCGGTTGATGATATCGATGTAATCGATGCGGATCCTAAGCGTATCTTTGACCGTGAAGCCCGTCGTGCTCTGGCGAAGTGGAAATACAAGCCTAAGATCGTTGACGGTAAGCCTGTTAAGCAACCAAATATGTTTGTACAACTAGACTTTAAACTGGAGCAATAATCATGTTGAAATCCACAATGTTTAAAAAGTCACTGGTAGTAGCGGCATTCACTCTGGGCTCAGCGATTGCGTTGCCAGCAGCAGCGCAAAGCTCGGCACCGGTAGTGTGTCCAGGCTACGAGAAAGGTACAACCAACCTGGTTGGTGAGCGTGTAGGTAAAAAAGTACAAAAGGCTTTTGAAGCGTATAACGAAGACCTGATTGATGACGCGATCACAATCCTGTCTGAGATTGAAGCGAAGGAAGACTTTGACAAAGCTTATGTAAACCGTTTCCTCGGTAACATCATGGCGACTAAAGATGGCATGGGGCCAAAAGCCCTTGAGCTGTTAGTGTCGTCGGTAGAAACTAAGGTGTTAAACGACCTCGAGCACTCGCAAACGCTCAAGCTGGTTGCTGACCTTAGTCTGCAGGAAAAGGAATACGAACAAGCGGTTAAGTACTATCAGGCATATCTGGACTTTACTTGTAAAGAAGACCCTGAAGTTTACACCCGTATGGCCAACGCTTTTTATGAGCTGAAGCAATACGACAAGCTTATCGATCCAGCTAACAAAGCTATCGCGTTGTATGAAGAGCCAAACAAAAACCCATACGTACTGAAGTTATCTTCATACTATGAGCGTAAGATGTACAAAGAAACCGTTGGGGTTGCTGAGGACATCGTTAATACGTTCCCTGAAGAAGGTAAGTGGTGGGTTCAGTTAGGTCAGTTCTATCTGATGATCGAAGACTATAAAAAGTCTTTGGCGACATTAGAAATTGCTTATGACCAGGGCTTTTTAGAAAAACCTAACCTGATAAAAATGTTGTCTCAGTTGTATGCAACAAACAATATGCCTTATCGCTCAGCCAAGGTGCTGGCGGAGAATATTGCGAACGGCAAGATTGAGAAAACAGCAGATAATCTGGCGTCTGTAGCGAACAGCTATCACCAGGCGATGGAGTATGAAACTGCTGCACAGTATTATCAGCAAGCGGCAGAAATGTCGTCTGATCCAGAATTTTACCGTAAGCAGGGTGTACTGCTGCTGGTTGCAGAGGATTACAAAGGTGCTATTACAGCTCTTTCTAAAGCTCTGGAACGTGGCGTAGAAGACCCGGGCAAAGTTCACTTTAGCTTAATGGAAGCTAATTTCTATGCCGGAGACTTTAAACAAGCCTACGAGCATATTAAGGAAGCGAAAAAGGACAAGACATTACGCAGAAATGCGAATGCCTGGGAACCTTACATCAAGCAAAAAGCGAAAAACCGCGGTATTAATATCTAATAGAAAAAAGCGCCTTAAGGGCGCTTTTTTTATCTCTGTTATCCTCATTCTTTATTGTTCTTACCGGGTAAGTACACGAGCAATATGGCTGGAGATGAAACGCTCCGTTTCACGTTTGCCGCTGAGCCTGTACCGCTCAGTAAGAATATTGAGTTTGTTACTGTTTGCCACAAAGTCCTCTAGCACAGCCTTGCTCTCGTTGTCCGTGATTGCCTCTGATTGTGTTTCAAGCAGCCACGCAACACTGCCACGGGCATGCTGAAGACTTCTGCTACCGTTAATAACCTGCTCCAGTATGGCTAAAGTGCACGCTCGAATACTTTCGTTCACCGCAAAAGGTGAAAAAGGAGCCTGGCAGCCAAAAGTCTCCGGTGCAGGGTGGAGCAATAACTCCTGGCTAAAACGCTGTGCAATAAGCGCCTGAACATCAAGCATCAACTGACTCAATGGCAGAAACATGAGTAAACTGTATTCACCACTTGAGGCGTCACGTTTTAATCCCGGTTTGGCGGGCACAAAGTCATTGGCGTTCCAAAAGGCCGTCAAAGAAGGCGTTGCACCATAAGAAGTAGTCAGTGCATCCACTCCCGCAGTTTTTGCCTGTTGCAGCAACCTGTTAATTAATGTGGTGGCGATACCTTTGCGTCTGAACCGGGGTAGCACTGCGATTCGGTTAATACGCCAGTAGGTTGCAGTCGCCATAGCTGAAGATGCTAAAAGCATGCTTAAACCCTGGGCTGACAGGTGTCCGTTTACCCGCCTGGCGCCGCAGGCAATATCATTTGCAACGTCTCTGAGCAATGCTCCGCCTTCCTGCTGATAGTTTAGTACACCAATTACTTCATTTTCGCGAATTGCCAGTAACGTATTATTTGCAGGCGAGTCGTAGAGGCGTACCAACTCATCGGCAGTGGTCTGATAGTGAGCTTGCATGAGCAGGGGGAGCAACTGGCGATTAGTGGAGCTATCGAACTGTCCTTTATCAAGCTCCTCATAGCAGATAGTTCTGCTGCAGGGAGTTTCTCCAGGTTCGACTTCACCATTAGCTAAAGAAGTTGTGTCCATACACAGCGCGCGATACCAGAATTGCTCCAGCGGGTCGCCTTCATACCAGCGAATCGGAGTTTGCAATTCGTAATGGTGAATATCCGGCCGGTGTTGCTTAAGCCAGGGGATAAAGCGGGTGATAAAGCCTCTTCCGGACCCTTCATAGCCTCTTACTGTAGTACTAAGCAACAGGAGTTTTGCCTGATTGCAAAGTGCGGTGAGCTGCGGCACCGGAATGCTAGCGGCTTCGTCGATAAGTAATAATGTAGAATCGGTGATATTGGTCAGCGAAGGGTGGTCAAGGGGTAGCCATTGGCATGTCAGTTCATTAAATGAAACCTGATGCCGATCGATCTGTGTCACCTGAGGGCAGGTTAACAGAACCCCGGCAAACACCTGATTTACTGACTCTGCATAACGACTGGTGATAATCACAGACTGTGCTTGTGTGGCCATATAGTGCCCGGCAATTATGCCCAACAGGGTTGATTTACCTCTGCCGCGGTCGGCAGTGAGCAATGCGCTTCCTATAGCTTGGCCGCCGGTTATAAGGTTGAACAGGCGCTGTTGTTCTTCCGATTTGAATGGAGAAGGGGGAGCCACCGGTGGTTGTGCAGAATTTAGTTCAGGCAACTCCGGCGTGTAATTCTCGCGTAATATGGCAACGTTTGAGGTATCTCCGAACTGCATCAGAATAGCAGCCCGCAGTTGACTGAATTGCAGTTGTTCCCCGTAACTTAAATAGTGGCCGGTAGATGCCTCGCGGTAAACGGGCCATTGGTCAAAATCCGGACAGCATATAACCATCAGACCAGCCTGAGTAACCGTCCCGGCAACGGCCAGAACAGCATTAGGACGAAAGGCATCAAAGGTATCAACAATAGCCAGGCTGTATTCGGCACCAAGAACTTGCCGGTAGGCGGCGATATTTAGTGAGTTCTTGCCTGGGTAAAGAAATGTACCCAGAAGCAGGGTTTCCTGGTCACGATATTTTTGTGTTAATTGGTCGACAACGTCTTTGCAGTAATGCGCAGAACCGCTCACTACCAGCAGTTGGCGGTGAACATTGGGAGTCTGTCGTAGCGCAGCATTCCAACTGGATAGTGCGGCTAACGTCTTCTTGGTGGGCATAGGAGCAAAAAGTCATCACGTAAAATCGCTATTGTACCTGTTTGTGGAGTGGCCACCAATGCAGCCACAATCATTAACAATACATTACCACTTTGCCAGGAGCTCCATGGCCTCGGTTAGCTGCTGTTCTGACAGTACGTCAGCGAGTTGTTCGTCGTGAATTGGGGCCTGATTAAAACACAAACTGTTAAAGGCCAGCTCATGACAACAGCGGATCCGTTGATTCACTTTTGCATCCGGCTCCTGACACAACCGCCACAAAGTTTGATTTACCTTACTGGTAAAGCCCCATCTGACCAACAACAGCGACGAGGCGCCATACAGGCACAGGTTATGTTCTGCAGCCAGGGCAGACTGGAATTCGTCAAAACTGGTAGCGTTCTGCCACTGTTCAAAAAACAATGAGGCATCCAGATGTTCGGTATGAAATATCAATAATAAGGCCAGCGGACCAAACAGGGTGAGCTGGGCTATCAGGGCTTTATCGTCGCTGCTGTATTCGTTGGCAAATAAGGATTCAAATAAGGCATTGCTTAGCAGCATGGCATCAATCAGCCGCTCGATATTCGGGTGTACACTTTGTACTGTGAGGTATTGCTGGGCGGCAAATAACACCGCGAGGTTTCTCACGTTGTTAACGCCGAGGTTGCGGCCAATAGCCTGTTCAAGAGACTGAGGCACGGATCCGTAGAGCGCTTTGCTGGCTTTACCAATGATGTGAGCCAGAAATACCGGGTCTGGCTCGATGAGTTTTACCAGTCGGCTAACGGTAAGTTGTTCATCAGACAGATTCACAATATGGTTGATAGTTTCCGGCAGGGGAGGCAGATTTTCTGTTACTTCGATCAGTGCCTGGTTACCCCGCTGGAATCTCAGTCGGCTTCCGACCTGACGTAACTGGCCAGGGCTTATGCCGGTAAACTCCTTAAAACTGCGGTCGAAGGAACGGCGATCGGAAAAGCCCAGTGACTCAGCTAGCACATCAACTTTCTCGCCACTCAGTAAACCATTTATGCTGCGTTCGTGAATATGCGATTTTAGCAGGGCGCTGAAAGACAGCTTCTCCTGTTTGAGTTTGCGCCGAAACACCGACTCAGACATGCCCAACAGTTCGCCAACCGCTTCAGAGCGAATTCTGGCAGGGGTATCAAACTGTTTAAACGCATCGACTAAATCTTGTTTAAAGCCCCCTTCACCGGCAGGTTGCAGGTTTTTCACCAGTACCAGTTGCAGTTTTGGGCTGTAAAAAAACGATGGGCTGGCTAACCAGTGGGCGTCAAAAATAACAGCCAGTGCAGGATGATGGTGGCTGCAGTTAGCCTCACTCACCGAGGCTAACAACCAGTCGGGATGCTCGTGGACGAGTTCAACCTGGTTAAAATCGAAATTTCGACCGGCCAGGTGACGAAACAGCGCCAGCATAAAAGCCACTACAAAAGGCTCCATATCCGCCAGGATGCCGGCTTTTACTGTGAGAGTTACCTGGTTTTCTGTTTTATGGATTTGAAGCTCTTCTGACGCTTCAAATAAAGGGGTGTCGAAGGTATGCAAAGCATCCAGGGCGGCGTTGATATCGCGAGCCATGGATAAAAAACAGTGAAATGTGCCCATCTTGTTAAAATCAAGATAGCCCAGTAAGGACTGGCCAATCCGTTGTGGTGAGTCACTCCTGCTCAACAGTGCTAACTTTTCATTCAGGGCCGTAACCGGATAATCACCGCTTTCAATATCGCCAAGCGCCGATAGCGCGGTAGCCTCATCTTCCGTTGTCAGGCTCTTATCCCGGCGTAATGATAATAACGCCCGTGTAACGGCTGACCAAAACGTTCCTGTATAGGTAACAGACATATCAGTTTTTATATCCCTTGCAATTCTCCCACCATAATAACGACTTTTGTCCGGGTGTTAAGTGAGGACGGACAAAATTGTCCTATAGTTCGATAAAATGTGTCCTATTTTGATTTTTCTGCTGCGTTAACATTAATCCCGAGTTTGATGATGCACAAAGCCAAACTTGTTGTGAAGCAAGGACGGAAAGCCACGGGCCTTTGAGTTCCAAAGGTGGCCGGGTTACTCAGAGTCAGTACAGTTTTTACGTATTGATTAGTAGTTAAGGATTAAACATGAAGTTGGCCAGAAAATTATGTTCAGTAATCGTCGCCTGCGGTATGGCAGCCTCTGCCAACGCTGGGGTTATCAATTACGATGTGGATTTTGATACCGCTACCTTTGAAGGCATGAGCCGTCAGAATAACGTCGACAGTGATTATTTTGTGCAAAACAATGGCGCAATCAGAATTTACTCTGATTCCTGGTTTGCCATTGATTTGGAAGACACATTCGGCATTGATTCAGTTGATCTTGACGATCCGCTGACAGATTATACGCTGGATTTTAAATTCCGGTTGTTCCAGCGCAGAGGTGATGGTGGTCAAGCCAGAGGTGTGCCGACGTCATTACCTGAAATTGGTGGTTTGTTTTTTGCTGATTTCTCCGGTGGTCAGACTGACGCGGTTTCCAGCCAGTCGTTTAACCTGATTGGCACGCAAAACTGGGGGCTGGACGATTTTTCGTATACCAACGATCGCTGGCAGAGCTTCTCAATCGATTTGGATAATTATCTGACGGGTAGTTTTACCCATATCGTGCTGGTTAACGATTGTGATGCTGAGTGTGGCAATACTCAAGTACGTTTTAGAGATATGACGATGTCTGAGGTTAGCGCGCCAACCGCTTTGTCGCTGGCAATACTCGGGCTCGGCATAACAGGCTGGCGTCGTCACCGCCGGTCTGTATAAAGCTCTTTATCCGGGAGCAATTAAGTAACGCCCACCTCGTCACGGTGGGCGTTCTTATTTCTGCTGATTAATACCTCAGTACGCCAACCTGTTAAACGGTTGCAAATCTCTTAAGTCTTGGTAGACTCCATCGCGCATTCACAATGCTTTCACCAAGGGGTGCCGGAAACGGCTGAGATCCATGAAATGGGAACCCTTAAACCTGATCCGGATAATACCGGCGTAGGGATGGTTACAGTCAAGCCTTATCACCTGCCGTTAAAAGCCGGATCTTTTGGTCATCATTGCACAAGAGATCCAGTATGAAATTACCTAAGACTCTGTTTTCATTATCTTTACTGAGTTTGTCTGTCAGTACTTTCGCTGCTAAACAACAAGACATCGAAAAAGTCACCGTCTACGGTGACTTCCATCAGCGGGCCCTCGCTCAACTGAGCGCCAGTGCCTCAATCATTGATAATGCACGTATTCAAAGCCGTCAGGCCGAGCACATTGAAGATTTACTGCGCATCGCGCCAAACGTCAATTTTGCAACAGGCGCCTCGCGGGGACGCTTTGTGCAGATTCGCGGTATTGGCGAACGTAGCCAATATGCCGAACCGATTAATCCGTCGGTCAGCATTATGGTGGACGACTTTGACTTTACCGGACTTGGCGCTGCTGCTCTGCTGTTTGATACCCAACAGGTCGAAATCTTCCGAGGCCCTCAGGCTACGGTATTCGGCACCGGTGCACTGGCAGGCGCAGTATTAATTAAATCCACCCAGGCCGGGGAGAGCGACGCCGATTACGTTCAGCTCACTGCGGCTACCAAGAGCAGTTATCGGGTGGAAGCGGGTAAGAGTGTCGAGGTAGCAGACAACCTGGCCTTACGCGGGGCGCTGGTGCACAACCAGAGCGACGGTTTTGTGCGCAATACTTTTCTTAATCGCGACGACACCAACAACATTGACGAAAGTGCTATTCGGTTAGCGGCGAGCTACGATTACAGCGATGAAGTATCGTTAACCGTTAATTATCGCTGGTACGACATTGACAACGGTTTTGATGCCTTTTCTTTGGATAACACGCGCGAAACCTTGTCTGATGAACCTGGGTTTGACCGCCAGCAAACCCATGCTATCAGCGCTAATTTACTAACCCGGCTGGATGGCGGCGACCTGCACTTTATAGTCACTCACGCCAGCCATAATATTGGTTATGCGTATGACGAAGACTGGACCTTTGATGGCTTTCATCCGTGGGGATACACTTCTTTCGATGCGTATTACCGCGACGTAGATACCAATACTGTGGAGTTACGTTTTGTTAGTGGCGATCAATGGCGTTTATTTAACGACACGACCTCCTGGGTTATCGGTACGCGGGTTAAGAATAATAAAGAGGATTTACTTCGTCAGTACACCTATGCTGATGGCGATTTCGTCAGTCAGTATCAGCCCATCACACAGGCCCTTTACGGTCAGCTGGAAAGCCAGTTAACCGATGACTTATTACTGACCTTTGCTTTACGCGCAGAAAACTATGATTTTTCTTACGGCGACAATGCCGGCCTCAACGGTGAGCATGATTCCACAATGCTGGGCGGCAAGCTGGCACTGAGTTATCAGTTGGGTCAGCAACTGGTTTATGCCAGTGTTTCCCGTGGTTATAAAGGCGCCGGCATTAACCCCGACCAGAACGTGTCTACCGATAACCGTTTCTACGACGAAGAGTATAACTGGAACTATGAAATTGGCATGAAAGGGCGACTGGCTGACCAGTTAACCTCCCGCTTGGCATTTTTTATCATGAAACGGGAAGACACGCAGGTTAGCGACTATGAGCTGCAGTATCGGGACGACGGCTCTGCGGAGTTTATTGATATTATCAGTAACGCCGATTTAGGTACCAACCAGGGCGTTGAGGTTGAGCTTAGCTGGCAGGCAACTGACAACTGGAACCTGAGCTTCTCGGGTGGGTATCTGGATGCCTATTATGAAGATTATACCCGCGCTGACGGCATTACCGTAACCGAGCAGCAGCAGGCTCAGGCGCCTGAGTTTACTGCCAATTTACTCAGTCAGCTGGATTTCAACGAATCAATACGCTGGAATGTTGAAGTGGATTTTGCTGATCGTTATCGCTTTTCTGATGGCCATGATGTGACGGCACCTTCGCGCACATTAGTGCATACCCAGCTAAGCTGGCGAATAGAGAACTGGGAAACACAACTGTGGATCAACAACGCGTTTGATGAAACTTACTATACCCGCGGTTTTGGCGGATTCAGTAACGATCCCCGTGATTTTTACGAATTTGATGAGCCCTATTATCAGTTGGGTAATGGTCGTCAAACCGGTGTTACCGTTCGTTATCAATTCTAGGAGCACATTATGCAGGTGATGGTCGAGTTATCGCTATACCCTTTGGTTAATGACTATGTCGGGCCAATCAAGGCCTTTATTGAACGGCTGAATAGTTATAGTAACCTGACAGTCATCACCTGTTCCACCAGCACTCAGGTACATGGCGATTACACCGAGGTGATGCAAGTGCTGGGCGCAGAAATGCAGCGAACCCATGAAGAAGTCGGGCAGGCGGTGTTTGTGGCCAAATTTCTTAATTTTGATGCCATGAGCAGTAAGTAGGACAGAATGGAACAGATCCTTTCTCAATTGGTTGAACAAATTGTCGCGACCTCGCTGGCAGAATGGCTGGCCGTAGTGCTGGCCATTGCCTATGTGCTGCTCGCTGCCCGGCAAAGTGCCTGGTGCTGGCTGGCAGCTCTCACCAGCACTGCCATTTATACCTGGCTGTTCTGGCAGGTGGCGTTACCGTTTCAATCGGCGCTGAACCTGTTTTACATGGTAATGGCGGTTTACGGTTACTGGCAGTGGCATCATAAACCGGGAGAAGATAAATCAGTGCAGTCCCGGTCTTTGAGCTGGCATGTGTTGGCAGTGTTTAGCTTAACGGCCGTGGCCGTAGGCTTAGGTAAATTAGCGGCAACGCAGTTTAACAGTGAGTACCTGTGGCTTGATGCGGCCATTAATGTTTTCAGTGTGGCGACCACCTTTATGGTGGCGCACAAAATACTGCAAAACTGGATCTACTGGTTTGTCATCAATACTGCTGCCGTGTTCCTGTACTGGCAAAGCGGGTTAATTTTGTCTGCCTGCCTGTTTCTAGGGTATGTTGGCTTTTCGGTTTATGGGTATAACCAATGGAAACAGGAATGGTCAGAAAAGTCTCTGACAAACAGCTAAGCGACTTTATAGCAGGGGCCTGTGGTACCTCGCAATTAACCTTTGAGCCGGTTCGTCAGGGCCTGGCTAACAGTGTCTTCCGGGCCAGCAGCGGCGGGCAAAGCTGGGCGGTCAAATTGCTGGGCCCGGCCTCGTTCAGTGCTGTTAACTACACTGTCGTCGCTAAATTGCAGCAGCAACTGGCCATGTGTGAGCTGGCACCGGTGGTTACCGCTTATGATTCGGCATTACGCGTGTGGGTTGAGGAGTGGGTCGATACGCCAGAGCAACCATCTCTGGATATTGAGCGGCTGGTACACGCACTCGTTAATATCCATAAAAGCGATATTAACGCGCCAACCTTAGCGCTGCTGCCATGCTGGCAACATTACCTCGAACAGTTACCCACCAAAGCCGCGCGTTCCTACTCGGCACAAAGAGATAAACTGGTGCCGGTGATTTCTCAGTTCAGCCACTACCAGGATTTTTGTTTTTGCCACAACGATCTGTCGTTTGCGCACCTGGTAGGCGCGTCACGCAATAAAGTGGTCGACTGGGAGTATGCGGCTACCGGTAACCGTTATTTTGATATTGCCGCCTGTGTTCTTATTAATGAGCTGAACAGTGCCCAACAACAGCAGTTATGTGACGAGTACGCGCAGCAGGCAGGTAAGTCGGCTGACCTGGTGGAAAGGAGCGTGGCTGCTTTTTTACCCGTGGTAGATTTTACCAATCGTTTGTGGACGGCGGCGGCCGAGACGAATCCGGGCTAATAATTCGCCGTAGCGTTTAATATTTGCGCGCTTAAACGCGATTTTAGTCATTTATTGTAAAAATACTTTACCTTTGAAGGCGCATACGTATAATTCACAGCGCGCTAGGGGTGTAGTTCGAATTGGTAGAACAGCGGTCTCCAAAACCGATGGTTGGGGGTTCGAGTCCCTCCACCCCTGCCACTTTCCTCTTTGTTCTGATAGACTCCTGAAACTCATTTCATTACACAGAAAAATCATCGCTTATCATGGCATTCGCGCTAACTGATTACCAAATTGCTGCATTACAAGAAATGCAAATTCCGGTTTGGCAGCCGCAGGGCAAATTGGCAGAACCAGCCGGTGAAGCGCCTGACGTTTCAGAAAAAGTAAAATCAGAACCAGTGTCACAGGATACCGCGCGCTCGCATCTGCAGCGAATAAAAGACAGTGTATCCGCTAAGCCTGCGCCGTCTCAAACGGCTAAAAAGGCTGATGAACCGGTAGCACCGCAGCAAACCCCGGCAGCACTACAGGAAATCAAAGCACAGCAGGCACCACAATTTTTTGCTGACTTGCTTATTGCTGTGCAGAGCCTGGCTATGGAAACCGTTCCACCCGTTAAAGTTGGCGCGCCAATATCAGTCTCGCAAGCAGCGATCACATTGCCAGTAGCGCCGGACAAACTAACCTATCAACATAAAAAGCAGCTCTGGCAGGCGTTGTGCGCACTGAACTAGATTTATCACAGTTAAAAATTACTCAGGCCGATGAAGCGCTCGCCGTAACAGCTCATTCCATTCATTGTGAAGCCCAGTATGCGCCGTGGTCTCAGGCCACATTTCTGGACTGCACTACAGCACCTTACGAATGTTGGGTGATGCTTAGTGACGGGCAGGTCATTGGATTTGCCATTTTACTGGTGGTGCTGGACGAAGTGACCCTGATGGACATCGCTATCAGTGCAGAGCTGAGAGGACAAGGTGCCGGTAAACGAATGCTGGATTTTGTCATTAACCGCTGTAAACAGCTGAATGCGTCAAACTGTTTTTTGGAAGTGCGCGAGTCGAATCTTGCCGCCCACACACTTTATTTAAATAGCGGCTTTGAATTACTGGAACGGCGCAAAGGCTATTATCCTACCAAAGATGGCAGGGAAGACGCGCTTATGATGTCCTTACCAATAAGTGCTGACAGCCATCACGCCAATCCTGTTTAAAAATCCATACTGGCAAAAATTACCACCGAGGATTTTTCTGCTGACTGGACGTCATTTGAATCATTTTCCGGGTATAGGGTCACGCCAGTTATCGCTTCCACATACCGCACATCAGCATATCGCACTTTGCCGTTGCCCTGTTTGGCATACAGGCCAAGGGTTAGCGGGTAGCCCATTAACTTTGTTTCATAGGCAACACTGATCCCCCGGGTATCGATAGCCTCCACGCGCTGAAAGGGAATGTCAAAGTCGATAACGCCGTTGCTGTTATCGGTGAAAAAACCAATTTGCAGAGCGGTATCGGTAGAGAGCGGAATACGAAGTCCCAGAGAGTAATTGGTTATCTGTTTCAGCTCACGGGTTAAGTCGATATCATCGAGTACCACATCCTGTTTTTCAACATGGCTGTAGTAATCAACCTGACTCGATATAACCCAGCCGCGATGTTGGTATGCAGCGCCAAAAGACAGCAGAGAGGGTTGCTCCTGCTCTTTATCTGTACGGATAAAGTCCGGGAAAGTGGTGTCGGGCGAACCGTTTAACAGGGTGATGATGGGCGCAACAATAAGGTTATTAGAGCGATAATTCCGATTGATTGATTCACTGTGAACGTAATGTGCCCCAACACTCAAAGCATCATCCTTATATAACACACTCAGCGATGGCTCAATCAGATACTGTTTTTCATTTATGCGTCGCCGGGCATCAAATCCGGATGTAAATGAACCGGTTGGCGTATACATGGTAATTGCTGCACCGGAAGTTTGCGATAAGACCTGTTCAATGTATTTTAGCGACAAAGAAAAACCCAGCGACCATCGGTTATTAAGACGGTAGGACAAGGCGCCGCCGAACTTGTAAGCGGCATTGTCGAAATCGTAGGTGACGGTTTCAATAACACTCTGCCCGGGCGTAGTCGCGGTAGCCGGTAACTCATAATTGGAATTGCTATCATTCCTTTCCTGAGAATAATCGGTAACCGTAAAGTAGCTGCCGTAACTCCATTGCCCGGAACTGGTGCTGATGCCAAGAAATCCGGGCACAACAGAGAAGGAGGTTCGGGCAAAGTCAGAGCCGTCGGTATACACGTTTTTAAATTCTGTGTCTTCAAACGCCAGGGTGTTCACCGAAGCCGACTTTGCATTTGCCTGAAAAGACAGCCCGGCAGGGTTGTAGTGCATCGCTGACTGATCGTCCGCCAATGCCACATAGGCACCACCATAACCGATGGCTTTACCGCCTACCAGCAGGTTGCCGTAATGGTACTGGTCTGCCAGCACTGTTGAAGGGAATGCAACCAAAGCACTCAATAATCCCACTGACGAACACAACCTCATAGAATACTTCCCTGAAACCAGATATTACCAATATGAACCAAAAGCGGCACTTTGTGGCTAGATTATAAAATGACCAGTGGTATTGCCAGAAGAAATTCAGTTAGTTAATTAGTTTTATAACTGATGATGGGCACCAGACGATTGGTCATAAAAATGTATTCAGATACGCTTCAGTGATATGTTGAGTATGCATAATTCCTCTTTTGACAGTTTTTGTATAGTATTTCGTCAGTAAATGTCATTAACCTTTAGTACACAAAAAGTTAACTTTTAAGTGCGTTAGGTTTTTGCAGTTGCTGTCCGGATTTCTACCCTGAGCGATTTTTCGGCACACTCATTTTTGTCTGCATCATCGTCAGATTTTTCAGAGGCTTATATTTCAATGTACAACAAGTATCTAGAGAGACTAACTAAGACATGCACAGTAATGTTGGCGTGTTTTAGTGTTTTCCTTGTTGACGCAGCAGAGCAGAGTAGTAGCTGGTGGTCTCCGGGTGACGACAGGGTTTTTCCGAGATTCAGTGAATATCAAAATGCCTCTGGGCGGTTCGGCATTATTAACACTGCGGGCCCCATAGATACCAGTAAACACCCTTTCTTCGCAGCCAAAGGACCCAACGGGCGGGCGTGTGTCACCTGTCATCAGCCGAGTGATGCAATGAGTTTGTCGGTCTCAACTATTCAGCAACGCTGGCGAGACACCAAGGGCACAGATCCGCTCTTCGCTGCCATTGACGGGTCAAATTGTCCGAGCTTACCTCAGGGAAAACCAGAATCGCATTCACTGCTGTTAGAAAAAGGGCTGATTCGTATCGCAATGCCATGGCCACCAAGACCTTTTAACGGAAAGCCGGTAGAGCCTGAATTTTCCATTGAAGTGGTGCGCGATCCGACTGGCTGTAATCTTGATCCTGAGTGGGGAATTGACAGTCCTTCCTCTGCTATTTCCGTATTTCGTCGGCCTAGGCCAGTGATTAATATTGCCCATTTGATGGAATTGCCACATGGTGTACCCCCTTTCAATAATTTCTTTTTTAATGATGCTATGCCCTTACCAAAAGGGCCCGATACTGGCTTAACGGTACCTCAACAGCTCATGGCTGACGGGCGTGGACTCACGCCTAAATTCCAGGCAACTGATGCAGCTTTGACCCACTTACAGTTGTTTGATGCGCTAAGTGATGATGATTTAGAGGAAATTGAAGCATTTGAGCGCCAGATTTATGGTGCTCAGAGTTTTGATAACCTGGCAGGCGATTTAACCAGTCCCCAATCCCCTCCGGGGTTGGGGCCACAAGCTTTGGTTATCTCACCTAAAGCGAGGCTGGGCAATAACCCACTCAATAAGATTTTTGGTGAGTTTTCTATGTGGGCAAGTACTGCTGATGAATCTCAGGAAGTTCAACAAGATAAGGTTAAGGCTTTTAAAGCTTCTGTTGCCAGGGGCTCTGAAATTTTTCGCGAAGTGCGTTTTTATATCAGCGATGTGGGGATGTATAACGATAAAGGCTTAGGTAATCCGTTTAAACGCTCTTGTGGATCAGGATGTCATAATACTTTATCGATGGGCATGGATCTGTCTCCCGGATTCATGGACTTAGGTCTGAATAACTTTCCCTGGCAAAACCGTCGCAACGACCTGCCACTGTTTAAAATTACCTGCCGGGATGATGTGCTGCCACAGTCATTCCTGGGCCGGGAAATTTATACCCACGATCCGGGCCGGGCGCTTATTACCGGTAAATGTACTGATGTTGGCGCCACTATGACTCAACAGTTAAGAGGGTTAGCAGCCCGGGCACCTTACTTTGCCGGCGGTGCGGCTGCAAACTTGCGTGAGCTGGTCGATTTTTACGACCGCCGCTTCAACATTGGTTATACCGAACAAGAAAAAGCAGATTTAGTTAACTTTATGAGGACGCTGTAATGCGAGTATATTCGCCGAGTACAACACTACGCATAGCGATTATCATATGGACTTGCCTGACATCCGGGAAGATATTGGCGAATGAGCACACAGCATTTGTAACCTGTCCTATTGCCCGGGATATTGGTCCTCAAAGTGATGTGTGTTTCATTGCTGAATATAACGGTAAAACTTATGGTTTATTTGATCCCAATGGCTACAACCGTCCCATGCTTAAACATAAAGTAATGGTAGAAGGTGAAGTGATAGATGGAGAAATGATCTGTGGAGCCACCCGAATTAAAGGTGTGCTGTCTGTGATGAGAGAAGAAATCAGCCCGGAGTGTAACCAGATCCTGCCGGATGATGGTTCAGTGCAGACTAAAAATAATAATTTGTTTTTACGAATGCCTGAAGAGCATCGCCAGCGAGCATTTAAGTTAATGGCACAAGTAGCCGATAATCCTGAAGCTTCGTTACAAGAAGCGATTTATGATCCTGCGCCTTTCCCACCAGTGAAGCCTCCGTATGTGAGACAGAAGCTGAATTTGCATTACCCGTTCAATAGCAAGCGCTCGTCCGGCCCTGAATTACGCAAACTCTTGTACCTGATACATTATGCTAAGTTTTCAGGTGGTCATTTCGTTGTAAAGAGTTATCAGGGAGCTACTCGCCTGGATAATGGAGAAGTGATGGAAGAAAAAAGCGGTATGGCTGAGGAAAGGGCTGATATGTTTGCCGAATTGCTCACTGAATTAGGTATAAGTAAAAAAGACTACAGCATAGAAGTACAACCTGAATCAGTGGCGGCAACCGGCGTTGGGGATTGGAAAAACCGGCGTATCAGTGTTGAGTTAAATCCCGCGGAATAGAAAAGTAAATTTCCTCGCACTAAAGGTGTTCCTCCGGCGGTGTTTTTGTCTAAAAGTGCCGCGTTATCATTATTAAAAAATATACCTGGTGTCGATCTATCAGCGATTACTTATAGAACGATAATTCCCGGACACTCGCTAAGTGGGCTATTGCTAACAGCTAAGAGTTGCCGACATTTCCTTGTTAAAGCTTTGATAATTAAACTTAATTTAAACTCAGGTGGTCCGAGAAAACACCCGGGACAAGCCAGTTCTCGGTAACTTAATTAAAATGTAGGTTCTCCTCGGGTAACGATTGAGAGTCTTACGCGAGCATGCAATATACTTAACTTAATTCAACCATTGTCAGTTTGTGCCTGTTTTTTCGTCATTATATGTCATTAACCTTTAGTCTACATAACGTTAACATTTGAGCCGTCGAATTAATCCGTTTCTTAACGGATAACCGGTTGAAATTAAATAAAGTGCGGCTCACAGGAACGCGAATATAATGAACAACAAGTACTCTACACAGTTTAAACGCAGTCACTTAGCTGGTTTAATTGCCTTGACTTTAACTGGCTCTTCTCTGTCACTCGGTGCTTATGCTCAGGAAACTGATGCAGATGAAAAAGACCTTGAGCGAGTGTTAATTACCGCAGAGCGGCGATCCGTTAGTGAAAATGAGATGCCTTTGTCTGTCATTGGTTTTTCCGGTGAGTCTTTGCAGAATCGGAACATCACGGATATGGATCGTCTGCAAACGCAGGTACCCAATCTACAGTTTAACGATAATGGCAACTCAAAGTTTATTAATATCCGGGGCGTAGGCTTATCAGAAGCTGCGCCAAACCAGACAAACGGCGTTGCTGTGCACCTTGACGGGGCATATGTTGCGCGTGAATTTGTTTACGGCGATGCATTTTTTGACTTGGCCAGCATTGAGGTGTTACGAGGTCCGCAAGGTACTTACTCCGGTCAGAATGCAAGTGGCGGAGCAATATTTATTAATTCGAAACGTCCCGAACTTGGCGTTACCGAAGGTTTCGCCAGCGCTGAAAAAGGCAACTATGATCTGACAAAATTTAGTGCCGGCGTATCATTTCCATTAACTGATAATCTTGCAATGCGCATAGCCGCTAACTCTGAGCGCCGCGATAGTTTTTACAGTAACCATGGACCTGATCCAGAGGACGATGCGAAACTTATCAACAATCAACCAGGCAACCTCAACCGCTCTTTGTCGCGCTTCCAACTGCTGTATTCACCTTCTGCAGACCTTGAAGTCAGGTTGATTCATGAGAACAGTAATAATTTTACAGACGGTGTTCCTACCCAAAACTTTCCTGAATATGGCAATACCAAATTACCGGAATCGCCTTGGGATCTAAATTACGACATGGATACGTACCGGGACGTAACCTATAAGAGAAACACGCTGACTTTCGACTGGCAAACCAGCGACGCGTTTAAAGTGCTGGGTAATTTTTCGATATTTGACAGTGTACAGAATATCCAAACGGACGGAGATTTTGAGTCACACCTGACTACCGATGAATCACAAGAAGGACGAAACTTTCATATAGTAGACAATTACTGGACGGGGGAATTGTCATTGGTATCTACCCTAGATGGGCCTTTCGAATGGACGGCAGGCGCTAGTTATATTGACTACAGACAGGAAAATTATCTCAATTTGCTTCGCTACAACACAGAACAATTCCCTGGTACTTCCTTAGATGTTGAGAACCATACGCGCCTGTACATGTATCTGGATAACAGACGGAAAAATAGCGCCGTTTTTGGTGAGATTGGATATGCCTTAACCGACGACCTGAATGTTAAGTTTGGCCTCCGTTATAATAAGGATGAGGTGGGCTTCTCTCCCGATTCTTATCTTACGCCAGGAGCAGGCTCTTATAACGCTACCAGTGGATTCCCGTTACCGCAGCAGGATATGTTTGACTTTTCAGCGGTTACCGGACGTTTTGTTGTGAATTACATGGTAACAGACGATTCAATGATCTACGCAACGGTAGGCCGGGGATATAAACCAGGTGGGACGTCGCCGATGGGACCAACGTATGACGAAGAGGAAGTACTGAATAAGGAAATTGGCTGGAAAGGTACATTAACAGACGGCATTGATGGTTCTGTAGCGATTTTTCATATGGATTATGATGCGTTTCAACGAACTTACTCACCCACTGATAATCCGGCAGATTCAATTACCCGTAACGTAGACGGCACCACGATTGCCGGCATCGAATTTCAGGTTAAAGGGATTACCGGTGACTTTATGTGGGATATTTCAGGAGCATACAACGATGGTCAGTATGGCGATCTGGAATTCTACATGAGGCCTGGTGCCTATGATGGGGTTAATCCAACTCAGCCAGAGCCTATAAATCTAAAAGGACGACCAGTTGACTTCTTGTCCGATCGCTCTATGAGTGCGGGGATTGAATATATGGGGATTATGCTGGATGAAGCCGCATTGTTGCCATCGGTCAGGGTTTCATATCAATCTGAATTTTATACTTCGTTTTATCAACTGGACTATCACCTGACACCGTCAAGAACGTTATGGGAGGCTAATCTGGCTTATGAGCACGACAGTGGATGGAGAGCCGATTTATACGTACAGAATTTGTTTGACGAAACCTATATCACCCAGGCTGGAGGTGCAGCAGATGGGCGGGGTAATTTCCTGTTGGGTGCTCCGCGTCAGGCAGGCGTAAAAATCCGTTACACGTTTTAAGGAGAAATTATGCAAAACATCGTTAATGTATTTGCATTGTGTATAAGTCTGGTAAGTATTGCTACTTGCCAGGCTCAGTCCACTGAACAGCTATCTGCAGTATCATTGACCAGTGGAACAGGAAAATATCCGGCTACAGCTGTTTCCGTAACTGAAATGCCGCAAAATACACTGTTCCTGCCGTTTCGGTTACCTGATGATAAATTACCAGTAGTCTTATGGGGTAATGGCGGATGTATGGACAATGCGCTTGCTTATGGAGCGTTCTTACGTGAAATAGCCTCCCATGGCTATATTGTCCTGGCGGCTGGTCAACCTCTTTCAGAAGGTAAAACAGCAATAGAACAAGCTCGCGCAAAGCTGGCTGGTGAGCAACGTTCAGGAAGTCATCAGGTCGGCGAACCGGATAAAACAACTGCAACCCAGTTGTTAAAGGGGTTGACCTGGTTGCAAGAAGTCAATACACAGAAAGGCCATCCACTGCAGGAGCGAATAAATACTGAGAAGGTCGCGGTTATGGGCCATAGTTGTGGCGGCTTACAGGCAATTGAAGTGGCTACCGATTCACGACTGGATACTGCAATTATTTTTAATAGCGGTGTGATCAATGAGCCGATGTCGGTGCAGAGTACAGCTTTAAAGGTTCGTCATGAGATGTTAGACAAAATCAAGATTCCGTTAGCCTACATAAATGGCGGCCCCTCCGATATTGCTTATTTTAATGCGATTGATGACTTTGAAAAAATAAACCATATTCCAGTGCTATTTGCCGAAAATGGCGTTGGTCATGGCGGCACATTTCGGGATCCTAACGGAGGAGCCTATGCCAGGGTTGCGCTTTTCTGGCTTAATTGGCAATTAAAAGGTGAGGCTGAGCAGGGGCGTTGGTTCAATGGCAAAGAATGTCTGCTATGTGAAGACTTTGACTGGCAGGTAAAACGCAAGCAGTTGGGGGAGTGAATTAAATGCGTAGTTTGCTTATATCAATACTAGCCGGTTGTTTTCTTCTGCAATCCTGCACCACTAAACCCCCGCTGCCGGTGGAAGATAATACTCATGCTGATGTGAGGAACACAGAAGGAATGTTGGTTGATGGCGCATTGTGGCGTGCCAGTGTACCAAAAAATTGGAATGGAACTTTACTGCTCTATGCCCGCGGCTACTCGTCAAAATTATCACCACCCAAGCTGGCTCCTGGCGACAGTGAAAAAATGTTACTCGAAGCTGGTTATGCTCTGGCGGCGTCGCAATATCCTCAGGCTGGCTGGTCAGTAGAACAGGCAATCCCAAGTCAGGTTATGGTGCTTGATGCGTTTTCCAATGTATACACTAAACCCGACCGAATTATTGCCTGGGGTTCTTCGATGGGCGGACTGATAACAGCAGCGCTGGCCGAACGCCATAGCGATAGGCTTGACGGAGCTATCACACTCTGCGCTTCAGCTTTTGGAGCTGTTCCGATGATGAATATGGCATTTGATGGCGCTTTTACCCTTGCAACGTTAATAGCCCCTGAGGAAGCGTTTTCACCAGTTGGAAAGGGGGATAACTTTGCCGCGGTTCGCAAGTTGATGGACAAGGTTAAGATAGCCAGAGAAACACCTTTAGGTCGAGCCCGGGTGGCATTGGCTGGAGTGTTGGGAGGTATTCCATCCTGGACGCAAAAAGACACACTGCGACCAGTCGCCACAGATTACAATCTACAGGAAGCCAATATAGCCAAAGCTATCGGAATGGGAGTGTTCTTGCCAAGAGGCGATCAGGAACGTCGTGCTCAGGGAGTATTTTCAGGAAATAGCGATATTGATTATCGTAAGTTGCTAGCCGCCAGTGGCAGGTCGGATTTTGTCGAAGCAATGTATCAAATGGCAGGGGCATCGCTGGATGATGATCTGGTTACTTTAGCGCGCCAGGACAGAATTAAACCAGACACCCATGCTGTTGGGTATATGCGCGAAAACTTTACGCCTTCCGGGCACGTCACTATACCAGTACTCAATGCTCATACCATAGGAGATGGTATGACTTCCCCCGCGTTGCAGGCCGGCTATACCGAATTAATTATGCAACGAAGTGGACGCCATATGGTCGCTGCAGCCTGGCTTGAACGGGCGGGTCACTGTACTGAAACCGAAGCAGAACACAAAGAACTACTTACTGCTCTGGAAGAACGGCTGGACTCAGGTCAATGGCCTGATTTGTCTGCGTATTTCCAGAGTAAGCATGACGACTTGAGCAAACTGTCCTTTACCGACTATGAGCCTTATCCTGTGCCTCGTGCGTGTATTCAGAGTGATTTGTGTGGACAGTCCTTACGTTAAAATATCCATCTTAATCTCTTAATCTCTTGGTCTGCGGTATAGTCGTACACGCGTAGCCCCATATGTCTGTTGTAAATTGCAATTTTTTTACATAGCATTTACGACTTCGATTGTTCGTCCAGTCCTTCAGGGAGAAGTCATGCAGGATGATAAAAGTAAGTATGGTAGTGCTTCTAATCACTACCTGACTGCCCTGTGTGAGGTTGCCGCCAATAATCAATTGCATGTCGAGAGGCTTTTACGGCGATGCAATATCGAACCGAGTGCGATAAACAAACCAGGCTTAAGAATTCCAACCGAAAAGTTATCCCGACTGCAACTTTTAGTGTGGAGATTATTGCGTGATGAGTCCGCCTGTCTTTGTGGAATCCCAATGAAGCCAGGCACCTATGAGATGATGGGAGAGTTAACCGTCCATCAGCCAACGCTCAGACAGGCTATTACAAAAGGAATTGCATTTTATAATCTTGTTGTCGCTGATAATTTCATCGAAATTTCAGCGCAGGAAGACCGCGCAGAGCTAATTTTTCATTTGCCTGTTCCGCATGCAGATCATAAATACCTGTTTGCCGAAATGGTGCTATTGGCCTGGCACCGTTATTCTTCCTGGCTTATTGCCAGCAGTATTCCTCTGACCAAAGTAAAGTTTAATTATGCTCCGCCGCCACATATCCATGAATATCACTATCTTTTTCCCGGTGAGCACGAATTTAACTGCAGCCATTTATCCATTTCTTTTCCCGATCATTATTTGTCTAAACCTGTAAAGCAAAGTGAGGGCTCGCTAAGTTCTTTCATGAAACGTTGTCCGCTTGAGTTGTTCCGGCAATATAAATCGGATTACTCGTTAACTTCAGAAATCAGACATTTGCTGATCAGCGATATAGAAAATGGCTTGCTCACCATTGATTTAGTTGCGTCAGCGCTGCACATGACGAGTCGAACACTAATGCGGCGATTAAAAGATGAAGGCACCTGTTTTCAGCAGATCAAAGACGTTGTACGACGAGATAGAGCCGTACTGTTGTTAACGCAGCGTTCCACACCAATCAGCCTTATTGCAGAGTTAGTCGGTTTCACCGACCCTGCTGCTTTTACCCGTGCTTTTCGCGCCTGGACTGGCGAAACGCCAAGGAAATTCAGGGCTATGCATAAAGAAGAAATTACCTGAGCCTGATCCCTCTCAAAGCAAAATTAGCTTCAATAACCTTTTTTCTTATTAGTAAGCCCCCCGCATACATGCAAAAAATACTCATTGTCATTATTTGACAATTATTTCGTCACTTTCTGCTATTTTACAAGCAGGTACATAATATTAACATCTGGGAAAAGATTGGGAGGTCACGTTAACATCAACCTGGCCGACCATTAATTAAACAGAGTGAATGTTATGAATCAGCACCCGTCCGAGATCCTCGACAACAGCAAGATGAGCCGGCAACAGGTTATTGCTGTTATTTTGTGCATTGCGTTAAATGCACTGGATGGATTTGATGTACTGGCAATCAGTTTTGCCTCTCCGGGCATCGCCGCCGAGTGGGCAATCAATCGCACCGAATTAGGTGTAGTGCTGGCCATGGAGCTACTCGGAATGGCCTTTGGCTCAATCTTTCTGGGCGGTTTTGCCGATAAAATTGGCCGTAAACCTACTATTCAAACCTGCCTGGTGGTAATGACTGCCGGTATGTGTTTCTCGGCGTTTGCCAATTCGGTAACTACCTTACTGGTAGTGCGGTTTATTACCGGTCTTGGTATTGGCGGTATGCTGGCATCAACTAATGCCATGGTCGCTGAATACTCCAACCAAAAATTTCGTCACCTGTGCGTCATTCTGATGGCTACCGGTTATCCGGTTGGCGCGATTATTGGCGGTTCTATCAGTTCAGTATTGCTGGAAACCTACAGCTGGCGCTCAGTGTTTATTTTTGGCGGTGTGGTAACCGGTGCCTTTCTGATTATTGTTCAGTTATTCCTTGCAGAGTCAGTGGTGTACCTGGCCTCCAAACAACCTGCTAACGCGCTGGAGCGAATTAACCGTTCTTTACTGGCCATGCAAAAGCCGCTGCTCACGGCATTACCACCGCTTGCGCCTAACGCGGGGAAGAGCTCTTTTGTAGCCTTATTTACGCCGCAACTACGGGCTACCACGCTGTTACTAATCGTGGCCTATTTTGCGCAGATCATGACCTTTTACTTCATTTTAAAGTGGATCCCTAAAATTGTGGTTGATATGGGTTTCCATCCTTCTCAGGCCGGACAGGTATTGGTATGGGCTAATGTGGGCGGGGCTATCGGTGCCACATTGCTGGGCCTGTTCGCCTCCAAATTACCGCTCAAACAGTTGCTGATTGGTGTATTGCTCGCCGGGTTTGTAATGGTCTCAGTATTTGGTATCGGCTATGAGTCACTGAGTCAACTGGCGTTGATTTCTGCGGCAACCGGGTTTTTTACCAACTCGGGAGTGGTTGGTCTTTATGCCTTAATGGCGCAGGCATTCCCGCCTCAGGTCCGTGGTTCCGGTACTGGAATTGTGATTGGTGTAGGACGTGGTGGCGCAGCATTAAGCCCGGTTGTGGCCGGTATTCTATTTACTCAGGGCGTGTCACTACAGGGCGTGGCCATGGTAATGGGAGCGGGAGCCGTGGTTGCCGCTATTACAGTCTTTCTGCTTGGTCGAGTGCAGCAACGTAAGTCTGCGCAAGATGCGAGTCCGATTTTAACAAAGCAAACTTGCGATAATTAAGGGGATTGAGGAATGAAATTCACCCGATTAAACCCAGCGACTGGTGAAGTTGCCAGCGAAGCAGAAGCCATGCAGGCAGCTGATATGGCGGCGGTTGCTGAAAAAGCCGAACAAGGGTTTGAAGCATGGTCGAAGGTCGGCCCTAATGCCCGCCGGGCGGTGCTGCAAAAAGCGGCAACCGCGCTGGAAAGCAAACAGGACGCCTTTGTTGCTGCCATGATGGGCGAGACCGGCGCAACGGCGGGTTGGGCAATGTTTAACCTGATGCTGGCGGCTTCAATGTTACGTGAGGCCAGCGCGCTGACAACACAAATTAGTGGTGAGGTTATTCCCTCAGATAAACCCGGTTGCATGGCTATGGCGCTGCGCGAGCCGGTGGGCGTTATCCTGGGCATTGCCCCCTGGAATGCACCGATTATTCTGGGTACCCGGGCGGTGTCTACCGCACTGGCGTGCGGCAATGCGGTAATCCTAAAAGCCTCTGA
This sequence comes from Marisediminitalea oceani, assembly GCF_003731635.1. GTDB lineage: Bacteria > Pseudomonadota > Gammaproteobacteria > Enterobacterales > Alteromonadaceae > Alteromonas > Alteromonas oceani. Next base: position 8,209 of record NZ_RCUA01000053.1, on the reverse strand, counting down.
GATTTGCCCGCTCACACACTCGTTAATTATCGAAGCGCTGGCGGAAGCTGGCTTCCCGGAAGGCACGGTTAATATTGTGACGAACTCTCAGGATGATGCTGCTGACGTAGTGGGAGCGCTGATAGATGCTAAACCGGTGAAACGGATCAACTTTACCGGTTCTACTGCAGTAGGACTGATTATCGCTCGCCGCGCTGCCGACAACCTGAAACCCTGTTTACTTGAGCTGGGAGGCAAAGCGCCTTTACTGGTGCTGGAAGACGCAAACCTTGACGAAGCTGTGAAAGCGGCCGCCTTTGGAGCGTATATGAATCAGGGCCAAATTTGCATGTCCACCGAACGACTGGTGGTGGTCGACAGCATTGCCGATGACTTTGTTGCCGCGTTTAAAGCGAAAGTTTCCACCATGGAAACCGGCGATCCGCGCGAGGGTAACACCCCACTTGGTGCGGTTATCGACATGAAAACCGTTGAAAAAGTGAATGCTTTGATTGATGACGCAGTGAGTAAGGGAGCCACTCTGGTAACAGGTGGTAAAGCTGACTCTGTACTCATGCCCGCCACCATTTTAGATGGTGTCACCGAAGACATGGCGATTTATTCAGATGAAAGTTTTGGCCCGGTAGTCGCGGTGATCCGCGCCAAAGACGAAGCCGACGCCATTCGGATCGCTAACGACAGCGAATATGGCCTCAGTGCTGCGGTTTTTTCTAACGATATTGCCAATGCACTAAAAGTCGCTAAACAAATCAAATCCGGTATTTGTCATGTCAATGGCCCAACGGTACACGATGAGGCGCAGATGCCATTTGGTGGTGTAGGTGACTCTGGTTACGGCCGTTTTGGTGGCAAGGCCGGTATCGACCAGTTTACCGAATTGCGCTGGATTACAGTGGAAACCGAACCTGGTCATTACCCGATTTAACTGCCCGGATGCATTGCCTTCTGCGATGCAGAGCATCGAATGCATCCCAATACTATTTTGCAAGAGGATTTAAACGTGTCAGTAGAAAGAAGTGAAGAAGAAACAGTAAAGGTAATTGTTGAGAACAAGATTGCCTGGGTGTACTACAACCGCCCGGAAAAACGCAATTGCATGAGCCCCAAACTAAATCGCCAGATGATGCGCGTGCTGGAAGATCTCGAGTATCGTGACGATGTGGGTGTGTTGGTGTTGTCTGGTGAAGGTACAGCCTGGACGGCAGGAATGGATTTAAAAGAGTACTTCCGCGAAAACGAAGCAAAAGGTCTGGGCGCAACCCGTAAGGCCCAGCGTGAAGCTTACGGCTGGTGGCGTGCACTACGCTGGTATCACAAGCCCACTATCGCCATGATTAATGGCTGGTGCTTTGGCGGTGGTTACGGGCCGTTGTTCAGCTGTGATCTGGCGGTTTCTGCAGAAGATGCCACCTTTGGCCTGAGCGAAATTAACTGGGGAATCCTACCCGGCGGCGGTGCCAGTAAAGTGGTCGCGGACCTGATGCCCCTGCGCAAAGCCATGTATCACGCCATGATGGGCGAAAATATCGACGGTAAAACCGCAGTAGAGTGGGGCCTTATCAACGAAGCGGTGCCGGCCGATCAGCTCAAAGCTCGGGTCACCGAAATGTGTAATGTGTTGCTGGAGAAAAATCCGGTTGCGCTCAAGGCCACTAAAGACGCTATTCGCCGCGTGAAAGAAATGACCTACGACAATGCCGAAGACTACCTGGTGCGCGCTCAGGAAGCGGCTAACAGCTTCGATAATGATGGCCGTAAGGAAGGTATTAAACAGTTTATAGACGATAAAACCTATAAGCCTGGATTAGGGGCTTATGACAAATCCAAGCAACAAAACTAAACGAGGCTGACATGGATTTTGTGACCCTGCAGGCGCGATTACGGCCAGGAAGTATTGCTGTTAACGATGTCACTCACTGTCGAACCTGGTCTTACACCGAGTTCGATAACACCATTAACCGGCTGGTTAGCTGGTGTCAGGTTAATGGCCTGAAGCAGGGTGACAGAGTGGCTTGTCTGTCTAAAAACCGGGCCGAGCTGGTGGCGCTGCACCTGGCTTGTGCCCGGGCCGGTTTGTTGTTTGTACCGTTAAACTGGCGGCTGGCCAAAGAAGAGCTGGAAGCGCTTATAAGTGACTGCACACCTGCGATTCTGATTGGCGATGAAACCGCCGCGGCCATGCAGTTCAACTACTATGACATTAATCAGTTGCTGAGCGACAGTCAGAGCTTAAGTGCAGCAGAGCCCGACTACGATGAGCATACGCCATCGCTCATTTTGTACACCTCCGGGACCACGGGTAAACCTAAGGGCATTATGCACAGCGAAGCCACGCTGATGGAAACCACTCTTAATATGACCCAGCTTGGCCACGTGAATGAGCACAGTGTGTTTTTATGTGAAACGCCGATGTTTCATGTTATTGGCCTGGTATCCTGCGTTCGCCCGGCACTTTACTGTGGTGGCAGCCTGGTGATTTCGGATGCCTTTGAGCCGGGTCGTACACTAAGCAGACTGGCCGATGAATCACTGAGAATAAGCCATTATTTTTGTGTGCCGCAAATGGCCAATATGCTGCGACAACACGACCAGTTTGATGTCAGCAACCTGAAAAATCTTAAAGCGCTGCTGACCGGCGGCGCTCCCCATCCTGAAGTGCAAATCCGTGCCTGGCTCAATGATGGTATTCCGATTGTGGATGGCTACGGCATGAGCGAAGCCGGCACGGTATTTGGCATGCCGTTTGACGTGCAACTGCTGGATGAAAACGCCGGTTGCGTTGGGTTAGCCACTCCAAGAGTCAGGGTGCGTCTTACCGATGAGCATGGTAAAGAGGTAGCCGAGGGGGAAGCCGGCGAAGTGGAAATTAAAGGCGGTAACCTGTTTGTTGGTATCTGGCAGCAAGAAGCCATGTACAAACAATGCTTTACTGCAGAAGGCTGGTTTAAAACCGGGGATATGGCGGTATGCAACCAGGCCGGTTTCTATCGGATTGTGGATCGCAAAAAGGATATGTTTATTTCCGGAGGCGAAAATGTTTATCCGGTAGAAGTTGAAGGGGTGGTGCTTAAGCATCCCGCGGTGAAAGATTGCGCTTTGATAGGCGTACCTGATGAGCGATGGGGCGAGGTTGGCCACCTGTTCGTGGTACCCTTTAACGAGCGCGACTTTGCTGATGAGGAGCAATTCCTGGCCGGCCTGAATGACCATCTTGCCCGTTATAAAGTGCCTAAATATGTCACCCTCACTGACGCTATTCCCCGCAACGGCGCAGGGAAAATCTTGCGTACAGTGTTGCGCGAACAGGTTGTTCATTTGCTGGCACAGCACTAACTGTCTTCTCATACCTTTCAGTACCGGATAAACCGCTAAATCCGGTGCTGACCTCCCGGCTTTACTACCATTAAAAAGCAAAAGTCCGTATAATCCCGCGAAAACGTAAGGCCTGGGTTTTGCCAGCAAGGCAAGGATTACTGTAATCACGCTCAGGGCCAGCACCCCCGAATAAAAATCAGGTTTAGTGAATGACCCAGCTGTTAGAAGAAATTAAGCGTCGCCGGACGTTTGCGATCATTTCGCACCCTGATGCCACCCAGCCTTTCAACGCTTAAAACCACCTTTCATTGCACACCACAATCACATCTCTACGTACTGAATTTAAAGGCTTTTTGTCTTTTTCTCGTTTCTTTGCTTTTCAATGATGTTCAAGCGTAACCTCGGAAAGTGTGTACAAACATGAGTACAAATTCCGTTTTAGAGGCCTTTGGCGAAAACTCCATGATACAAATCTGGCTCTAGGCTTTGTGATTACTGGGCTTTAGTCAAAACTCGCCTATATTTTTATACCAAAAATCGAGAAATGATGGTAAAACGTTCGCGATTATCTCTAATTGTTTGCCGGTTGTGTTGGTTACCGGTTGCTTTCCTGCTGCCCTAAAAGTTCATTTGTATGGACCTGATCTTCTGAACAAATCATGCATCTTTCTGACCATCAACAAGTGATGAATCAGGCGATGATAGCTTTACATTGATTTTCAGGAGAATGCAGATGACAGCAGTGGCTCACCAAGTAACCCCTTTTCTAACGTCTTACGAAGTGATGGCTCGATACCACATTAGCTATACGACGCTCTGGCGAAGAATAAAAGATGGCAGCTTGCCGCAGAGTTTTGGTAGCATGTTGGCAGCTAAATGCACTTTGTTATGATTCCTGGTGACTCAACCCAGACATTGGTTACGGTTTTTGCAGTAAAGTGAGCTAATGTAGTATTCGCACTTTATGAATATAACTTATGTGCCATTAGCGGTCACTCAATCTTGACACCAAGTGATCAAAAACCAATCGAATACGTTGTGGTACTGGACCACGTTGAGGGCGATAAATATATAAATCCCAAGGCACAGGCTCGATCTCTTCTAACACTCTCACAAGTTTCTCTTGGCGTAATAAGTCTTGGACCAAAAAGTCAGGAATTTGAGCAAAACCTAGTCCATTTTGTATAGCCATTAATTCAGCTTCGGCGTCGGCACTTCGAAAACGTGTTATGGATGGCGTCCACTGTCTGTCCATGGAAAAAACCCATGGCCAAAGCTTTCCCGTATTGCGATCTACTAATCCTGTAACCGGCAAGTGGTTTAGTTCGTCAGCAGACGCAGGCGTTCCCACTCTATTTATTAAGTCAGGCGAAGCCACGACATACATATTAATTTTGGCAAGCTGGCGGGCAATAAATCGACTATCTCTCATGAAGCCGATACGAATCCCAATATCTATTTTTTCGTCAACTACATCTACGCGCTCGTCACTGAGTGTCAGGTCTATATCAAGTTGAGGATGTACTGTTGAGAGTTCCATTAATGCTGGCATCAAGCATTTATGACCAAAACCAACAGGCGCTGCGATACGAACCCGCCCTTGTAATTCATTACCCGAGTCAGGGGCGCTTGTTTGAAACAATTCATCTACAGCGAGCAGGCGTTCTTTTGCTATCACAGCAAATTTTTCTCCAACTAGGGTCACTTGTATGTGTCGAGTATTTCGATGAAATAAAAGCTCCCCTTGCAATCGCTCTAACTCCTTCACTGCTCGCGTCACTGCCTGAGGAGAAATTCCCAGACGGTTAGCCGCTTCTTTAAAGCTGCGAGACTCAGCAGCAGTACAAAATATCCGGAGCATTTCCAATCTGTTAAGCATCACAGTCACATTCAGGTTTGATATCAATACATAAATATTATTCCAAAATATGGAATTGTAAAATTAAAACATTTCCATTTATTGGTTTTTGAAGGTAAGAGATACTTTGCTTGTTATTTAGACAAAGTCATTCAACTTATTTGAGGATAGTAACTATGAGCAGTGTTTTAGCAAACAACATCAGCGGTAAGGTCGTTGTGATCACTGGTGGTAGCAGTGGTTTAGGCGAGACCACGGCAAGACATTTAGCCAGCCTTGGCGCATCTGTTGTTTTAGGTGCCCGACGCATCGACAAGCTTGAAGCTATTGCTGCTGACATACGTACAGCGGGCGGAAAAGTTGCGGTTCAAGCGACAGATGTGACTAGCCAGGACGAAGTGAAGGCCCTTGTAAATCTTGCACAAGAGCGCTTCGGTAAAGTTGATGTGGTTATCAATAATGCAGGGTTAATGGCGATTGCACCGTTAGCAGAGACTCGAGTTGACGAATGGGATCGCATGATTGACATCAACGTTAAAGGTCTGCTGTATGGAGTAGCCGCAGCGCTTCCGATTTTTCAGGCTCAGGGAACAGGCCACTTTATCAATATTTCGTCCGTAGCGGGTATCAAAGTATTCAGTCCCGGCGGCACGGTTTATAGCGGAACCAAATTCGCTGTTCGCGCTATTGCCGAAGGCTTGCGCCATGAAGTTGGGGGTAAAATTCGTTCAACAATCATTTCACCAGGTGCAGTCGAATCTGAATTAAAACATGGAAGTTCAGATACTCAGGGGGCAGCCTTTGTAAAAGATTTTTATCAGCAAAATGAAATTCCATCTGAATCTGTTGCTCGTGCTATCGCATACGCAATTGAGCAGCCTGCGGATGTGGATATCAACGAGATTGTTCTGCGCCCAACTGTTCAAGAGTTTTAATTCGTTTAATAAAAGACCTATTAACCAGCGGGTGATTTAACTACCCGCTGAATATTCAGTTTGTGAGGTTATTGATGACAGCGTTAAAAAGACAAATGCGTGCTTTGGTATTAGATAGCTATGAAGAGGGTACAGCATTCCGGGATGCCCTGATTAAATTACCCTCTCCATCAGCAGGTCAGGTGCAAGTAAAAATATTTGCAAGTGGAGTCAATCCTATTGATTACAAGATCCGCCAAGGTATCGCTCCTTATGCCATGCCGGAATTACCCGCAGTACTTGGCACCGATTTAGCTGGAGAAATTGTTGCTATCGGCGACGGCGTCACCGACTTTGCAGTAGGCGATGCAGTTTATGGTCTGACTGGCGGAGTGCGAGGATTGCAAGGAACATTGGCTGAATATGCCAATGTAGATGCTGAGTTACTTGCTCTCAAACCGAAAAATTTGTCCATGCGTGAATCTGCGGCTTTACCTCTGGTTGCACTTACCGCTTGGGAAGGTTTGGTTGACAAGGCGAATGTTAAAGCGGGCCAGAAAGTCCTTATCCAAGGTGGAGCTGGCGGAGTTGGGCATGTAGCTGTGCAAATTGCTAAGGCCTTAGGTGCCGACGTTTATGCCACTGCATCGACTGGAAAACAACAACTGCTCAAGGCGCTTGGTGCCACGCCAATTGATTATCATACTGCAAGCCCTGCTGACTACGTGGACGCATACACCCAAGGCAAAGGATTCGATATCATTTACGACACTGTCGGTGGCTCTGTACTCGATGCCTCATTAGGTATCATTGCACATTATGGACATATTTTAAGCTGTGCTGCATTCGGCTCACATAACCTGGCACCGTCGTCATTACGCTCTGCAACATTGTCAGCGATTTTTGTGTTACACCCTCAGCTCAGCGGAGAGGGGCGCAAACATCATGGTGACATTCTGCGGCAAATTACGGCTCTTGTTGAAGCTGGACAAATTAAGCCACTACTCGATCCGTTACGCTTTTCCCTAGACACGGCAATGGATGCACATAATGCCGTAGAGTTGGGCTCCATGGGTAAAGTAGTTATTGATGTAATTGCTTAAAAAGTCATTGTTGAGGGTGCATATGAGCCCAAGAAAACTAATTCGAACTGTTCGTTTCCATGAATTAGGTGGCCCCGAGGTATTAACTATTGACTCGCTCGCGAGTCCAAGTTTGCAGGCCAATGATGTACGTATTGCGGTCAAAGTTGTTGGGCTCAATCGTGCTGATGCTATGTTTAGGCGAGGCAGCTATATAGAAAAGGCTGACTTCCCTTCGCGAATCGGCTATGAAGCATCCGGGATAGTCATTGAAGTCGGGGAAGAGGTAAATCATTTACGCCTTGGGGACGAGGTTTGTATTGTCCCTCAGATGGGGCTTTCTCAGAACGGCTGCTACGCAGAAGAGGTTGTCGTACCAAATGAATATGTGGCACTCAAACCAGCAGGGCTAACCTTTGCCGAAGGCGCAGCAGCTTGGATGCAGTACCTGACAGCTTATGGCGCTTTGGTCGAAATTGCTAACGTGCAAAAAGGCGATGCAGTACTGATAACCGCCGCATCGAGCAGTGTTGGATTGGCTGCGATTCAAATTGTGAATTCTCTGGGGGGTATCCCTATCGCTACAACTCTAACAGGAGCTAAAAAGGCTGCTGTGCTCAAGGCTGGCGCGGCCCATGTGATTGCAGCCCAAGAAGAACCGCTGCTGGATAGCTTGAGAGGTATCTTGGGAGAAAACAATTTAAAAGTCGCATTTGATGCTGTCGGTGGGCCGCAGATAGCTGAAATTGCTGAAGCAATGAGCCCTGAAGGAACAATAATAGTACACGGAGCATTAAGTCCCGAAGTCACTCCTTTTCCCTTAAAAATAGCACTTCGTAAAAGTCTGACAGTTAGGGGATATGTGTTTACTGAAGTTATAAAAGACATCGAGCGTTTTCGCAGAGCAAAGCAATTTATCCACTCGGGTTTATCCGAGGGAACACTCAAGCCTGTCATTGATCGAAGCTTTAAATTTGAAGAGATAGTAGCAGCGCATCACTATCTGGAGTCCAATCAGCAGATTGGTAAAATAGTGGTCG
>NZ_RCUA01000052.1 GCF_003731635.1 Marisediminitalea oceani | reverse complement strand
GAGCCTGTAACAGATTCTGTGTAACTGCCATTTAGTTAATGTGTCTTTCGAGGCGTTCCTCGAACTCGATAATAAAACGACTCATAGCCTGACGCCAGTTTTGAATGGGCATTGTCCATTTTTTGCTGGCATCTTGAATCGCTAAGTAAACCATCTTTCTTGCTGCATCGTCACTGGGGAAGATTTTCCGCTTTTTGATAGCCTTTCTGATGACACTGTTGAGCGACTCAATGGCGTTGGTGGTGTAAATCGCTTTACGGATATCTTCAGGGTAACTGAACAACGTATTAAGGTTCTGCCAGTGGTTACGCCATGATTTAGAGATTTGTGGGTACTGGCCATCCCAGATTTCACTGAAGCGTTCCAGTTCGAGCAAGGCTTCGTCTTCAGTCGCTGAGCGGTAAACCCGCTTTAAATCCGTCGTGACGGCCTTGTAGTCTTTCCATGATACGTATTTGAGTGAGTTGCGCACCATGTGCACGATACATAGCTGGATGTGTGTCTGAGGGAAAACGGTGTTGATAGCATCAGGGAAGCCTTTCAGGCCATCCACACAGGCGATAAGAATATCTTCGACGCCACGCTGCTGAAGCTCAGTCAGCACACTCAACCAGAACTTAGCGCCTTCATTCTCAGCAATCCACATCCCCATCAGTTCTTTGTGACCTTCGGTGTTGATACCCAGAGCCAGGAAGATAGATTTATTGATGACCCGTTTATCCTGACGAATCTTCACTACGATGCAGTCCAGGTAAACAATCGGGTAGACGGCATCTAAAGGGCGAGATTGCCATTCAATCACCTGCTCAATAACGGCATTGGTGACACGAGAAACGAGCGTGGGCGATATCTCTGCGCCATACCATTCCTCAAAGGCATTGACGATGTCACGGGTGCTCATGCCCTGTGAATACAGCCAGAGGATTTTATCGTCCATGGAGGTGAAACGGGTTTGGTGCTTTTTGACAAGTTTGGGTTCAAAGGAGCCTTCACGGTCGCGAGGCGTATCGAGTTTAAACTCGCCGTCTTCGGTTTTGACCCGTTTACTGCTCTTGCCGTTACGGGTATTGGTAGACGTGGACTGTTGGTGTTTCTCGTAGCCAAGATGCTCATCCATCTCCGCGTTCAATGCCGCTTCAACAGTAATTTTCTTCAGCATCTGGCTAAACTCGTTCAAGTCCTCAGGTGTTTTAATCCCTTTGGCTGCTTCCCTTGCGAAAGCTTCAAGCTCTTTCTTATTCATGTTCATCTGCCTATCCTTAACTCTTAATAGAGTATGTTGAGATAGGCAGTTACACAAAATTAGTTACAGTCTCGTGGATCGCTTTGGTTTTCTAGAAACTCATCTAGCCCTCCGTTACTCCCCAGGTCGTGAAGTACTTTTGACTCTTTACTATAGGCATCTTCAGCTACGGCGCTGCCAATTGCCTCGCCAATCATTTTCCAAAAGTCATCCCAGGAACCTGCACCTTGCACGTCTTTAAAATTTGCTCTGCTTAATTCCATCATTTTATTTACCATCCATTTTGTTCTTTTGCTTGCTCTTTAGCTTCGCTAAAGCCTTCTTCCATACCTTCTTTAACATTCATAGCTGCGTCAGTAGCGGCTATAGTTAATCCTATTGTGGTCCATAATACCCCCCATAAAATCCCACCGCTGATTTTTTCCGTCTCAAATATATCTAATTGGCGCATAGATTTGCTCCTGATGGTTAAATTTCAAATTGCATTTCACTATAAAACGCTTCATTTGGTTTAAGAGGGATTTCCAATAGAACCATTAACTCGAGAAACAGAAAAATACCGACAATGATTGTAAAGATCCCTCGAGTATTAGCTTGCCTTTAAGCATAGATATAAAAAACTGTACACAATACTAGAACTTATTTTACAAGCGCCAAATGAGGTTTGCTTCTCACTTAGTGCATCTCCCGAACGCTAAAAACTTGTTATTTGGAATTATCTGCTCATACTTTGTACAACTAATAACAAGGAGTATCTATGAAAAAGGTAACACTTGGTGCAGTGGCAGGCGTATCAGCTTTATTGGCTTCTCCACTCTTTGCACATCAACATGAATCAACGCACGGTGAATACCACGCTTCTTTTACTAAGCTTGGTGAGGGTAAACCCATAATGTATACCGGCAGGCCAATCTATCAGCATGTTAAAGCGGGTGATTTACCTTCCGAAATCGGCCTTTTCGAGGAAATATTACCGGCAAAGTCACTCGGCGCTCCGCCCCATACCCACACCAATGAAGATGAAATATTTATCGTATTAGACGGAACGGTACATTTTCTGAATGGGACCGATGAGGTGGTTGCCGAGCCTGGCACTGTAGCTTCATTGCCGCGCAACAATCAACATGGTTTCTGGAACCCCTACGATGAGCCTGCTCAATTACTGGTATTGGTTGCCCCCGGCCACTTTCAGGAGTTCTTTGGTGCCGTAGAGGCTGCAGTGAAAGAGTCTGGCGCGAAGTCTCCCCAGGACATCGGCGCTATTATTGGTCAGGAAGCAGCTAAGAAAGGGGTGATGATAGATATGTCTGCCCTGCCACCTTCAGCACTGGCTTTATTGCCGCCTCCATCTCAATAAATACATCCACAGCGTCATCCCCGAACCGACTACGTCGTCCCGGAAGCTCGCAGAGCTATCCGGGGATCTC
>NZ_RCUA01000051.1 GCF_003731635.1 Marisediminitalea oceani | reverse complement strand
GTAACCGTTCACCAGGGCCCTATTGACAGTTAGTAATATTTATTTTCAATGATCGTGGGGATCCTATTGATTGATCCCGCCAGTCTGTCAGAGTGGTTTCATGCCACGTAAAAAGCAGCCCACAAAGCCACCCGTCGCTACTAATCTCGATGATGCCAATGAGCTCATTAGTACACTCTGGGACAGGCTAAATGACCTCGAAGACCGACTGAATCAAAACAGTCGTAATTCATCGCGCCCGCCATCTTCTAATGGTCCGAGTGTAGCTTCATCTGCGCCAGCTAAAAAGCCGACGGGCCGTAAGCGCGGTGCGCAATCCGGCCATAAAGGTAGTAAGCGGATGCTGGCCGATACCGTTGATGAGACGCGCACCTATTATCCCGACGATACTTGTGCTTGCGGTGGTGACATTGCTATCAATGATTCCCCTTATCGTCGGCATCAGGTATTTGATATTCCCAGCCAGGCATTCTCTGTAGTCGAACATCAGTTGCATCAGGGCCAGTGTTGTCAGTGCAGTAAAACGGTAAAAGCAACGCTACCTGACAACGTGAATCAGGGGCAGATGGGAAATAACCTGCTAGCCTATGTGGCAATGCAGTCGGGGCAGTTTCACCAGAGTATCAGTAAAATCCAGCAGCAGCTCGAACAGAACTTCGGTTTATCGTTCAGTCGCGGTGCTATCTCTGAAGCGCAGGGCCGGGTTAGTTCAGTACTGACGCCAGCGTATCAGGATATCAAAGAGACGATGCGCACTGAGGCGGTGGTGCACTGCGATGAAACCCGTCATCAGCGTGGTAACGAAAACCGCTGGATGTGGCAGGTATGCACAGCAGAATTATCATGCTTTATGACGCACTTCTCACGTGGCGCCTGGGCGGCAAAGAAACTACTCGGCGATAATCCGGAAAACATTGTTGTTACTGACCAGTATGCCGGTTATCACTACATCGATTCAGACCACCGTCAATTGTGCTGGGCGCATATCTTAAGAAACATGAATGCGCTGGCGGAAAGCTGGGGTACGAATAAAACCTATGGAACAACGTTAGTCAGGCTCATTCGCATACTGTTCCGGCTGCAACACCGGTATGAGAGTAACGCACTAAGTGAAAAGCGATACCTGGACCGGATGGAAAAACTACGCATCGCCTGGCGAGAGCAACTTGAACTGGCATCAAGACGCTGTGTGACTCCCCGCTATCAGAACCGGTGTAAGCTACTGCTAAAACACGATGACATGTGCTGGGTATTCCTCAGTCACGATGGCGTCCCTCTCACTAACAATGAAGCCGAGCGTTCATTGCGAAGCTATGTGCTGTGGCGAAAAGGCAGCTATGGCGTGTGGTCACATCGGGGCGAACTGTTCAGACAACGTATACTCACCATCGTAGAAACCTGCCGAAAACAAAAGCTGAATCCTCTGAAATGGATCCGGGCAATACTTGCTGCGACGCTGAATAAAACCACCTATCCTCTGCTCAACGACTTTAAAGCTGCCTGTCAATAGGGCCTTGGTGAACGGTTACGCTGGAGAGAGCAGTAGCTTGCTTGATCTTTTGTAAGTTTTCTGTGACCTACAATTCCTATCCTAAGAGCTATGGGTACTTTGGGGTATTCGAGCGTCTTCCTGTAAGTTTCAAGTCTTTCGCTAAAAACAGGTTCGGTCATGGCAACTACCTTACAACATTATTGGAAGTCATTTTTTTGAGCATCTCCGGGATATGCAAAATTGCATCTCGGTCTTTTTGCTTCTCAGATTCTGGAAGTAGGTGCCACGGTTTCAGACTAGGCGATAAACGCTTTACCGCATCTTTTTCACCTTCAGTAAATCGCCATCCGCTCAAAAACTTTTCAGCCATCCATCGGAGATGTTCCGTCTGAGCCAACATTTCCACATTCTCTCTGGTCAGAGCATTCTGCATTTCCAAAGGTTCAGGATTCGCTTTACCGGTTAGCAGCCTGCATTTCGTGCTTATATGATCAGCTTGATTGCGATTTGCATCTTTAAGCGTTTCAGGCAGGTCGGCCCAACTTACAAGCGAAGAATTGTCCTTAATCGTAAATCCCGCTCCTGTCTGTTCAGCGACATACTGTTCGTGTATGTTTCGTGCAAACAAATCATGCTTTTCGCCAAAGATACTACTAAAGCTATTGGTGACCGTATGTGTTTTCGCAAAATGAATCCCCTTTTCATCAACAAACTCTGAAGCTAGCCAGCTAAAAGTTTCGTTATTTTCAGTTTCGCTCACAACCATGGGACAAGATACAGACATGTCTAAAAGACTCTGTAACGCCATTAAAGCGTAGTCAGATTCGTGCATAGCGATATAACAGCAATCTAGATGACTTGAACAGAGTTGCTCATCAAAATCCTCTATGCTTGGCTCTTTCAAATATACTTTCTTAATTTCTAGATACTCTAACTTTTCTTCGTTTAGCAGTAGTGTGCTATGCTCGTCGTCTTTAGAAGCATTTCTTTTTATTGCTAATACTGAAATTTTCAAAGTTGTATTAGCGCCATAAATACCAATTTCAACTAACCTTTTAACCAACGCGTCGACTAGCTGGGTGTCTCCGACAATAGCTATATTGATACAAGGTCGTTTAGCGATATCACTAATCAAACAATCTGGTCCAAATTCATTTAAGAGCCATCTTGCCGTTACTTTGTAACTATTGATAATTTTGGTGGTGATATTGGGGTGATTGACAGAAAATAGTGGCCGATTATATAGGGCTCGAACAAGTGACTGATTGTTGATTTTGCATACGATATTTAATGAAGATAATCGCTTTTGGTATGCGGCGTTATGAATCACTTCAAGATTAGTTGTATCTGAATTTGTAGCAGCGAATAAATAACTTGCTTCTACAGTATTTATCCGTTCTAAAATAACAGGGTCAGATGGATTGGCTGCAACGAAATATATTTTCTGCTTACCCAGGAGTCCAAGGTATTCATTATTTTCATTGGGGTCAACGACAACAGGCTTTATGCCATGCTTGACCATTGAACGCGCAAGTTCGAAACTACCTTTGTTTAACCCCACTATAACACAGTGTTTTTTTAGCTTTTTAATTTGAATTGTATGAACACTATCTTTCGCGAGTACTAATATAGTTTTTATCAGCGTATAGCTTAAAGTAACTGGCGCCAGCCAGCGAGCCAGCTCTAGTGACCACGGCAGCTGGTCTTTGGCAGCGAATTGCATGAGAAAAAGGTTGATAGCATGATAAATCGAATCCAGTAGAGTTGCGCTTTGTTTCGCTGTTTCAAAATATTGGTTGTAACCGTGAACACCCAACATGAAGGCAATAACGCCGACAATTATTAAACTGTATCTCTCATGTGGCGAAAAGAAACTCGGTGCTACCTGCTCGCTCAACTGAAACTCCCTTTACCTGATTAAAATCACTTAAAATAATAACGAATTGAGTTGCTTACGTAACATTAAAACACGCCAAATCTATTATTTTACAAGCCGCAATCCTAAACCAATTAAGTCAGTTCGCCAATAGGTTATCTCTTTGTCCATTGGCATAACGCTACTCGTATCATTATATTTTTAACGCAGATATAGGAAAACTAGCGCTTTAAATTAGGGATGCAGGACAGAATCTCTTATTCAATTTTTTCATTATTTTTTAAAAAATAAATTCAAAACTTAACATACTGTTACGGAGTTTAACTGCAAGAAGTAATGCCATGACATCTCATGTATCTAATAAAAAGCAAGTTGAAGTACAAAGTCAGGTTAATGATAACTTATCCGAAGCAGCCAGAACCTTTGGACTAATTAGCGATAAAGTGCTCGAAAGGATTCGCTGCGGATGGAATGTTTATTAAGCGCTTGTAGTTGTTGAGTGAAGCAGAATTGGGAAAAGCTTTTGAGCGACTTTGTTAAGTACAAATGTAGTAAGAAAAGAAACACAAATTCTCAAAAAGCTGCGTACGAGAGATTAATTTAGCGCTGTCAATGAGTTATAAAACTGGATTTACGATTATGTTTGATAGAGTTTTTAGAAGAAAACTAAATGGTGCGTCTACCCTGATTCGAACAGGGGACCTCTACCATGTCAAGGTAGCGCTCTAACCAACTGAGCTATAGACGCAAATCTGAACGTCGGTGAATACCGAGTGGCGCGTATAATAGCGATGCCCCCGCCACTGTGCAAGCAGAAATTGCGAGAATTGCTTTAATTGCCTGTAGTTTAACCAATCACGAACTAACTCGCCCGGCACAGGAATGGCAGCGGCTGGATAACATCCATTATAGTGCCCTTGCGATAGATATCAGCAAAGCATTCACCTAAGCGATCAGACTCGCTGATTACCGTTTGCCAGTATTTAATGCGAGTGCTGGCATCGAATTTTTCGAAGTCTTTGCGGTCGGGGATTTTGCCGTAAGGCAAGGAGGCAACAAACTCATCCGATGGCACCAGCATCACCACATTGTCAAAACTGCTGGCATGGGGAATTCGTCGTTTAAGAGCTTTGTCGAACCAACCTGGGATGGCACGGGGATAAAAATGCGGGTACAGCACCAGGCCATCCTGCGGGCCGAACGATAGATCAAAGTGATAATCTATGATCCCGCCGTCGCGGTACATTCCCTCTGGTGCAGCCACCATGCGCTCTACCCCGTCAATCACCAGCGGAATTGAGCCAGAGGCTAACAAGGCGTCTTTAACGTTATTAAAGCCCAGCTCGATATATTCGGTATTTAACTGGTAGGGATCGTTAATCTGCAACTCGCTGTCCGGAGCAGAAAAGACGCTGCGGGTATACAGCTTTTTGAGTAAACGGCGGTTCATGGTGTTCGCTGCAGCACTCACCCCAAGGCCCAACATCTGGCGATACCGGCCGTAATGCTGCATTAAGCCGTGGCAGCGAGCGGCAATCACGTGCAGCTTGAATCGCCTGTTGGTAAGTACCTCCATTACACCATTACGCCCCATCACATAATCGATCAGTTCGCGGGCTTTATGGGTAATTTCTCCAGGGCCTGGTTTGGGGGAATATACGGTTTGAGAATAGTTTTCTGCCAGCCGGTTAATGGCGGCAACCGGCTCGCGCTGAACGAAACAAGCCGAACGAAAAGCGCCGGCAGAGGAACCAATTACATTAACCTGTTGTGAAGACCCCGCAAAAAACGCCGGAAACAGGATCCGGTCGATCCCGGCCAGCACAAACCACTTGGGCCCGCCGGAGGCACCCAGCACATGAGAGAATAAAGCAGGCGTCAGCCCGTGTTCACGAATACGTGCCAGTGCAGACGGACCGGCATAGATGGAGAGCGGCATTCCCAAAACGGTATGTACCTTTACGGTTAAATTATGATTTTATTGCTTAATCCTACCCTAATGGCCTGATCAGGTAAATTGCCCCGAGGTACAGGTTTTAATCATCATAAAAAGTTGTGAAAAAGTCTGGATTCCTGCTCTGATTTATGCCCATCAACATACTGAACATATATTATACAGCCAGATAAAATCATTATTTTCATAAACTTACAAGTTACCACATAACTACTCAACAAAGTTATCCACAGATATAGTGGATAACCTTTGCCTGGCCAAATAACACTTGGGTTCGGATTTTGGTTAAGGTATAAATGAAGTGAAATTTAGATACCCGGCCTTATATGACCTTCTCCATTGCCAAACCGCTCAGTTACTCAGCGCCCGCTTCTGGCGAAGCGGTAATGCGCCTTAATGCGCCTGCTACCGGCGAGGTGTTGCGGCTGGATGAATTACCTCATCCGCTCCTTCAGACTGGTTTGTTGGGCACTGGCGCTGCTATTAACATGACTACTGGTGAAGTGAGTGCGCCAATTGCCGCAGTGGTTCAGAGTATTAATATTGCCAAAGCGCAATTAGTACTGGTGCACGCCAAAGGCCTTAAGCTTCAATTACAAATTGGTCAGCCCGGTGAGATTAGTTACGGCGAGAGACTTAAATGGCTAGTTAAAAAAGGCCAGCGCTGTGAGGCCGGAACGTCTTTGCTACAAAGCGATCCATTATGGATAAAACAGCAGGACGCACTTCCGGTGTGCGTCCTGACTTTATTAAATGCTGGCAGGCTCGGTGCCATCGTTTTAACTTCCGATCCGAAGATCAGAATCAATGACGAAGACTTTCTGGCCCTTTACGCCTGATCCATCACCATTTATTTATTCAGCGTGTGTGTCAGGGTAATTTCGGCATTCAGTACTTTGGAAATCGGACAGTTTTCTTTTGCCCCGCCGGCAATTTCCTTAAACTGATCTTCCTCAATGCCATTAACCACTGCGTCGAGTACCAGCTCTGATTTTACCACGCTAAAGCCGTCACCATCCTTTTCCAGCGTGACGTGGGCTTCTACTGATAGTTCTCCATCTTCGAAACCTGCGTCAGCTAATGCAAATGATAAGGCCATAGCAAAACAGCTGGCGTGGGCACTGCCCAGCAGCTCTTCCGGGTTGGTACCCGGCTCGTCTTCGAAGCGGGTATTAAATCCATAGGGCTGATTCTTCAGTGCACCGCTCTGGGTACTGACTTTGCCCTTACCTTGTTTGCCCAGTGGCTGATAGTGTGCGGATGCAGTTTTTACAATACTCATCGATGACCTCCGATAGTCTGTTTTGAAGCCGGCGCTGAATCGGCCGGCAAAAAATGATGTACAGTCAATGAAGCATGTGCCATGCCGGTATGAGCAAATGCCCTGCAAGCCTTTACTGGCAGGCAATGAGGTTATCTTTGCAGTATCAAATAGTTAAACTCCGGCAGTGGTCTGTGTCATAATTACCGGCATTGCACAAAATTTTCATACTGGCAGTGTCTTCTTCGCTCAGCCGATTTTACAGCTTGAGATGGTCAGGATAGACTTGCCAGCATTTATCGATTCAACGAGGCAACAGCATGACGGTAGTGATGTACGGTATTCCCAACTGCGATACCATCAAAAAAGCAAAAAACTGGTTAACTCAGCACGATATCTCTTTCACATTTCACGACTATCGCAAACAGGGTGTGCCCCAGGACGTACTGTCTGAAGCACTTAACGAACTGGGCTGGGAAAACGTGCTGAATAAACGTGGCACCACATACCGCCAGCTCTCTGACGAACAGAAAGCTAACCTTTCGGCATCAACCGCACTGCAATTGCTGATAGAAAACCCGGCGATGATTAAGCGGCCTTTACTGGTTACCGATAATGCCATGCACCTGGGCTTCAAGCCGGCGCAGTACGAGGAGATCTTTAACTAATGACCGACGTACTCGAGTTAACCAAAGAGCTAATAAATCGCCGTTCAGTCACCCCTGAAGATGCCGGTTGTCAGGACTTTATGAAAGCCTGGCTGGCCAAGTCAGGCTTCGAAAATGAAACCATGGTGTTTGAGGATACTACCAACCTGTGGTCCCGCCGTGGAACCGATGGCCCGGTATTTTGTTTTGCCGGTCATACCGATGTGGTACCCAGTGGCCCGGAAGATGCCTGGCAAACGCCGCCGTTTGTCGCTACCGAAAGAGACGGTAATCTGCATGGTCGTGGCGCAGCCGATATGAAAGGCTCTTTGGCCGCAATGCTCGCTGCTACCCGCCAGTTTGTGGCGGATTACCCGGACCACCACGGCAGTATCGCCTACCTTATCACCAGTGATGAGGAAGGCCCGTTTATTAATGGTACAACCCGGGTTATCGACACACTGGAAGCCCGAAATGAGAAAATTACCTGGTGCGTAGTGGGCGAACCCTCCAGTACCGATGTGGTTGGCGATGTGGTGAAAAATGGTCGGCGTGGCTCACTGACCGGCGATTTGGTGGTAAAGGGCATTCAGGGGCACGTGGCCTACCCGCATCTGGCCCGTAACCCGGTGCATCAGGCTGCCCCAGCTCTGGACGAGCTGGCACAAGCCCACTGGGATAACGGTAACGACTTTTTTCCGCCCACCAGCTTTCAGATCTCCAATATTCACGGCGGCACAGGTGCCGGTAATGTGATCCCCGGCGAACTGCATGTGTGCTTTAACTTCCGCTTCTCAACCGAAGTCACCGATAAGCAGCTTATCGCTAAGGTAGAAGACATCCTCGACAAGCATGGCCTGGAATACGAAATAAAGTGGACCTTTAACGGTCAGCCTTTTTTAACCGACCATGGTGACCTGTTAACCGCCACGCAGAAAGCCATTGCCAGTGAGATGGATTTTGATACGGTTTTATCTACTGCAGGCGGTACTTCAGATGGGCGGTTCATCGCGCCAACTGGTGCTCAGGTGGTTGAATTAGGCCCGGTAAATGCCACCATCCATAAAATTGATGAGCACGTGCGGATTAAAGATCTTTATCATCTGGAGCGTATTTATTATCGCCTGCTGGAAAACCTGCTGACATGAACCTGGATAAAGCCTGGCTGGGCCGCGATGACAGCGCCCTGATTAACGTAGGTGAACAACATCGGCTGCTGCCAGCAGTGGCCGAAGCGTTTAACGCCATGCAACAGCACGCCCGCGAGGCCGGTCAGGATATGCAAATCGTTAGCAGCTATCGTAACTTTGACCGCCAGTTGTCTATCTGGAATCGTAAATGGCGGGGTGAATTGCCACTGTATAGCCATCAGGGCGAACAACTCGATGCCGCTTCCTTATCAGACCAGGAAAAAGTGTACGCTATACTAATCTGGTCGGCCCTGCCCGGTGGCAGTCGTCACCACTGGGGCACCGATCTGGATGTGTATGATAAAGCCACGGTAGACGCCTGTGGCGGCCAGTTTGATTTGGTTGATGCAGAATACCGCTCGGGTGGCCCATGCTATGCGCTGGCTCAGTGGATGGATAAGCATCTGGCAGACTTTGGCTTTAGCCGGCCATTTTTGCAGGATAACGGCGGCGTTGCCACCGAGTTATGGCATCTTACTCACAACAGCAGCGCGGCAGCGTTCGAAGCCCGGCGCAATCAGCAGGCACTTTATGAATGCTTAAGCAACGCGCCCATGGAAGGTAAATCCACAGTGCTGGCCATGCTGGACGAATTATTCAACCGTTTTGTATTAAATCAGGGAGTGCAGCAGCGATGAGCATGTGGGTAGTTATTGGCATTATTGTCGGCGTACTGGGCATCATTATAAGTAATATTATGTTGCTGAAATATAGCGCCAAATTCAAAATGCCAAAAGCCTATACGCCACCAGAAGTGCCCGGAAAAAAACAGGCAGAAACAGAAAATGGTGAGCAGTCGGAGCAAAAGCGCCCCGACCAGGAGTAACTTCGGTTAAGCAACCGTTACTGCAGTACCACTGATGCTTACCATCAGCATGCTGTTTTTGTCACCCAGCACTTCGTAATCCAAATCGATGCCTACTACGGCATTAGCTCCCATGCCGAGAGCTTCCTGCTCGAGCTCACGAAAAGCAATCTGACGCGCTTTGGTTAGTTCATCTTCATAAGAGCCCGAGCGCCCGCCCACAATGTCGCGGATAGAAGCAAACAGATCCTTAAAAATATTGGCGCCCATAATGGCTTCGCCAATCACAATACCGTGATAGCTTTTAATTTCTTTACCTTCAATGGTCGGTGTTGTCGTTAGTATCATGCTGATTCCTTAAATAATACTTGTTGTAATTGTGCGACCTGACGGGCCGCCTCCTCATCGGTATATTTTACGGCGGGTAATTTGCCCCACACAGGTGCCGGCCAGCTTGGGTCGTCATGAAAACGCACTACATGATGAATATGTAGCTGAGCCACCACATTACCTAAAGCGCCGATATTCATTTTGTGGCCGGCGTAATGCTTCATCATTGCGATCGCCACTGCGCGACTCTCGGCACAAAACTGCAGGTAATCCTGTTCATCCAGATCGGCGAGCTCCACCAGCTGTGGACGCCGGGGCACCAGAATAAGCCAGGGGTATTGGCTGTCATTCATCAATAATACGCGGCATAAAGGTAAATCCCCTACCATCAGCGTGTCGGCATCAAGTACCGGATCCAGTTCAAACATCAAGTTTCTCCACTGTGGTTGGCACCACTGTTAACAGTGCCCGCTGACCTATAGCAACCTTTGCATTAGGGAATACTATCGCCTCACCTTCGTGTTCAGCCACGTATTCGCAACCGGGCTCTGAGGCTAACACCTCGCCTTGCTTAAAATCGCTAAAGTTGGGGGTATCGTCATCGAAATGCAGCTTAAAGTCGGCATGATTACGGTTAATCACCTGATTAACCCGGTAAATCAGTAAGCTATCCAGATTAGCCTCAGGGGCATAATCGGTTTCGCTGAGTAACGCAATCAAAGACGCCCGGGCCGCTTCAAAGCGCGCCATATCATTTTCGCCAAATGGTCTTACTTTACCCAGCTCTACGGTAAATCCGCGGGCTTTACAGGTAGCGGTAGAGAAATAACTGAAAGTCGTAGTGGGGGCTGAGGACAGCAGAAACGTATTAACCCCACAGGCCGCCAGAAAACCAAACTGTTTAGTGCTGTGTTCACGCTCATCATCAAGGTAAGGCATGACCACAAACTTTTCGTTCTTGGAGTCACGAATAGCGGTGTGCAAATCATAGTGAAGTTTTTCATCGCCCTCACCTGCCTTGCTGAAAAAGCCGATAACCGATTCTTCGAGTAACTTTGCCCGCTGACACTCTGCATTATTGCCCTGTTGCCAGGCGCCACTAAACAGCCGGTTCATGTTTTCTTCAACAAAGCGTTTACCAATGTTCATGGCTGGCAGGTTGCCAAAGATCAGCAACAGACGATGTTTAAGCTGTAAATCGCCGGTTAACACTGCATCCAGAATATCAGAGCAAATTTCGATGGGGGCGGTTTCATTGCCGTGCACACCGCAGGAAAGCACAATGTGCTTATTGCCGGCATTATCCGGTTCGATAACAATAATGCCAGGTGCCGTGACTACCACTTTGTCACCCGAGGGCAACGCCCACTGCCGGGTCTGAGCAAAGGTGTCGGGCTGAAAACGGGAAAGGTGCAGAAACTGGCCATTCGCCAGATCAGAAAGTTCCATATTGTGTCTGTGTTAAGTCCTGAAAATAACGTATCGTTAGTTTAGCGCGATAGCCATAAGGATAACAGCAACACAAAAAGTTCTTAGAAAAGAGGTGTCAAGCTGGCGTTTCAGCGCGGACTGGCAGCTACCACTTTACGCCGGGATGGCGAATCACCAACGATAATATCGCTGTGCGCCAGGCGCACAAATTCATGACTCGGGATTGCCTTGGAAAACAGGTAGCCCTGCCCCGTTTTGATGCCTATTTCTCTGAGTACATGCAATTGTTCAATGGTTTCCACCCCTTCGGCAATCACTTCGCAGTGTTTGGCATTGCCAATCACCCGAGCCGCTTCAATGATGGCCTTATTCACCGGATTGTCGCTAAGTTCCATCACAAAGGTTTTATCAATCTTGAGCGCATCCAGGGTAATTTCACGAATATAGGCCAGGTTTGAATAACCTTTACCGAAATCGTCCACAGCGATCTTAATACCCATGTCATGAAGTTCAGCTAACTGCTTTTTCACCATCAGTGAATTAGACACCGCAATGTCTTCGGTAAGCTCCAGCTCAAGACGAGACAGATGGATATTGTATTTGTTACTTAAGGATTTGAGGTTGGCAATAAGGCGGGTATCGTATAACTGGGTCGGAGAAATATTCACTGACAAGGTAATATCAAGCCCTTGCAGGTCAAAATCCACCAGGCCCTTTAAAGCCGTTTCTAACGTCCAGTAGCCCAGCTCGTTCATCATGTTGTACGACTCGGCCGCCTCGATGAGTGGACCGGGGAACAGCAAACCGTCTGTCGGGTGGTTCCAGCGCAGCAGGCACTCCGCCCCAACGATTTCCAGCGTTTGCAAATTGACCTTGGGCTGAAAGTACAGCTCCAGCTCGTTTCTGGCCAGCGCTCGCTGTAAATCTGCTTTTAACGCCAGGCTGCGGCCAGTCTCAGCCTTATCCAGCATACCCAGCAGGTAAAAGTTTTCGTATTTGTTTTCCTTTGCCTGCTTAAGCGCGGTTTCGGCCCGCGAAACAAACAAAGTAAGATCGAATTCGCCCTGGGACTTAGACACCACGCCAACATTAAAGTCGGCAATGAACGCATGGCCGTCGTAATACATGGGCGATTTGAAGTGCTCAACCAGGAACTCAAATTGTTGCTGCAGCACCACCGGCGAGTGAACACCGGGCAACACCACACCAAATACATCACCACTAATGCGCCCAAACTCAAAATCGTGGTTAAACAGTCCCTGCAAACGGTTAGCAATTTCCAACAGGAATTGATCGCCTACCTCTATACCAAAGCTGGTCGTCACGTCTGAGAAGCGCACCACATCGATCAGCATCAGCGACAGCTGATTGTGACGGTCCCCACATTGCGCTATTTTATCGATAAACGCATATCGATTGGGGATGGTTGCCAGCGATAAATGTGAGCGAAGCATGCAGTGATAAAATCCTAAAACAAAATAACGCAAGTTATTGATAATAAACTATAGAAACATTGAACACTGCGACATGCAAGCGCAATCAAGTATTCATCGCAATACCTTAGTATTATTTACAAATTCGTTTATTCAGGCAACAAAAAAAGCCCCGTAAAGGGGCTTTAGAATAACTAACAGTTAGCCTTTTCGTACCGGACAGGCATTTAGCTTCCAGATGCGTTCAACGTAATCTCTGATTGAACGGTCGGAAGTAAATTTACCCATTTTGGCAGTATTAATGATGGCCATTTTGGCCCAGCGTTCCTTGTCGCGGTAGGCTTTATCCACCTCTTCCTGCGCTTTGGAATAGGCTTCGTAGTCGGCCAGTACCAGGTATTGGTCGCCATGATCCAGCAGGCTTTGCTTAATTGACGCCAGCGCACCGGGTTTACCCGGCGTGAAGTAATCGGTTTCCAGCCAGTCCAGCACCGCTTTAATTTCCGGGTTTTTGTAGTAGTAATCGTACGGCTTGTAGCCAGACGCTTTAAGCTCGTTGACTTCATCTACGGTTAAACCAAAAATAAAGATATTGTCATCGCCCACTTCCTCGGCAATTTCAATATTAGCACCATCCAGGGTCCCGATGGTTACTGCACCATTTAATGCCAGTTTCATGTTACCGGTACCCGAAGCTTCCTTACCAGCGGTACTGATTTGCTCTGACACATCGGCCGCAGGGATCATCTTCTCGGCCAGCGACACACGATAGTTAGGCAAAAACGCCACTTTGAGTTTTTGATTCACCCGTGCATCGTTATTGATCTTATCGGCCACTTTGTTGATGGCATAGATAATATCTTTCGCCAGTTTATAGCCTGGTGCCGCTTTGGCGCCAAAGATAAACACCCGGGGATGCATATCGTAATCCGGATTTTCCAGCAATCGGCGATACAGTGCCATGATATGCAGTAACGCCAGGTGCTGACGCTTGTATTCGTGCAGACGCTTAATTTGCACATCAAAGATGGCGTTAGTGTCTACATCAAAACCCAGCGATTCTTTAATTTCGGCGGCCAGCAGCTGTTTATTCTGCTGCTTCACCTGCATAAATTGCTTCTGGAAGGTTTTGTTACCGGCGTATTTTTCCAGCCCTTCCAGCTTTTTAAGTTCCAGCGGCCAGTCGGCCCCGACTTTCTTATCGATAAGTTTAGACAGCGCAGGGTTACAGGCTTTTAACCAACGACGCGGCGTAATACCGTTGGTCACGTTAGTCAGTTTGCCTGGCCATAAGGCGTCAAACTCAGGGAACAGGTTTTGTTTCACCAGGCGCGAATGCAGTTCGGCTACACCGTTCACCGCAAAGGAGCCTATCACAGAAAGATGCCCCATGCGGACCATCTTCTCATTGCCTTCCTCAATGATCGACAAGCGGGCTTTTACGGCGTTATCGCCAGGCCATTTCTTATCAACCTCTTTCATAAAGCGGTGGTTAATTTCGTAAATGATTTCCAGATGACGCGGCAGGATTTTCTCCAGCATGCGAGCCGGCCATCTTTCCAGCGCTTCAGGCAGCAAGGTATGGTTGGTATACGCAAATACCTTGGTACAGATACCCCAGGCCTGATCCCAGTCGAGCTCGGCGCGATCGACTAAGATACGCATCAGTTCCGGAATAGCAATAGCCGGGTGCGTGTCGTTTAACTGGATAACCACCTGATCGATAAAGCGGCTCCAGTCATCGCCATGGGCACGCTTATAACGGCGGATAATGTCTTTAAGTGAACAGGCACAGAAGAAATACTGCTGGATAAGGCGCAGCTCTTTACCCGCTTCGGTTTCATCATTCGGGTACAACACTTTAGAGATGGTTTCTGCCTGTACGTTTTCGACCTGCGCATCCACATAACCACCGGCATTAAATACGTCCCAGTTAAAGTAACCAGAAGATTTACTCTGCCATAACCGCAACACGTTTACGGTTTTACCGCCGTAACCCACCACCGGAATATCCCATGGAATACCCTTAACAATATGCCCCGGGTGCCATTCTTTCTGGATACGGCCGTTTTCACCGTACTTGGTTTCTACGTAGCCGTATAACGAAACTTCCTGAATCGACTCAGGACGGCAAATTTCCCACGGGTTGCCGTAATCACGCCAGCTGTCCGGACGCTCAATTTGTGCGCCGCCCTGAATTTCCTGGCGGAACAGACCGTGTTCGTAATGAATACCATAACCGATGGCCGGCAATTCCATAGTTGCCAGGGAGTCAATAAAACAAGCAGCCAGACGACCGAGGCCACCATTGCCCAGTGCCATGTCCGGCTCTTCTTCCAGCACATCGCTCAGGCTAACCCCCAGTTCGTTGAGCGCATCATTCGCGACATCAAACAAACCAAAGTTTTGCAGGTTATTCGACAATAAGCGGCCCATCAGAAACTCGGCCGAAAAGTAATGTACCGCGCGGGTATCATTCAGATAATGGGTTTTCTGGGTTTTGCGGATCCCTTCCAGCACTTGCTCCTGCATGGCTGAGCAAGTTGCTTTCCACCATGCATGGTTATTGGCTTTGTTCTCATCTGTACCTAACGTACAGTGCAGGTGCCTGACGACCGCAGCTTTAAATTCGCTTTTGTTGATAGTCACATCGCGTTCAACGTTGGGTTTCTTGGCGCTCATGTGTGGTTCTCACTATAGATGTCTGGTTAACAGTAAAATGTAATTTAATTACAACTCTATAGTTCAAATATAACAGCATTAGAATGACTTGTTTGTAAAATATTTGTTAAAAATAGAAAAATCCAGCATGGATTTTAATCGGCATGCTGGATTTTAACATTTATTTTACAAAAATTAATGAGATGAAGTAGCTACTTGATAATTTTTGCTACTAATTGCTCGGCTTCTTTAATGAGCTCCTGTAAGTGACTTTCACCATTAAAGCTCTCAGCATAAATCTTGTAAATTTGTTCGGTACCGGACGGACGCGCAGCAAACCAGCCGTTTTCGGTAGACACTTTAACCCCGCCGATGGCGGCGTTGTTACCAGGCGCGTGAGTCTGCACGTTGGTGATCGGTTCGCCGGCCAGCGATTCGCTGGTAACTACGCTGGCGTCCATGGCCGACAGTTTGGCTTTCTCTTCCAGACTGGCCGCCACATCCACACGCTGATAACACGGTGAACCAAATTTCTCGGTCAGTGCCTGGTAATGCTCGCCGGGATCCTTACCGGTAACGGCCAGGATTTCCGCCGCCAGCAAACACATAATAAAGCCGTCTTTGTCGGTGGCCCAGGTCTGTCCGTCACGCTGCAGATAAATACCGCCAGCACTTTCTTCGCCGGCAAACCCGAGCGTGCCATCCGACAGCCCTTCAACAAACCATTTAAAGCCCACTGGCATTTCTGCCAGTTCGCGACCCATATCGCCCACTACACGATCGATCATGGAACTGGAAACCAGCGTTTTACCTACTTTCAGGCTGGCATCCCACTGTGGGCGGTGCTGGTACAGGTAATTAATGGCAACCGCGAGGTAATGATTAGGATTCATCAGACCGCTGCTGGGGCATACAATACCGTGGCGGTCAAAGTCCGGGTCGTTGCCCCAGGCTAAATCAAACTTATCTTTAAGCTCTATCAGTCCGGCCATGGCATAGGCCGAGGAACAGTCCATCCGTAACTTACCGTCTTTATCACGGCGCATAAAACCAAACTGCGGGTCAACCTGCGGATTTACCACATTAATATCCAGACCATAGTGTTCTGCCAGATATTTCCAGTAGCCCACACCGGCACCACCGAGCGGATCGGTACCCAGTTTTAAACCGGCTTTGGCAATGGCCTGCATATCCACCACCTCTGCCAGATCTTCAATATACGGCACCATAAAATCTTGTTCCGACACAAAGTCAGAGGCCATGGCGGCTTTTAAGTCGATACGTTTAACGTCTTTATTGCCACTGGCAATCAGGCTGTTAGCGCGTTCCTGAATGATTTTGGTGACATCACTGTCGGCCGGTCCACCGTGCGGCGGGTTATATTTAAAACCACCATCAGATGGCGGGTTGTGCGAAGGCGTGATAACAATGCCATCAGCCAGGCCTTCACTACGACCGCGGTTGTAACGGATAATAGTGCGGGAAATAACCGGCGTTGGGGTGTAGCCTTTAGAGTCGTTGTCGTCGCGCTGGATCACCACCGAGACATCATTAGCACTAAGCACCTCAATGGCCGTAATCATCGCCGGTTCTGAGAGTGCGTGGGTATCCTTACCAATAAACACCGGGCCGGTAATTTGCTGGTGCTCACGATATTCCGCCAGCGCCTGACAGATGGCAGCGATATGCATATCGTTAAACGTTGTTTGTGCCGCTGTGCCACGGTGGCCTGAGGTGCCGAAGCTAACCGCCTGTGCAGGGTCGGTAGCATCCGGTTGATAACTAAAATACTGGCTAACCAGTTGGGCCACATTAATAAGCTGCTCAGGAGCAGCCGCCTTACCAGCTTCCGAGTGTAACGCCATGAAAATATCCTTTTGTAAGTCGTGAAATCACATCATTGTTTACGAATCAAAGGTTTCGCTAACGGATTTCACTACCTTATCGTCATATCCTAAAATCTGCAAAACCTGGCTCAGCATGGCCAGTTTTTTTGCCGTATTGTTGTTTGTTACCACCCAAAAACCGCTTTGAGGAATGGCTTTTGGATTAGTACTGCTGCCAGATTTAAGCAGTTCTTCTTTGCTGCTGGCAAAGTACTTACGGTTTTTGCCAACAATCGATTCAACTTTGGCAAAGTCGCCCGGGTGTTGCAGATAAATCTGTTGCAGGATAAACAGGAACTGATCAACCCTTTTGTCGAACTGGCTCAGGGCATCTTTATTAACGCACTGCAGTAAGTCATCGCCCGATACCGATGGCGCAGTGGCTGTTGCTGCTGGCACAGGCGAGGGTTTTGCCTTAGCAGTGGTTTTAACCGGCGTTTCAGCTGCCGGCTCCGGAGTGGTTTCTGCCTGAGCGGGTGCAGCGGATGCCGCAGGAATTGAAGCGCCACTGGTTACTACGGTAGTAACGATTCCGGGCTCGTCGATCAGTAACCGACGTAAAATTTCACAAGCACTCTCACCAATATGTTTTGTCTGGCTGGCGATAAACGCATACAGCTCATCATCTATTTCTATTGTTTTCATACATACTACTTCCGTTTTTTGGCGGTCATTATAGTCAACCCGGCTGAGGATCGCAGCACTTTATACAGACAACTTCCACCGATCGCCAATCGACTGCCTAAAATCTCTGTCAGGCGCGCTACTCTCTCCTATACTTAAGTATCAGGACAATCACCTAAGTTGCTGTTTATATTTGCTAGAGTAATCCTGCTAATGGAATTGACGTATAAAAACGAAAGCGCTAAAACCGGACATTATCATGCATACAGATCTCTCACCGGCGCTGGCTTATCTCGATAGCCAGGTCCTTGGTAAGCAACATCAGATTAAGCTCGCGGTAACCTGCCTGCTGGCAGACGGTCATTTACTGATAGAAGATTTACCCGGCATGGGAAAAACCACTCTCTCCCATGCTTTAGCAACGGTGTTTGGTTTACACTTTTCTCGTATCCAGTTTACCTCCGATCTGCTTCCCGCTGATATGCTGGGGGTTAATATTTACAATACCCGGCAGGGCGAATTTGAATTTCATCAGGGTCCGGTGTTTAGCCAGGTAGTGCTGGCTGATGAGATTAACCGGGCCAGCCCGAAAACGCAGAGCGCACTGCTCGAGGCGATGGAAGAAAACCAGGTAAGCATAGACGGCAGTACTCATTCACTGCCCTCACCGTTTTTTGTTATCGCCACGCAAAATCCCAGTTATCAGGCCGGTACCTATCCGCTGCCAGAGTCTCAGCTTGACCGCTTTTTAATGCGTATCAGCCTGGGCTATCCCGACGGCGAAGCTGAAAAGCGCATGTTGCGGGAATCAGCAGGTGTCAGCAGTCATCATCAAAAGCCTGCCAGTCAGGTATTAAGTGCTGAACAATTACAGGCCATCCAAAAGCAGGTCAGCGATATTCATGTAAGCGATCCGATCCTGGACTACTTGCTTCGGCTGGTAAATCAAAGCCGTGATAACAGTGAATTCCCCTACCCGCTCTCGCCGCGGGCCAGTAAAGCACTGATGCGCGCCGCGCAGGCCTGGGCTTTGCTACATCAGCGTGATTTTGTGTTGCCGGAAGATTTACAGGCAATCTTTACCGCCGTTGCCGAGCACCGCTTGCGTGGCAGTCAGACTGACTACCGGGAAGATGGCCTGCTCAGCCAGCGTATTCTTGACCTTACCGATCCGCTAGCTGCCTGATGGTCTCACGGCTTAAACGTTCAGTTTACGATCTGCAAAACCGTTGGTTACAGCGGCGTATACCGCCGAGCCCTCGCTATCAGTTAAACCTGAAAAACGTGTTTATTTTCCCCAGCCGGTTTGGCTTTGGCTATCTGCTCACCTGTGTGGGACTGTTTATTTTAGGTACCAACTATCAGAACAACCTGATGTTGTTATTGTGCCAGTTCCTGCTGGCTATCTTCTTGCTGCATCTATTTGTCAGCTACCGTAACTTTACCGCTGTGTCGCTATC
The DNA here is from genome assembly GCF_003731635.1 of Marisediminitalea oceani. Classification (GTDB taxonomy): domain Bacteria; phylum Pseudomonadota; class Gammaproteobacteria; order Enterobacterales; family Alteromonadaceae; genus Alteromonas; species Alteromonas oceani. Next base: position 21,750 of record NZ_RCUA01000051.1, on the reverse strand, counting down.
GTTAAAGGATATCCAGCCGGTCTACGTTTCAGAACATGCCCTGTTGTGTTTGCAACTGCACGTAAATAATGAAGACATGCCCTTTTACGGGGGGTTACATATTCAGCTACGGGGCACTTCTCTGGCCTTGTTAAATCGCCGCGCGGATCGGGATCGCGAAGTTAAATTATTGCTGCCCGCTGCGCAGCGCGGCATTTTTCGTTTACCCAGAATCACCCTGTCATCCACCTACCCTCTGGGGCTGTTTCGCTGTTGGACCCACCTTGATTTCAATAAGTCGCTGGCCATTTACCCTAAACCCATTGCCTCAGCATTAAAACTGACGTCCACTGATGCCAGTCAGGGCGACACCGCTGGCAATGTGGCCGGCATTGATGAATTTGACACCCTGCGTACCTTTAAGCCCGGTGACCCGATGAACAGAGTGGCCTGGAAACAAGCTGCCAAAGGCGGCGAACTGAGCACAAAAACTTTTAACCAGGCACAGCAGGAAGGTGGCTGGCTGAGCCTCGATACTTATGCAGGTGAACCTCTTGAGAAAGCGCTGGGGTTGCTTACTTATCAGGTTAACCGGTTATCTTCTCAGCAACATGTTTTCGGCCTGAACATTGGCAACAAACGCATAAAGCCCTCCACCGGCGAGGCCCATAAACACCGTTGTCTTAAATCACTGGCCCGTTACCGGCAATGCGAGCAAGACTATGCAGCCGATTGATAAACCCATTCGCAACCAAACCGCCAGTGCGCTTATCGCTCTGGTGTTTTGCGTATTGAGTATGAGTCTGTTTGAGCCCCTGTTATTCTGGGTACTACTGATTTCCCTGTGCGCTACCGGCATTCGCCTCGTGATGTACTTTGGCTGGTATCAGCCTATGCCCTCGCTGCGTACCATTAATCTGCTGGGGTTGTTGTGTTGTCTGTGTCTGGGCTGGTTCAGCCTGCAGATTGGCCTGTTACTCACCATGGTTAACCTGCTGATTCTGGCTGGCGCCTTAAAGCTTATTATACTCAACCGGCCACGGGACTTGTTTCACCTGTTTTGCACCTGCCTGTTTGTTATTGGCATGGGTTTTACATTTCATCAGTCTGTCGTCATGACGTTATTTTATGGCCTGCTAACCCTGTCGTTGTTAGTTGCCCTTGGCCGCTACTTTTCACCGTCACAGCATTTACCCTGGCATATCAAACGGCTGGCGGTAATGAGTGTGCAGGCACTGCCCATCGCAATCCTGCTGTTTCTCATATTGCCCAAACTGCCCCCTTTATGGAAAATGCCGGTGTCGAAAAGTACCGAGACCGGATTAACCGATACGGTAACTCCCGGCGATATAGCCAACCTGACCCAATCCGGCGAACTGGCTTTCAGAGCCACGTTTACGGGCGCTCTGCCGCCTCCCGCCGAACGTTACTGGCGGGCCCTGACACTTGAGTATTTTGATGGCAAACAATGGTCTGTCAGCCCGCTGCGCAAACAAGTACGCAAGCAATATCGCCTACTTAATAACGAGTTTAAGCCCCGGGTGAGCGGCAGTTGGTGGGAGTATGAAGTAATAACTGAGCCCACTAACAAGCACTGGTTATTCAGCATAGACGTAGGCATACCCGACGACCTGAACAGTTCCCAAGCCATCTGGCAAAGCAGTGACTATTCCTTACTCAGCGAAACACCGATTACTTCACGACGAGCTTACCGGGTGCGTTCTTATCCCACCACGCCGATGGACCAGACACTCTACAGTATCGATAGCAGGCTGAACCTGCAGCTACCGAATAATCCGGCGGTGAATCCACAAACCCAGGCCTGGGCCGAACAAATAGCTGCCGACAACGTTACTCAGGTTGAACGGGTACAGGCCGTGCTGGATTATTTTGTTGACCAGGGCTTCCGTTACACCCTTACACCGCCGCCTATGCCGGATCATCCCATTGATGATTTTCTGTTCATACATCAGGAAGGCTTTTGTGCTCATTACGCCAGTGCCATGAGTTATGTACTGCGGTTACTGGGCATTCCGGCCAGAATGGTAGCCGGCTATCATGGCGGCGAATCGTTACAACCAGACGTACTCAGCGTCTATCAGTATGATGCTCATGCCTGGGTAGAGGCGTGGCTGGACGGCCGCGGCTGGGTCCGTTTTGATCCCAGCGGTATCGTCGCTCCGGCCCGACTGGAGCTGGGGTTGCAGCAAGCCGTGGAAGAGGAGTCGTTCCTGGCCAATAACCAGATGGCCAGACTGCAACAGCTGCCGCTGTTTGCCGAGCTACGCAATCTTTACAGTTTATTGGATTACCAATGGAGCCGCTGGGTGCTTGGGTTCGACGCTGAACGTCAGCAAAACCTGTTAGTACTGTTATTGGGCAAAGTAACTACTCAGCGGATTATGTTTCTGATGCTGGGTATATGCCTGGTGATAGGGTTGCTGCTGGCACTTTACTTTATCCCGCACTGGCAGCGTAAACGCCCACCAGCAAATCTACGCTGGTTTTTACAGGCCAGCCAAAAGGCTGAACAGATTACCGGTCTTGAGCGTCATAATGACGGTCCTGAGCACTTTGCCGAACGCGCAGCCCAGCGGCTTTCGCCCCAATCGGCCAGTCAGTTTAAGGCAATCTGTCAGGCTTTTATCGCCCTGAATTACGCACGAGATGGTGAGGCCAGCGCCCAGAGCAATGCCTTTATTACGCAGTGTAAAACGTTTATACGCCAGGCTAAGGCACTGTAACACCAGTGGCTTAACGGTAGCGGCTTAACAGGTAATTGAGGTGGGCACGCACTTCCGGCCATTCTCCCTGGTGCAGGCTGTACATCACGGTGTCGCGGATAGTGCCGTCACGGCGCATATGGTGGCCGCGGATCACACCGTCTTTTTTCGCTCCTAACCGCTCTATGGCCCGCTGACTGGCATAATTATAATTATCGGTGCGCCACCCGACTACATTGCAGTTGAGTACATCGAAAGCGTGCGACAGCATCAGCAGCTTACAGGTGGTATTTACATGGGTTCGCTGAGCACTTTTAGCATACCAGGTATAGCCAATTTCAAGACGTTTAACCGCAGGCAGAATATCGTGATAACTGGTGGTCCCAAGCACATTTCCTGTTGCCTGCTCAATAACCGCAAAAGCGAAGCGGTCGCCGGCCTCGCGAGCGCGCAGTGCTGCGCCGATATAATCCGCCGTGGCATCGGGTTCAGGTACCGAAGTCACCCGCAACTGCCATAATTCGCCATCGGCGGCGGCAGCCTTTAAACCTGCCTCATGAGCGACTTCCAGTGGCACCAACGCCACGCCGTTAGCGCTAAGGGTTACTGCTTTAACAAAGGTCGTCATACCATTTTCTCAACATTGAATAATAACCGCTTAACTGCCCCGTTCGCTGAGCGGTTGATTAACTCTCATACTGCCATGCTCATCATAGTCCGGGTACAGACTGATGGTGTCAACCTTACCGGCCACCACCCACAACGACACATCCTTGTCGGCTAGCAGGTAGTCCTGGCCAAACTCGTCGAAATCGTCATCTAATTCCAGTTCTGGAAACATTAGGCGAATTTCCAGAATCGATTTACCAATAACACATTTGCCTTCCAGCTCTGCTTCAGTGGATGAGACCGAAATCGTGCCGAGCACAAAATTATCGCAGGATGAAAAACTCAGCTCAGTACCGTTGGCGTATTGCCACACTACATCCCGCTCTTCCAGGCTGTCGCATAGCGGATGGAAATGGTATATGTCTTCTGGTTGCCCCCAGGCATCGCGTACCTGGGTCATGGTCATGCCAAAATATAACCGGTCTATTCCGGCTTGAGGATAAACTTTCACTGCTGCTCATGACTCATAAAAGCGTAGTACCTATGTTAATTTACCGCCCTTGTACAGTAACGTCTGACAAAATGCCAGCACCAAATGATGCCTGGCTTTCATCACGGGTAAGTTGATAGGCACTTTTACCCCCGGCCTCATCCGCAAATGCAGTATCGTGACTAATTAAAATAAAGCCGCCCTGATAACGATTAAGCGCTGCTGCCAACAGGATTTTGGCGTTCAAATCCAGATGATTGTCGGGCTCATCGAGTAACAAAAATGGCTGCTGCGGCTGATGACTGGCGATTAACATAGCCAGTTTCATTTTCTCGCCGCCACTTAAGGTTTCGGCCGGGTTAAAAACACTGTCGCGACGAAAGCCGATGCCAGCCAGTAAGGTGCGCGCGTCAGACTCGCTTAACGCCGGGCACTGCTGTAAAAGGTTATCCAGTAAACTGAGCGTGGGGAGCACCGAGCTAAAATGCTGATCGAGATAACACAGCGGGGTATTCACATGTAACTCACCGGCTTGCAGCGGTAGCCGGCCTGTCAGCGTTTTTAATAACGTGGATTTACCACTCCCATTACCGCCTTGCAGATGCAGCTTATCTCCCTCTGCCACCTGCAGATTAACTGTCTGTGAGCTGCCAAATGCCAGCACGCCGTTAAGGACAGAGATGGCCTTTTTGTTACCCGCATTAGCAGAGGATAAATAAATAGCCTGTTTTTGTGTTAGGCATTGTGCTGACTGCAACTGGCTTGCTCGTTGCTGTAATTGTTTTTGCCTGCTTTCGATATTTTTATTGCGACTGGTAGCACTGGCCGTCGCGCGGTCCTTTTGTTTATCCAGTAAACACTTAGCCTGACTGCCCCGCAGCTTTTGCCCCTGCGCAGCCCGTTGCGCGGCCTTTTCAAGGCTTCGTTGGGCTTGTTGCTGCACTTGCTTTTGCTGCTTGTGTAGCGTTTCAAGTTGGCGGTTTAATGCCTGCTCTTTAAGTTGCTTTTGCGCTGCATAGTGGGCGTAATTGCCGCCATACACCGTTATCCCGGTTTGATTAAGTTCCCAGATTTCTGCCATCCCCTGCAATAGTTCACGATCATGACTTATCAGCAGCACCGCTGCCGCAGTAGATTGAAGTTGCGCTTGTAACCAGCGCCGGGCACGACGATCAAGATGATTGGACGGCTCATCCAGAATTAACAAATTGTGCGGCCCCTTAAAGAGTTGCCATAACCGCAGTATTGCCAGTTGACCGCCACTTAGCGTTGCGCATGGGGTTTGCGGATCATCAGGCAGTCCCAGCACTGCCAGCTCCCTGGCAAGCTGGGCAGGCAGATCCCATTGTTCACCCACCGACTCAAACAAATAGTCGGTGCATTCACCTTTGGTAATTCGCGAAAGCGCATCAAGTACAGGTGCCACGCCAAGAAATTCGGCGATAGTCGCCTCACTTGTCAGTAAATGCGACGGTTGCTGGCAGAACACGCCGGTATCGGCATTGCACACTACGCTGCCGCCAGTAGGCATCCGCTCACCCATTAAAATTGTTGCCAGTAGCGATTTACCGGCGCCATTACGGCCCACCAGCCCCACCCGGCGGCAAGACATCGATACCGATACCGAATGAAAAAGCGTGTCGCCCGCAGGCAGTTGATAACTAAGATTGTGAGCTTGAAGTATCGGCATTAGCGCCTCCCGATAAGCGGGCTTCAGCTTAGCAGCACATACAAATATTAAGAGGCGGTATCGCGCCGGTAAAGCGCCATACTATTTCGACAGTGAGCTACGCCGACTAACCCTGTAGATCCAAAAAAAATAACAATAAAAATGGACGACAGGCTTAGTTGTTCATGATGGCGCTAACTCCGCATAAGGTAGTGCGCAGAATTTAACCAACACCTTTGAGTATTGCAAGCGATCACAACATTTTGTTACAGATTCGGCGCTGATGTAAGCAGCTAAAAAGCAATGAAAAATAACGAACAACGATAACTTTTTATTGTTTTTCAATAAAAAATTATTGTAAAAAAAGAAACATGCGCTAAAGTAACAATCAGCATAACCAAGCAAGGAAATGACCATGAAAAATCAGGAATCATCAGACACTATTGATACTAGTAGCCAGTTACCCCCTCCTAAATACACCCCTGAGCTCAAGATGTGGTTCGATCTGCTTTATTACTTAAGCGTACTTGCAATGGTTGTGGGAGTTGGATTTATCCTCGTTGTCGGATTAAATATTCCCGCGGAAATCAGCGAGCGTCATACTGATATCGAATACTTGTTTAACGCCAGGGTAATTACCAATGATGTTACCGCAACGGCAAGTGAGATAATGCAGGTTGATGGCAAGCTCAAGCTCAATAATACCAGCGGCCAGGCAGCCTTTTTCATTGCCAACACAGACAGAATACTCATTAGCGGTATATTCAGTTTGCTCGCGCTATATAACCTGCGTAAATTGTTCGCTAACCTGGCTGGTCAGCGTATTTTCGACTTAGAAAATGTCGCTTATGTAAAAAAACTGGGCTTGATTATCCTGGTATATAGCATTGTTTCGCCTTTTATTACCTACCTGTGCGGCATGGCAATACTGGCTGAAATTGGTGAATTTCATGAGCAGCTTCAACTTTCCCCCTATGTTTCAATACCCATTGAAGGGATCCTGATTAGCGGAGCATTGTTGGTACTGGCCCAGATCCTTGAGTACGCTTTTCAGATGAAACAAGAACAATCACTGACCATATAATTATGTCTAAAACCATTAAAATAAATCTGGATATGGTCATGCTGCAACGCAAGATGTCACTCACCGAATTGTCTGAACGCGTTGGAATCACCATGGCTAACCTGTCGACCCTGAAAACCGGCAAAGCCAAAGCTATTCGTTTCTCCACACTGCTCGCCCTTTGTGAGGCACTGGATTGCGAGCCGGGTGACCTTATTCAACTGGAAGAAGATTAGCATTACACCTGCTCCTGCCAGCAAACCGGGATTTACAGCCATCTGTCGGCCCCGGTTTGACTTTACCGGCTTTCTCTCGTTTACTGCCCTGTGCACGACCAACTATAAAAAACGACGACAAAGTGAATAACACCATGAAAAAACGAACCATTGTCGGCATGAGCCTGTTGCTCATGTCCTTCCATTCCATGGCCAAATCCGGCTACTACCGCGACCCGGACCTGCACGATAACCAGGTAGTATTTACCGCCGAAGGCGACCTTTGGTTACATGACATAACAAACACAGCCACCCGCCGCCTGACCACCAATCTGGCGCAGGAACAACAAGCGGCCTTTTCGTCAGACGGAACACAAATCGCCTTTACCGCTAACTATGAAGGCGCAACCGAAGTGTATGTGATCCCCACTGAAGGCGGACTGGCCAGGCGGGTGACCTTTGAAAACAGCTACGTTTATCTGCAGCAGTGGACCGGCGACGGCAAGTTGTTATACAGCACCAATACCCGGGTAGGCCCCACCAATAACTGGTCGTTAAAACAGGTGGATCCGGTTACCCTGAATACCGAGGAAGTACCGGTTGCCGATGCCATTGAAGGCGCCATTGACGAAGCCTCTGACACGCTTTATTTCACCCAGTTTGGCCTGCAGGTGTCACGCGACAACGCCCGTTATTATCGCGGCGGTGCACAGGGCGAATTGTGGCGTTATAAACTGGGCAGCCAAACCGAGGCGCTGCTGCTGACCGACGCCCACGACGCTTCGGCTCGCGAACCCATGGTGGCTGGCGACAAACTGTATTTCGTGAGTAATCAAAATGGTAACGACAACCTGTGGGTTATGTCGGCTTCTGGTAAAAACGCCAAAGCGCTAACCGATTTTCAGGACTTTCCCATTAAGCGGGCCAGCCTCGATAATGGCCGGATTATTTTTCAGCATGGCGCTGATCTTAAAATTTACGACATCGCCAATCGCCGTACCCGCACACTGGACATTGCCCTGAGTGGCGACTTTCCTCAGTTACGGGATAACTGGCTGACCAAACCCACCAAATACCTGACTTCAGCAGATTTTAATGCCGAAAACAAGCAGGTGGTCCTCACGGCCCGCGGCCGTCTGGCCATCGCCAGCACCGACGGCAAACGCCTGGTGGAAATTGACACGCCAGCGGCATCTCGTTCACGTAAGGCTATTTTAAGCCACGACGGTAAATGGGTGTATGCGATTAATGATGCCAGTGGCGAAATGGAAATCTGGCAGTTTGCTGCCGATGGTTCATCCGAGCGCAAACAGCTCACCAGCGGCGCCAGCATCAGCCGCTGGCAACTGGTGCTCTCGCCCGATGGCAATAAGCTCGCCTTCGACGATTTTAACGGCGATCTTTGGATCCTCGATATCAACACGGGCGATACTGAAAAGCTCTACTCCGGCCAGACCGAAATGAGCCCTTACGCTGATATTGTATTTAGTGCCGACAGTCAGCTGCTGGCGATTACCACCAGTAAGCTCGGCGACGAACGCCAGCGCATTTATGTGCATAATTTTGCCGAAAACCGCGGCCAGGTGCTAACCAGCGACAAGTACAACTCCTACTCTCCGGCTTTTAGTCAGGACCAGCAATGGCTGTACTTCTTATCAGACCGGGAATTTACCCCCACCACCCGTTCGCCCTGGGGCGACCGCAACATGGGTACCACCTTTGACCGCCGCACTCAGATTTTCGCCTACGCGCTGAAAGCCGATGCAACCTTCCCGTTCCAAAAACCTACCGAACTGACGGTACAGGTCGAACCGGAAGAAGACAGCGACAGCGAGAAAGCAGACAATGCCCCTGAGGCACCGCTTATTGACTGGGAACAGTTAACGAACAGACTCTGGCAGGTACCGGTGAGTCCCGGCAACTATAGCGACCTGGCAGCCAACGCCAAATACCTGTATGTCAGGGATCAGGTGACCGAGCCTGGCAGCAAACCGGTGCTTAAGGCTATTGAACAAACACCGCATCATAAAACCAGCACCTTTATGTCTGGCCTGAGTAGCTACAAGCTTAGCGCTGATGGCAAGAGTATGCTGGTGCTAAAACAAAGCGGCAATAACGATCAGATCTTTATTGTTGGCGCTGCTAAACAATTCCCGTCAGATAAAACCGACCAGAAAGCCGATGTGTCGGCCTGGAAATTACGTATCGATCCGCAGCAGGAATGGCAACAACTGTTTCATGATGCCTGGCTGATGCACCGTGATTACTTCTACGACAAAGCCATGCGGGGCGTTGACTGGGCAGCAATGAAACAAAAATATCAGCCACTGGTGGCTCGCATTACCGATCGCGCCGAACTGAACGACGTGCTTGGCCAGATGACCGGTGAGCTTAATGTGCTGCACTCACAGGTGTATGGCGGCGACACACCGCAGGAGCCTGATCGTCCTGCCCCAGCCAGTTTAGGCGCCAATTTGCTTCAAACCGATGAGGGCGTGCAAATTGCCAGCATTTACCAGTACGACAACGAAGTGCCTGCCAAAGCCTCACCCTTGTTAAAACCTGGTACTGACGCCAAAGAAGGTGACATTATTACCAGCATTAATGCGCGCCCGATTAACACGCTGGCTGAATTAAATCAGGCATTGCTTAATCAGGCAGACCGTCAGGTACTGTTGGGGCTGAGCCGCAATGGTGAAGCACTGCAAACCATTGTGTATCCGGTAAGTAATCGCACCGATGCCCGCCTGCGCTATCAGGACTGGACAACCCGTAACCGCCAGAAAGTAGAACAGGCCGACCAGGATATTGGCTACCTGCACTTGTATGCCATGGGCAGCAATGATGTGTCGGATTTTGCTCGCGAGTTTTACGCCGCCTACAAAAAAGACGGCCTGATCATTGATGTACGCCGTAATCGCGGCGGCAATATCGATAGCTGGATTCTGGAAAAGCTGCTACGCAAAGTCTGGATGTTCTGGACCAGCGGTAACCGCGAACCTAATACCAACATGCAACAGACTTTCCGTGGTCACCTGGTGGTGCTGGCCGATCAGTACACTTACTCTGACGGTGAAACCTTCACTGCAGGGGTAAAAGCCATGGATTTAGGCCCGGTGATCGGCAAACAAACCGCTGGTGCCGGCATCTGGTTGCGTGGCCGCAACCGCCTGGCCGATAACGGCATGGCGCGGGTAGCTGAGCTACCGGTATTCGCCGAGGATGGCCGCTGGATCACCGAAGGATTGGGGATTGCTCCGGACATTGAAGTAGACAATCTGCCGCATGCCACTTTTATGGGTGAAGATGCGCAGCTGGATGCCGCGATTGAGTATCTGCAGCAGCGTATTAAGCAGCGCCCGGTAAAACCTTTAACGCCCAAGGCCTACCCTGGCGTTAGTGAACCTGCGGATGACATTGAGCCGTAATTAACTGTCGCTGCCCTGTTAACAGGGCAGCGTTTTTCTTTCTTACGAAGTAATCGCTGCCACCACTTTATGCAAAGTGAGCTCTGCAGCAAGTAAATCTACCTGCGCCTCAATGGCTTTTAATTTTGCCTTTAGCACACCCGACTCCCGGGCATTCAGCTTAAACATATCACTGTCGCCGGCATCAAACCGTTTGCGCTCAAGCTGCGACAAGGTAACCGCCAGCTCAGCATTTTGCTGCTGCAGTGCCAGCACTTCGTGGGCCTGCTGCCAGTAAGCATAGGCTTGTTCAAATTGTTGGTTAAGCTGGTCCTGGGCCAGAGTGACCTCATATTCCAGCACCTTAAGTTTAGAGCGCATGGTCGCCTTTTCCGCTTTGGCTTTGCGGTTCCCCAGAGTATAAGAGAATGTCAGGCCAATTTTACCTTCGGTTTCGGCCAGTGATGTCGGGCCGCTGCCCATATCTTTAGCCACCAGCGCCTTTACATCGAGTTTGGGTAAGAGCTGGTTTTCTGCCAGTCGAAACTTATTCTGCGTAACGCTCTGCTCCGTGCGCAGTACCGCTAACGCCGGATGTTGCATGATGGCATTACGCAGACGGGCCGCCTGTGCAGGGGTGATATTAAATGGCCATTCAATATCGGCTGGCAACGCCGCATCGCTGGCAATCACCTGTGACTCACCCTCACTATTTCGCCAGTAAAAAGCCAGCGCCTGTGCCGAGGCGCGCTGAGTCTGACGCAGTTGCGACAAGGCCAGCTTCTGCTCCAGAATACTGGCTTCAAATTCGGTGAGATCGACTTCGGCTAAATCGCCGCTTTTCAATCGGGTCGACAGTCCTTCGCGACGATATTTCAACGTACCGAGCAACTCCTCTACCGCGGCAATTTTAAGGCTTACTTCATACCACTTTAAATACTGGCTAAGGCCCTTATATAAAAAGTCATTCATGCTCAGGGCTAATTCAGCCTGATACTGCTCAATAGCTAATGCGGCGTTACTCACCCCTACCCGGCGCTTGTCGATACTGCGGTTTTGCAGCAGCGACAGGGCGACACCAATACTGGCCTCACCGCCTGATAAGGTATTGTACTGCTCTTCGTAAACCGGGAAGTCGCCGGTGGCAACGCGGTACTCACTGATAAGCTTTGCGTTCATATCACCCAGTGGTTTGACAAAGCGCTGGGCCGCGGCAGAGCCGTCGTAATAACCAGCTACCCGGCCACTGACATCCTGCTCAATGCGGCCGTCGAATTCGCTCTGGGCGCTATCCAGGCCGTAAACCAGCTGGTTATTTTTCTCAGTCAGCACATTTACATAGGGGTGCAACTGCTGCATGTTGTCGATAAGCGCAGGAACCGTGGGCAACAGCTGCTCCGCTTTAATCGACGTAACCGCCCCACCAGTAAGCGTCAGCAGGGCCACCGCTAAAATGCGTTTAGTCATTGCCGCCCCCTACCAGCCTGGTGCAGACGAACTGGCCTGGGTGGCCGGTTTCTGGGGCGGGAAGTTATTGAGCTGTCGCCACAACTCGTAACCCAGGCGCACTTCTTCCAGCAGGATCCAGGCTTTCACCCGACTACCTAAACGGGCAATGTTTTCCTCTGGCCAGGGCATCTCGGACTCATCAGGCTTGATCCACACCTGAAACGCGCCGGTAGCATCCGCCACAGGCTCAACATACGTGACTACACCACCAAAGGTCCCAATGGCAGTGCCCGGCCAACCGCTAAACTGAAACACCGGCCAGCCCTCAAACTGCAGGCGGGCTTTTGCGCCGGGCTTCACCAGTGGCGCATCCAGCCCGCTAATGATTACACGTACCGTACGCTCGGCATTTTTCGGAATAAACTGCGCCAGCACATCTCCGGCTTTTACAAAGGTTGAGCCACCGCCGTTAAATAAACGCAGGATGGTGCCATCGACCGGCGCAGTTTTGGTCATGGTAGCCTGACGAGAAAGTACCATGGATACCTGATTAATATCAGCCAGCGATGAAGCCGCCTTGGCTTTTAGCTCCTGCACTTTAATCAGCGCCGCTTCCACATCCTTACGGGACACCAAACCCTGCTCCTGAAGTGCCTGCTGGCGTTGCAGGTTGCTCTCGGCATTGGCGACAGCGGTTTCGTTGGCCTTATGCGCCTGCCGCGTGGCCGCTAGCTGCGACTGCAGTTTTTCCAGTCGCTGGGCATCCACATCAATGAGCGTAACAATGGGATCGCCGGCTCTCACCTGCATCCCCTCTCGTACATGCCAGGTTTGGATCTGGCCATCAACCAGCGCCGAAATGGCCTGCATGCGATCCACCGGGTCCAACGAGTCTACCGCGCCCGAGCCATGTGCGGTTTGGATCCACGGCGTAAAGTACAGTCCGGCCGCCACAACCAGCACTAAAAAGGCAATCACCCAGCACACCACCTTGTGCACACTGGGAATAATTTGCGCAGGTAAGGAGGTGATATTTTGCATAAAACGGTTTTCTGCTTTACTCATGACCTTTTCCCTTGTTATCGGTTGCGCTGTCTTCCACGTATAACACGTCCTGCAAATTTAAAGTGGCATTAAACACGCCTTTAAGGGGCATATTGGTAAAGTATAAAACGGTGCACTCTAACCGGTCGATACGGTCCAGCAAGCGCTCTTTAATGCTTTGCGGAATAGCATCAAAATGCTGATTGATCACCAGTACCTGCGGTTTGGAAAGAACCGCCGCAGCCAGTTTTAATAATAGAAACTCCAGCGGCTGTAAGGGGTCGCCTAGTACTGAAATACGTGTTGCAATGCCCTCATCCAGATTATCAACCACTTCATCAAGACCGACATATTCCAGCGCCTTTCGCACCTCGGCTATCGTTGCCTCAGGTGCTGCCAGACGCAGGTATTCTTCGATAGTACACTCCACAATCAATGAGCGGTCGAGCGTGCTCACGGCTTGGCGTAATTCGTACATGTCGTAGTCGAATAAACTGTAATCTCCGAGCAGAATCTCGCCCTTTGCCGGGCGTTCAAAACGCTTGAGGAAACCCACCAGTTGTTTTTGCACCCAGCTCTTGCGAGTCGTTATAAAGTACTTATGGCCCGCTTCCAGCGTGGCATCCAGGTAACAGCTGTCTTCAAAATGGCTCAGCGCCAGACGTTTAAACACCAGCTTGGATGAGGACGGAATGCGTGCGCCGTCATCGTGGGTTTCTTCCTGTGGGATAACCAGTGCAGAGCCTATTTTTTCTGCCGCACCATACAGCTCGTAATACAGTTTAAGGTACTGGCTGAACCGCGAGATCCCAAAGAACACTGCCGACATAATCAGCTCTGCCGCCACCAACTGACCAATAGAGAGTTGCCCCTGCACGACCAGAAAGCCGCCAAGGCCGAGCAAGGTGGCGCTGGCAAAGGCATACAGCAGCAGAAAAGACACCGCTTGCGAAAACGTAAAGGTAAAGTGGCCCTTATGCTTGGCAATGTAATTTTTAATGAAGCTTTCGGTATTGCGCCCGGCGTAATCCATATGGTCGGAGGATTTAAAAAACTCATGGGCAGCAGCCACATCGTTTAACCACTTCGCGGTATCGTATTTGGTTTGAGACAGCTCAATGGCAGTGCGTTTTGCGCCCGGCCCCCATATTTTCCACACCAGATACATCACCAGCAGAATGATCATATTCAGTACAAACAAAAACGGGTGATAGAACGACACCAGGGTAAAACCCACAATAATTTGCAGCACTAAGGCGAACCCATCAACCATCAGTGACGGGATGTTTTTCTGTAATGTCATAATGTCGAAATAGCGGTGGGTAATCGACGTGTTACGCCGCCCTTCAAAAAAGCTGTGGGGCGCCATAATGGTTTTAAGCCCGAGCTGAGAGACAAGCCGGGTATACACACGGCGCTCATAGTACTCCATCACCCGCATACGCAGCGCACTGAAAATGCCCGATACAAAAAGCGTAGTAAACAGGATTGCTGCCAGAATCGTTACGGCACGGATAGAGCCTATGTTGGCAATACTATTGATGAGGGTTTGCACTGCAATCGGCACCGCCAGGGTAAGCAAACTGATTGCTACACCATACACCACTGCCACACCAAAAAAGCCGCCTTCCGGCTTTAATAAGGAAACCAGGTATTTTTTGGTTTGTCGTAAATCGATGTTTTTTTCCATTTCAATATTTATCCAACTAAAGATAAGAATGCAATATCATTTACTAAAAGCAATAATAAACCGGCCACAAAAAAGAGTAAAACTGTTATATTCTACTATAAACATCGAATTTTCCTTATTATGCATCAATTAAATTATCATCACCTTTACTACTTTTACCTTATCGCCCGTGAAGGCAGTATCGCCAGTGCCGCTAAACTGTTGCATGTTACACCGCAAACCGTTAGCGGTCAGCTTAGTACATTTGAAAAACAACTGGGCTATTCGCTGTTTGACCGGGTGAGCAAACGTCTCTACCTCAACAGTAAAGGCAAACTAGTTTACCAGCATGCCAGTGAAATATTTCAAAAAGGCGCCAGACTGGTTGAGTTGCTCCATGCCGATAATGAGACCATCGATCAGACTTTTGTTATAGGGATTACTGATGCCATCCCCAAGGTCCTGGCTTATGATTTTGTGCATTCCACCATGGTCCTGTCGAATAATGTACGCTTTATTTTCAGGGAAGGACCATTTGACTCGTTAATCAGTGACTTAGCGTTAAACCATATCGATCTGATAATCGCCGATCGTGGGGTGGCTCCCGGCACTCAGTTAAATGCCAGCAGCTATTTTTTGGGTGAATCTCACTTAAGTTTTTTTGCCAGCCATGCCCAGTTAAGTCTTCATCAGGACTTCCCACATTCGCTCAACGGCGTGAGTTTACTGTTACCCGGCATTAAATCGGGTATTACACTTGGCCTTACAAGCTGGCTTGAAGCCAACCAGCTGCACCCCAGAATTGTGGCAGAGTTTGACGACAGCGCGTTGCTTAAAGTATTTGGCAGCGAAGGCTTTGGCGTATTTTGCGCGCCATCAGCAATTGCCGATCACGTGGCAGATTTTTACAATGTGTCATGCATTGGCGAAATTACCGATATTACCGAGCGTTTTTATGCCATTACCGGTAAAAACCGTGCTCAGCACATGTTGGTTAACAGTATCGTGGCGGAGGCGAAGGCCTTGCTGGGTTAGATTCAGCACAAACTCGTTTAAAAATCTGCTGTGGTCAGCAACTAAGAATACGCGCACGGCAGAATTAACGTATACTGTTAACCAGTGACGTGGCACTTACCGCCACCTATTTAGGGTCCTGGCTGCTTTACTGGCTCATCCTGCTGCATGCGACACGCAAATGCCCCCTGGCGCGACAGACCTTCGACAACTTATAAGTCCCAATCAATATGAACCACAATGATGTTTTGCGCAGAGTGCGCTTCGCCCTGCGAATAGACGATACCGCCGCCATTAATATTTTTAAGTTAGCTGGCTATAAAATGGATATTGAGTATCTGAAAGCCAACATGCGAAAAGAAGAAGAACCCGGTTACCTGCCCTGCCGGGACAGCGTGATGGCGATGTTTCTGGATGGTCTGATCATTAAAATGCGCGGTGCCCGGTCTGATACACCGCCACCGCAATTGGCTAAGGGGGAGTTTTTAAGCAATAACGAAATCCTGCGCAAACTACGAATTGCCCTGTCGTTTCGTGACGACGATATGCTGGAAGTGATGAAGCTCGGCAATTTCAATATGAGTAAGGGTGAAATGTCGGCGTTTTTCCGTAAGCCCGACCATCGTAATTTTAAACCCTGCGGCGATCAGGTTCTGCGGTATTTTCTGCTCGGTCTGGCCCGTAAATTAAGACCCGATGTCGCTTCACCGGTAACCGACAATGGTGCACCGGTTAACTCCCCTGCCATCAAAAAATCGCTGAAAAAGAAAGTAAAGCCTAAGCGACCGGGAGCGACTAGCAAGCCCGATGAAAAACGGACCAAGTCAGGTGGCCGCATATCTGTGTGGCACAAGGCGGATGATAGTAAGAAAGCCAAACGCCCGGCAAAACGCCGCGAGCAGGATTAGTAGCCACCACTTAACTGATAACCAGAACCTGCAATGCCATTTACACCTGTCCACATGGGCCCGGGCCTGCTGATTAAAGCGCTGCTGCAAGGTAGCTTTAGTTTGATGGTATTTGGCTGGACGCAAATTGTGATGGACGTGCAGCCGCTGTGGGTAATGATTGTGGGCCATGGACACCTGCACGGTTTTTCTCACACCATACCCGGTAGTTCACTCATTGCTATATTTGCCGCATTAACCGGCAAGTACTTATCCGAGTTTGGTCTGAAAATAATAGGAATCGCCAAGCCCTCGAAGCCCATAGTTATTGCCTGGTGGGTGGCTTTTCTGAGCGCCTTTATTGGCAGTTACAGCCACGTAGGACTGGATGCCATCATGCATGGGGATGTCCAGCCCGCCTATCCACTAACGCTAGCTAACCCATTACTGGCAATAATATCAGTGAGTACTCTGCACAAACTCTGCCTCTACAGTGGTATGCTTGGGGCGGTGTTATTTTATGTAGTGCACTGGCACACCCGCAAAAAGCATTATTAACCCAGTTGGAGAAAGCAAAGATATGGAGCTCAATCAGGTCACCCTGCCGGTGCAGGACATGTCACAAGCGGTACAGTTTTACTTAACCCTGGGCTTTACCCAGATTGTAGATACGCCTCACTACGCACGCTTTAGTTGCCCTGATGGCGATACCACCTTCTCACTGTCGCTGGAAGATGCCGGGATAACCAATCCTACGGTGATTTATTTTGAACATGAAGCGCTCGATGAGCTCTACGAGGAGTTACTTGAAAAGGGTATCGTTTTTGAGCAACCGCCCACAGAGCAACGTTATCTGTGGAAAGAAGCCATTTTGAGAGATCCGTCGGGCAATAAAATTAAGCTATACCGAGCCGGCGAGAACCGCTTAAACCCACCGTGGAAAGTCAACATTAAAGCCTTATAGCTTAAAAAGGCTTATCGTAGGTTCTGCCGATTTTAAAATAATCGAACTCAACATAGCCGCCAGCCTGCTCCGTAGCATAGTTAAATAGCCCGTAGCGATACCCCATAAAGTGCTTGGTAAACGTATATAGCATTTGTAACGGTTTGCCTATTTGATGCCAGCGCTCGCCATCCAGACTGTAATAAAATAAAGCCACATCTCGGTTAAAATCCGTATCGACTCGTAAATATACCCGGTCTTGTTTTACCGGCAGTGTGGCAAGTGTTTCATAGCGCTGACTTAATTGATGCACGCCAACGATCCCTTGCTTTTCGTCTTCGTTATCGATGCCCAGAATAGAACGCACCATAACCAGTGACTTCTGCCCATTGCTACCGGCCTTCACCGCTACATAACCATACTTATTTTGCAGCGCAATTAACCCGGCAACGTCACCCGCCTTCATGTGCTGAACATTAATGGCCGTGGTTGCGGAACTACGAGGACCAAAGGTTCTTTGTGTCAGTGTGTTTTTGGCCGTAAGTACGGTTTTATCGGTACGCCCGGTGGTAATTTTTAAGCGCCCGGGATTATCCAGCACCGCCCAGTTGGCGTTATCCGGGTTATGATTCCATTGCCACACCAGCGGCAATACTGGCTGCCCTGCGCTTCTTTCAAAGTCGTCTGAGGCGACGATCCCCTTAATACCGGCTATATTATCGGGTAGCGGCAATTTTTCCGGCACTTTACCGTTTTCGCCGAGTACCGGCCAGCCATCCTGCCAGGTTACCGGTACAAGATAAGGAATACGCCCTACACTGCCCCGATCGCCAAATAGCATGGCATACCAGTCACCTTCAGGGGTATCTACCAACCCGCCCTGGGCAATGTGCGCAAAGTCGAGTGCCACACGGCTTTCATAAGGCCCTTCAATGTTGTCAGCGCGATTAATAATAACAGAACGTGCCCAACGGCTTTTCGGCGAGGCAATAGTAAACAGGTAGTATTTACCGTTAATCTTGTGCATCTGTGAACCTTCACCCGGCAGCCCGCCAACCTCATTCTCACCAAAGGCCTTGTTAACATTTTCGATGATGACTTTATGTGTACCACCCGGCTTGATATCTGACGCGTCAGATTTAAGCTCAACCAGAGAAATCTTGCCGCCGCCGTATATCATGTAAACACGGCCGTCATCGTCAAAAAACAAAGAATTGTCATGTAACACCGGCGCAAACTCGTGGGCCTGCCACGGGCCGCTTTCGATGTCAGGGGTTTTGTAAACATGGGTTTTACCGGTAGTAGCCGAGAACGTGGCGGCGTAGAACATGCCGTTGTGATATCGCAGGCTGCTGGCCCAGGAGCCCTTGCCATAAGCATCCTGACCATTCTCCAGGTTCATTTTGTCGTTTTCGACCAACCGATCATAGGCGTAGCCTGCTATCTCCCAGTTAACCAGATCGCTGGATTTCATAATCGGCAGACCCGGACTCATGTGCATGGTGGTACTGCTCATATAATAGGTATCGCCCACTCTGATAGTGCTGACATCCGGTACGTCAGCCCAGATAACGGGATTTTGTGCAGCACTCGCCTGAGGACAAAGAAAAGCCAATAACAGACTGCCTACCACACCGAACCATTTCATTATTAACACCTATATGTTGATCACTCGCTACCGACACCACAACAGTGTTCGGTATTACAATGAGTTGCACATTAGGCGAATTCTGCGGGAGGGTAAATGCCACAGGCTTTACCTTTTAAGACGAAGCGGTTGTTATATTTAACTTTTTGTTAACCTGAGACTCAGACGAATATGATAATTTTTGATGGGTCCACAAACTAGTGATCTTGAGAGCTGTTCACATATTATATTACTGTACTTAATTAATCACTATCACCCTAAAAAATTTGAGACAGAAAAAGGAATATAAAGACATGGGAAAAAGTCACCGTCAATTTGGCAATGTTTATGAAGACTTTACTAATGCCGTTATAGAAACCGGGGCAATTAAAGATATTCCTTATTTTGGACAGTTCGTAAAGTACGCAGAACAAGTACAAAACATAAGTAATCACATATTTATCAAAAAATTATCAAGGTTTGTGGAGGATATAAATTCGCTAACACATGGTGATTTAAAGCAGATTAACAATGCGCTAGAGAACTCACCTGTATCTGATCTCGCTGACAAAATAATACTTGCTGTAGATAGCCTCTATGATCTATCAAAAGCAAAGTACATCGCTCAAGCTCTGCATTTATATAGTCAATTAGAGTTGACCCAAGAAGACTTCCTGCGGTCACTTGATCTTATCCAAAAGCTATATGCAGGTGACCTAGAGAAGCTCTCCTCTGTCAATTGGCTCTCTGGTGATACTAGTGATGATTTAGAATCATATGGTTTAACAAGCCTCATAGGTACACCAATACTCAAAATAGAACATATCGACCAACAAAAGCTAATCAATGACGGTAGGCAAGACGAATTAGGATTGATACGTTTTACACAGTCAAATTTTGGCCGCACCTTTTTATCAGTGATTAAAAACCTTCCTCCTTACACTGATTTAGAGAAGCAAAGATTGCGAGATAGCGGGAAACTAAAAGAATTTGAGTTATCTTAAAGGGCTCATAAACATTCATATATGAGCCTGTCACTTTGAGCTAGCCTCGCATAGTATCAAAAGTAGGGATTTAACATTAATGAGCTAGGCGCATAGGATACCCCTACTTTTTATCTATAGAGAAACCTTGTGAGCCAGAGAACTTACTTCTATTGCCGTGTATCAACCTCAGAGCAAACTACAGCTAATCAAGTGCAATCATTCAGAGATACAGGCTATGAGGTCAAAGAGGGCTTGGTTGTTGAGGAGACTGTATCAGGCGCAGTCTGTGCAATGGCTTAGGAGTTGCCATGATGCCCATTTTGTACCGCCCTTTTGTACCTCAAGGGGGTTACCGTCTTTCTCTTTAGGCCTTTAAGAATGAAGCCCCCAGTGAATTAGGGGCCTGTAGGTATTTGGCGGAGAGAGAGGGATTCGAACCCTCGATACGCTATAAACGTATACACACTTTCCAGGCGTGCGCCTTCAGCCACTCAGCCATCTCTCCAAATTGTTTCTTCGAAGCACATGATCATAAACACGTCGCTGCGAATAAGTGCGCGTATAGTAGGTAAAGCCGCGCTTCGAATCAAGAACTACCCTTAAAAAATCAGCCAACTGCTGATTAATTAGGCACTATGCGCTTTTCTTTGCTTTTAACTGCGCTGAAAAGTCCAGCATTCTGTTCAGTGGAATGAGGGCTCTTTCACGCAAGGCGTCATCAACAAAGATTTCATGAGCACTGGTGTCGTCGGTAGAAAGCGACTCATAGATAGCCTCAAGGCCATTCATCGCCATCCACGGGCAGTGTGCGCAGCTTTTACAGGTAGCGCCATTGCCAGCCGTAGGGGCTTCAATAAACTGCTTCTCAGGCATCAGCTGCTGCATTTTATAAAAAATGCCTTTGTCGGTAGCCACGATAAAGGTTTGGTTAGGCATATCCTGTGCAGCCTGAATCAGCTGACTGGTAGATCCCACCGCATCAGCCATCTCAACCACGCTGGCCGGCGATTCCGGGTGAACCAGTATAGCGGCATCAGGATATAGTGCTTTCATGTCCTGCAGTGCTTGTGAGGAGAATTCATCATGAACGATACACTCGCCCTGCCACATTAGCATGTCAGCACCGGTCTTCTTAGCAATATAAGAACCTAAGT
This sequence comes from Marisediminitalea oceani, assembly GCF_003731635.1. Lineage (GTDB taxonomy): Bacteria > Pseudomonadota > Gammaproteobacteria > Enterobacterales > Alteromonadaceae > Alteromonas > Alteromonas oceani. The sequence goes on along the minus strand of NZ_RCUA01000051.1, from coordinate 822 downwards.
GACGATCCGGGCCCCAGATAATAGGTTTGCCCAGACTGTCTAAGTGCTCGACGATTTCAAGCGCGATACTGGAAGTAACCACCCAGTCGGCACGAGCTTTAACCGCGGCTGAGGTATTAGCGTACACCACTACAGTGTGATCAGGATGCGCATCACAGAACGCAGAGAACTCTTCAATAGGACAGCCTAAGTCCAACGAGCAGGTTGCTTCCATGGTAGGCATAAAAACGCGCTTTTCGGGGCTCAGGATTTTGGCTGTTTCGCCCATAAACTTTACGCCGGCAACCAACAGCGTTTGCTCGGCTGCGTCACGACCAAAACGTGCCATTTCCAGTGAGTCTGCAACGCAACCGCCGGTCTCTTCAGCCAGCGCCTGAATTTCAGGGTCGGTATAGTAGTGCGCGACCATGGTTGCATTTTTTTCTTTCAGCAACGCTTTGATCTTATCTTTAAGCTGCGCTTTACGGGCGTCAGACAGCACGGCTGGTTTTGCCGGAAACGGATAATCAATCTGGTCGATACGATACGCTATTGTCATGGCTACTAAATACCTAACCTGGTTATGGCTCAACGGGCGGCGATTATACACGAGTGACATAAAAATTTCATACACTCGGGCGCTTGTTTATTAAATAATCAGAATAATGTTTACGGTTTGCCTCTCTTTGTAGATGTGGGGCTGGTGTTGCTTCTTTCAAGCAGCAGATCTGCAGCGTAGACAGCACTCCTCAAGCTTTGCCCTACTACGAGCTGATAAGAGGAATAGTTTAGTGTCGAACAGCTTCGCTGGTTCGCATCCTGCGCGGGCATGTATGGTTTGTT
>NZ_RCUA01000050.1 GCF_003731635.1 Marisediminitalea oceani | reverse complement strand
GGATGCTTTTTCATCCAGTGTTTACTGAATGTGGTTTTGATAAAGCTTTTCTTCGGCTTGACGAGTAATCCTTCGCTCTTCAGGTAAGTAAAAAAGCCATCTCGACCCAATTTAATTTCGTGTTCAATCAACTTCTGTTTGATTAATTTATAGAGCTTCCGTGTCCCCAACTGCGGCATGAACTTACGCCAGTAGAGCACCCACTCCTTAATTACCGATAGTTCTGTTCTTCGGCACTCCATACGGGCGACAGCCTGATAAACAGACTGCCTGGAAATCCCCACAACCCGGCAAGCAGCCGACAAACTTATTTCTTTTCTTTCTTTGGCTTGCCAGACGTACCGGATAAGTACTTTTTTCTTAGACCTGCTCCATATTCTTTATCCATGATATCAACCATTCCATTGAGGATTTGATTACGGAGTTTCTCATCGGCTAATTCTCTCTCGAGACGTTTTATTTTTTCGGCTGGTGTTTCTTTTGAACTGGGCATAAGTGGATGCTGAAGTGGTTTCGACCAGTCGAGTCTACCATGCTTTCTCAGCCAAACTAGCACTGTTGATTTACCTTGGATACCGAAGTGAACTTGTGCCTGCTTATAGGTCATTTCGCCTTTTTCTACACGCTGCACTACACCTAATTTAAAAGCCAAGGTGTAATCACGCTGAGTACGCTTAGGTCTTTGATTACTTGAAGTTGTCATAAAGAAGTCCTCTTTATGTCAACGTATTTCAGGACGGGACACAAGCATTAAAAAAGGGTACGTTCATGAACGTACCCTTTTTATATTCTCTGCAAGATATTACTTACTGGCGTTAGCTACTGCTTCTTTGGCCAGGTCGGTAATGCGATCCCAGTCGCCATTCTTGATAGCATCGTCCGGTGCCAACCACGAACCACCTACGCAGCGTACATTAGGTAACGCCAGGTATTCGTTGTAGTTATTCGGGCCGATACCGCCGGTAGGACAAAATACCGTTTCAGGGAATGGACCGCTGATAGATTTAATGGCTTTCACACCACCAGATGCTTCAGCCGGGAAGAACTTCAGGTAGGTATAGCCTGCATCTTTCGCTTTCATCAGATCAGAGGTTGATGAAATACCCGGAATCAGTGGGATTTCGAAGTCGTGACCCGCTTTTAACAGGTCATCAGTCATACCCGGACTGATAGCAAACTTAGCGCCTGCCTCAACAACCTGTTTCAGCTGCTGAGCGTTGGTCACAGTGCCAGCGCCAATTAACGCATCAGGAACTTCATCTGCAATTCGCTTAATCACATCCAGCGCAGCCGGGGTACGTAAGGTCACTTCCAGTACTTTAATGCCACCTGCCATCAGAGCATGAGCCAGCGGCACCGCTTTTTCCACATCTTCAATAACCAGTACCGGCACTACCGGGCCTGCGGCGAAGATGTCTGCAGGTGAACTTTTCCAATTAGTCATAAAATCAACTCGCAATCTGTTGTTGTAAATACGCTGATGCGCCTAATAAACCGTGGTCCGGCTCATTAATCAGGTATGTCGGAATATCTTTAACGTAATGTTTCATGCGTCCTTTGGCTTCAAAACGGGCTCTGAAATCGCTGTTGATCAGAAACTCCGTGAAGCGGGTAGCAATACCGCCACCAATAAATACGCCGCCGGTTGTGGCCAGATTCAGTGCCAGATTACCGGCAAAACTACCCATGATCCGACAGAACTGGGTCAGCGCAGACAAGCACACTTCGCACTGGCCATTTAATGCCTGTTCGGTTACCTGAGCCGGATCGGTAATTGCCGGCTCAACACCCTGGTGTAAAGCGAGGGCACGATAGATATTGAGTAACCCACGACCAGATAACACATCTTCGGCAGAGACCCGGTCGAGTTCGTTTTGCAGATGACGCCACACTACGATGTCTGTTTCATCAACCGGCGCAAAATCCACGTGACCACCTTCCCCGTCGAGTGTTTTCCACCCTTCAGCAGTGTGCATCATGTGCTCAACGCCTAAGCCGGTACCGGCACCAAAGACGGCAACGTTACCTTTATCAATCGATTGACCGGTGCCAATCTGGATAAGCTGTTCTGCACCCAGTACCGGCAGTGAATGAGCCACCGCGGTAAAGTCGTTAATTACATGCAAATCGTGGAGTTCAAGCTGTTGCTTTAACGCACGTTGCGAAAAAGTCCAGCTGTGGTTAGTCATTGCTACTTCGTCACCGGTAACCGGACAGGCTATAGCGATACAGCCTGCACTAAAAGTTTCGCCGGTATCAGAAAAGTACTGTTTCAGAGCAACATCAATGCTGGCAAAGTCGTTACACAGATACTTCTTAATGTTGCTCAGGCCGCTTTCGGTTATGGTGGCAACACGAATGTTCGTGCCGCCTACATCTGCGGCAAACCAGGCGCTCATACATTTTGCTCCTGCGTGTAGAACAGTGTACAGGCACCCTCTTCTGCGCCGGAGATCACACCGCGCATACCGCCAAATAACTCGCGGCCCATGCCTTCATGCTGCATGGTCAGGTCGGCAACCGCCGCAGTACGTTGCGCCAGTGTTGCTTCGTCAACGTGCAGGGTTAATGAACCGGTTTTGGTATCCAGTTCAATAATGTCACCACTTTCCACTTTTGCCAGTAAGCCGCCTAAGAAGGCTTCCGGGGTAACATGGATAGCGGCCGGTACTTTACCGGATGCACCGGACATACGGCCATCAGTAACCAGCGCTACGTTGTAACCGCGGTCCTGCAGCACACCCAGAGGTGGCGTTAAACGGTGCAGTTCCGGCATACCAATCGCAGCTGGGCCCTGGAAACGAACAACCACAATGCAGTCTTTATCCAGTTCACCAGATTTAAACGCTGCGTCGAGCTGATACTGGTCTTCAAATACCACGGCTGGCGCTTTAAGGGTGCAATGCGGGTTACGCAGTGCAGAGGTCTTGATCACTGCGCGGCCCAGGTTACCTGACAATACGTTCAGGCCGCCATCTGGCTTAAAGGGCGCCTCAACACTGGCAAATACTTCAGTGTCGTGGGATTTAACCGGGCCATCGCGCCAGGTGACTTCACCGTCTTCCAGGGCCGGTTCCTTGGTGTACAGATCCAGTCCGTCACCAACGATAGTTTTCACATCGTTATGGATAAGGCCGGCATCGAGTAACTGTTTGAACAACAGCGCCATGCCGCCAGCTGCCACAAAGTGGTTGATGTCAGCAGAGCCGTTCGGATAAATACGGGTTAACAGTGGTACCGCATTCGAAAGCTCTGAGAAGTCATCCCAGGTAACGATAATGCCGGCAGCACGTGCTACAGCAATAAGGTGCATGGTGTGGTTAGTTGAACCACCTGTAGCCAGCAAGGCTACGATACCGTTTACGATAGCTTTTTCGTCAACGATATGGCCGATTGGCGTGTAGTTGTCACCCAGTGCAGTCAGACGAGTAACCTGACGAGACGCCGCTTTGGTTAACGCATCACGTAATTCTGTGCCTGGGTTAACAAAAGACGAACCCGGTAAATGCAGCCCCATCATTTCAACCACTAACTGGTTACTGTTGGCCGTACCGTAGAAAGTACAGGTACCAGCAGAATGGTAAGACTGTGATTCAGCTTCAAGCAGTTCGTCACGACCAACTTTACCTTCGGCAAAAGCCTGACGAACCCGTGCTTTTTCTTTATTCGGTAAGCCGCTTGGCATTGGTCCGGCCGGTACAAATACCGTTGGCAGATGGCCAAAGCTCAGCGAGCCCATCAGTAATCCCGGGACAATTTTGTCACAGATACCGAGCATCATGGCACCGTCGAACATGTTGTGAGACAGCGCAACTGCCGCCGACTGGGCGATAACATCGCGACTCATCAGGCTCAGTTCCATGCCAGGGTTACCCTGAGTAACACCGTCACACATGGCTGGTACACCACCGGCAAACTGGGCAACGCTGCCCACTTCCTTGACCGCTTCCTTAATAATTTGCGGATAGGTTTCGTAAGGCTGGTGCGCCGACAACATATCATTGTATGAAGACACAATCGCGATGTTGGCCTTGGTCATACTGCGCAAGTCAGTTTTATCGCTGGTGTTACACGCCGCGAAACCATGTGCCAGGTTACCGCAAGACAACACGCCACGGTGTGGGCCTTGTCCACGGGCGCGTTCGATTTTTGCCAGATAAGCCTGACGGCTGGCTTTACTGCGCTCTATAATGCGCTGCGTAACTTCGTTTACCTGTGTATTCATTACTGACTCCTACGGTGCCCATTTCAAGGTCACTTGTGCTGCGTTAATCACAGCAACAATTGGCTTTTCAGTGGCCGTGGCATTGGCAACTGCGTCTTCGAGTACCTGACGTTTCTTATCACCAGTCAGGTGTAGATAGATATTTCGGCTGGCGACAATCGCCGGCAGCGTCAGCGACATACGCTGATGCGGGGCCGTGGTCGGCTGCGTAGCAATGCACACACGGCCGCTGTTCATGGCCAGGCCATCTTCGAGTTGCTCACAGCACGGGAACAATGAAGCGGTGTGACCGTCTTCTCCCATACCCAGGATCAGCACGTCAAATGGCTGGGACATGGCAGACAAACGGCTTTCGCAAGCTACCGCTGCATCGGTGGCATCAGCCTCGGCTGATTTCATTTCAATAAAGCGCGCCGCGCTGGCTTTGCCAACCAGCAGGTTTTCTTTAACCAGGCGTGTATTGCTCGCGTCACTGCTTTCTTCAACCCATCGCTCGTCAACCAGTGAAACATCCACACTGGCCCAGTCGATATCAATTTCGCTTAATGCTTTAAACAGTGGCAGCGGTGTACGACCACCGCTAACCATCAGACTTGCCCGCCCGCGCTGAGCAATGCCCTGGGAAAGCTTTTCAGCAATCTCCGCGGCAAACTCTTCGTTCAGCGCCTCAGCACTTTCATATAATGATTGTGTTAATGGCATAATTACTTTTTCTTTGTGATTTTGCTTTCGTACCAGCTGCGGTCTTCACGCGCCAGCAATCCAATTGAAGCCACCGGGCCCCAGGTACCTGCCTGATAAGGCTCTGGCGGTTCATTACTGGTGCGCCATGCTGCCAGTATTGAATCTACCCAGGTCCACGCCTGTTCAATTTCATCACGACGTACGAACAGCGCCTGGTTACCAAGCATCACTTCGAGTAACAGCTTCTCGTACGCATCCGGAATGCGGTCGTCGGAGAACTCTTCAGAGAAACTCAGGTTCAATTTGGATTTTTGCAGATCCATAGAGCCTGAACTGGTCAGCCCCGGCACCTTGTTCATTACGGTGATTTCTACACCTTCATCAGGCTGCAGACGAATTACCAGCTTGTTAGGTGGTAGTGCACTGAAGCTTTCGGTAAACAGGTTGTGCGGCTGACGTTTAAAGTAAATAACAACCTCTGATACCTTGGTAGGCAGACGCTTACCAGTTCTCAGGTAAAACGGCACACCGGCCCAGCGCCAGTTGTCGATTTCAGCTTTAATCGCTACGAAAGTCTCGGTTTTACTGACCGTATTGGCGTCATCTTCCTCAAGATAACCCGGTACTTCCTTACCTTTAACAAAACCAGCGGTGTACTGACCACGTACGGTTACGTCATTAACGTTGCTGGCATTGATTGGACGCAGAGCTTTCAGTACTTTTAGCTTTTCGTCACGAATGCTGTCGGCGTTTAGATTGGCAGGCGGCTCCATGGCAACCAGCGACAAAATTTGCAACAGGTGATTTTGTACCATGTCACGCATCTGTCCGGCATCGTCGAAGTAACCCCAACGGCCTTCAATGCCTACCGACTCTGCTACTGAAATCTGCACGTGGTCGATGCAGTTATGATCCCAGTTAGTAGTAAAGATAGAGTTCGCGAAACGCAGTGCAATCAGGTTAAGTACCGTTTCTTTACCCAGATAATGGTCAATACGGTAAATCTGGCTCTCGTTGAAGTATTCAGCCACCTGTTCGTTGATAACTTTCGATGATTTCAAATCGTGACCGATTGGCTTTTCAAGCACCAGGCGCACACTGGAATCAATAATATTACAGCCGTGTAAACCGCGGCAGATGTCACCATATATAGCTGGCGGTGTCGCCAGATAACAAACCATGGTGCGATCCGGATTTACGTGCGGTTCCAGCGCTGCGTAGCTGGCGATATCTTTCATATCGATTTGCGCATACGCCAGTCTTTCTTTAAATTTGCCCCAGGTTTCTTCGCAAACCGTTTCACCGGCAAACTCAGCCAGCGCATTCTTCACTTCTTCAACGTAATCTTCAGAGGTCAGCTCCTGACGAGCCACACCTACAATAGTTGTATCCGGATGCAACAACCCTGCTTTTTCGAGTTGGTATAAAGACGGCAACAGTTTGCGTCGAGAAAGGTCACCTTTGGTACCGAACAACACAAAATCGCAGGCTTCAAAAGAACTATCCATCACCATGAATTTGGCCTTATTTCAATTTATACAGTGGGCTGCTGTGATTCAGCATGCCATCGTGGTAATTTGTTGCCATATAGTTAACAACAAATGTAGTAAAATTACAACTTTTGTTTCGCATTTGAATTAACAAAAAACTTTCTTCGCAGATTCGCACCTCAACCTATGCATGGCGAGGACTTAATCGTGTAAGTTTAGCCTAAATACGACCAAAGTAGTAATCAATAAAAAGGGCCTGAAACCGCCTTTATAACCGGTAGATTACCTCGCACCAAGACACTATTGATTGTTTGCCGCATTAGTTTGTTTCGCACTATATATATAGCAATTAAGCCAATTCACTCTGCCATTGGTCATACAATATTAATTTTAAGGCCGTTACCAATAACCGCCATTTTTTGAATTTGATCATCCTGAAGTTTAATTTCGAGATGAAATACCGCAAATCATGTTAATAAATTACATTTTTCTTGTACGATCTTTCATATTCAGTAGTATAGCGCTTGGGAGAACACACTTTTCACACTCAGTGTTATTGAAAATAATATGAATATTTTAGAAAAAATCACACAGCACAAATCTGCGTTCAGTAAATCGGAGCGAAAGGTGGCAGAAGTGATACTGGCGAATCCTCAGTCGGCGATCCATTCCAGTATAGCAACTCTGGCTAAAATGTCAGATGTCAGCGAGCCAACGGTTAACCGGTTTTGTCGTCGTCTGGACACTAAAGGCTTTCCGGATTTTAAACTGCACCTCGCGCAAAGCCTGGCCAACGGCACACCTTATGTTAACCGGCATGTAGACGAAAACGACGGCCCGGACGAATACACCAATAAGATATTTGAGTCGACCATGGCGTCGCTGGAAGTGGCCCGTCAGTCTGTTTGTGTAAACACCGTCAACCGGGTGGTTGACCTGTTAACCCAGGCACAGCGTATTTCGTTCTTTGGTCTGGGTGCCTCAGCATCTGTAGCTCATGATGCATTGAACAAATTTTTCCGTTTTAATGTGCCAGTGGTGTATTTCGAAGATATTCTGATGCAGCGCATGAGCTGTATGAACTGTAACTCAGGCGACGTCGTCATGTTGTTTTCACACACCGGCCGCACCAAAAGCCTGGTAGAAATCGCCCAGATTGCTAAAGCTAACGATGCAACCGTGGTTGGCATTACATCGGCTGACAGCCCGTTGGCTAACGAATGTACCTATGTATTATCGCTGGAAGTCCCGGAAGATACCGACATGTATATGCCCATGGCCTCAAGGATTGCCCAGTTAACCCTGATAGATGTACTTGCCACCGGGTTCACACTGCGTCGTGGCAATAAGTTCCGTGAAAATCTTAAGCGTGTTAAGGATACGCTGCGTGGCTCCCGCTACGAAAAACGCGGCAACGAAACCTAATCCTCTCCAAGTGGGCGGATTCTTCTGCCCGCTTTTTTACATTGCGTAAAAATTTTTTTAGATATCAGTTACCACCTTCCAATCCCCTCACCCACATGCTAGCTCAGGGGTTAGCGGTTCATTTGTGTTACTTTTTATTGCCACTGCTGTTCAGACCATCATAAAGAATCTTTAATCAACCATTCACAATTTGGTCAAATTCGTCTACTATTTTGTAATTAAATTACGAAATAGATTTTCAGCTATACTTAATCACTGGTTGTCCCACATAAACTATTAACAAGCGATAACACACATGACTAGAAGAACGAAAATCCTGGCTACTTTAGGGCCTGCTACAGACACGCAAGAAAAAATTGAAGCGATTATTGCCGCCGGAGCAAACGTAGTACGCATGAATTTTTCCCATGGCCAGGCCGAAGATCATATTGAGCGCGCCAAGCGTGTACGCGCTGCTGCTGCCAAGCTGGGCAAATACGTAGCGATTTTAGGCGACCTGCAAGGGCCAAAAATCCGGGTTTCACGCTTTGCCAACGATAAAGTTTTCCTTAACGAAGGCGACCCGTTTGTGCTGGACGCAGAGCTAGACCGCGATGCAGGTAATGAGCAACAGGTTGGTATCGATTATAAGGCGCTGCCTGACGACGTTAGCACTGGCGATATCCTGTTACTCGACGATGGCCGTATTCAATTAGAAGTGACCGGCGTTGATGGCCGTAAAGTCCTGACTAAAGTAACCGTAGGCGGCAAACTGTCTAATAATAAAGGCATCAATCGTCTGGGTGGCGGTTTATCTGCTGAAGCGCTGACTGAAAAAGACAAGCGTGACATCCTTACTGCCGCTGAAATTGGCGTTGATTACCTTGCTGTCTCTTTCCCACGCAGCGGTGCAGACCTGAACTATGCCCGCGAACTGGCCGAAGCAGCCGGTTGTAAAGCCAAAATCTGCGCCAAGGTAGAACGCGCTGAGGCTGTTGCTACTGATGAAGCCATTGATGACATTATCAGCGCATCAGACGCGGTAATGGTTGCCCGTGGCGATTTGGGTGTGGAAATTGGTGATGCAGAGCTGGTTGGTGTTCAGAAAAAGCTGATCGCCCGTTCTCGCCAGTTAAATAAGGTGGTTATCACGGCAACTCAGATGATGGAGTCGATGATTGAAAGCCCAATGCCTACCCGTGCAGAAGTAATGGACGTGGCTAACGCTGTACTGGACGGTACCGATGCGGTAATGCTGTCAGCAGAAACTGCAGCAGGTAGCTATCCGGTTGAAACGGTAAAAGCCATGGCACGTGTTTGTGAAGGCGCAGAAACCCACCCAAGTGTAAAAATCTCCAAGCACCGCATGGACGAACTATTTGGTTCAGTGCACGAGACTATCGCTTTATCAGCGGTTTATGCTGCTAACCACTTACCGGGTGTAAAGGCTATTGTAGGCTTAACTGAAAGTGGCAGCACGCCGCGTCTGATGTCGCGTATCACCACTACCCTGCCTATTGTTGCTATGTCACGTCACGAAGAAACACTTAACCTGATGGCGTTATATCGTGGCGTAAAACCGGTTTTCTTTGACTCTCGCGACAGCGCACCTGGTGAGCTGCGTAAAGATGTTGTAGCTCTGCTGAAAGAGAAAAACCTGGTGGAAGACGGTGATATCGTGATCCTGACCCACGGTGACCGCATGGAAACTATCGGTGCTACTGACGCAATTAAAATTATCGTCGTAGAATAATACGAGTAATACGCTGAATGCTGATGCCGGAAACGCCAATGGTGTTTCCGGCATCACTGTTTTTAATACTCCATAACCATCTAAGCCTCTGCACCTATAACACTGTTCATCAAGCACCAAAGCTCCCGGCAACTAATAACTCCAAACAGATTAATGCCAGTTTTCGATTGAGCCACTGTTTAGCGCTTGCCATTTTCAACAAAAGTCACCCGCCACCAGCCCTGCCATAGAATTTTAGCAACCCTGTAATTTTGCATAACATCATGCTGTCACCGTGAAAAATTGCGACACATTTAGCAAGCGTAACCAGTCTACGCTTATAAAGTCAGCTCAATCTTTCAATAAGTGATTGTTTAATCTGATGATTTCCAACCTGGCATAGCACTCGCTTTATAAGTTATGACATTCCCCGTAATGGGGTCATTCATCAAATTGGAGTGTATATATGACACGACTTGCAAAACTTATTGCTTTAACGCTTTCTCTTACTACCGGCGCAGTTTCTTCGGTTTACGCAGCCCAGAAAGTGCAGGACAACGAAAAAGCAATAAATCAAATTCAGACTTCTGTTGAACAACAACAGTTTGATGATTCAACGTTAGAAAAATTTACTGTGGCGATGTATGCAGTACAAGATGTTGCGAAAGAGTTTGAGGTTAAGTTGCAGCAAGAGCAATCCACCGAAAAACAGCAACAACTGCAAGCCAACGCACGTGAGGCAATGGTGGACGAAATAGAACAAGCGGGTCTTGAGGTAAAAACCTATACCACAATCGCTCAGCTGGTGCGTCAGGATGAAGCGCTACGCCAGCGTGTGATGAACATTGTTAACGACCAGGATAATAGCTAGCCTTTTCTATCCGCAATGCGCCGCCAACTGGCGGCGCTTTTTCTCAGAAACTAGCCGGGCCAGAGTGGCCGCTATGCAAATACAGTAAAGTAGTCTTCCGGTTCAAGTTCTGGCTTAGGTCCCGCGTCCTGTGCTGGCGTACCCAGATACAGGAAACCAACAATTTCGTTGTCGGCAGACACACCCAGCCCTTCTTTTACAATGTTACAATGAGCATATTCGCCGGTGCGCCACATGCCCTGAAAGCCCTGGGCAACAGCAGCCATCTGCATGGCCATAGCGGCACAGCTGGCCGAGGCGAACTGTTCTACCTGAGGCACTTTTTCGTGTTCCTGATAGGCCGTGGTGATCACTATAATCATGGGCGCACGGGTGGGTAACTGCGGCGCGCGCTGAATTTCACGCTCCGTTTTATCATTATCAATAGCGGACTGCTCAAACAATGCACCAAGCTTATCGAGCCCTTTGCCCTCACACACAATAAATCGCCATGGCTTGAGTGCCGCGTGATCCGGTGCCCGCAAAGCCGCACGTTTAATATTATCCAACGCCTCTCCGGACGGTGCCGGTGCGGTTAGTCGGGGCTGTGAGCGACGATTGATAACAAGTTCCAGTGCATCCATAGTGCTCTCCTTCTGGCAAAATAATTAGTGTACCCGTGCTGATACGGGCTATTTCACAAAAAGACCAGCATACTGGCAAGAGGTTTTAGTGCAATCCCCGCAAAATAATTTATTGGCGGTTAACATACCGCTCCAGATAGTAATCAACACTCACATAACGCCCGCCACCAAAGCAGAACAGCACCATAAGCATAACAAAATAAGTAGCGGCAAATTCTATCCCGTTATTCAGGATCACAAAGTTACCACTGGACGTCAGCCAGTCGATATAGCCGTGTTCGTTGAGAATAGCTTTAGCTGCAGAGAGCTTCTCAGGGGCCGCCATGACAGATTCATTTGTTAACAGCGTACCATCGGCCAGCCAGCTGCCAGCATCAGCGATAGCCGGCCATCCGTGCTGCCAGTGTACGGTAATCATGGCCACGACCATGGTTATCATTAAAGGGATGGCGGTTAACCGGGTAGCCAGGCCAAGCACTAAAAACGCCGCCCCAATAAACTCACTCAATGCAGCCAGGCCGGCCAGTAAAAATGGCAGCGGTAAGCCCAACCCGTAGTCCGGGTTACCAAACCAGTCTACCGTGCTGTCGAAGTTAGCCAGTTTCTGCCAGCCCGCCTGAGCCATAACCGGAGCCAGATATAACCTTGTCAATAACAAGGGAATACTGCTCAGGGATGCTGCCATCCCATTTAATTTAGTATTTAACTTACGGATAATTGCGCTCACTACGGTTTACCTCAATAATGCCAATTACGATTAAGACCGCGGGATAACGTTATTTCTTTCAATCGATGAGTCGTTTTTCTCAGTTAATGCAAAAGGGTCAGCGCAAGGTGAATTACAGGCAACGTCAGGGACGCCTGCTAATGACCCTGTCTGATGAACAGCACAAAGCTATTGCCAGGTTGATTCAGCAATGGCTGGATGATAGTACTGACCAACCAGCTGCATCCTCTGCCGATAAGAAGCGTCATAGATAAAGGCAATAACATTTCATTACAAAATTAACTCGCGATAATTTTTTGAATCGATAACATTAGGTTGTTTCGTTAATTAGGTAAGTAGTCAGTATGGCCGAAAAAAGTAAAAGCTGGACCAAAGCTCTGTTTGTGGGGTTATGGACCGCCCTGAATTTTTGTCGAAAGTTGTTTTTCAATGTTGTGTTTCTGGTCATTATTATCGGCATTATCGCCGTGGCCAGCCGTGAAGAAAGTGTCCCTCAGGTAACCCCTGGCAGCGCCCTGATGCTTACCCTTAATGGTGCACTGGTCATTCAGAAAACCGCGGTAGACCCGGTTTCTGAGTTTCTTCAGGAAGCGTTTGACGAAGAGCCGGATAACCCGGAAGTGCTGGTTCGCGATGTGGTTAAAGTGCTCGAAAACGCCAAGGCTGATAAGCGTATTAAAGCGGTAGTACTTAACCTGCAGGGCTTACGGGGTGGCGGCCTGGATAAGCTGCGTACCATTGCCGAAGCCATTGACGATTTTAAAACCTCCGGCAAACCTGTACTTGCCGTTGGCGACTATTACACCCAGTCTCAATATTACCTGGCAGCCCATGCCGACAAAGTGTATCTCAACCCTATCGGCGGAGTCTCAATCGACGGTTATGCCAATTACGGTATGTACGTAAAGCGTGCGCTGGAAAAGCTCAAAGTGAATATGCACATTTTCCGTGTAGGTACGTTTAAGTCGGCGGTTGAACCCTATATCCGCGAAGATATGTCTGACGCGGCCAAAGAAATGAATGAGCGCTGGCTTAACCAGTACTGGGCGCAATATAAAACCGATGTTGCCGCAGCCCGCGGTGTGGACATCAATAACTTTGACGAAAGTCTTGAGGTGATGCTGGAGAACTTCGAGCAGGCCGGTGGCAACTCTGCCCAGTACGCTATTCAGAAAGGCTGGGTTGACGAAGTTAAAACCCGCGAGGAAGTGCGTCAGGAAATTATTGCCCTGGTTGGCAAAGACGAAAACAACCGTGCCGGTTTTAAACTCACCACCTACCGCAACTACAATCGGGTGATCAATCCGCCTATGCCCATGGTTGCCCGTCAGGGCGATAAAGTGGCCGTAGTAGTGGCTAAAGGCACTATTATGGACGGTGAACAGCGCGCCGGTAACATTGGTGGCAACAGCACCGCACAGTTACTGCGTCAGGCCCGTCTTAATGACGAGGTTAAAGCGGTAGTACTGCAGGTCGACTCGCCGGGAGGTAGTGCATCAGCGTCTGAGATTATTCGTCAGGAAGTGCTTAATTTGCGTAGTGCTGGCAAGCCAGTGGTTGTTTCAATGAACACTTACGCCGCTTCAGGTGGTTACTGGATTTCGGCTTCGGCAGATAAGATTTTTGCCAGCCCGAGCACTATTACCGGTTCCATTGGTGTGTTTGCTGCACTGGCTACCTTTGAGGATGCCGCCGATTACCTGGGTGTTGATACCGATGGTGTCGCCACTACCGAAATGGCCGGGTTTTCCACTTTGCGCGGAATTGACCCAATGTATAAGCAACTTATTCAGCGCAGTATCGAAAGCAAATACAGTGAATTTTTAAGCCTGGTTGCCAGTGAACGCGGTATGGATGTCAGTGCCGTTGATGATATTGCCCAGGGCCGTGTATGGATTGGTACCGACGCGCTGCAGATTGGCTTGGTAGATGAACTGGGTACGCTGGATGATGCTGTAACGGCGGCTGCCGATCTGGCCGGTGTAGAAGATTACGATACCGTTTATGTGACTCGTAAGCTGTCTGAGAAAGAGTTGTTCTGGAAAGAGTTTTTCGGTCAGGCGGTTATCTACGCCCTGAAGCTCAATCTGATTGATAACAACAATATTCTGACAGGTCTGGTGCGTGAAACCATGGCGCAGGTTGATCTGATTTCATCGCTCAACGATCCACAGAACATTTACACCCTGTGTGTACGCTGCCGAGTGATGGATAACCATTGATATCCGCTAGCGATAAGCAGTTACTCAATGACCGTCTCGAGGAATTATACCTCGGGGCGGATAGCTATTTCAGGCGAACGTTTGTTCGCCCTACCCTTACCTTCAGACGCAGTGGCCGCCATGCAGGCACAGCGTTTTTACAGCAGAACAGGATAAACCTACACCCGGTATTATTTGTTCACAATCAGCAAGCTTACTTTTCCGACGTGTTGCCTCACGAAGTCAGCCACTTGTTGGTTTATCAGTTGTACGGGCGGGTGAAGCCCCACGGTAAGGAATGGCAGGCCATGATGCAGGAGGTGTTTAACTGCGCCCCCGAAACCCGCCATGAATTTGATTTATCGCCGCTGAATATTCCCAGTGTACGCTATCGTTGTGGCTGTGGAGACGTTGAGTTGAGTATCCGCCGGCATAACGCAGTTGTGCGTGGCCAGCGGCAGTATCAATGCCGCAAGTGCAGGCAGGTGCTATACCAATCTGCATAGAAGCTTACCCACTCAGAGTGAGTCAAAACGACTTAGATCACGACGCGTTCTCTGAGGCATAGTCATTCTATGTCCAGAGGACGCAACACAGATTTAAGTCGTTTTGGCCACTCCCCCTGGGCAAGGCTGTTAGGCTTCCTGGCGTTGTTACGCTTGCTTGATTTGGAACCACCAAACCTGTGCAACCAAGCCTAGCCAGAAAGCCTAACAGAATTGCTGAGTGAGTAAACTTCTATGCAGATTGGTATTAAACCCGCAGCTTAAAACCACTGGCGGGTAAACGCTTTATCCAAATCTTCGAAAGCCGTTTTCAGCAAGCGGGCTAATTCGCGATAACGGGGCTTATGCTGCGGGTTTTGCACCGCACACCCCTGGGCTCGCATTTTGGTGAGGATTTCCTGATACCAGTGACGTAGCTGTGGCGGCAGAGTCTGATTAGAGCGCTTGCCCAGCCACAATAATCCCTGCATTGGCATACTCAGAAAGAAAGCGCCCACGGCAAGGGCCTGAGGCAGGTAATCTGTACCAAAGGTATTAAGCATGGTAGCGCAGGCTAGTACAGCCACAGGAGGCATAAAGCGCACCGCAAACCGGGTGGCTGCCACTACACGGCAATCCGGGAACAAGGTGTAAAGCTCGCGCTTTAACGGCCAGGTTTTCATGTATTCCTGTCCGTCTTTAAGCATAGTGGTAACTGACTGGGCCATAGTGAACCTCGTAAGTGATAACCGCAACCTTGGGTGGCTATACCGTAGCAAGAGTAGATGCCTGTTTACTAATAATAGTCCGGAATGTCGAAAATGGTTTATTTAACGATGAATTTCCGGACCACTTTTAAGATAATATCACAGCCGGGTATTGAAAGTATTCGATTCGACCGCACAATGTCTCATAATAACTTATGATTGCAGGGTGGCAGGTAATCTGTAGCATACGCAACTGCGTATAACTGAGCTTATTACAGTGCAGTGTTATTGCAAATAACCTATCACCTACCGCATTAACCAATACGATGTGCTTGTCGCGTACTGCTGCGTCAGGCGTTAACTGGAGAAAAACATGGCAGAAAGCAGACACGTTCGTCTACTCATTCTTGGTTCAGGCCCGGCTGGTTACACCGCCGCTGTTTATGCAGCCCGTGCAAACCTGTCCCCTACTCTGATCACCGGTATGCAACAGGGTGGCCAGTTAACCACTACCACCGAAGTAGAGAACTGGCCTGGCGATCCGGAAGGTCTTACCGGACCTGACTTAATGGTTCGTATGCAACAACATGCCGAGAAGTTTAATACCGATATCATCTTCGACCACATTAATAAAACGGACTTAAGCAAGCGTCCGTTCACCCTCTACGGTGATAGCGGTACTTACACCTGTGATGCCCTGATCATCGCTACCGGCGCGTCAGCAAAATATCTGGGTATGCCTTCAGAACAGGCGTTTATGGGTAAAGGTGTTTCTGCTTGTGCAACTTGTGACGGCTTTTTCTACCGTAACCAGAAAGTGGCTTTAATCGGTGGTGGTAACACCGCTGTTGAAGAGGCGCTCTATTTATCTAACATTGCTTCGGAAGTACATGTGATTCACCGTCGTGACAGCTTCCGCAGTGAAAAGATCCTGGCCGACCGTCTGCTTGATAAAGCAGAAAACGGTAATGTGGTGCTGCACCTTAACCGCACCCTGGACGAAGTACTTGGCGACGAGATGGGCGTAACCGGCGTACGGATCAAAGCTACCGACTCTGATGCCACCGAAGAACTGGATGTAATGGGTCTGTTTGTTGCCATTGGCCACAAGCCTAACACCGACATCTTCGACGGTGAGCTGGATATGAAAGACGGCTACATCACAGTAAACAGTGGTACTAACGGTATGGCTACACAAACCAGCGTACCAGGCGTATTTGCTGCCGGTGATGTATCGGATCACATTTACCGTCAGGCGATTACCTCAGCCGGCACAGGCTGTATGGCGGCGCTTGATGCGGAGCGTTTCCTGGACGCACAGGAATAATCCTGACTGGCGGTGGCTGCAACGCCGCCGTCAGCCATGCTTTTTGCATGATTAGCCTGCCCTATTTAGAACCTGATACCCCCTTTCCTCCGGTCGAACATGCACTGGACGATCCCAATGGATTACTCGCCTATGGTGCCGACCTTTCGCCCGGCAGATTGCTGACGGCTTATAGTCAGGGGATATTTCCCTGGTTTAGCGAAGGTGAACCCATTTTATGGTGGAGCCCGTCTCCCCGGGCCATTATTCCACTCGAAGGTTTTCGTGCCAGTACCAGTTTACGCAAACTCATGCGTAAGCGACTTTACCAGGTCACGCTCAACCGGGATTTTGCCGCCGTAATCCACCAATGCGCGCATATACCGCGTATTCAGTACGGCCAGACATCTACCTGGATAACCGAAGATATGATTGCCGCATACCAGGCGCTGCATGAATTAGGCCTGGCTCATTCGGTTGAAGTCTGGAAAGATGATAAGCTCGTAGGTGGCCTGTATGGCGTAGCAGTGGGTAAAGTGTTTTGCGGTGAGTCGATGTTTCATTGCTTACCGAATACCTCCAAGCTGGCCCTGGCCTACCTGGTGGAGCATATGCAGCAACACGGCGGTGATTTTATCGATTGTCAGATGCCCACAGAACATCTTATGAGCCTTGGTGCAGTGAGTATTGAGCGTGATGCGTTTATTTCCCGCCTGAATGGTAGCAATCAAACCCTTGATCAGGACGGCTATATTTGTTCAGATTATCAGCAAACCTGGTGCGCTCAGGCGTTAAGTGAATAACCTGTATGAAATTTGGCATTACCCAGACATTCGACTGTAGCTATCTGCCTCGTAAAGAAGAGCAGTTGCTGGTGTATGTGGGAAGCCATACAGACGCCGCTACGCATTATCCGCAGCTGATTCAGGCTGGATTTCGCCGCAGTGGCGAACAGGTATACCGCCCCTATTGCCAGCAGTGTACGGCTTGTCATTCTATCCGGTTGCCGGTGGACGACTTTGCGCCATCGCGGAGCCAGCGTCGGTTGCTAAATAAAAATAAGGCTTTCACCACTCGCACTACTACCCAAACCAGCGAAGCTTACTACCCTTTATACGAGCGTTATATCACTGAACGCCACGCAGACGGCAGCATGTACCCGCCGGACCCGGTGCAGTTTGAAAGCTTTCTGGCCTGTGAATGGAATTCGCCCCTGTTTGTTGAGGCCTATGATGGCGACAAGCTTATTGCAGTGGCGGTAACAGATGTTATTGATACCGATGATCATCGCGATGGTTTTTCGGCGATGTATACCTTTTACGACCCGGATTATCACCACCGTTCGCTGGGTACCTGGATGATCCTGCAACAGATCCATCACACCCGGGCACAAAACAGGCATTACCTGTATTTGGGCTACCAGATAGATGACTGCAATAAAATGAACTACAAAAGCCGTTTTTTACCTCATGAGCGATATTATAATCATCAGTGGCATCGCTTTGAAAATGCGCAACAGGTAAGTGAAATGGCCAGCCGCCGCAACGATTTGGTGATTGATTTACTCCGCTAGCCCAGCAATTCGCAGGGCAACCGCATACTTTTACCCAAAAATAAGCTCTGCTCTGAATTCATCGGCCCAGCCAGCCATTTTGAGTTTGCTTCTCATGCTGGCTTTCTTGGGGTGTAAACGAGCCATATTCAAACAAAACCGCCTAATCACTCCGACATTTTCCGCTCCGTCCTCTTTGCGTATTCGGCTATCATCTTCTTTGAACGTCACGTCTAACACCCAGTGGACTTTATTTTCGACTTCCCAGTGTGCTCGGATAGCCTGGTTGACCGCAACGGGGTCAATATCCAGTGAACTGATGTAATATTGCGTTTCAGTGCTCACCTCTTTGTCTTTAAGGTGGCGCTCTCGCTCTATTTTGATAACACTGCGTATACCTTTCCAGTGCTGTGCTTCACTTATCCACTCACTGACTCTTAGTTGCTGGCACCGGCGTACTTCAATTCGTCCATGGCCAGAATCAGTCTGTTCATTACAGGCAATCCAAGCGGGATTATCCCTCTCTACCTTATGGAAATAGGCGGCAATTTCATCGCGTAGTTGTTTGTGGTTGTTTTTGATGCAGAGCACATAATCTGCGTTCTCCGAGCTGATTTTCTCGACTATCTTTTTCTGAGAGTTCATGGCATCTGCACTGATAAGAGCGCCTTTAATATTAAGCGTGTCGAGTAGGTCCAATACCGAAGCATTCTCATTTTTCTTGCCCGATGACTTCAGTTGCGCAAGCACTAAACCTGCATCTTTGCTCCAGGCGGTAATGCTATGTAATGCCGTTTGCTTATCGCCATCGTAGGAATGACGAAGTGTCTTACCGTCGATGGCAATTTGAGGCTTACCCGTTTCAACACGCACTTCATTCACCCAATTCATAAAGGCTTTATTTAATTGTTCAGGGCATATTACTCGAACAATTCGGGCAATGGTATCGTCAACAGGAATGCCGTTTTCAAAGGGACGGTATTGGCGCAACCAATCAAGTTTATCTCGACCAAACACTTCTATATCGCTCCAACCCTCTGCTCCAGAAAGGACTGCACTCACAGTCAGAAATATCACATCAATAAAGTCATGTTGAACATTAATTTG
>NZ_RCUA01000005.1 GCF_003731635.1 Marisediminitalea oceani | reverse complement strand
CGTAACCGTTCACCAAGGCCCTATTGACAGGCAGCTTTAAAGTCGTTGAGCAGAGGATAGGTGGTTTTATTCAGCGTCGCAGCAAGTATTGCCCGGATCCATTTCAGAGGATTCAGCTTTTGTTTTCGGCAGGTTTCTACGATGGTGAGTATACGTTGTCTGAACAGTTCGCCCCGATGTGACCACACGCCATAGCTGCCTTTTCGCCACAGCACATAGCTTCGCAATGAACGCTCGGCTTCATTGTTAGTGAGAGGGACGCCATCGTGACTGAGGAATACCCAGCACATGTCATCGTGTTTTAGCAGTAGCTTACACCGGTTCTGATAGCGGGGAGTCACACAGCGTCTTGATGCCAGTTCAAGTTGCTCTCGCCAGGCGATGCGTAGTTTTTCCATCCGGTCCAGGTATCGCTTTTCACTTAGTGCGTTACTCTCATACCGGTGTTGCAGCCGGAACAGTATGCGAATGAGCCTGACTAACGTTGTTCCATAGGTTTTATTCGTACCCCAGCTTTCCGCCAGCGCATTCATGTTTCTTAAGATATGCGCCCAGCACAATTGACGGTGGTCTGAATCGATGTAGTGATAACCGGCATACTGGTCAGTAACAACAATGTTTTCCGGATTATCGCCGAGTAGTTTCTTTGCCGCCCAGGCGCCACGTGAGAAGTGCGTCATAAAGCATGATAATTCTGCTGTGCATACCTGCCACATCCAGCGGTTTTCGTTACCACGCTGATGACGGGTTTCATCGCAGTGCACCACCGCCTCAGTGCGCATCGTCTCTTTGATATCCTGATACGCTGGCGTCAGTACTGAACTAACCCGGCCCTGCGCTTCAGAGATAGCACCGCGACTGAACGATAAACCGAAGTTCTGTTCGAGCTGCTGCTGGATTTTACTGATACTCTGGTGAAACTGCCCCGACTGCATTGCCACATAGGCTAGCAGGTTATTTCCCATCTGCCCCTGATTCACGTTGTCAGGTAGCGTTGCTTTTACCGTTTTACTGCACTGACAACACTGGCCCTGATGCAACTGATGTTCGACTACAGAGAATGCCTGGCTGGGAATATCAAATACCTGATGCCGACGATAAGGGGAATCATTGATAGCAATGTCACCACCGCAAGCACAAGTATCGTCGGGATAATAGGTGCGCGTCTCATCAACGGTATCGGCCAGCATCCGCTTACTACCTTTATGGCCGGATTGCGCACCGCGCTTACGGCCCGTCGGCTTTTTAGCTGGCGCAGATGAAGCTACACTCGGACCATTAGAAGATGGCGGGCGCGATGAATTACGACTGTTTTGATTCAGTCGGTCTTCGAGGTCATTTAGCCTGTCCCAGAGTGTACTAATGAGCTCATTGGCATCATCGAGATTAGTAGCGACGGGTGGCTTTGTGGGCTGCTTTTTACGTGGCATGAAACCACTCTGACAGACTGGCGGGATCAATCAATAGGATCCCCACGATCATTGAAAATAAATATTACTAACTGTCAATAGGGCCCTGGTGAACGGTTACCACCAAAGCTATGTGTATTATTTTTGTTGCCGTTGAACAGCACAAAGACTATCCGCTCATTATTGCTGCTAATCGCGATGAGTTTTATCAGCGCCCTACCCAGCCAAGCCATTGGTGGGATGTGCCAGATACAATACTGGCCGGCAAGGATTTACAGGCCGGTGGCAGTTGGATGGGAGTCCACCGTAACGGCGATATTGCTGCATTGACCAATATTCGCAATCCTGCCCGTGAGCAACCTCAGGCACGCAGCCGTGGTGAGCTGGTGGTTAACTATCTCTCTCGCACAACCAGCGAAGCGCAATTTGAACAGCAGCTTAGCAAAAGTCGCGAAGCCTATAACGGCTATAATTTGCTGTACGGCAATGTTACCCGCCTGCAGGTGTATAACAATCACACTAACCGTTCTTCGCCGCTGGCTACGGGCTTTCAAGGCCTTTCCAACAGTGCGCTCAATACGCCCTGGCCCAAAGTAAGACGCGGCGTAACCAGGTTGCAGGAATACATCAGTTCGGCGACCACCCTAAACAAGGACGCCCTGTTTAACCTGCTTCAGGATAATACCCCGGCTGCGCAACACGAACTCCCGGATACCGGCGTACCGCTTGAATGGGAGCAGCGTCTGTCATCTATCTTTATTGCCTCACCTGAGTACGGCACGCGCAGCTCTACCCTGCTGCTGATTAATCATCGCCGTGAAGTCACCTGGATTGAGCAGGAATATGAACACGGCAAAAAGGTAGCCTCGCCCCGTGAGTTTCAGTGGAAAATTGTGCAGGAATAAGCGCTTTTCTATTCGAATTTGCAGCGGTTGATGGCATAATGCGCAGCCTGACTGGTTAACTCCCGTGCCAGCGGAAGATGATGAAGTGGTCTGACTGACAACAGTGTTGAGCAACAACACACGACCACCGTTGTTTGAGTTTGTGAAAGCCCAGGACTGTTCATAAACTTAGTAAACCGATTCCTGTACATTTAGAGGACATAACGTGTTTGAAGTGCTACCCCAACTTGCCCCGGATCCGATTCTTGGTTTGTCTGCTGCGTTTAAGCAAGATACTAACCCTAATAAAATTGACTTAGGTGTTGGCGTTTATAAAGACGAGCAAGGCAACACCCCTATTTTATCTGCGGTAGCCAAAGCGCAAACCATCTTACTTGAGCGCGAAAAGTCAAAAACCTATATCACCCCACAGGGTGTACAGGGTTTTATCGACGGTATGCTGGGCCTGATCCTGGGTGAAAAGAGCCCGGTATTGATGGCCGATCGCGTAGCAGCCGTGCAAGCGCCTGGTGGTTGCGGTTCATTACGCATTCTTGCCGAGCTACTGACTCGCGTTAATAAAGACACTAAAGTTTGGATCAGCGATCCGACCTGGGCTAACCATATCCCTTTAATGGGCAATGCCGGTTTAAGCCTGGAAACTTACCCCTACTTCGACAAAGCCACTGCTTCGATTCGCTTTGACGCGATGATGGACACTCTGCGCAAAGTTGAAAAAGGCGACGTGGTATTACTGCACGGTTGCTGCCACAACCCAACCGGAGCCGACCTCACCAAAGAGCAATGGCAACAAGTGGTAGAAGTAGCTAAAGAGCGTGAATTCCTGCCGTTCGTAGACCTGGCTTATCAGGGCTTTGGTGATGGCCTGGAAGAAGATGCCTATGGTGTTCGCCTGCTGTGTGAAAACCTGCCTGAAGTGATTATCGCCGCCTCGTGCAGCAAAAACTTCGGCCTGTACCGTGAACGTGTTGGCTTAGCGGCTATCGTTACCGCAGACAGCGCGACCAAGAAAATCGCCCAGGCGCAAATTCAGTCGGTTGCCCGTGGTATGTACTCAATGCCACCAAGCTACGGCGGTGCGCTGGTTGACATCATCTTATCCGACGTTGCCCTTAAGCAAGAGTGGGAAACCGAAGTTAATGAGATGCGTAACCGCATGTCTACTCTGCGTAGCTTGTTAGTTGAAAAACTGACCGCCAACGGCGCACAAAAAGACTTCAGCTTTGTAAACAACCAGAAAGGAATGTTCTCGTTCCTGTGTATCACTCCGGAACAAGTACAGAAGATGCGTAATGAGCACAGTGTTTACTTTGTTGATTCCAGCCGTGTTAACGTAGCAGGTATCAGCCAGGCAAACATCGACGATCTGGCCAAAGCCATGGTAGCTGTGATTAACAGCTAATCGCTGATAGTTAGTAAATACCAGAAAGCCCTGACTGTTTAGCCAGGGCTTTTTTATTATTCATCAATTATTTCTTTTACGAAGCGTTTCTAAAACCGACAAATATAGACCATAGAATAAACTAAGCCTCGCAAACGCGAGGCTTCAGTCTAACTTGGAAATTTTGTTTATTGAGATTCGCAATTATTTTTCTCACGAACGCCAAATAGTCCTAACCATAATAACAATAATGATATCGCCAGTTGCTTGGATAGATAAGAGTAATATCCCCGGTGTTCACCTTTAACAAAAGTAAATTTACCGTCGATTGCAACACTCGTGGCTGCTGTCTCATAAACGTTGTAAACAAAAGGAATTGACGCTAACAGAAAAAATATCCGTAAAGGCCATATGTACTTTTTATCAACGTGGTATTTAATCAACTTCAATCTACATCCCTGCTATTTACCACTTTTGATAAGATCATTGTATTTTATATTAGGTTTACAGATGCCGTTACTCATATTCAGGCTTATTCTAAAAAAACTATGACTGTATTATTAGTAAAAGTTGACTGTCCTTCTTATTCTAATAATCCTTGTATGCTGAATTGAGTTAAAGAATATTACTTATTTGGAATAAATGCCTAATAAATCACCTAATCACCACCAGAAGCAATATTTCCTGAAGAGCTGGCACCACCACCAAAATCCTTATTCCGGGATATTGGTTCATCCTGACTTTTGTTAAACTGCCATAGGCCTAAAGCGCCAATAATTGGCACGAGCCACGCCAGTATAATTTGCAGTACTTTTTGTGCTTTCGTCAGGTCATCCCGTCTGATTAGAAATACCGAAACGGCCAGACTTATAATCACGTACACTGCCAGTGAAACATAGATTATCAACGTGATACTCATCGACTACCTCCTTTTAAAACGGCATTGTCCTACTTTCTCTTTGCTCTAAGCTTTAAAGAATTCGATAATTTCTTTTGATAGCTGCGCAGGTGCTTCCTCTATCACCAGATGTCCGGCTTCGGGAATCGATTTAAGTTGAGCTCCGGATATCTTTTCCTGCAGAAGATAAGCCTGTTCAACGGGGATCCAAGTATCTTCTTCTCCCCATAAAATTAGTACTGGCGCAGTAACTTCATTGAAGCGTTGCTGGAATTCATCGGTAAATCTGGAGCTTGCCTGGGCGATTTGCCGGTAAAACGCAGATTTGCCTTGCTCTGAGCACCACGGAGCCAGAATGCCATCAATGGTTTCTTTGCTCAGTGGCTGATGCGCAGCGGTTTTAATGTAGGCCTCAACTATTGCCCGATGGATATAGTCAGGTACGCCGGCGAAAGCTTGTTCATGTGCTTCTACGTGTTTGAAAAACGGCGAGCCCCAGGGCGATAAGGCAACCGGGTCGATCACTACCAGCTTACGATACGGTCGCTGGTTAAGAATATGGTTTCGGAGCACTGTGGTACCGCCAAAGTCGTGGCCGACTACGTAGGGCAATTCCAGTTGCCAGTGGTCCATCAGGGCATCCAGCAAGGTATTCTGAATCCCCAACGATACGTCGGCATCACTTTTATCAGACTGGCCATAACCGAGTAAATCGAAGTAATGGACTTTAAAATGTGCTGATAAGTGATGTATCAAATGACGTAAATTAAATGACGACCAGGGCGTACCATGAACGATAACCAGCGGTTCACCCTCACCTTTTATACCGTACTTTACCGTACGCCCCTGAAACTCAAACTCATAAGGCAAAATCCAGTCATTCATAAGCATAACCTCCATGTTTAGATATCATTCACGTTTTAGTTATCAGCGCCTTCTCCCTACAACGACAAAGAGTATTCGGCAAAATAACTCTACAAGAATGGCCATCATAACCTCCTCAGCTCACTTGATGCTATTAATCATACGTAAGCCAAAACTACACTCTTGCAGGCTGTATCAAACCATTAGTCACTAAAGTGACAACGTGCTGCGTCTATTCGGATATTAACATGACTGCCTTCAGCCCTATCCGGCGCACTCATATCGAAGTGAATCGGTTTGCCCGCACGCAGAATCGATTTTAGTGAAGGTTGGGAACAAATAAATGCCAACAAGTGAGGTTTATATTCTCTGGCCGGCTCGGGTAGCCCCGTAGCGGTAATTTTAATACTCAACAGTTCGTGAGTGTCAGAATAATAACTCAGCCTGGTACTCACGTCCGGGATACCGAATACCGTATCGTGGAACATTGCATTTATGTTTTCAGCCTGTGCTTTGTCGCGATAGTAATAATAAACACTGCTAATCACAAAGATAACAAAGGCGATGCCAAGCCTGGTCAACTGTTGTTGCTTTGAGAGTTCCCTGCGCATTCTAACTCACTATCCATAACCTGTGAGGAAGCTGCAATCACGACTGATCGGTCAGACGCTCAAATAAAAACTGTTTAAAGAGTACCCCAACCGCTTTCAGGGAGTCATTTAAACGATGATCGCCGGGAATCAGATGTAGCGTGATATTCAGCTGTTTAGCGAAGTTTAAAATATTTTCCGCCGGGATAATTTCGTCCTGCCAGCCGTGAACGCAGGTTACCGGACAGGAGACCGGATAGGATTGTACCTTGTAGCCAGGCATTGCCACGGCAGGCGCCAGCAAAAACACTCCACGTACTTTATGCTGTAAAGCCGTAACCAAAGACACATATCCGCCCATGCTGGAACCCACCAGTAACACTTCGGGATCGTCCTTGGGGATAGATTGCATCAGCCTTTCTACCCTTTTTTCCGGATCCAGGGTGTCGCTGTAGTCAATACTTTGGATCTGACAGCCCATTTCTTCAGCGATGTTTGCCAGAAACCGTATTTTGGTTCCCCACGGGCCACTTTCTTTACCGTGTGAAAAGATAACTTTCACGCACAACTCCTTATCTAGAAGCGTGATTATCCGATATTACGGATAAATAACAATGGTATTTATCTTACATTATACGGTTTTAGTAACAAATTTATGAAACCCAGCTTCAGGCAGCGGTAGCCCAATCTTTTAAGTAGTGACGTTGCACCAGCGACTGTAATTTCTTGCAGGCCTTCACATACTTACTATCCCGCTGGTAGTAAACCTGCTCAATAATCTGGCCGTTTTCGTCAATCAAAAAGCTGGCTAAGCGGGCCTTACGGTGAGGCAGATAAAACTGGTGCAGCGATAAACGGCGGCTCACCGGTAAATTGGCAATGATCTGATAAAAACAAAACGGCAGCTTCATAGTAGTGGCGCGGCTGTCACCGCCGTAAAGATCCAGTACCTGCTGAAAAGCGTCATGCCCCTCGCCCACTGAAATACCAAAGCGTTCAATTAAGTTATCAATTGTTTTTAAACCTGTGTTCATCACAATACCCTCAAATACTGTATAACCAAACAGTACTGTATAATTTATCAGCATTCAAGCTTTTTGTGATTTATTTTAAACCGGTTTATTTTAAACAGAGTGATTTTGCAGACTACAGCCTGAATTAAAAACGCCGGTCAGGTTTCCCTGCCGGCGTTTGTTTAACTACCAAATGTGGCACACATGGAGCGCCCGTAGCGACTATTTGGATATCATCCCTTCAGATGGCTCAGTAGCCAGTGCCGAGCGCTTATTTCTGGTCAGGCCATTTTTAATGTCATCCAGAATAACGTACAGCGCGGGCACCAATAGTAAGGTGATCACCGTGGCAAACAAGATACCAAACGCCAGGGATATGGCCATTGGGATAACCACCTGCGCCTGCAGACTACGTTCAAACATTATCGGTACCAGGCCCATGAAGGTGGTCAGAGAGGTAAGAATAATCGCTCTGAACCGCTGCGTACCTGCACTAATTGCCGCATCCATCAGGCGGTGGCCCTCCTGCCGTGCGCGGTTAACAAAATCAACCATGATCAGGCTGTCGTTAACCACCACGCCCGAGAGCGCGATAATGCCGCAAATCGACAATACACTGACTGCATGGCCCAGCATCAGGTGGCCCAGTATTGCCCCTACGATACCAAAAGGGATCACCGACATAATGATCAACGGTTGCGTATAAGAACGTAACGGAATCGCCAACAACGCATAAATAGCAAACAGGGCAAATAGTAAGCCCTGGGCGAGCGATGTCATGGCTTCCATCTGTTCACGGGAGTTACCTTGCAGTTTAAACTCCACCCGTGGGTACTTTTTCATGATTTCCGGAATGACCCGGGTGATCATTTCCATGGTGACTTCGTTAGGTTCGGCAATGTCTTTATCTACCGCAGCCGAAACCGTTACCGAACGCTGGCCGTCTACCCTGATAATTGAGTCGTACCCTTTGCCCAGTTCGATATCTGCCACCTGTTCAAACGGCACATCTTGACCCGCCGGCGAACGCACCCGCATGGTTTCAAGGTGGCCAATGGAATTACGTTCTTCCTTGGGATAACGCACCATCACTTTTACTTCTTCGTCGTCACGCTGTACGCGCTGAACTTCGGCCCCATAAAAACCGTATCGCACCTGCTGCCCCAGTTGCTGTAAGGTAATACCAAGGGCTTCTGCCTGCGGTTTTAACTGTAACTGAATTTCATCGGCTCCACCGGCGAAGGTATCGTTAATATCAGACACCCCGTTGTATTCGGCCAGTGCAGCTTTAACGTCCTTACTGATGAGTTCGAGCTGAGTAATATCACTGGAACTGAATTCAAAGCTTAAGTCTGAGCCGCCGCCCGGGCCGCCCGGTGCATTAAAATTCAGGGTTTTCACGCCCGGAATTTCCGGCATAAACTCACGCCAGCGGCGCTGAATTTCGGTATCGGTAACTTCCCGTGATTCTCCTTTACTCAGCTCGGCAAACACCTGACCACCCAGCGAGCCCTGATCGAAGGCTACCGCATGGCTAATCACGCCTGAACCGGTTTCCCGCGTGAGTTGTTCATCCATCCGATACATCGCATCCAGCAAAGTATCCATTGCTTTATCACGCTGCGACAACGATGAACCCGGCTCCAGCTCCACCGAAGCCATTACAAAATCACTTGGAATGGTAGGGAAAAAGACAAACCGCACCCAGTCACCCTTAAACATGCCGTAAGTTAAAATCAGCATGCTGACAAAAGCAGCCAGCGTCACATAGCGGGCTTTTACCGCTTTAACTAAAAACGGCGCGTAAATGTTTTTAATAAACGATTTAATGCCTTCACTGAAAAAATCGCGGAAACGCTGAAAACGGTTAGCTTTCGCCGGATCGTAAGGCTTGAGGCGCATGTGCGCCAGGTGAGCCGGCAGGATAAGCTTTGACTCGATGAGTGAAAAGGTCAGGCACACGATGACTACCAGCCCAATGGTTTTCCATATCACCCCAAACGGACCAGACACCATCAGCATCGGCGAAAAAGCAGCAATGGTAGTAAGTACCCCGAAGGTGGCCGGCATGGCGACCTTTTTTACACCGGCAATAACATTATCTGTGCTATGCCCTTTGGCATCGATTTCTGAATAGGCAGATTCCCCCATAATAATGGCATCATCCACCACTATCCCCAGCACCAGAATAAAGGCAAACAAGCTGAGCATGTTAATAGAAACGCCCAGGCCTTCCATGGGCAATACCATCAGCGTGCCTAAAAAGCACACCGGCAGCCCCACCATTACCCAGAATGCGAGTTTAATTTTGAGAAACAGGGACAGTACCAAAAACACCAGCACCCCACCCCAGAACATGTTTTCCAGCATCATGTTAAGGCGGTCGGCCAGGTAGAACGACGAATCGCCCCAGGCATCGGCTCTAATATGCGCCGGAAAGTCCTTTTTATTTTTCTCCAGGTACTGATTCACTTCTTTAGAGATTTCCAGCGCGTTCTGGTCGCCCACGGCTTTTACCCGCACGTTTACCGCTGGCTGGTTATCAAACATGGCATACTGGGGATCTTCTACAAAGCCGTCATCAATAGTGGCAATATCACCCAGCGTCAGGCGCGAGCCGTCAGCGCGGGTTAACAGCACAATCTGCGCAAACTCCCAGCCGGTGTATGCCTGGCCTTTAGTTCGCAGCAGAATATTGCCGTTATCCGATTTGATCGCACCGCCGGGTAAATCAACCGACGACTGACGTACCGCATTTACGACCTCAGAAAAGGTTAAATCGTATTTCTGCAGCGTGTATTCCGACATTTCGATAGAAATTTCATAGTCGCGATCGCCCACCACCTGAACATTAGATATTCCCGGCAAATTGGCAACATCATCACGCAGGTTCTTGGCAAACTCCTTTAATTCGCGTTCGCTGGCGTCGCCGTACACCGCAATCCACAGTACGTCCTGCTGGAACTTGGTACGATAAACAATTGGCTTCTCGGTGTTACCGGGGAAACTGGGAATGGCGTCGACCTGAGATTTTACCTCATCGAGGACCACCTGAACGTCGTAGTCTTCTTCTACCTCGATAGTAACCGAGCCCATCCCTTCGGTGGCAGTCGAGGTGATCTGTTTAATGCCGTCGAGATCTTTAATCGCATCTTCAACTTTTAACAGAACACCTTCTTCTACTTCCTGTGGCGCAGCGCCAAGATAAGGCACCCGCACCGAAATAATGTTCACCTCAAAATTGGGAAACACCTGCTTTTGAATACCGAATGCCCCAAATACGCCGCCGATGAGCAAGATCCACATCAGCAGGTTGGCCGCCACGCTGTTGCGGGCAAACCAGGCTATCAGGCCTTTATGCGTGTTATATGCTTGCATGGCTTATGCTCCGGTATCTAACGCAGCATCTTCATCGGCTACGTCCTGTTCTGCAGGATCCTGCTCAGGCAAACGCACCGGCATACCATTATACGGATTAGGAACAGCGCTACGTACTACCTTGTCGCCGTCGCGCAAACCGGCCGAGATATACACCGACTCCGGGCTGGAGCGGGCAATATCTACCTGTTTTATTTGCAGTTCGTTATTCTCGTCGGCCACCAGAACGGTGCCATCAAGGCGCAGTAAACTGCGTGGGATCACAATTAACGAGCGTGCGTCGGTCCCGCTGATTACGGCTTGCACAAACTGGCCAAAGCGCAGTGGTACGCTAAACTCGCTGTTATCCCGCAGGTACGGATCGCGTACTTCAACAACTGCGTAAATCAATCGGTTAGTGGTATCCAGCACCCCTTCACTACGCACCAGCGTGCCCTGCCACTGCTGAAACTTACCACCTACCATAGCGCTTAGCGTAACCGGGTTACGGTGGGAAATACCGCTTTCAAGATCAATAAAAGCCAAATCCGCATCGGTGAGCGGTAAGCGCACTTCGGCCACCTCGGTAGAATACAGCTCACCTACCAGGGCGCCGGTACCTACAAACTGGCCCAGATCGGCGTTACGCTCAATCACAATGCCATCATACGGGGCAATTACCTGAGTCCGCTCAAGGTTACGTTGTGCTCTGGCCAGCTTGGCTTTAGCGGCTTTTACATTGGCTTGCTCTTTGGCCAGCTGAGGCTTACGCAAACCAAGCTCAGGCGGAACTACACCATTCACCGAACGCCATTCTTCAGCGGCCACTTTACCGCGGGCGATTTCTTCCTGCAGTGCCGCTTCGGCCTGTGCCAGTTCGGCCTCAGCCAGGCTCAGATCAGTTTGATAGTCATCTTGTTCCAGGGTAAGCAGTACGTCGCCTTTGTTAAAGAAACCACCCACCACAAAGTTGTCGGCGATTTCCACTACCCGGCCACTCACCTGGGTGGCAATACTTGTTTTGTGCTTGGGTTGTACGTTGCCCTGACTGGTGACCGTAAACTCCACATGCTCGGTGTAAACCGGCTGTGCATCAACTAAAAACGCCAGCTCTTCTACTACTTTTTTCTCCGGCGGTTTTTTCGACAGGATCATAATACCGGCTGCGATAAGCGCCAGGCCCAGTAATAAAATCGGCAGCGCCGACCTGATTAAAGACGATAACTTCATTAATGTGCCACTCTGGTTGTCTGCTGATCTACGCCAGCCTGCTAAACATAAACTTTTCTAACGCTAATATTACGGAGTAAGCCGGGTAAACGCCTTATTTCTTTTGTTAATAAATGTGTCGATTTATTAAGACGATTGTTGCTTTGGTAACTTTTGCTTTTAATAAACGGTATTGCCGTTAATTTGTGACCACATTTCGAACAAAAGCGCTTGAAACGGTGATAATTTGAGCGTAACTTGTAATTTAATTACAGATTGTTGAGCAGGAGAAAAACAATGAGTCTGAAAAAGCAATATTTAAAATCCAAACCTATCTGCAAAGTAACTTTCAAGCTAAAAGCCAGTGAAGCCAATAATGCCGGCACTGCCAAGCTGGTGGGCGATTTTAATGCATGGGATATCCAGGCTGAACCGATGAAAAAGCTCAAAAACGGCGATTTCACCCAAACGGTTAATCTGCCTGCTGAAGCGGAATATCAGTTCCGTTATTTGCTGGACGACGAAAGCTGGGAAAACGACTGGGAAGCGGATGCTTATTCGCCTTCACCGGTGAGTTTTGACGACAATTCAGTCGTTCGGGTATAACTAAAAGGCCCGGCAGACAGCCTGCCTGCCGGGCCTATTTGACTGGCTCAGCCCTTAGCTGCCCAGCGCGCTTTCGATTTCCGGTAATGCATCAAACAGGTCTGCTACCAAGCCGTAGTCTGCTACCTGAAAAATAGGCGCTTCCGGATCCTTGTTGATGGCAACAATCACTTTGGAGTCTTTCATACCCGCTAAGTGCTGGATGGCTCCGGATATGCCTACCGCAATGTAAAGCTGTGGCGCAACAATCTTACCGGTTTGCCCTACCTGCATATCGTTAGGTACAAATCCGGCATCAACAGCCGCCCGGCTAGCTCCTACGGCAGCTCCAAGCTGGTCGGCAATCCGCTCCAACATGGCAAAGTGTTCACCATCCTGCATACCGCGTCCACCTGAAATGACGATGTCTGCAGCCGTCAATTCAGGGCGGTCTGACTTGGTCATCTCATCACTTTCAAAGGTTACCTGAGTGTTTTCGATTACCGTATCGAGGGTTTCAACAGAAACACTGTTACCTTCTTGTGCAGCATCAAAGGCCGAAGCACGAACCGTAATCACCTTTACTGCGTCGCTACTTTGTACCGTCGCGATAGCATTACCGGCGTAAATAGGCCGCACAAAGGTATCTGCGCTTTCAATGCCAATGATATCGGATAGCTGCACCACATCGAGTAACGCCGCTACCCGTGGCATAAAATTCTTGCCGGTAGTGGTAGCCGCTGCCAGAATATGGGTATACCCCTCAGCGATATCGAGTAGTAAATCGGCGGTGTTCTCAGCCAGTTGATGTGCGTAGGCCGGACTGTCTGCCAGCATGACACGTTTTACGCCGGCTATGGAAGCCGCTTGTTCGGCCACTGCCGCGCAATCTGATCCGGCTACCAGAATATGGATATCGTCACCTAGCTGGGTGGCAGCTGTTACCAGTTTGTGCGTTTCCGATTTAAGGTGGTTGTTATCGTGTTCTGCGTAAATCAGTATGCTCATGAGATCACCTTTGCTTCGTCGCGAAGTTTTGTCATCAGTTCGGCCACTGTTTCTACTTTTACACCTGCACTTCTGGCCGGTGGTGGCGTTACTTTCAAGGTTGTCACCCGTGGGGTAATGTCCACGCCCAGTTCGTCGGTACTCATCACCGCCAGCGGTTTACGTTTGGCTTTCATGATATCCGGCAATTTTGCATAACGTGGTTCATTTAAGCGTAAATCGGTAGAAACCACCGCAGGCATGCTAAGTTTCAGGGTTTGCAATCCACCGTCGATTTCGCGGGTCACTTTCAGGCTGTCGCCCTCCACTTCCACTGCCGAGGCAAAAGTCGCCTGAGGCATTTTGGTTAATGCAGCCAGCATCTGACCGGTCTGGTTATTATCAGAATCGATGGCTTGTTTACCAATAATGACCAGGCCCGGTGATTCCTGCTCTACCAGGCGGGCCAGAATCTTGGCAACCTGTAGCGACTCAGGAAACGTTTCGCATTCCACATGTATACCGCGGTCTGCACCGAGCGCCATGGCATTACGGATCTGCTCCTGACATGCCTTAGGGCCAATGCTAACGGCAACAATTTCTGTTGCGATACCTTTTTCTTTTAATCTGACCGCCTCTTCCACTGCTATTTCGCAAAAAGGATTCATGGCCATTTTAGCGTTGGTTAGATCCACATCGGATTGATCGGATTTTACCCGCACTTTTACGTTGTAATCGATTACCCGTTTTACCGGCACCAGTATTTTCATATAAGCCTCTTTCATCCTTTACGGTTTAGTCTGCTTAGATCGTGCTCCAATAACTATGGCACTTTAATGACAGCAACTGTCAATTTGACGTAACAACACTTTTGCAACATCTTTAGCATAAAATTTACTTGCAGTTGACGTTAACGTCAACCTGGTTTAGTTTGACGCAACGCAATAAAAGCCATGAAAGTGGCAAATATGGTTGCCAGTTAACGCCCCTACAGAGAACAATAAAACTAATCAGACTATGAGGAGAAAGGCCGTGGAAAGAGAATCAATGGAGTTTGACGTTGTGATTGTTGGCGCAGGTCCATCGGGCCTCGCCACCGCTATCCGACTGGCTCAACAGGCTGAGCAGTCAGGCACTGAGTTATCCATCTGTATCGTCGAGAAAGGTTCAGAAGTAGGCGCTCATATTCTTTCCGGTGGCGTGATGGAAAGCGCGGCCCTCAGCGAACTCATTCCCGACTGGCAGGAAAAAGGCGCTCCCCTTAATCAACCGGTAACCGAGGATGCCACGTATCTGTTACGCAGCGAGAGCGCCAGTATCAAGCTACCGGATCTGATTACACCTAAAACCATGCACAATAAAGGTAACTATATTGTCTCACTTGGGAATCTGTGCCGCTGGCTCGCTGAGCAGGCCGAAGGCATGGGCATTGAAATATTCCCTGGTTTTGCGGCCGCAGATGTCCACTACAACGACGATGGCAGCGTGGGCGGTATTATTACCGGCGATATGGGCGTCGCTGCTGATGGCTCTGAAAAAGACAGCTACATGCCGGGTATGTTACTTAAAGCAAAATATACCGTGTTTGCCGAGGGGTGCCGTGGTCATTTGGGTAAAACTTTGATTGAAAAGTTTGCGTTGGATAAAAATGCCACAGCACAACATTATGCCATTGGATTTAAAGAAATCTGGCAGGTCGATCCAGCAGTACATCAACCTGGTCTGGTTGTCCACACCGCTGGCTGGCCATTAACAGAAGCCTCCGGAGGCAGTTATTTATATCATGCCGAAAATAATCAAATTTATGTTGGTTTAATTGTCGATTTAAATTACGACAATCCGTTTTTAAGTCCCTTCGATGAATTTCAGCGCATGAAACATCACCCGCTGTTTGCTCAATATTTAAACGGCGGTGAACGCGTAGCTTATGGTGCGCGGGCAATTACCAAAGGCGGCTTTAATTCGTTACCGCAAATGGCTTTTCCGGGTGGTTGCCTGGTAGGTTGTAATGCCGGAACGTTAAATTTTTCCAAAATTAAAGGCATTCATACTGCAATTAAGTCGGGCAAAATGGCCGCAGAAGTTATTTTTAATCAAATTAACCAAGCGACCAACACAGACTTTTGTACAGAATTTAACCAAGCCTATCAGCAAAGTGATTTAAGAAATGAACTTTTTAAAGCACGGAACTTTGGTCCGGCCCTGCATAAATTTGGCAATTTACTGGGAGGTGCGTTTAATACGCTGGAACAAAATATTTTTAACGGCAATCTTTTTGTGACATTAAAAGATACTGATGCTGACTATAAAAAATTAAAATCTGCCGCCCAGTGCCAGCCAATAAACTATGAAAAGCCGGATAATAAACTCAGTTTTGATAAATTATCATCGGTGTATTTAGCCAATACCAGTCACGACGAGGACCAACCCTGTCACCTGCAGTTAAAAGACCCGGAAATACCGGTAAAGGTTAATCTGCCAAGTTACGCGGAACCAGCACAACGCTACTGCCCTGCTGGTGTATACGAGATAGTTGAGGGTGACGACAAGCAACCGCAGTTTCACATTAATGCGGCCAATTGCGTACATTGTAAAACCTGTGACATTAAAGATCCGGCACAAAATATCCGCTGGGTGGTACCCGAAGGCGCCAGTGGTCCTAATTATCCGAATATGTAATTCGTTTATTGTTTTAAATATAATTTTGAAAAAGCACGAGTTTAAATTAGAATTGTCATAGTTTTTAAACACAGGCAGATAATTAATGAGTGAGTTTTTAGAAATTTTAACTCATGGACGACGTTTACAAGGTGCCGTAAAGGATTTATCGGTAGAAGAGTTGACGAGTGTTCAGGAAAAGCTGAATAACATTATCGAAAAAAGAAAAGAGCAGGAAGCTGAATTAATTAAAGCCCAGCAGGAAAAACTTGCTAAGCTTGAAGAAATTAAAAAACAAATGGAAGAAGCTGGCATTGATGTAGCCGATTTACAGGATGTGGCAGAAACTAAGCCAAAACGTAAATCCGGTAAAAAACGTCCGGTTAAATATAAAATTACCGTTGATGGTGAAACTGTCGCCTGGACCGGCGTAGGCAGAATGCCGGTAGTATTTAAAGATGCCCTTGCAAAAGGTCAGTCTTTAGAAGATTTCGCAATTTAATCTTTAATAGCGGGGACCTTCCCCGCTTTTTTATTTACATGTCAATATCACTTAATTTTGAGCAGTATCACTGCGATAAGCAAAATGCCCCCTGGGTTGTTTTGATTCATGGTTTGTTTGGTAATCTGGATAATTTAGCCGCACTCAGACGCCACCTTACAGACTCCTTTAATGTTATCGCTATCGACTTACCGGACCACGGTGAATCGCCTTGGGTAGACACCTTTACCCTGGCAGACTGCGTTAGCGCGCTGATCCAGGTACTGGATGAACAGCACATTGATAAGTGTCATGTTGTGGGCCATTCGCTGGGTGGCAAAGTGGCTATGCTCACCGCGCTCACCCATCCGGGCCGGGTCGATAAACTGGTGCCCATGGATATTGCTCCGGTAACCTACCCGCCTCATCACCAATCGGTATTTGCCGGACTCAAAAAGGTTGATCTCAGTGCCATAAGCGGACGTAAAGACGCAGACAGTGTGATGCAAACTGAGATTAAAATCCCCGGGGTCAGGCAGTTTTTGTTAAAGAGCCTCTATCAGGATGATGGTGGCCAGTGGCAATGGCGCTTTAACGTAGCAGGTCTGGAAAAAGACTACGCCAACGTAGGCGGTTTCTCTGCTCCGGACAATGCACGCTTTGAAGGTAGTGTGACATTTATTAAAGGTGGCGAGTCAGACTACATTACCCGGCAACATCAGGCAGTTATCGGCAAGTACTTCCCTAACGCTAAAGCCAAGATTGTTGAAGGTGTTGGTCACTGGTTACATGCCGAGAAACCGCAGGTAGTCAACGGGTTGGTCGAACGTGCGTTAACGTCCTGACCATCAATTTTGTAAATGATAAACATTTGCATTTAAAAAAGACCGGTTGTGATATACTCCGCGCCAATCAGATTGTAACAGCTGGCAGGCTGCGGAAGTTGTCATTCTGAGTTGCCGGCACGTTGGCCGCACTGACACAAAAGTCAGTAAGAATGCCTGCGATAGCCACATTACTGTGGTATAGTTTGCGCGCGAAAATACAGTAAAGGTTTTTTATGCTTGCGAAGTATTACGAACAAATAGAATCTATCATGCTCGATTTAGGGCTGGTGATATTGTTTGTTCTGATGATTTTTGCCGTCCATGACGTATTGAAAAAGAACGATGTTCCCATGATTGGCCGGGTTGTCGCCTATGGTGTTCTGGGTCTGGGAGCCATGGGTTTTATTGCAAAAGGGATTATCCAGCTGTTCTGGCAGAGCAGCGGCGTATCCGGATAACCATTTTCAGAGTAAGTAGATAGAGGTTAGATATGGCAAGTGTTGGCCTGTTTTTTGGTAGCGACACTGGCAATACAGAGCATGTTGCCAAGTTAATTCAAAAAGAATTGGGTAAGAACCTGATTGACGTTCACGACATTGCAAAGAGCTCTAAAGAGCAGATTGCAGAGTTTGATTTGCTGATCTTCGGTATTCCTACCTGGTATTACGGCGAAGCCCAGTGTGATTGGGATGATTTCTTCCCTGAGCTGGAGCAAATTGATTTTACCGACAAACTGGTAGCCATCTTTGGTTGTGGAGATCAGGA
This sequence comes from Marisediminitalea oceani, assembly GCF_003731635.1. Taxonomy (GTDB): domain Bacteria; phylum Pseudomonadota; class Gammaproteobacteria; order Enterobacterales; family Alteromonadaceae; genus Alteromonas; species Alteromonas oceani. The sequence goes on along the minus strand of NZ_RCUA01000005.1, from coordinate 88,832 downwards.
AGATTACGCAGAGTATTTCCTTGATGCCATGGGTATGGTGCGTGACATCGTTGAAGCCCGTGGTGCTATCCTGGTAGGTCAGTGGTCTACCGACGGTTACGATTTTGAAGCCTCTAAAGGCATGGCCGATGACACCCATTTTGTGGGTCTGGGTATCGACGAAGACCGTCAGCCAGAACTCACCGACGAGCGTGTTCGTGCCTGGTGCCATCAGTTAAACGAAGAGCTTTGTTTAGCCGAACTGGCTTAAAGGCGGCTGAGATCAAAAAACGCAGGTTTAACCCTGCGTTTTTTTGTGCCTGTAAAATGCTAACCTGTGAGGTTTAACCCCGGCTAACCCTCATCCCTACCGAAGCAATAATATCACTGCCGGAACACTCTGTTTTACTGGCCAGTGTTTCCAGTTGGCATTGCCCCGAACCATCTTCAAGACAAAACTCAAAACGGGTCTGGGTTTTAACCGGCTTGTCTAAAATGCCAGCCGGCATAGCCGACCACTTCCACTTTGCGACCACCTGTTCTGCTTCCTTGGCAAAGTATCGGCTGCTCGACTCCACTACACGTATATCGGTTACAGTGTTATCTGGCTTTATTACATACTCAACGGTGGCGCATCCTGTATTCGCTGCCATAGCTTCTTTCTTTGGATAACGGGCAGGAAAACGTTCGAGCGCCTGCCACTCAGGCATAGCCAACACATCGGTGCTTAGTGGTAGTTGGTCATATTCACTTGTGGCGGGAGTCGTAGCAGGCTCAGTGGCGCCGCAGGCCGCTATAAAGCCGGCGGCAAACACCGTTAAAATTGCATTTTTCATTTTTCTTCCCTGAAAACTCTCGTTTAATTTAAACTAAAGTCTAAACTTCGATACCGCCCTTTTCAAGTCAGCAATTTCCACGTCAATTTTCGAGGTTGACTCATTAGCCCGCTCCGTACTGTGAGCGCTGAGCTCGGCCAGTTCAACAATACGCTGTAAACTGCCGGCAACATCAGCAAGCAGCGCATCCTGTCGCTCGGTATCGGTAACGATCTCGCGGTTAATCCGGCTCAGCTCCTGAATAATCACCGAAATTGACGCAACCTGTTCAGTAACCTGCTCGGTAGTTTTAGCGCCTTGTTGCGCCTGCTCGCGACCTGTATTGATAGTTTGCACCGCCTGATGGGCATCCTTTTGTAAGCTGCCGATCATGGCTTCAATTTCTTCAGTGGAGTTATGCGTACGGTTTGCCAGGGTTCTGACTTCGTCAGCTACCACCGCAAATCCCCTGCCCTGTTCGCCGGCACGGGCGGCTTCGATAGCGGCATTCAACGCCAGCAAATTGGTTTGCTCAGCAATGGTTTTAATCACATCCAGAATACTGCCGATATTACGGCTGTTTTCGTCGAGACGATGAACTACCTGCGCTGAAGCTTCGGCCTGACGGGCTTGTTCGAGAACCTGCTGACGGTTATTTTCAGCCAGTGCGGCAATGCTCTGACTCTGCTGTTCCACCTGACTCAGTTTTTCCATGGCAGTCGTGATCTGGCTGAGGTTATGATGACTGGTTTCCCGCACATGATCGGTATTGGTAGCAGTGGTCTGTACCTGCTTGCGTTGTTCGCCCACCTGTTGCAGGCTTTCCTCGCCCAGGGCAATGCTCGATTTAGTCACCTCTTCAAGGCGGTGTTCCTGGGACAGGATATTGCCCACCAGGCTACGCAGACTCTCGGTCAGCGCATTGATTTTGGATGCCAGTGCAGCAAATTCATCGCTGCCGTTATCGTCCAGCTTACGGGTGAGATCGCCCTGACTCAGTTGGGTCAGACCGCGATTAATTTTCACCAGCGGGCGGGCGATGCTGCGGGTAGTAATAACAGCCAGAACCACCGCTGCAATTAAGCCAATGACAAAGACCGCACCGGTTTTAACTAACGCGCCCATTACGGTGTCCAGGATCTTCTGCTGCGCATTCAGCGTACTGGTATTAATTTGTCCGTACAGTGATTCAATCGAGGACTGCGCAGTATTCAGTGCAGCTCGCGCGGCTTTCTGACGCGCGCCACTTTCGCTGGTAAACGCCAGCTTTTGCTTTTGCATCCATACCAGCCCGTTATCGCCGGTGAGTTCAGCAATAAATGCCTCATACTGCTCATTAAACATGGCTACCGTGCCCTGGGTATCCACGGTTTCAGCCAGGCGGTTGAGGTAATCCTTATCAACTTCCAGGTTACTGATTTGATAAGCCAAATCTTCTTCAATCAATGCTGTTGCATCGGCTTCGCGGCTGTTAACCAGATCTTCAATGGCCGTATTCATGGTGAGCAATTTGTTGTCGATATTATTGCCGGTACCGATTACTGTTTCGATGCCCGGATCGCTAGTGTCGAGATAGCCCAGATCGAGCATCAAAGCACTGGCTTCATCGGCAATCATCAGTACCTTTTCGGACTGTTCGGCAATCCGTTGCTCAAACATAAGCTGTTGCTCCAACGCTTCGTACATGCCATGACTTTGCTCAACATACTCCTGACTGGCTTCTATGGCCTGAGTGGCTTGCTTGTCATTGCCCAGCAGTTTAGCCAGTTCGTCGAGGCCGCGTACAAAGGTTTCAGAGCGATCGGCAAAGGTCGACTTACTGTTTTGTAGTTCAGGCAACGAATTCACGTGATAACCATTGGCGGTAATCGTGGCCAGCGTGAGTATTTGTGTATTGACCTCGTTCATCAACGTTTGCACCGGCATCTTTTCTTCGATGACGTCTTCGGCGGAGGTTTGGATACCGGATAATCCCCAATAGGAAAGAATACTGGTAATTAACAATAAACAACCAAAGGATGCGAATCCCAGAATGATTTTATTAACGACTGTTAAGGGCATTAGTATTCCTGTTTGCAGCACGGCAATCTTAGTATAGCAGTGCTGAGGTTAGTGACTTCCGGCGCAACATACCTCTTAATCGGCCTCATTATAAGAAGACTTAAGTTTAAGATTTTACCGGAACGTCAAATCGATGAGTCAGCATGGTCTGGAAAACCCGCAGCGATGCAAACGTTAAAACTTGCACCATCTCATTCACATTATTTTAAATATAGTCTACACCCTATACGTTTAAGCCCAAAATAGACATTATTTATAGAAATCACCATTTTCTATGCCCTGTTAGGCTTTCAAATCTGCTCAAGTTACCTATAATAGCGAGAAATTCGCATCCCAGATGTAGGCACCCAATGGACCAAAATAAAGAATTAAAGAAAGCCGGCCTCAAAGTTACCTTGCCTAGATTAAAAATCCTGCAAATTTTGCAGGAGCCAAAGAATCAACACATCAGCGCAGAAGACGTGTATAAGATTTTGATCGAACAAGGTGAAGAAATCGGTCTGGCTACCGTGTACCGGGTTCTCAATCAGTTTGACGATGCCGGCATTTTAAATCGCCATCATTTTGAAGGCGGAAAATCGGTATTTGAAATAAGCCATAAAGAGCATCATGACCATTTGGTATGCCTGAAATGTGGCAAGGTTATCGAATTCGAAGATGATCTGATTGAACAGCGTCAGGAACAAATCGCTAAAGACAACAAGATGAAATTAACCCATCACAGTTTGTACCTTTACGGCGAATGTACCGACGAAAACTGTGAAAACCTCGATTAAACGTACAAAAGGAGTCTGAAAGACTCCTTTTTTATTTAAGCGGCAGACTCAGCGCCTACAAAACAAATTTCTGTTCGCTGTAAACAGAGAACACTTTTTCCCAGATCTCGCCAACCTTACCGTCGCCTATCTGATTATCGCCAACCTTAACGATTGGCAGGATCTCTTTACCGGAGCTGGTGATCCAGACTTCATCAGCAGACAGTAATTCGCCCACGGTAATGACCTCTTCAGACACTTCAATTCCGGCTATTTTCAGACACTCCAGAACCAGCATCCGGGTGATCCCGGGGAGCAGCTGATTATCCAGCGGCGGTGTAAAAGCCTTGCCATCTTTAATGATAAACACATTACTGCTGCTCGCCTCGGTGATCTCACCCTGATGATTATACAGCAGCGTTTCGGCATTACCTTCTTTAACGCTTTGCTGGAAATGCATTACATTACCCAGTAGCGCCGTTGACTTAATATGACAACGTTCCCAGCGTAAATCTTCTGCCAGTGACACGCTGGCACCCGGGTGTGCATGACGATCGGCTTTAACCGGCGCCGATAAGGCAAAGGCAAAACCAAATACCGTAGGCGTAACGCCTTCCGGATAAGCATGATAACGGCGGGTATCTGCACCACGGCTGACATGCAGATAAACACCGATATTATCGCCTAAGGCCTCACGGTTATCGTCTATCAGACGCTGGACCAGTGTCTGCCACTCATCCCTGTCGATTTTATAATCAATCTCAATGGCTGCCAGGCCTTTGGCAAAACGGGCCATATGCTGACTGAACCCCACCATTTTACCTGCATAGCTGGGGATCACTTCGTAAATACCATCGCCGAAAAGAAAACCGCGATCCAGCGGCGAAATACGTGCTTGTTCCAACGGCACAAACTCGCCGTTTAAATATGCTATGGTCATGAGAGTCTCGTTGAGAAAACGCCCGGTCCACAGACCTCAAAAGATAGCCAGCGTTGAATAGCGGCCTGCATCAGCAGCCATTTTGCTCTGGCATCGTCGGCGTCGAGTTGATAAAAAGTTATCTTATCACCGGGAATGCCCTGTGCGAAATGATTCAGATCACATCGGGCAATGGTCCCGGCTTTGGGATAACCTCCAAGAGTTTGCCGGTCGGCCATCATCACAATGGGCTGACCGTCGGGCGGAATTTGCATCGCGCCAAGCGCAATGGCTTCTGAATATAAAGCCCTTGAGGGCAGCTCTATGGCAGGCCCGCTTAACCGATAGCCCATGCGATCGACCTGCGGCGTGATGGTGTATTCACTATTGAGTAGTCGCTGCCACTGCAATGGGCTTAGCCAGTCATGCTGATAGCCAGGCACCAAGCCTACCCGCGCGTCAGGCTGATAATCAGGGATCAATTGCGCCGGTAGCGCGTCGGGCAATTTTTGCGCTGATGCTACGCTGGCAACCACCACTTCGTCACCCGCCTTTAAAGGTTTACCATCGTTATGCAAACCGCCCAGCTGTTCACGCTTTACCATACTGGCACTGCCAACCACCCGGGGAAACTCAAAGCCGCCCTGAATCGCCAGATAGTGTTTGCTGCCGATTCTTGCCGGCGCCACAATAAGCTGCTGACCGGCGTTAACCTGTATCGACTGCCAGCTTTGATGCAGCTGATTATCCAGGGTGATCTCAGCGGCCGGCCCGGTAACGCTCACCACTGCCGGAGCGGTAAATTCCACGCCCAGGCCGCCAATAAACTCGATGGCCGTAGCACCCTGTTGTCCGCACAGTAAATTAGCCAGCGAAAACGCATAGAGATCCAGCGGGCCCGACTGACAAAACCCCTGATGTAATTGCCCCCGCCGGCCGGCATCCACCGGATAGGCGGTTAAATCGACGCGGGTAAAACGTACTGCCATCAGGCCGACTCCCCTGCTTTCTGCGCCAGGGCGTGATACTCATCTTCACTGATGGCATAAAACTCAACCTTGTCACCCGCCTGCATCAACGTTGGCTCTGTAGCGCCGGGTTTATATAGATCTACCGGACAAAGGCCAAGTAAATGCCAGCCACCAGGCGATACATCCGGATAGACTGCGGTCTGCCGGTCAGCAATCGCTACAGCGCCCTTAGGTACCGCTTGACGCGGGTTTGCCAGACGCGGTGTAGTCAGCTCCGCCGCCAGCTCTCCCAGATAGGCAAAGCCTGGCGCAAACCCCACAGCAAAAACGGTGTAAGCAGACTGCTGATGACGTTCAATAATCTCGGCAGCAGATAATCCAGTAGTATTGCTAACCAGCTCGAGATCATTGGCCTCAGGCGCGCCATACCACACCGGTAGACGGTGTAATGTGGAGGCGGCCTGACTATTGGTATCGGTTATCGGTAGCTGTTTAACAAACTGATAAACGCCGTGGTAATCCACCTCGCTCATATTAAACACCAGCATTAAACTGTCGTAGGAAGGTACCAACTCTGTTAACCAGTGGGGACGATGCGTCACCAACGCTTGATGCAGCGCGTTAACCGCCTGGTTCTGCGCGGCCAGATCAGCTCCGCTGGTATAGAAAATAACGCCGTCCTCACCGGCGGCCTGCACTGCCCGTATCGTACCGAAAGGTTGCATATCAGGCGTTCGCTCCCGGCCTCACGTGACTCAGCTTACGTTTGGTTAACGCTACCCGCAGCGACTCTGCCATGGCGACTGCACCAGGCGAATCACCATGCACGCAAAGTGTATCCACCGGCATGCTTAACACGCTGTAGTCGCTGGCAATAATAATTCCGTCATCCATTAACCGGGTAGCCTGTTCATACGCCTGCTCCTCGTTGAGCACAGCACCGGACTCCTTACGCGACATCAGGTAGCCTTCAGGAGTGTATTTACGGTCGGCAAACGCCTCAAATAATAACACCAGGCCAAACTCAGCGGCCTCCCGGCTTAATTGCTGATGGTCCGGATGCGCCTGAATCATCAGCGGAACATCCGCAACCGAACAACTGGCAACTGCCTGCATCACAGTGCGCCGAAGTGCAGGCTTTTGCATCAGATCGTTATACAAAGCGCCATGGGGTTTAATGTACTCCACCTCGCCGCCCTGTGCCCGGGCCATTCCATCTAGCGCAGCAATCTGGTAGTGCAGGCAGGCAATCAGTTCATCGTCGGCCATGGCCAGGCTACGGCGGCCAAAACCAGCCAGGTCGGGATAAGCAGGATGGGCTCCAATAGCTACATTGTGTTCAATGGCCAGGCCAATGGCTTTTTGCAGGGTAAGCGGATCGCCGGCGTGAAAACCACAGGCAATATTGGCCATGTCGATATGAACCATGATTTGTTCATCAACAGGCATTGTCCAGGCGCCATAACTTTCGCCTAAATCGCAATTTAACATCATAAGCGGTTAGTTCTTCGTGACATATCGGTTATCATGTTACTTGTTTTATTTTAAAAGTCAGTCCCCATGCTAAAAATTGGTCAGATTAACCCGCTTAAAGTGGTTGGAGAGTTTCCCTTCGGTTATCAGTTGTCTCACGCGGATGATGATCGCAGTATTGTGCTTACCGAAGAGGTAGAACAACCACTGGCAGTCGACAGCGAAGTGCAGGCCATGGTGTATACCGGTGAAAACGGCCAGCTCGCGGCCAGCCTGGTAACCCCAAAAATTCTGGCTGGTGAGGTCAAAGTATTAAAAGCGGTGGGCGTTACCGATTTTGCCGCTTTTTTCGACTGGGGATTGCCGCGCGATTTGATGGTTCCCCGCCAGAACCAGGCAATGCCGGTTAATCAGGGCATGGTTTACCCGGTTTATCTGTATTTTGATGAGCCCACCGGCCGCCTGCTGGGTACCACCAAATTACACCCGTTTTTAAGCGAGAATGGCATCTACTTTAAGGCCGGCCAGGAAGTCGAGCTGATTGTATGCGGCCAGACCGACCTGGGTTACAAAGTAGTCATCAACCAGACTCACCTGGGGTTAGTATTTGCCAGTGACGCCTTTAAGAAGCTGCGCATTGGCGACGAAACCACCGGGTACATTAAGCAGGTGCGTGAAGACGGCAAAATCGACGTTGCCCTGCAACAGGTTAACGCTACCGGGCGGGATGCACTACAACAGGCAATCCTCGACGATCTGGAAGCCCACGGTGGCTTTTCCACGCTCACCGATAAAAGCCCGCCGGAAGAAATTTACGCCCACTTTAACGTGAGTAAAGCGGCTTACAAACGCGCTTTAGGCGCCTTGTATAAGCAGCAGAAGATTAAACTGGATAAACAAAAAATCACCCTGGTGGAATAATAACAATGAAAGCGACAGTCAGTTGGCAACAAGCCCTTACCTTCTCAGGAAAAACCGAAAGCGGTTTCAGCCAGACCCTCGATGGCAATGGTGAAACCCTGTCCCCCATGGAAACAGTATTACTGGCGGTTGGCGCCTGCTCCAGTATCGATGTGGTGGATATTCTTAAAAAACGCCGCCTGACCATTCACGACTGCCAGTGCGAGCTGGAGGCAGACCGTGCCGAAGAACCGCCGCGGGTATTTACTAAAATCCATGCCCATTACATCGTGAGCGGTGACAACTTAAAAGAAAAAGACGTCGACCGCGCAGTGTCACTGTCGGCCGAGAAATATTGCTCGGTGATGCTCATGTTAAAAGGCAATGTGGTTATCACCACCAGCTACACTATTGTTGATTAACCATCATTTTGCGGCGGGCAGTTAACCCACAACTGCCCGCACATTCATCATACTGCTAAGGGTTGCTCCCGCAGTCGTGGGACTGGCCGCTCATCAATAAACACATGTACCAGCGCAGTAACCAGTGCTATCGAACAGGCACTCCACCACACCACATCGTAAGAACCGGTAAGGTCGTACAAATAGCCGCCCAGCCAGACACCGCTGAACGAGCCCAGTTGATGACTTAGAAAAACGATACCGTACAACAGCCCCATGTAAGGCAGGCCAAATAATTGTGCCACCAGCCCGGACGTTGGCGGTACAGTGGCTAACCACAGCAATCCGGTAACAATAGAAAACAGGTACACCGACATTTCACTCATTTCAAACAGCATAAATGCGGCTATCGCAATCGCACGCAACGCGTAGATAATGGTCAGCAGGTTTTTCTTCGAATATTTACCCGACCACGAGCCGGATAGCAGACAACCAAAGATATTAAACAATCCAATCAGCGATAAACTCACTACCGCGGTGTTAGCCGAAAATCCTCGGTCACTTAAAAACGCTGGCATATGCACGGTAATAAATGCCAGTTGAAAACCACACACAAAAAAGCCCACCACAATCAGCCAGTAATGCCAGTAACCACAAGCCTCTTTCAGTGCCTCACGCATGGTTTGTGCGGTACTGTCTTTATTAACCGCCAGCTGCGCCCCGCCCGATTGGCGGAACGTAGCAGCCAGCACCGCCATTAACAACGAACATCCGGCCAGCAATAACAGCGCGTTTACCCAGCCAAAACCGAGAATAAATTCCTGGGCAACCGGCACGACCAGAAGCTGCCCGGCAGACCCTGCGGCGCTACCAAGCCCCAGCGCAAAAGCGCGCTTTTCCACCGACACCATGCGTGCCATAGCGGGTAACACCACTCCAAAACCGGTGGCGGCAATGCCCATTCCCATCAGCAATCCTGCGCCGGTGTTCAATCCGGCAACCGAATCTGTTGTGGCGGTTATGGCTAACCCTGCCGCATATAAAAAGGCGCCAACCACCACGGTTCTGGCCGTACCGTACTTATCGGCAATAGCGCCGGCGACAGGTTGTGACAGCCCCCACCACAGATTTTGCAACGCCAGTGCAAAAGCAAACACCTCCCGGCCATAACCGAACTCGGACGACACCGGCTCCATAAAAAAGCCCATGGAAGAACGAATACCAAAATTGAGAGCCAGAAGAATGCAAATAAAGGCAATGGAGAAGCTGACTAATTTAACCGGTGCTGACATGAAAGAATCCGAAAACGCTGCAATAAAATTGAGGTGAAACCAAGACCCGTAATTGTTACAGCCCCAACCACAATTGTCGCCTATTGATTGTATTTTTCTGCTCTTGGGGGCCTGAATGACAGAAAAATTGTTTCTACGCTCATTAAAATAGTCAAAATCCTCAACATATAACCAATTCACTCAACAGTTAGCCATTACCGCCACACCAAATTGATACAATTGCTTACACAAAGATACATCTGCTCGCTAATTTATTGTTTTGTAGGGATTTATACTTTACTTAACAATTTGGCACAGCGAATGCTGTTAGGCGTATATAACTATATACTTTCAAGGTAAAACGATGGAACACGTAAAAACCCACCGCAACATCAGCTCATTACTCATTGCCGGCCTGCTGGCCAGTAGCGTGACCTTAACCGGTTGTATTAACGCCGAGGCCACCGACACCAAAGCTGAGCAAAAAGAAGAAGTGGTTGTCAGCATCCCCGTAGAAGCCACGCCTGTGACCATGGGCGATATCTCATCGAGCTATCAGACCACGGCCATCTTAGAAGCCAAAGAAGAAGCGTTTGTAGTCGCCCGGGCGTCAGGTATTGTTGAGCACATTTTTGTCGAAGAAGGCGATTATGTCGAAAAGGGTCAGGTACTTGCCCAGCTCGACAAAAAACGTTACGAGTTAAACCTGAGTAAAGCCCGTGCCGATCTCACCGGTATCGAAAAAGAATTAAGCAAAATTAAGAAAGTGTATTCCAGCAAGCTGGTGAGCGACGACACCTTTGATAAGCTCACCGCCCAGTACGAAGCAGCCAAAGCCGTGCTGGCACTGGCCGAACTGGATCTGAAAGAAACTACCATCACCGCCCCCATCAGCGGTTACATTGCCGAACGTAATGCCAAGGTGGGTAACCTCACCGAGTCTTTCCAGCGCGAAAGAATGTTCCATATCGTTCAGCAAAAAGCCTTACAGGGAATTGTTTACCTGCCTGAAAGCGAAATGGCCTCCATTGCGGCAAAACAAAATGCCAGCCTGAAAATTGCAGCGCTGGGTAACGCCACGGTAACTGGCTATGTAGAACGGATCAGCCCGGTAGTTGATGCGACCACCGGCACCTTTAAAGTTACCCTCACCGTTCCTAATACTAACGGCCGCCTGAAAGCAGGTATGTTTTCTGAAGTCTCTATAGATTACGATACTCACGCGAATGCGACCTTATTACCCCGTAAAGCGCTGCTAACCATCGACGACCAAACCAGTGTGTTTGTGGTGGAAGAAGGCGTAGCGAAAAAGCTAGATGTAACCACCGGCTTTGAAAACGGTGAATTTATCGAAATTACCAACGGCCTTACTGGTTCAGAAACCGTTGTTACCGTCGGGCATCACAATCTGAAAGATGCGTCACCAGTTGAAATTGTAAACAGCTGATAGCCGCCAGGAGATTGTTATGCAACTTGTTGATATTGCGGTAAAGCGCCCTGTCGCGATTGCTATGTTCACACTCGCCGTGCTGTTATTTGGCATGGTCTCTTTAGGCCGGTTATCGGTAAACCTGTTACCCGAACTGGCCTACCCGACTCTGACAATTCGTACCGACTACACCGGTGCGGCGCCTGCTGAGGTAGAACAGCTGGTATCCAAACCCATCGAAGAAACCATTGGCACCGTTAAAGGCGTGCGCACCGTTAAATCTATTTCACGGCCTGGCCAGTCAGACGTTGTGCTGGAATTCGCCTGGGGCACTGCCATGGATTTCGCCAGCCTGGAAGTGCGGGAAAAACTGGATATCCTGCAACTACCACTGGATGTCGATAAACCCCGTTTATTGCGCTTTAACCCCAGCCTCGATCCTATTTTGCGCTATGGCCTGAGCTTCAATACGCCGGATCCTTCCGTTGAAGCCATGAAGTCGTTACGTATTTATGCCGATGAGCAGATTAAGCGTCAACTGGAGTCCATTGAAGGCGTTGCTTCGGTAAAAATTGGTGGTGCCCTGGAAAACGAAATTCAGGTACTGGTGGACCAGCGCCGTGTCAGCCAGTTAAATATCAGTATCAACACCATTATCACTCGTCTTAAAGAGGAAAACCTCAACACCGCAGGCGGTCGCATTGATAACGGCAATCAGGCGTTTCTGGTGCGTACCCTGAACCAGTTTACCGGTCTCAATGAGATTGGTGAGCTGTATATAGCCAACCGTAACGGCAAGTCTATTCGCCTGCGCGATGTGGCTACCATTCAGAATACCTATAAGGAACGGGATGCCATTAGTCGGTTTAACGGCAAGGAAGGCGCTGAGATTGCCATATACAAAGAAGGTGACGCCAACTCAGTAGACGTAGCACGTCAGGTAGGGATTGCCCTTGAGCGGATCCAAAATCAGCTGCCTTCTGACTATGCGCTGGATAAAGTGTACGATCAGAGTGAGTTTATTAAACAAGCCATCGAAGATGTAAAATCGTCTGCCATTATCGGCGGCATCCTTGCCATGATCATTCTTTACCTGTTCCTTAAGGATTTCTGGCCAACGCTGATCATCTCAGTATCGATTCCGCTATCGGTTATCGCCACATTTAACCTGATGTACGGAAACGATATCAGCCTTAACATTATGAGCCTCGGTGGTATTGCTCTGGCGGTAGGTTTGTTAGTGGATAACAGTATCGTGGTACTGGAAAATATCGACAAACACAAACAGCGCGGCAAGGGCCTGATGAGCGCTGCGACGGCGGCGACCGAAGGCACCAAGGAAGTCTCCAGTGCCATTTTAGCCTCCACGCTCACTACCCTGGCAGTATTTGTACCGCTTATTTTTGTCGAAGGCATTGCCGGTCAGTTATTCAGCGACCAGGCCATGACCGTTTCGTTTGCCCTAATAGCCTCACTGATTGTGGCCCTGACGGTGATCCCGGCACTGGCCGCCAAAGCCCACCGTGAAGACAGTTTCACTGAGCAGGATGCGCTGGAGCCGACACCTGCTGGCCGCCCTGAAGGCTGGCGCAAGATCGTGTTTTACATTACCTGGCCGCTACGCATGCTGGTTAAGCTGGTATTCGGGATCATTCCCATGCTGGTTACGACCCTGCTTATTACAGTGTGGCGCGCTATCAGCACCGCTCTGTCGTTTATTTTTAAGCCACTCACCGGCCTATTTGGCCTGGCCTTTAACGGTATAGAGAAGCTCTATAATGTCAGCCTGAAAGCTGCCCTGCGCACCCGCTGGTTGGTGCTGGGCGTGGCTGTTGCCGTTACCGCGTCGGCGTTTATGCTCATCCCTCGATTAGGCATGGAGCTTATTCCACGCATGTCACAGGGTGAATTTTTCATTGAAGTCACCCTGCCGGCAGGCTCACGTGTTGAGCAAACCGACGACTTACTGACCCGTTTGGCGCTCTATACCGAATCCTTGCCTGATGTTGATCGTACCTATTCACTGGCCGGTACCGGCAGTCTTATAAGTGCTGGGCCATCACAGGGAGGCGATCACTGGGGCAAACTTAACGTAGTACTGGATAAACAGGCCAGCGATGCCGATGAAGCCCGGGTTAAAGAGTCATTACGTGAATACCTGGCTAAACAGGCCGGTGTGCAGAGCAAGTTTGGTTACCCGGAATTATTTACCTTTGCGGCACCGATACAGATTGAACTGCAAGGTTATGATTTAGCGCTGCTCCAGCGCAGTGCCGACTCGTTGAAGCAGGCACTGGAAGGCAGCAGCCGTTTTGCCGATGTAACCAGCAGTCTGCGGGTCGGTAACCCTGAACTTAAAATTAACTTCAATCACGCGGCCCTTGCCCGCCTGGAGTTGGATGCGTCTACCGCCGCCAAGCTGGTAGCCGCACAAATTGGCGGTGAAGTAGCAACCCAGTACAGTATGCGCGACCGTAAAGTGGATATTCTGGTACGCACTGCCGATACACAACGCGACCAGATTGACGATATCAGCCAAATCATCATTAATCCGGGCGCAGAACAACCCGTGCCCTTACATGCTGTGGCTGAAGTCTTTGTGAGTAACGGTCCCAGTGAGATCACCCGGGTAGGCCAGCAACGTGTAGCATTGCTGGAAGCCAATCTGCGCTATGGTGATTTGGCTCAGGGCGTGACTGAAGCAGAACAAATTATCCGTGAAATTGCCCTGCTGCCGCAGTTGCGGGCAACCATTGCCGGTCAGAGCGAAGACATGCAGCAAAGTTTTGACTCGCTGATGCTGGCCCTGGCGCTGGCTATCTTTATGGTGTATCTGGTAATGGCTTCACAGTTTGAATCACTGGGTCACCCGCTGCTGATTTTATTTGCCATTCCCATGGCCGTAGCCGGCGCTATTTATGGTCTGCTGCTCACCAACACCAACGTTAGTGTGGTGGTGTTTATCGGATTAATAATGCTCTGCGGTATCGTGGTTAATAACGCCATTGTACTGATAGATCGCATCAATCAGTTACGTGAACAGGGTCAGGATAAACATAGCGCCATCATCGATGCCGCTAACAGCCGCTTACGTCCCATTATCATGACCACGCTGACCACTATTCTTGGCCTGCTGCCCATGGCCATTGGCTTTGGTGAAGGTGCCGAGGTGCGCACGCCTATGGCCATCACCGTAATCTTTGGTTTACTGTTCTCTACCTTGCTGACCCTTATTCTGTTACCGGTGATTTACTCACTGTTCGACCGCAAACAGTTTGCCGTAACGGCGAGCGACACTGCCGGAGACAAAGTTTATGGATAAGTTTGCTCAGGCTGGCGCCACTCTGACCAGCTTTGCCCTGCGCAAACCGGTCACTATCTGTATGTGTTTCCTGTCGATGCTGATTTTCGGCATCGCTGCAGGACGCTTGTTACCGCTGGAGAAATTTCCCGGCATTGATATCCCGCAAATGGTAGTACAGGTGCCCTATCGCGACGCCACTCCGGCCGAAATAGAGCGCATGATCACCCGTCCGGTGGAAGAAGCGATTGCCACCATGTCCGGCATCAAACGGCTACGGGCAACCTCGTTTGAAAACCGCGCTGAAGTGTTTGTGGAATTTGACTGGGACGCCAACATTAAAGCCAAAAGCATCGAGGCCCGGGAAAAAATTGATGCTATTCGCGACGAACTGCCCGATGATGTTGAGCGCGTGATGGTGTTTAAATTTAATACCAACGACATGCCGATTTTCCAGCTGCGGGTCTCCAGCGAACGCGATCTGTCGAACGCCTACGATCTGCTCGACCGCAATTTAAAAGGCGAAATCGAGCGGGTTCAGGGTGTCTCCCGGGTTGAATTGTATGGTGTTGAGAAAAAACAAATCAGTATTCGCCTTATCCCGGAACGCATTACTTCACTGCATATCGACACCAACGAACTGGGCAGACGGTTGCGGGAAGCCAACTTCTCGATGACGGCCGGGCACTTTTTTGCCAACGACCAGAAGTTTATTGTTAATCCCCAGGGCCAGTTCTCTGATATGCGCGATATCCAGCAGCTCTATGTTGCACCGGGGATCATGCTTAAAGATATTGCCACGGTGGATTATGAAACACCTGAGCGTAACAATGGCCGCCACCTCGACCGCGCCTATGCGGTGGGTCTGAATATCTTCCGTGAATCAGGCAGTAACCTGGTAGAAGTCAGTGAACAGGTAATGGCGGTGGTTGAAAAAACCAAACAGGATCCGGCTTTTAACGGCATTAACCTGTACGTAATGGATGACGTGGCCGAAAGTGTCACCTCATCGTTATCAAATCTGGTGGAAGCGGGTTTATTTGGTGCGCTACTCTCGGTTGTGGTGTTGTATTTATTCCTGCGGCAACTCACAACCACCCTGTTGGTTGTGCTGTCTGTGCCGTTTTCTATCTGTATTACCCTGGGCGTCATGTATTTGCTGGGGTACTCGCTGAATATCCTGTCGCTGATGGGCCTGATGCTGGCGGTAGGTATGCTGGTAGACAATGCGGTAGTAATCACTGAGAGTATTTTTCAGCAGCGGGCCACCCATGCCGATGCGAAACAGGCTACCAAATTAGGCGTTGGCAAGGTGAGTCTGGCTGTCATCGCCGGTACCACTACAACGGCTATCGTCTTTTTACCCAATATTGTGGGCGTTAAGATTGATGTCACCGTGTTTCTGGAGCACGTGGCCATTGCCATTTGTATCTCGCTGTTTGCCTCACTACTGATTGCACAAACGCTGATCCCCCTGCTGGCCTCAAAGGTTAAGCCGCCTGCCGCTCACCATGCAAAGCCTGCAGGGTATATTAAGCGTTATCGCAAAATCTTAAACTGGGCCATGCATAATCAGGGCAAAACCTCAGTTATTGCGTTAGCTATTCTGGCCAGTACGGCTATTCCGCTGGGCGTTATTTCCAACGATGATGAAGGGAATGATAACCGCTCCCGAGTCTGGCTGAACTATCACATCAGCCAGAATTACACTCTGGAAGAAGTAGAGAAAACCGTTGATAAAATGGAAGCTTATCTCTACGACAATCAGGAAAAGTTCTACATAAAACAGGTGTATACCTATTACGAAGCTGGCCAGGCAACATCTGGTATCACCCTGCAGGATGATTTACCGGTACCGGTAAGCGAAATTAAACGCCTGATACTTGAGAATATGCCGAAGTTTGTCCGGGCTAAACCGTCTTTCCGCTGGAACGAAGGCAATGGCGGTGGGGTCAGACTCACCCTGCTTGGCGAATCTTCTGATCAGCTCAGAGTGATCGCCAACCGTGTGGTAGAAGTGCTGGACAACGTTGATGGCTTAACTGATGTGCGCGCCGACGTTGGTAGCGAACGCCAGGAACTGCAGATCCGTATCGACCGCGACAAAGCTTATCAGCTGGGCCTCACCACTCAGCAGGTGTCAGGTCTGGTAGCGACTGCCCTGCGCGGTAATAACCTGCGCACCTTCCGCTACGGTGAAGCCGGCGAGGTCAATGTCAAACTCATGTATGGTAAATCGGTGCAAGAATCACTTAATGCACTGCAAAACCTTAATTTAACCAACAATTCGGGCCGTAATATCACCCTGGACATGGTGGCCGACATTTCGGTTATGCCGCAACTGGCGCAAATAAATCGCTATTATCGTCAAACCGCCCTGTCAGTGGGTGCCAATCTGGAAGAAGGCACCACTATGGAACAGGCCCGCGAACGAATTGAGGCCGCCATGCAGTACATGAGCCTGCCCTCTGGCTATAGCTGGACGCTGGACGGCGGCTTCCGTCGTCAGGACGAAGCCTTTGCGGTAATGCAAATGAATATGTTGCTGGCTGTGTGCATGATCTACATTGTTATGGCAGCGCTGTTTGAATCCTTGCTGCTACCAACCGCCGTTATTACGTCACTGCTGTTTAGTATTACTGGCGTATTCTGGGCCTTTATGATCACGGGCACTTCTATGTCGGTAATGGGCATGATAGGCATGCTGATCCTGATGGGAATAGTGGTAAACAACGGTATTGTGCTGGTAGATAGAATTAACCAGTTGATTGGCGAAGGCGAAGCCTTAATTACCGCTATAGTAGATGGATGCAGCTCGCGGATCCGGCCAATTCTGATGACGGTTTCCACCACGGTACTGGGTCTGGTACCTCTGGCAATGGGCAGCACCCGTATTGGTGGCGACGGCCCGGCCTACTCGCCCATGGCAATAGCCATTATTGGCGGCTTAGTGTTCTCCACACTAACCAGTCTGTTTCTGGTTCCATTGGCTTATGTACTGTTACTGAAGTTACGTTATCGGGTGAGCAAAATGATTTTCCGCTCGAAAGTACAGGTGAGTCGTTGGATTAGGGCTTAAGGATAAAGCGCCTGAGAAGGAAGGAGTTAAACGGGAACTCGGTTTTTTGACCACTGCGGTTCCCGTTTACTGATTCCCGGCACGATTAGCTGCGTGCAGTCAGGAATTGATAGACGTTTGATGCGTCACGAGACTGAGAAAACTCAACCAGAGATACACCATTACAAGTTACACCGTCTTTTGCACTAACTACTTTCAGTACTTCACGCTGGCTCGCACCAATCAGACCGATGTTACGTGATACAGAAGAACGCAGCAGGCGAACGTCATCTTTTACTACCGCTTTACAAAAACCAGCGAACTCAGTATCACCTGTAAAACGAACACCTTCAGCAGTTACGTCAGCAGAAGCAGTTGATACACCCATTACTGCTAATACTGCAGCAGCGATTGTTGATTTGATTACTTTAGTCATTTAAATTTCCTCTCATATTATCTTGGTATCCACCGGAAGCTGTAGAGCGAAATTGCTGTTTATCAGTTCTGGTGTCAGCCCAACGATTTGCGCTGAGCGTTTCTCGTTGGTGCACTATATTTATGCCCCATCTGAAAGAAAATTACTGTTTTATTATTGTATAGGTATGGTGAAAATAGCGTAAATTATAATGTTAATAGCCAATTAACAACTTACACCTTTGTTTTTAAAGGGTATTTTTTAAATAAATATTACCATTCAGAATATCTATTAAACTTTAGATATAAAAAAGTTCTAAAAAACACCTTCAATTCTGAAAGTTTTTAGCTTGATTCAGCCAGTTATTCACAAATTTATACAACTTAAGTTGATAAAACGGCTCTTAGAGCTCACTTAACCTGTAATTTAATTACAGAAATAATGTAAAAACGATGAAAATTTGGCTATTTTGAAAGTCAGACAGAACGACAATCGTCATCAGAAAGAAGATTCATCAGCGCCCGTAATGATTTCAATTAAAGATAAATTGGTTGCGGGGCAAGGTTAAAAGCAGAAAAAAGGGTAGCCAGACTATATGCCCGACTACCCGTAGGTTATGAAGGAGAGGTCGAGAGCCGGATTAAACGTATTCACGTTCCCGCTTGGTTTCGATGGCATCAATGTAACCATGCCAGGAGGCATAGCCAAGTAATGGCATTAATACAATGAAGCCGATAAACCCGGTAACAAAGCCAATGGCAACGATGGAGAAAATGATACCAGCCCAGATAAACATCGGTACCTTATTCACCCATACAGCATTAATGCTGGTCATCACAGCAGTGGCTAAATCAACTTTCCGCTCCAGCAGAATGGGCTGAGTAAATGCGGTAACAAAAAACATACCGATACAGAACACTGCGCCTACGCCGGTTCCAAGAATAAGGAAAGGCATTAAGCTTTCCAGACTCTCAATCTGATGCTGCGGATACAGTGCATGGATCAGGGAGGCAACACGTAACCAGAAGATCATCAGGATCATCAGCAAAATGCCAAATCCCCACTCGTTCACCGCATTACGGCGCATGGCACGTAGCGAATGCGATAAAGTGGGCTTATGGCCTTTTTCATGTTCCCAGCTTATATCGTACAAGCCCGCTGCCAGAAACGGACCAATCAGCATAAAGCACACTATCGAGGGCAAAATAATCAGGTGCCAGCCGGTCATCGCCACTAAAAAGGAGATTAACCAGGGAATGACGGCGAATAATAAACCATAGAAAACGGACAATAACGGGGTTTTTAATAAATCCTGAAAGCCCAGAGACAACCATTTAATGGGATCGCCGACATCGAGCTCTTTACAGGGAATGACCCTGGCGATACCGCTGTCGGTGATAGCGTTCTGGGGTGTTTCTTTAAAGTGTTGTGACATAAATTCACTTCCCTCAGTTGTTACTGTTAAGCGCAAAACAGGGGAACATTCACTTATCCACGATATTTACCGATCTTCTGAGCGAACCGGTGCTACTTACTGCAGAATCTTCCCCACCGTTATATATACGATAGATCCAATTACTAAAGTTCACAATTTATTAACAATAAAAATATTAAATATTAATATATACGAGGGATACTGACCGGTTGCCAGTAAAGGCGACGGTGAAAGTAGCGATTCACCGCCACATTAAAATCGTAAAAACTACATACTGCGCTTTTTTGCCCGGTGGCCACATCAAAAGTGAAACGATGACAATTATTGCCCCAGGGATGGTATTCAATATAAGTAAAGATGCGCGATACGGCACGCTCGGCGGAGCCATCGGCTACCAGCGGTTGCAGATCTTTATCGCAGAGCATATAAATGTGCTCGCCACTGCGGTCGTTTAAAAAACGCTGAGGCGACACGGCTTTCACCAATCCACTGCCATGCAGTTCAATAATGTGCCCATCAACCCACATACCCGTGTGTTCGAAAACGCCATAAATACCACAGCAAACCATGGCACCATCAACAGGTTTTACCGACACCCTGCTCTCGCCCGGGTAATGTTCTACCCCGGCGCTGTGATCTACAACTACATCTGAATGGCGCATGCGGACACCCTGCAAAAAGCAAACTTATTCTCTAAAAGCACTATTTTGAGTTATAGCCCTTCCTTTTTACTGTCTCAAGTCGGTTTTTGTAACAGTTTATGCAATATATTTGCGCTAAAGCGCAAAATTTGCTTAACAGCGTATAGCCCGATGCGATACCCTGAAAGCCCCGTAATTTAAGTAGTTTAAGATGAAACCGGTACACAGTTCGCACAAGTTAGATAACGTATGTTATGACATTCGCGGTCCGATCGCCGCGCAGGCTCGCAAGATGGAAGATGAAGGCCATCGTATTCTCAAACTGAATATTGGCAACCCTGCCCCGTTTGGATTTGATGCCCCCGACGATATCCTTAAGGACGTCATTCATAACCTGCCAACCTCACAAGGCTATTCTGACTCTACCGGTATTTACGCGGCCCGTGTTGCAGTAATGCAGTACTACCAGCAAATGAACATTCGCAACATCCAGGTTGATGATGTGTTTATTGGTAATGGCGTGAGTGAAATGATCATGATTGCCATGCAGGCGCTGCTTAATATGGGCGACGAAGTATTGTTACCCAGCCCGGATTACCCGCTATGGACGGCTGCGGTAAGCTTATCTTCCGGTACCCCGGTGCATTACCGCTGTGACGAACAGGCTGGCTGGTTTCCCGATATTGATGACATCAAAAGTAAGATCACCAAGAAAACCAAAGCCATCGTACTGATCAACCCGAATAACCCCACCGGGGCCGTGTACAGCAAAGAATTACTGCAACAAATTGTTGATTTAGCCCGCGAGCATGAGCTGGTGGTGTATTCCGACGAAATCTACGACAAGATTCTGTATAACGATGCCAAGCACACGTGCATAGCCTCACTGGCCGATGACGTGTTTTTTGTGACGTTTAGCGGTTTATCCAAAAACTACCGCGTGGCGGGCTTCCGTGCCGGCTGGCTGGTGGTATCCGGTAATAAACGCCTGGCTAAACACTATATTGAAGGGCTGAATATTCTGTCATCCATGCGGATGTGCGCCAACGTGCCCTGCCAGAGCGCTATACAAACAGCGCTTGGCGGCTATCAGAGCATCAACGATTTAGTCAAACCCGGCGGCCGACTGCAATTACAGCGGGATTTGGCGGCCCGTCGTCTGAATGACATCGACGGCATCACCTGTGTGCCGCCGAATGGCGCCATGTACTGTTTTGCTAAGGTCGATGCTGAGAAGTTTAATATCGCCAACGACGAACAAATGATCCTCGACCTGCTCAGCAGCGAAAAAATCCTGCTGGTTCACGGCCGTGCCTTCAACTTAAACGAAGGCATTTATTTCCGTCTGGTATTTTTACCGCACAGCGATATTTTAGGCCCGGCCATGGATCGCATTGAAAACTTCTTTAATGGCTACCGCCAGAAAGGTAAAAAGTAATGGCTGAAAACAGCCATTTCTTTGCCCACCTGGCCAGGATGAAACTGATTCACCGCTGGCCGCTGATGCATAATGTGCGTATTGAAAATGTTCAGGAGCACAGCCTGCAGGTGGCTATGGTTGCCCATGCCCTGGCGCTTATTCGTAATCGCTTTTTTGATGGTCAGCTCAATCCCGACCGGATTGCCACCCTGGCGATGTTCCATGATGTGTCTGAAGTGCTTACCGGCGATCTGCCTACGCCGGTTAAGTACTACAACCCGGCCATCAAGGAAGAGTATAAAAAGATTGAGAAAATCGCCGAGCAGAAGCTTATCGATATGGCCCCTGAGCCCTTTCGCGAAGATTACGCCGAATTAATCAGCGGTGACAAACACGGCGAAGACGAAGCCTTTATTGTAAAAGCCGCCGACGTTATTTGTGCCTACCTGAAAACGCTTGAGGAGCTCAGCGCCGGTAACCGTGAGTTCACGCTTGCCAAAAAGCGCCTTGATAAAATGCTCAAAGACTACCATTCAGACGAAGTGGATTATTTTTTAAAACAGTACGTGCCCAGCTTCTCTCTGAGTCTGGATGAAATCACTCAGGAAGATCACGGCGAGTAATAAAGGAGTCAGTCTGTATGCAATCCGATCGGCAATCCATCTGGTCCGAACGTCGGTTACCCCGCACTCAGGCAAGAGACGGCGATCATCGTTCGCCTTTTCAGCGTGATAAAGCGCGGGTACTCCACTCAGCGGCCTTTCGCCGTTTACAGGCCAAAACACAGGTACTGGGGGTGGGATTAAGTGATTTCTACCGTACCCGCCTCACCCATTCACTGGAAGCGGCGCAGATTGGCACCGGCATTACCGCACAGCTGCAAGGCAAATTTCCCCGCTTAACCGAATATGTCAGTCTCGATCCCTATTTAATTGAAACTCTTTGTCTGGCCCATGACATTGGTCACCCGCCGTTTGGCCATGGCGGTGAAATAGCACTGCATTACATGATGCACCAGCACGGCGGATTTGAAGGCAATGGCCAGACGTTTCGCATTGTTACCCGGCTGGAGCCCTATACCGCAGAACACGGCATGAACCTGAGCCGTCGTAGTGTTCTGGGCCTGGTGAAATACCCCAATTTTATCGATACGCTGACCAATCAGGATATTGTGCCGGCAGATGATTTACGCATGCGTCAGGTGAAAGCCGAAAACTGGCACCCGCCTAAAGGGCTGTTTCGCTGTGATGAAAATCTGTTTGACTGGTTACTCGCTCCGTTAAAACCAGAAGAACGCGACGCTTTTATGGCATTTAATCAAAGTGCCGGTAAGCACGGTAAAACCAGTCATAAGTCCTTTGATTGCAGTGTGATGGAGCTGGCCGACGATATTGCTTATGGTATTCACGATCTGGAAGATGCCATTGTGATGGGGATGGTTAAGCGCGCCGAATTCAGTGAAGAGCTGGAAAAGCCGTTGATTGAACTCAAAGTGTCGTGGCTGTCTGATGCTATCAGTAAACTCGGTGACCGCTTATTCAGCATTGAACAGTTTGAGCGCAAAAACGCTATTGGCGCACTGGTTAACTGCTTTATTACCGCAATCCGCATCGAGGAAAACCCGCAGTTTACTCACCCCTTGTTGTGTTATCAGGCGGTTCTTCCTCACCACCACAGTGAAGCCCTGGCCCTGTTTAAACAATTTGTATATCGCAAGGTCATTCGCAAACCTGAAGTGCAATTACTGGAATATAAAGGCCAGCAGGTAGTGATGGAGCTTTTTGAGGCATTCAGCTCAGATCCCACCCGCCTGCTACCGGAAAACACCCGCAGTCGTTGGTTACAGGCCGAGGAGCAAGGCAACGGTCACCGCGTGATTGCCGATTATATTTCAGGCATGACCGACGAATTCGCCGCCCGTCTCTATTCCAATATGTTTGTGCCTAAGCGCGGTGGTGTACTCGATACTTTGTCATTGTAAACGCCTGAACGGATGTTTAATACGCTTGCCTACCTGTAAGCAATCAGCAGCAGAGGCAGGCTACATATTAATGCAGGGCCAGTTTTACCGCGTTTAACTCGCTGGCTTCTGCAGAGGTCGGCATTGCTTTGGCGTCTTCCACCATTACAGCCATGGAATCCAGCACATCCAGAAAGTCTTTTAATTGCTCAGGATTCATTTGCGCAGACAAGGCTTCAATTTTAGCGATCAGGCTTTTTGTCGGTAATCTCATAAGTGTCAATATTCTGTGGTTTTAGGCATTGAACCAACAATGTTACAAATATCTTGCCAACTTGTAGGGGGTAGCGTGAGCCGCCGGCGCTGCGACTAATACTATCCGGCGGGGATGAAATTTTTTTGTGCTTAATGCGGTCTTAGTACGTAACCAGAGGTATTAGTTTTCGCAAATCAGGTATTATGACTAAACGATTTAAACCATCTCAAACTTTTAAAAGTCACGAAATTACCGACGAATCAGTGTTCTCATCGCGGCGCAGATTGCTCAAATCCATGGGGTTTGTTGGTGCTGGCGCGCTGTTAAGCGGTTCAGCAACAGCTCGTGGCTGGTTTGATGACGATGATGACAAGCCAGCATTCAAGGCCAAACCGCTGGATTTTACCCGCAACGACAGCCTGTCTACCGACGAAACCATGACGCCTTATGCAAAAGTCACCTCATACAACAACTTTTATGAGTTCGGCACCAGTAAAGACGATCCGGCAGAAAATGCCCAGGACTTTCAGGTTGACCCGTGGTCACTGAAAATTGACGGTATGGTTCGCAACCCCATTACCCTGAGCTATGACGATATCCTCAATAAATTTCCATTAGAGGAACGGGTGTACCGGTTAAGATGCGTTGAGGCCTGGTCGATGGTGATCCCCTGGCTGGGTTTTGAATTAAATAAACTACTCAAGCTGGCTGATCCGCTCGGTTCGGCTAAATATGTTGCGTTTAAAACCCTGTTCGATCCGAAACAGATGCCGGGTCAACGCAACCCGTTTATGGGTGGTGGTATCGACTACCCTTATGTGGAAGGCCTGCGTCTGGATGAAGCCATGCACCCGCTATCCCTGATGTCGGTTGGCGTGTATGGTAAAACCCTGCCACCGCAGAACGGCGCGCCAATTCGGTTGGTAGTGCCATGGAAATATGGCTTTAAAAGTATTAAATCAGTGGTGCGCATTACTCTCACCGATCAGGAGCCGCCGACTACCTGGAATCGCCTGGCAGCCCACGAGTATGGCTTTTATGCCAACGTGAACCCGAATGTTGCTCACCCACGCTGGAGTCAGGCCAGTGAACGACGGATCACTAAAGGCGGCCTGTTTTCACAGAACCGTATCGATACCGAGATGTTTAACGGCTATCAGGAAGTCGCCCCGTTGTATTCCAATATGGATCTCACCCGCTACTATTAGTATTTGATGAAGTTACTGAATAAACCGTTAAGATTATCTGCCCGGCAAATCACGCTGGGCAAAACGTTATTGCACCTGTTGATCCTCGGTTGGGTGATTTTCACTTTTTATCTGGGTGTCACCGATAACCTGGGGGCTGACCCGGTGAAAGCGCTGATTCATTTTACCGGTATCGGCGCCTTAAACCTGCTACTGATCACCCTGCTTATCAGTCCGACTGCCCGCTACCTTCCCGCCCCGGTTTTAATGCGTTTCAGGCGAATGCTGGGCGTCTATGTGTTCGTTTACGCTGCTATCCATCTGCTGACATATATCAGCTTTGAGTTACAGTTTGACTGGTCGTTGGTGGTGGGTGAAATTATTAAACGGCCGTACATTACCATAGGCATGGTTGCCTTATTACTGCTGGCTGCTTTAACCATTACCTCGCCTAATAAAGTCAGGCAACGTCTTGGCAAACGCTGGCAACCCCTGCATAACACAATCTACCTTGTTGTTTTTCTGGCCCTGTTACATTTTAGCTGGTCACGCAAAACCGGCTTGCAGGAACCTTTGATTTACTGGGTAATCGCCTTGCTGATTTTGCTTCCCAGACTGCAATACCTGAAACAGCGTCTGCGACGCGCACGCTGACACCTCAGCAGTATGTAAATTTTATATAGGATTAAGTGAATATTTCTTTCGTTGCTGAAAATTTTTGTAGCGATAACCTTTAATACCCTGTTTTAAAATAACTTTTTATTCGGCATGACATTTGAAAGCTTATGGTGAAGTGAATACATTCACGTTGTGCGCGGCACAACACCAAAGTGGAGTTAACCTATGTTTTTTGAATCTGTTAAAACACCGGGCATTGCCCACCTTTCCTACCTGATTGGCAGTGATGGTGAAGCCTGTGTGATTGATCCTCAGTTAGATACGCAACATTACCTCGCCCTTGCCGGAAAGCATGAGTGCCGGATCACTACCATTATCGAAACCCACCGCAATGAAGACTTTATCTCTGGCGCCGTAGCTCTGGCCAACCAGACCGGTGCTGAAATTTACCATGGTAAAGACGCTGACGAGCCTATCGAATATGCCCACAAGACCGTTAATGGCGATAAATTTGAGATTGGTAAATGGACACTCGAGGTCATTGCAACGCCCGGCCATACCAAAGACAGTATTTGTGTGTTGGCTATCGACAACGAACAGGATGGTCAGCCCATTGGTGTATTTACCGGCGATACCTTATTTGTCAGTGAAGTTGGCCGCACGGACTTTTACCCTGAGGAAAAGGAAAAAATGGCGGGCCAGCTTTATGACAGCCTGCAAACGCTGGCCAACCTGGGTGACGATATTATTGTATACCCCGCTCACGGCGCCGGCTCGGTGTGTGGTTCAGGCATGGCAGCGCGTGAGTTTACCACCATAGGGATAGAGAAACGGCAAAACCCGGGCTACCAGTGCACCTCTAAAAAAGCATTTATAGAGCGTAAGTTAAAAGAGAACCATTATATTGCTCCCTACTTCAGCAAGATGGAGCAGTCTAATGTTACCGGGATGGATACGCCTATACCGGCAGTGGCTTGTCAGAAATTGGCGCCGGATGCCCTGCCTGCCTGGCAGAAAAGCGCCGAACGTCCCGGTATACTCATTGATGTGAGAAGTCATGCTCAGTTTCGCGACTGTCACTATCCCGGTAGTCTTAATCTGCCGGGCGGTTTACTCAGCGCGTATGGCGGCTGGTTTCTTGACTATTCCACCCCTATCGCACTGGTAGCTGATTCCCATCAACAAGCTACCGAAAGCGCCGAACAGTTGTGGCGGATGGGCTATCAACAAATTAGTGGTTACCTGACCATGGTACCAAAGCCAG
This sequence comes from Marisediminitalea oceani, assembly GCF_003731635.1. Classification (GTDB taxonomy): domain Bacteria; phylum Pseudomonadota; class Gammaproteobacteria; order Enterobacterales; family Alteromonadaceae; genus Alteromonas; species Alteromonas oceani. The sequence continues at coordinate 62,303 of NZ_RCUA01000005.1, read as the reverse complement.
ATACTGTCGAGGCGTACCAACGTCAGCATGTGAAATCCGTTACCGCAGATAAGGTTGATGAGCGCATTAAAGCGCCACGAGCCAACTGGCAACTGCTGGATGTTCGTAAACAGGAAGAGGTTGAAAATAACGAATTTAAACAGGCTAAGCATATCTACTTAGGCTATCTGCCGGAAATGCACCACCAGCTGGATAAATCCCGCCACTATACGCTGGCCTGTGGCAGCGGTAAGCGCGCTACCGTAGCAGCCAGTTATCTGTTGGCCCAGGGTTTTGATAACGTGGATGTTTTCATTGGATCAATGCAGGCCTGGCAGAGCTACCAACAAGGCGCATAACAGATTTACAGTCTGTATTGCAGAGCACATCCTAACGGCAAGGAGGCCGGATGTGTTAGCCTGAGTAGTCGGGGTTACTTGCTTTATGCGGCAATCACTGCAATATTATTGAAGTAACACGGATTTTCGTTACCTGATTTACAAGATTTATTCACCAGATTTCACGGATTGAAAACATGGCAAATCATCACTTTTCTTCATTCTGCTCCTGTCAACCTGACCGGGGGTGGCTATGCCTTTAAAAGCACTCAGCTTCGTAGTTGCAATCGCCATTATTCTCTATCAGATTTATGTTGTCACTTCGCCGAGTGTCAGTTTGCTGAACAGCTCTGACAGCGAAATCGTTGAGGGCAACATTGGCCTGAACAATGGCGAGTTGTCGTTTGGTCAACTCCAGGACGGTGAGGATAAAGCACTTTCTTATTCACTGTTGTCAGGCAGCGGTGAATATACCTATTATTTCAGACTCAGCAACAACACCATACTGACCGGCACATGTGGCGACTTTAAAAACTTTGAAGTCAGCAAACGGGTGATATTTATGGTCAGTAATAAAAAAGTGATTTATGCCAACAGCAACGGCGAACCACATGTCTGCCGGAGCACCCGGGTATAGAGACACCGGCAGATGGTTAAACGTGCTGCAAGCCGTCAAAGCTCTAGCGACATGATTTGCCACCGACTTTCTGTCTGCCCGCCCAGCCGTTTATAAAACCGCTGAGCAGACTGGTTGTCGGCTAATACTTCCCATTTCATTTTGCTACCGCCTCGAGCTATACAGTGCGCCCGGGCTGCGTTAAATAATGCTTCACCAACGCCCCGCCCCCTGCACTCGGCAGCAACAAACAACTCTTTGATCACCATCCACGGCTGAAGGTCGTAAGTAAAAGGCTGATAAAAGTAAACCAACATGCCCGCTACATAATAAGGCTCTTCACCAGAATCTTCGGCAGCCACCAGTACACCGGCTTGAGAATTATGCTCAATCAACTGCCCGAGGCTATTACGGTTCACTTTAAACTGCTCGCTATAGCCTTCAAAAGCCGCCAGCCCTTGCATTAATGGCAGTACGCTATCAATACCATGAACTGTGGCTTCTCTTACCAGCAGCTCATTCATCACTGATTAACTCAAAACCTTCATCCAGCCAGCCGGTAACCCCGCCAATCATTTTCTTCACCGGCCAGCCCAGGCGCGCCAGCCTGATAGCCGCTTTTTCGGTAGCGTTGCAATGTGGCCCCGCGCAATACACCACAAATACGGTTTCTGCGGGATAGTCAGATAATGTCTCTTCGTTTATCTGCCCATGGGGCAAAAATGTAGCTCCCTCAATGTAGCCTTGCCGGGCCACTTCCACTGCGCGTACATCAAGCAAGACAAAATCGGTCAGATCGTTGTGCAGCGCATAGTGGACATCCCAACAGTCAGTTTCAAATTTCAGTAATCGCTGAAAATGGGCTAAGGCTTCCTCACTGGCAGCAGGTCTGGGGCGAATAACAGTAGATGGCATAATAAAACTCCCTGATGAATTGAAAGTTAATTATCACTGCTGGATCGCCTCGCCAAAACTGTCTAAAATTACCACTATCGATAATATTTAGACAAATTAGTCGTTATAAGTGCGGGTCCCTATGATAAAAGTCACCATTTTGCTTTGTGAAACGCTGTCGTTGTTTGAACTTGGCTGCGCCACTGAGCTATTTGCCCTCCCCCGACCGGAGTTTAAAGACTGGTATCAGACCAAAACCGTGACACTGGGCAGGCAAACACTGCAAGGTTTAGGCAATACGGCCTTTCAGTGCCCTGCGGTTGAGCAACTCCCGGCCACTCATCTGCTGGTGATCCCCAGTTTTCCGGTGGACGTTGAGCGTATCGACCCGCTGTTAGCCAGTGAAGTGCGTCGTCATTATGATCAGGGGGGCCGGATTATCAGCTTTTGCTCCGGCTCATTTTTACTAGCGGCACTCGGCCTGCTCAATCAACGCACGGCGATTACACACTGGCGCTATGCCGAACAATTTAAGCAACGCTTTCCACATATCACCTACCGGGATGACAGTTTGTACTGGTACGACGGCCGGATTGGCTGCTCGGCAGGCAGTGCCGCTGCCATTGACCTGGGAATAGCGGTTATTCGAGATGATTTTGGTTATGAATATGCCAATGCGGTGGCAAGACGCCTGGTGCTACCTGCACACCGCGACGGCGGCCAGTCGCAATTTGTACAGAAACCGCTGGCGCCGGTGAACGCTGCGCTGGCAAAAGTACTCGACTGGGCGGTAAAACATAGTGGGTCTGGATTAACCGTGGAGCAGATGGCAGCTAAGGCCAACATGACCCGACGCACTCTGGATCGCCATTTTATTCGCCACTTTAATATGACCCCCCATCAATGGCTGTGCGAACGCAAGCTTGAGGTAGCCCGGCAACTGCTGGAAACCACTCACCTCTCCGTAGAACAAATTGCCGGGAGAGCAGGCTTTGATAATGCTGTAACCCTAAGACACAATTTTAATAAATATCTGTCGGTATCACCGACGAAATACCGCCAGACTTTTCAAAGTAGTCAGCAGCCGTTTTAAGTGGTTACCTTATTAATTTTAAGACAGCGCTATTGCTTGGAAACTTGCTTGAGTGGTCTGGCTTTTTCCCATTTAAAAATGCCAACCCAAAAACCCAGTTCCAGTAGCATACCCACAATTACCAATACAAAAATGCCGGTAGCAAAGCCTGCCTGATAACAAAGCAAGGCGCCCATAAGCAAAGCTATCAGCAGTATTACGCGTTTAACGTTAAACATGAAATGCGACTCTTCTTAGTTTTCCCTGACTAAAAGTAAAGCGTTCAATCGCCCTTAGCGCAATCAGTAAAATGTAACTAAGCATAACGCGGCTACCCGTTTCGGCCATGCATAATCTTTAAACCCTCCTTTTATCTACACCACAGCGCCACCTTTGAGTAACCATTGGCGAAGGATCGGGTAAGATCGATTAAAAAAGTAGCAAAAAATTCTTGCATGTTGTTTTACACAGTATTACTGTATATCCATACACTGTATATATTAACAGGGAAAACAAACATGACTATGGCAACCACAACTTTTGAGACTGAAAGCAACATCCTGCAATTTCCTCAGCGCGAGGCCAAACGCGCACCAGCGCACAAAGGCTGGTCATATTTGTTATCAAATTCCGTGGCTTTTCAGAAAGATGTCGACTACGCCATTCGTATACAGAAACCAGACCAGGAAAAAGTACCAGCCTGGATCTGCCGCCTGATTACCAGTGGGCAGTGCCGCTCTATTTATGTAGAGGATCTCATTCTGACGCCAGAAGAGCGTGTTTCTATTAAACAACTGTGCGAGCAATATGCAGTGTCTTTAGTGGCGGTATCCGTAAATGACAAGGTGGCCGGCAATATCCTGCAAGGCCCTTGGTAAAACCGGCGTCTCGCCTTACACTACTGGCATTATCATTTAACAGGATTAGCCGGTGTTGTGTTTTTGTTGTAGTAATAAGCCTTATAGCGAGTGTTGTGAGCCTAAGCATACCGGGGCAACAATAGCAGAATCAGCAAAAGCCCTGATGCGCTCTCGCTTTAGTGCATATTGCCTGAGTAACTGGGCGTATATTTTAAAAACCTACGCAAAAAAACAACGAGCCTCATTAAGTGAGCAAGCGTTAGAAGAAAGTGCTTCTGGAACCAAGTGGTTGGCTTTATCAGTAGTCCCCCCCTCAGCCGAAGCACAACAAAGTTCTGCGATTACCGATCAGGTAGAATTTAAAGCCTATTACGCTGTTAACCACAAACCATACCTGATGCATGAAACCAGCGACTTTGTTATGGAAGATAATGAATGGCGTTATACCACAGGCATCATGCACAGCGATTCCGGCTTACTCAAAACGGGCCGCAACGATCCCTGCTTTTGTGGTAGCGGCAAAAAATTTAAGCAGTGTTGTTTAAAGCGAATATAGCGACGCCTGCCGCGTAATCTGCCTACCCCGCATATATTTTCTGCCCTTATTCATATTTCCATTTTTGCCTGTTTAGACAACTCCCTACATATCATCCTGTAATCCCTGTACTACACCCTATCGCTATTGCTAACCGCCTGTATCACTTGGCTTTAGCCGGGAATGTGATTACAGTGGTAAGCGTGCTCAAATAGGTACATACCTTATGTAGTACGGCTATTTCAGCCTCAAATCATTGCAATATAACAACAAGGGAGTCACCCCAATTAAGCGGTTATTCCCAAAACGAGAGAAGCATTATGAAAATGACCCGTCTTTCTTTGGTTTCACTGGGCCTGGTTGCCGCTCTTAGCGGTTGTCAGCCAGCCAGCGAACCACCACAGGAAACCACCGAAACAACGCCGATGTATACTGCCGAAGATGCGGCAATGTTTGTTGAATCAGCCCAGCGTGAAATGGAAAAGATGCAGGTACCGGCAGCCAAGGCCGCGTGGTTATATGCAACCAATATCAATGAAGATACGGCCACGGTGAACGCCTATATTTCTGAACTCTATGCAAACCGTGCATCTGAGCTGGCCAAGCAGGCAGCAGAGTTTAATGATGTGGAAGTAGATGCAGATCTGCGCCGTAAACTGGATCTCATGCGCACTTCCCTGACTATGCCACCTCCGGCAAGCCCGATGAAATCTGAGCGTCTGGCGCAAATAAGCTCTGAGCTCGATGGCATGTACGGTAAAGGCAAGTACTGCCGTTCAGAGGGAGACTGTATCGGCCTGGTCGATATGAGTGCAGAAATGGCGACTTCCCGCGAAGCCGATCTGCTGCTGGAATACTGGCAAGGCTGGCGCGAAGTGTCTGTCCCTATGAAAGACTTGTATGCCGAACAGGTGGTTATCGCTAATGAAGGTGCGGCAGAACTGGGCTTTGCTAATGTCAGCGAGTTATGGCGCAGCAAATATGATATGCCTGCCGATGACTTCCCGGTTGAACTGGACCGCTTATGGGGTCAGGTGAAGCCCTTGTATGATGCCCTGCACTGCCATGTCCGTGCTGAGCTCGGCGATTACTACGGTGAAGATATTGTGCCGCAGGATAAGCCTATTCCGGCTCATTTGCTGGGCAATATGTGGGCGCAGAGCTGGGGCAATATTTACGATTTAGTAAAACCCGATGAGCCGATGGAAGTGCCTGACGTTACCGGTGCATTGCGCGATCAGGGCTACGATGAAATTAAAATGGTTAAACAGGCTGAATCGTTCTTCTCCTCACTGGGCTTTGAACAATTACCAGAAACATTCTGGGAACGCTCTCAGTTCAGCAAACCTGCCGATCGCGATGTGCAATGCCATGCTTCGGCCTGGAATGTTGACGATAAAGACGATTTACGCATTAAGATGTGTATCCAGATTACCGGCGAAGAGTTTAACGTAATTCACCACGAACTGGGCCACAACTATTACCAGCGCGCCTACAACCAGGAACCACTGCTGTATCGCGGTTCAGCAAACGATGGTTTCCATGAAGCCATTGGCGATACCATTGCCCTGTCCATTACGCCAAAGTACTTAAAAGAAATTGGTCTGATTGATGAAATCCCCGATCCTTCCAATGACGTCGGCATGCTGTTACAAACAGCGCTGGATAAAATAGCCTTTATTCCGTTTGGTTTAATGGTTGATCAATGGCGCTGGAAAGTCATGGCCGGCGAAGTCGGTCCGGATGATTACAACGAACTATGGTGGAATTTACGCGAGAAATATCAGGGTGTAATGGCGCCGGTAGCTCGTGATACTAACGCCTTTGATCCTGGCGCTAAATATCATGTTCCGGCCAATGTGCCGTACACCCGTTATTTCCTTGCCCACATACTGCAATTCCAGTTCCATAAGGCGTTGTGTGATGTGGCAGGCGATGAAGGTCCGTTAAACCGCTGCTCTATTTATGGCAGTGAGGAAGCGGGTGAAGCCCTTAATGCCATGCTGGAAATGGGACAGAGTAAACCCTGGCAGGAAGCACTACAAACGCTAACCGGCACGGATAAAATGGACGCAAGCACCATTGTTAATTACTTCCAGCCACTTAAAACCTGGCTCGATGAGCAAAATAAAGACCGTCAGTGTGGCTGGTAAGCCCTTAGCCTGATAAAGGCTGACAAATATTCACTGACTTAAAAAAGCCACCTTCCAAAGAAGGTGGTTTTGCATTCTTCTTGAACAAGGCTTTAATTAATTTAAATCGGAGAAAGAAAGGTTGTGTGCCCTTCTTCAGTGTTGTCATTGTCACTGACAGACATAACAAACCAGAAGAATCATCATGGATGAGGATTCAGTCAATGCGGCACATGGATGTGCCGTCATTGATGGTCTGGTTTGTTCTGTCAGGGACGATGACGTTTTTCACTGATAAGGGCTGCGGGGAGTCCAGAGGGTGTCGCACAACACCCTCTGGTCGCTGTCGGCGACTCCGACAACAATCTATAAACATCTTACATTGCCAGGCATGACACCAATGCAGGCAAGAGCCTTCCAAGACGTGTAATCATGTTTTCATGCATTTAGTTTCATTTATTTGCACGCAAAATTACGCCGTACAGGATGACTTTCGGCGCCACTTCCCGATTACCAACCGAACCGGAAAATTACTGATCAGCGTACCGGCAAGGATTAGCAATAACGCAATGGTTAGCCCTGGCGTCCATTGCTCGTTAAATAACGGCACAGCCAGAACACTGGCAAAAACCGGTACTAACGCCATCAGGCCGCCCATTCGGGTCGCGCCAATTAAGTGTACCGCCCGACCATACAGGACCATCTGAATAGTAGTTGCCATTACGCCCTGATAAAAAGCCTGTAACCCCAGCATTTGCCAGGAAGCTTCGCTGAGATTATGTGGTAGCCACAATACATAAACGGGCGTAAACAACAGCGTCGTTACCGTGATGATCCCCAGCGTGGCGTGCCATGGGGCAAACTGCCAGCGCCGCAATAAAACGGTAAACACGCCCCAGCACATACAGGCAACAATAAAGCTCATATCACCAAACCAAAAGCGATTATCAACCAGCAGCGTCTCGATTAACAATGCAGCTATACCCAGACTGCTTACCGCGATCCCCAGCCAGGACGATAATTTATGCCGCTCGCCAGCAACAAAATAAGCAAATACCGCAATCATAATGGGCATCAGGCCTGGTAGTAACAGCGCCGCATGGGTAGCCGGTGCATGAGCGAAACCGGTAAACACCGATAAGGCGTACGCGAGCCCGCCAATACTACCCAACACCGCCATACGCCATTGGCAGATCACGTTACGATGTCGCCAGATAAACGGAGAAAACAATACAAACGCGGTACCAAAGCGCACCATAATCAAATCCGGGGTGGCCAGAGCTGCTAAGGCCCCGGCCTTGGACACCAAAATAAATCCGGTCCAAATCATCACTGCACACAGCGCATACGCCAGTCCGGCCATAGGCATTGCTGTTATCGGTTGTGATGGCGAATGTGCACCAGTGTCACTCATGTGTTGTGATCCCCGTTGATTTTATGAGTGATGAGTATAAGCTACCCAAACATTCATTTATAATGAATATTGAAGAACAACTCTTTCATTATTTATGAAAGAGTCATCGCCTTAACCTGGAAGTACTGATGGATATTGCCGACCTTACCGTTTTTAAAGCCGTCATTGAGCATGACAGTGTTAGCCGTGCGGCCGAGTCACTGCATCGCGTGCCTTCAAACGTGACAGCACGGATCAAAAAACTCGAACAGGAACTCAATGTGGAGCTGTTCCTGCGCACCAATAATCGCCTCACCGTTACCTCTGCAGGACTTCGGCTACTCGACTACGCCAATCAGATATTGCAGTTACACAAAAGTGCCATAGCGGAGTTAACCCAGAAAGAGCCTTCGGGTTTACTGCGCCTGGGCTCTATGGAAAGCAGTGCCGCATCGCGCTTACCCGACATACTATCGGCTTTTCACCAGCATTATCATGCTGTGCAGGTAGAATTGATTACCCGGGCATCCATGCCACTGATTGAAAAAGTGATAGATGGCGAGCTGGATGTGGTCATGGCTGCCGATCCACCCGATGATCCCCGTTTGCATTGCGTGGCCTGTTTTGATGAAGAATTAGTGCTTATTATGCCGGCTGACTGGCCGGACATAGATGAGCTACCGACCTCGCTGACCATGGTTGGCTATCAGAAAGGCTGCTCCTATCGCCACCGCCTGGAAACCTGGTTTAAAAAGCACGGGCATACTTGCGAAAAGGTCATAGAGATCCCCAGCCACTTTACCATGATTGGCTGTGTCATCGCCGGAATGGGAATTGGCATGGTGCCCCGTTCATTGTTGACGCTGCATCAGACCAGCGGGCTTAAAATAGCTCCAGTAGATAGCGACATTGCAAATGCCCCTACCTATCTGGTATCCCGTAAAGATAATCCATCCAGCGCCATTCAAGCGTTTATCAGCTGCAGCATGGAAGTTGCCGCAACTGTATGACGGTTATTTTTTTGCTATGCTTGACTCTGGAGCTAACTCCAGGGTTTAAACTACCAGTATGAAGACTAAACATTACAAAATTGGCCAATTGGCATCACTCACCGGGCTGACTGTCGACACCGTACGCTTTTATGAAAACAAAGGGTTGGTACAGGCATCACAGCGTTCGGATGCCGGTTACCGGTTATTTTCTGCTGACGATTTAGCCCGCCTGCAATTTATTAAGCGGGCCAAGGCCGTTGGCTTTACCCTTGATGAAATCAGCGAGCTTCTGGAACTGCGTCTGCATCCCGACGATCACACCTGTGAAGAGGTAAAGCAGGTCACGGCACGCAAAGTGAGGGAGTTAGATGAAAAGATTGCTGAGCTGGAGAAAATTCGTATGTCATTAAAAACACTGCATACTGCCTGTTGCGGCGGTCCTGAGAGTGCTGAGCACTGCTCTATCCTGCAGGCACTGGATTCCATGGAGGCATCATGAGCGATATTGCCCTGTTAGCACAAAACTTTTTATTACTGTTTATGGAGTCAGCGCCGTGGTTATTGCTCGGGCTACTGGTTGCCGGCCTGATGCATGAACTGGTCCCCATCAGCATGTTACAAAAACACATGGGCAGTGCCAGTACCGGCGCAGTTGGTAAAGCGGCAGTCATTGGCGCTCCCCTGCCTCTTTGTTCATGTGGGGTTATTCCTGCAGCGGTGGGCTTACGCCGCAGCGGCGCCTCCAAACCCGCGACTGTCTCATTTTTGGTCTCCACGCCGGAAACCGGGGTAGACTCAGTGTCTGTTTCCTACGCGTTGCTTGGCCCGCTGTTCGCTATAGTGCGTCCATTTTGCGCCATTGTCAGCGCTATCTACGCCGGAATGATGGTGAAATGGTTCGATAAAGAAGCACCAGCGACCACCCATGAGGCCCCTGCCACACCGGCCGAAGCCCCCCAAAACTGCTGTAGCAGTAAAGCAAAAGTAGCAGAAACAACGACATCCTGTTGCAGCAGCAAGCCTGCTGAGCCGGTAAGCACTGCATCCTGCTGCAGCACTGATAAAGCAAAGGCAACACCAGCAAGTACATCTTCTTGCTGCGACAGCGAAGACAGCTCAGCCTCACCTGCAAATAAACCTGGCTTTACAGACAAAGTCGCCGCTATCTGGCAATTTTCCAGTGGCAAACTACTTATTGATATTACCGTCTGGTTGTTGATTGGCCTGGCGCTGGCCGCAGCAATTCAAACCTGGGTACCCACCGACTTTCTTACCAGTTGGGGCGACGGTCTGGTGGCCATGCTGGTTATGGCAGTGATTGGTATTCCTATGTACATCTGTGCCACGGCATCTACGCCTATTGCGGTAGGCTTTTTAAGTGCTGGATTATCTCCTGGTGCCGTATTGGTTTTTTTACTGGCTGGCCCGGCCACGAATATTTCAACCATGGGGATGATTGCCAAGGAGATGGGTAAACGAACTCTCATTCTGTATATCACCAGTGTAATGAGCGCAAGTATAGTGCTGGGCTATGGTTTAAACCTGCTGGTCGATCAGTTTTCCCTGCAGTCGTGGATTGCGCTTGGTCAGTCAACCCACGAACATGGAGAGATCTCACCAATCTATGCACTGTGTGCTGTTCTCCTCGGTGGTTTAATGATTAGAAATGGCTGGCAGGCACTGCAACAAAAAATGACTAAGTCTTCCCAGGCCAGCTGTTGTCACTAATTACTACTAACTGGCAAGGCCCTTGCAACATCCATGGTTTTCTACACAAATAAGGTGAAAACCATGGATATTCTACGCATTTTATTGTCAATTTTACTGCCACCGCTGGGCGTGTTTCTGCAAGTCGGTATTGGCGCGCAATTCTGGATCAATATTTTACTGACGCTGCTGGGCTATATCCCGGGCATTGTGCACGCGGTTTATATTATTGCTAAGCGCTAGCCGCCTTAAGCCGGTTAAAATATTCCCGGTTGGTTGGCAACTGCGCCAACAGCTTATCGCCATTGTGCAAAAACTCCCGGCGCACCCTTTCAATTAGTGGTTTGCGCAGACTGGTAATGCCACCCGGCTGCCAGTCATGGGAGCGAAACCCCATGCCATACAATACGTATTGTTTACTGGCAGAGGAGAAAAGCTCCTGGCGCAGATTGGTTTCTAACAAGCCAGGCGGCTGACTTTGCCATAACTGCAAAGCATCCCGGAGGCTGTCTGTCCAGGAAGCAGGATCGGCATGGGCCTGCCAATAGGGGCTGTCGCGGCGCTCACTTAATACATAATGCAGTTTGATGAAGTCAATGATCTCGCCCCACCGTGCGTCCGTCATTTCATTGTAGCGTTTACGTAGCACTGCCATGGCAGCCCGGCTGCGCGGCAGTTGGTCGGCTATCCACTCCGCCGACTTTTCAATCAGTACCAGTGCCGTGGCTTCCAGCGGTTCAACAAAACCAGCGGATACCCCGATTGCAACGCAGTTATGTTCCCAGAATCGCGCCCGGTGGCCGGGATCAAAGCGGATGGTTCGCGGCATAATCGCTTTCTGGCTCAAAGACTCATCACTGCTGATATAAGCTCTTAATGCGTCCTCAGCCTGAGTCTCGGTAGTTAGCTCGCTGGCAAAAACATGGCCGATACCGCGGCGCGACTGTAACGCGATATCCCACACCCACCCGTGAGGTCTTGCCGTAGCAACCGTACACGAGGCTATTGGCGTTTGGTCACTGGCATGGTTCACCTGGGCTGCCACTGCCGTGTCGTTAAATAAAATGTGCCGTTTAGAAACAAAGGGAACGTTGTAATGCTGGCCGATTAAGCGCGCACTAAATCCACTGCAATCAATAAATAAGTCACCGGCCAACGGCTCGCCTTCTGCCAGTTCGATAGCCGCTATTGCGCCATCGGGATGACTCTGGATCCCGGCAACATGGGCGCTTTTATACTGTACGCCGAGTTGCTCAGTGCAATGACGATGAAGGAGCGCGACAAATTTATCGGCGCTTAAATGGTAGCCGTAATTAAAATTGTAAGCGTATTCGGGTAATTGGGGCATTTTCGGCGCCTGATAGCGCTCACAGGCCATGCCCTGAGCACAGACCCAGGATTCAAAGTCGCCCGGGCAGCCTTCATCGTGCCAGGCCTCAACCAGATTAACCGCACCAAACCCCGCAGGTGCCGTAAAGGGATGGTAATACTTATCCTCACCGCCCTGCTGCCAGCCAACAAACTTTGAAGCCTGCTTAAAACTAGCCTCACATTCACTGAGGAACTGCTTTTCGGCAATGCCCAGCAACCGCAGCGTGTCGCGCATAGTAGGCCAGGTTCCCTCACCCACGCCAAGGTTTTTAACGTCAGGCGATTCCACCAGAATGACTTCAGTGTGACTGTTCTCGCCAACCAGAGGGTTCTTGGCCGCAATAATGCCAGCGGTAAGCCAACCGGCGGTACCACCGCCTACAACCACAACCCGGGTGATATTCTTTTGCATGCCTGGCCCTTACTTAACCTGCTTGCCGGCCGGACAATACCGGGCAATAAAGTCGGCATGAGCGGGTAACTGGCCCAGCGCATTATTAACCGATTGCTTGAAAGCACTGAGTTGCTGTTTTAAACCGTCGGTGGGAAGCATTCGACTGGCCCCGTGATGCTGCGCTGGCATCAGGCCCTGGCCCATCATTACCTGCACCCAGGAATCGACTCTGAACAGCGCCACATCGTCGGGCCACACGTAGCCGTTTTGCGCAAAGATAGCCATTCGGTGGGCTAAGGGTTCCGGAATATCCATAGTGCGGTAATGATCCCAGAAATCACTGTCGGTACGTTTCGTCAGGTTGTAGTGCAAAATAATAAAATCGCGGATGGTCTCCATCTCTTTTTGCGTTTCTCGATTATATTGCTCAGCCAGCAGTTCGTGGTCATTGCTAAACGGAAATAGCTTCATCAGGCGGATAAGCGCGGTGGTAACCAGGTGAATACTGGTAGATTCCAGCGGCTCTAAAAAGCCACTGGCCAATCCAACCGCGATACAGTTCTTATGCCAGGCTTTCTCCCGTCGGCCGGTCTTAAATTTAAGGTAACGGGGTTCGGTTAGCATTTCACCGTCGAGGTTTTGCTTAAGGGTTGCCAGTGCATCCTCGTCACTTAAATAGCGACTGCTGTAAACAATACCATTACCGACCCGCGACTGTAGCGGAATACGCCACTGCCAACCGGCTTTATGGGCCGTGGCGATAGTGTATGGTTTGGGCGCTTCGGTAGACTGGGTTTGAATGGCAATCGCCCGATCGGCAGCCAGCCAGTGGCTCCAGTCTTCATATCCGACACCAAGATGTTCGCCTATTAATAGCCCCCTAAAACCGGTGCAATCAATAAACACATCCCCTTCGATCGCAATACCCGTATCCAGCGTCAGGCGGGTTAGGTTACCACTTTGAGGATCGGTATCTACCGACTGAATTTTACCCTCACAACGGGTAACACCGGCAGCTTCTGATTTCTTTCTAAGGTAAGCAGCATAAGCCGTAGCGTCGAGGTGGTAGGCAAAGTTAAGCGGCCGATTACCAATCTTAGTGGCAAACTTATTGGCTTTGGCAGCTTTTAATTCCAGGCAATAGTCTTCCAGACTATCCTGCTGACCATTAGCCACGGCTTCCATCCAGAATTCATGAAATTCGGCCATCCATGAACGCTGACCTATTTCGCCGAAAGAGTGAATATAACTGTCACCGTCGTTTGCCCAGTTATCAAACTGAATCCCCAGCTTAAAGGTGGCGTTTGTCGCAGCCATAAACTCTTGTTCGTTGATGCCCATCAGCTGATGAAAATTGCACATGGTAGGAATGGTTGCTTCCCCTACTCCCACGGTGCCAATCTGATCAGACTCAACTAACGTGATATCCAGCACGTTACCTAAACGGGTCACTAAACTAAACGCGGTTAACCATCCGGCAGTGCCGCCGCCGGCTACAACAACACGGGTTTTCTTTTGCGCCATTAATTTAAGCCTATTTATCGATTAAGGTTATTCAGTAACATTGCGCGTAAACGGCGCGCCGATAATTCATCCATCTGTGCCAGCGGACCATGACATTCTACCGGCAAATGCTCGATGACTTTTTCGCCCTCTCCAAACACATAATAGTCAAACAATGCACGCCAGGCGGCTTTTTCCTCGGCCGGTTTATCGCGCAGGGTGAGCATGCCATGCATGAGCAGGTCCATGGGGTTGCCCAGATAAGGTTTGGCTGTCATCCACCAGAAATTAACCATAACGTTAAAGCGGTCAAACGCCCTGACCTCATGCCACCACATACTGGGGTAATACAGTCCGTCACCGGGTTCCAGATCAGCGATCCAGGCATTTTCCAGCGCGGTTTTCAGGCGTGGGAATTTTTCAAAGTCGGGCTCATCAAGATTAGCGGTGGTAACCACCTGCCCGCCAGGCGTTGGCGACAGCGGACCGGGGTATAAATTGTCTACCTGCTCTGGCGAAAACAGCGTAAAGCGGCGTTTACCTAATACACAACAGGCAACATTTTTGGGTTGATCAAAATGCGCCGCCGCCACCGATTCCGTACCGATCCAGATTTTAGGTACCGGCTGGTTATTGATGAATTCCGGATGCGAAAAATTGAGCGTATTGGCTTTACTTAATTCAGGCAGGCCCTGATCAAATCGCAAGGAGTTGATATACAGGTATTCGTGTTCATCGTCACTGAAACCGGCTTTGATTTGTGCCAGCACGTCAGAGAGACGCGTTTTTTCGCTGCTATAGTTAAAGCCCGTGCAGGTGTCGTTGTAACCAAAACGCGATTTAATGTGTGCTGGCGCTCGATAGGCCAGCAACGGCCGACCGGTATCGTTTTCAGTAAGCTGCGCCATGACCTGTTCAACAGACTGTTTGCCAGCTTGTACCAGCGGCCAGTTGTTCACCAGCCCTTTAAGTATCACCGGTTTATTTAACGCAAAAAGATCGTCAAAAGGAATGTTGTCGGGTGAAATGCCCTCTAACACAAGTACCTGATTGGCCGTCATGGTAATGCGTCCTTAAATAATTACAGTACTGCCGACTTAGCGTTCTTTAGCTCGATAAGACGCTGAAAATTGCCCATTGAAGACAGAATAAAAAATAATGAGCTAAGGATACCGTACTGATTGAGCTTAGCGAGTTGATCCCCCTCAAGGGCGCTGAGCTTTTGCTGATTAATGGTGTAATAGTTGTTCAGATTAACCTGTTCAACATTACTTAATTTAATCTGAATTGACACCGGCTCCAATAAATCCAGCTCATTAATTAAGGTAAATAAGGTGTGGTTGTACTGTGCGCCGGTTTCAATGGTTTGCAGCGCCTTTTTGACATACTGCAGGTACTGGGACTCGCCCCCCATTGGCATAAACACGGCTTCGCCTTCGTTACTGTTTACCCGGGCATCGTCCATATCGAGGCAGATTTTAGGATCCGTGGGTTCGCCATTGTCGTTTTTGCTGTAGCCAATGCTAAACGGACCACGAGCCAGTAATGCCGGCACATAACGGGTTGTCCATCCGCTCGCGGATAAAAACAGGTTTTCATTTTTTTCCAGCCCCAGAATAGCATGCAACTGCAAGGACTCAGTCTCTTCGCCGCGATAAATGAGGATGGGGAATTCTTTTTGTAACTCAGTGATTTCAGATGCATAGATCTGGCAACGGTTGACGTTATCACTGGTGCTGTTGGTGTCACTAACACTGATCTTGATATCAGCGTGATCAACGTTGTTTAAAACGGCAATGTTAGACATAGGAAAATTCGCTAAATAGCTAAGAAGAAACGGTTAGTCTGCATCCTACCCTTAGCTGTGATGACAGGCAAATGCTGACTTGAATACAACAGGGAAATGCCTGACCGGCACGGGTGCGCCGGTCAGGTTTTTACATCACTTAGAACGTGTAACGCGCGTTCAGAACGTAGCGTCTGTCCAGTTCCTGGATAAAGAAGGTGTTGTTATAGCTGCGTCCATACTGGCGCTGGCCTTCTTCAGTCAGGTTGATGATATCCATGCTTACTGTCAGATCTTCGCTGAACTCGTAGCTAACGTTAACATCCACTTGCTCGTACTCGTCGATAAACAGCGGGTTACGAACAGAAGATACGCCGCGGTTAACTTCGCTCAGGAACGAGTCACGCCAGTTGTAAGCAACACGTGCTGACAAGCCGTCTTTCTCGTAGATCAGAACGATGTTAGCACTGTCAGACAGGCCTTCCAGAGCGAACTGGTCAACTGCCGGATCGGCGCCTACGTCGTAACCGATATCACCGTCTACGATGGTGAAGTTAGCCTGATAACCAAAGCCTGACTCACCGAAGAAGTGCTGCCATGCTAACTCGTAACCAGAGATACGAGCGCTTTGGTTGTTCACTGGCTGAGTTACCTCAAACAGCATGTTTGGATCGCCCGCTACCGGACCAACACTGTAGTTTGCAAATACGTCATCTGCGAACGCCTGACCTTCCTCGAAGTCATCTGCACCACCCGGGAATGCATCCGGGTTAGACAGCAGTGCTGTCATGGTGAAGTAGTTACGCTCGGTAACTTCGATACCACGCGCTTCAAGTTCTGCAATCGCATCACCAGAAACGGTACCAGCCTGACCTGAAGTTGGGTCAAGTAAGCCAAACAGGTTTTGTGATACCTGCTGAGTACCTACGAAGTTATCTACGTCTTTGCGGTAGTAACCCACAGACACCATGCTCGACTCACCGTAGTAGTATTCCAGTGACAGGTCGAAGTTGTTTGACTCCAGCGGATCCAGCGCTGCGTTACCGCGGCTACCAGAACCCTGACCACCCAGGTAAGTTGGGCGGCTAGGCGCGCCAATGCTGGTCGCAGTGTACATCTGGTTGTAAGCAGGACGAGCCAGGGTCATGCTGTAAGAGAAACGGGCTTTCAAATCATCGGTCAGGTTAACTGACAAATCGATGTTCGGCAGCAGTGCCTCATAAGAGTGCTTCTCTGACAGTGCATCGGTACCGCTACCCAGCTGGATACGGAAATCGTTATCTGATAACCAGATGATTTGCTCAGGTACTGATTGCAGAGAGATAGACTCAACGTCTGTCTTCTCGTAACGCAGACCGACTACCAGGTTAGCTTCGAAGCCACCGATTTCGCCGTCCATTGTTGCCATACCGTAAAGTGACATGATGTCTTCTTTAACAGTATTGTTGTCAGACGCTACAGCTGGCAGGTCGCCTGGAGTGAAACCGTATGCAGGAGCAACAGCTTCTAACAGGTGTACTGCGTTACCAACGAACGATACGCTACCCAGAGGGATAGTAGTCGCGCCAGCTGGAACAGCCATACCATCAGCACCGGCAACACCGCTCATGTCATGATCTTCAAACGCACAGGCAGTACAACCGATTTCCAGCAGACCTTCAGGGATATTACCTACATCAGATACACCCCAGCCACCCAGCTGTGCTTCAGTTTCGTAACGAACCTGGTTCATTTCAGTGCTCATGTAGCCCACACCGAAATCAAGTTTGATATCTGAACCCTGATCCCAGGTACCGTCTAAACGGAACTGAGCAACGTCAGAAGTTTGGTCAGAAGAAATCGCACGGGTAACCTGAGGACCAACGTCCGGCAGATCGAAGATACCGTTGTCGTTACCTTTCTGAGAATCGTCAACCACGATGCTCGCCTGAGGCATGCGCTGACCGAAGTCAACTGTTTGCCAGCCAGCCGTCGCGCCCGCTACGTTGAAACGAATTACGTTTTTACCGTATGGACCAGCACCGCCACTCTTAGCTTCGGCAACTGACGCATCAAAACGCATGTTCAGTGAATCGTTTGCCCACCAGTCAACGTTGAAGCCGAATGATGACAACTCATCCTTCGCACCCATTACCAGGTTCTGGAAGAAGAAGTCTTTACCGCCATCGATGTCTTCAGTAAAGCGGATTGGGGTAGCAACAACAGGGTTACCGTCAAATTCCATATCGGTAAACTGACGTGCGAACCAGATACCGTCAACAACTGAAGTTGACTGAATTTCGTTGCTCGCGTAAGTCGCATCTGCAGTGATAGTCATATCATCGCTTGGTGCGTACTGAACAGTCAGCATACCGTTGATACGTTCACGGTTGTCGTGGTTAACACCTAAACCCAGGTTAGAAGGCATTGCAACCAGTTGGCCCTGTGTAGGAGCATTGGTAACGTTAGCCCCCTGAACCAGACCAAAAGTACCTGGTGAGTTAACATCCCAGTTATATAACTGATAGTTTTCAACACTCATGTGACGGCTACCAGAGTCACGCTCCTGGTAAGAACCGAATACTGACACACCAAAGTTAGCGTCTTCGTTAACCCAGTTAGCCACACCACTCATTTCAGGTGTTACGCCGTCACCACTTTCGTCTTTAACGGCTTTAACACCAACAGAAGCGCGGTTATCACCCTGTGCCAGTGGCTTTAAAGTATTGATATTGATTGTTGCACCGATACCACCTGAAGGTACCGCTGCGCGACCTGTTTTATAAACTTCAATGCCGCTAACACCTTCAGATGCCAGGTTAGAGAAGTCGAATGAACGAGTTGTACCAGAAGCGCCCTGGTCAAGCGGGTTACCTGTAATTGAGGCAACGTTAGCGGCTGGCATCTGACGACCGTTCAGAGTAATCAGGTTGAAGTTACCACCAAAACCACGAACGGTTACTTCAGAACCTTCACCGTTTACACGGTTGATGGATACACCAGTGATACGCTGTAGCGATTCAGCCAGGTTAGTATCCGGGAATTTACCCATGTCTTCAGCAGAGATGGCGTCAACAACACCAGTAGACTGACGCTTTACGTTCATTGATTGTGACAGACTGCCACGAACGCCGCGTACTTCGATCTTTTCAACTGTTTCCGCTTGTTGTGCCTGAACGCCTGTGGCGACCATCACATATAGTGCCCCGGATACAGCAGTTGCTAGCTTGCTTTTATAAAACATAATTTGGTTTCCAATGAGATTAACACTTTTTTATTTATATGCGCCGTTGGCCTTAACCATCTGTCATCTGATACCCAACCGATTAACCGATAATTAAGTGCAGGCTGACCTGCTGTTGCCTTGACGCAGTGCTAAATTCAATACAGTTCTCTCAATCCGTATTGAACCGTTACAACGGGAAATCAGGTTAACCGTTTGTAACGCCCCATATGTATAGTTACATTTTCGTAACAATGCAAGCTTTTTGTAAAGCGACTTAACTAATTGATAAGATTTTAACACTTTTACTCTGTTTGGTGCGATCTTTGCCTTACATTAAGGCAGCAAAAAACTCATGAAACAATCTCATTCTAATCGATTTTATAAACAAACCATATGAATAATCAGCATTAATTTGCTGTATATTAAACGGGTGTTTTACTGTTAAATGCGGATACAGAAGCTGTTAAAGTAAGCCAGAAATATATTTTTTTATTTTATTTCAGCAATTTAACTTTATTTTATATGGTTTAGCCATGGCGATTATTTGTGTAATGCTGGATTTTGTGTCTCACTTATTATCAATTAGTGCAAAGCAACAGCAAAATACCGGAAAAGCCTTTTAAGAATTTAAAAAGCAGGTATATTAACAAAACATTTTGCAACGGTGATTTAACATATCGATAACGGAAGCATTTGTTGCCTAATACAATAATAATCAAACTGAGCGAATCAGTAGAGAAATGTGTTAATAAAAATGAAACAAACAGACCCCCTACAAAACGGCACACCTCTCGCTCTGATGACCGACAGGCAATTTTTTCACTGTCTGAAAGAACATGGTCCGATGACGCGAGCCGCCATAGCCAAGAAAACCGGTATTTCCCGGCCGACGATTTCCGAATCGGCGCAGCGACTGGAAAAAAGCGGCCTGGTGGTGGAAACCAGCCGAAAAACCAAAAATAAACAGGGCCGCGCTGGTGTTATTTACGAAATAAACGCCGCTAAAGGGCTGACCCTGGCTATTGCTATTGATGTAAAACAGATCCAGCTTCGCCTTACCGACCTGTCTTTGAAAGTGATTCGTGATCAGTGCTTTTATATCGACCCTGCCTGGCAGCAGGCAGAACTGGCAGAGGCGATTTTGCGCTTTATCCGCCTGGCCGTGCAGGACCAGTCTTCGCCGTTGCTCGCCATCGGCGTTTCCGTAGCGGTACCGGTTAATTCACAAACCGGTGAAATCCTGGCATTGCCCTACTCCAAGTTCAGTATCATTCATGGCATTAATTTCAAAGCACTGCTTGAGGAGCATTTTGCCTGTCCAGTTACCCTCGACAACGACGTTAACTGGGCAACGCTGGCCGAAAAAAGCCTCGGCATAGCTAAAAACGTCTCTGATTTTGTCTTCATTTACTTTGGTGAAGGGATTGGGGCCGGTATTTATCTGGATAACCATCTGATCAGAGGCTCAACCGGCATCTCCGGCGAAATTGGGCACATCATGGTGAATAATAAAGAGAACCTGCAGGACTTTGTGTCTAACCACCATCTTCAGCAGGCCCTGGAAGAAGGCGTGGATTTAAGCGGCCATCCGGCCATTTCACAAATTGGCAGTACGCTGGCAACCATTGCGGCGGTCATCAACCCTAAAATGTTTGTTCTGGGTGGGCCAATGACAAAATACCCGCAGTTTATTCCGGCTATCATCAAGCAAATCCAGCCACAGCTGTTTAATAAGGTCAGCTTTATACCCAGTAACGCGCCTAACTACGCGCCATTAAATGGCGTTCAGGCAGGCACTTATGAACTGGCTTTAAGTTCCTTTGGCCTGCCCTCACCGCCAGAGGCGGAATAGCCCCCTAAAATACGGCGCTCAGCAGGAGCGCCAGTATAAAGGCTATTGTGCCTAATAGCGTTTCCATCACGGTCCAGGTTTTTAAGGTGGTTTTCTCATCCATTTGCAATAACCGTGATACCAGCCAAAAGCCCGAATCGTTAAAGTGTGACAGTACCGTAGCGCCACCGGCAATAGCAATAACGATACAGCATAAATCCACCGCACTGAGGCCCGGAACCTGTGTTACTACCGGCGCAATCAACGCCGCGGTGGTTGTTAAGGCGACCGTGGCCGAACCCTGTGCTACCCGCAAACATACAGATATCACAAACGCCGCAACGATTACTGGCAGGCCATTATCTACCAGTAGTTGCGCAAACGCATCGCCTATCCCCGCAGCACGCAACACGCCACCGAACATACCGCCCGCCCCGGTGACCAGAATAACGGCGCTTAAAGGTCCAAGCGCGTCGTTGCATAGGCCTTCATATTGCTTGCGGGTGAATTGTTTACGGAATAACCCAAACGCCATGAGCAGAGTTAATAACAGTGCTACCGGCGTTTTGCCAAGCAAACGCAGACCACTTAAGAAAGACGACTCTTGCGGTAACATACCTGCCACCTGCAAAGTATTCACCACCGTATCAAGGCAAATAAGACCAAACGGCAACAAGAGCACCGCGATAACCCGGGTAAAAGAGGGTTGCCACTGACGGCTTTTATTGGATTCGCTATCGGTAAACCATGCGGGCAGGTCTATATTAAATCGTTTACCAGCATACATTGCATAAAGGTAACTGCCTGCAAACCAGGTTGGAATAGCAATCACCGTTCCTACTATGAGTAACAGCCCGATATTCGCCCCCAGTAAATCAGCCGCTGCTACAGGCCCCGGATGGGGTGGCACAAAAGCATGCATCACCGCAAACGCCCCGGCGGCAGGTAGTACGGTTAACAGGGTTGATTGCTGTAAGCGCCTGGCCACACTCAGCAGAATGGGCATCATCACAATAAGCCCGGCATCAAAGAAGATCGGAAAACCAAACAGCAACGACGTAATGCCTAAGGCCAGCGGTGCTCGCTCGAGGCCAAACAGACTAATCATACGCTGGGCCAGCACATCTGCCCCGCCGCTGCTTTCAAGTAACTTACCAATCATGCCGCCAAGACCAACCAGCAGAGCCACCGCAGCCAGCGTATTGCCGAAACCCTGCATCATAACAGGCAGCACATCAGCAGCGCCGATACCGGTAATCAAAGCGGTGATCAGACTCACTATAATTAACGCAATAAGCGCATGCACCCGGGCTACAATAATCAGTCCCATCAGCAACAGAACCATGGTCAGTCCGGTTAACAGTAAAACAATATTGTCAGTTTGATTGCTCGCAATATCCATGAAATCTCGTTGTATTCTCTATTTAACTATTCACACAGCCGCCAAGCCGAGCTAAAATGTTACGCATAACATTTAGCAGAACATTTTTTTAACAAGAACGCAAGCAGACTCTATGACAGCCATCGATAAAAATCCCGCTCCCTGTTGCATTATAGTTATGGGCGTCAGCGGCAGTGGTAAAAGTACGGTTGGTGAACGTCTCGCTGAGGCTGCCAGCGCCGCCTTTATTGACGGTGACGACCTGCATCCGCCGGCAAATATAGCTAAAATGTCGCGGGGTGAAGCACTCAATGATGAAGACCGCGCGCCCTGGCTAAAACAGATTGCCGCGACTGCCGAGCAGCATGTTACAGCAGGAAAAACGGTAGTGATTGTTTGTTCTGCACTGAAAAAGCAGTACCGGGATATATTTCGTAAGCATATCAGCCGCGTAAACTTTGTCTTTCTGGATGGCCAGTTTGAGCTTATTAAACGCCGGATGGAAGCGCGTCAGGCACATTTTATGAAAGCCGAAATGCTGGTAAGTCAGTTTAATACTCTGGAACGGCCCGCTGCTGACGAACAGGATGTATACACCGTGGATATTGAGTTACCTATTGAAGAGTTGGTTGCTGACATTCAGCATCACCTGTCGCTCATTTCACCGGATTAACTCAACGATTCTCCCTCGGTATAAGAAAAGCCCAGATCAAAAAGCTTATCAGAGGGTACTTTGCCGTTGATCACATCAATAAGCAGGCGTGCGCTTTTAATCCCTATGGCCTGACGGGGGGTCACCACACTGGTGAGTTTAGGTTGCATGGTAAGGCCGATATCCAGTCCGTTATAGCCCATCACAGCAAGATCATCCGGTACCCGAATACCTTCATTTTTACAATACTGCATAGCCCCTACGGCCAAATCGTCATTTGTACAAAATATGCCATCCACCCTGTCAAAGGTATCCAGCGCCTGCTGTAGCAGTTTCATGCCCTGCGAAAAACTCGACTGAAACGGTGTGGCCACGGTTTGCGGGGTAAGTCCGGCTTCCCACATAGCCTGCTCGTAACCTTGCTGACGAAGCATGGTTCGCCGGTCCAGGCGGGCTGCCAGATAAACAATGTGCTGTTTATTGCGGGCAATCATCCGGGTTACCGCATTAAAAGCGGCCGCTTTGTGGTCGAGCCCTACTACCATATCAATTGGGGCTTCCGGCAATTCCATGCACTCCACTACCGGAATGCCGGCCTGCTTTAACATCGTACGCGTACGGTCGGTATGTTCGGTTTCGCACAGGATCAGGCCATCCACCTGATAAGACAGCAACATTTCAATCTTGCGTTCTTCTACCTTGGGATCGTAGCCTGAGTGAGCCAGTAGTATGTCGAAAGATTCTGCATTGGTAATGGTCTCAATGCCATCCACCAGAGCAGAAAACACCTGATTAGATAATGATGGGATCACCACACCAATGGTGCGGCTCAGCGCTCTGGACATCAACGCCGGCGCGCGATTATGGATATAGCCGGAATGTTTCACCGCCTGAGCAATTTTTTCGCGCGTGGCAGGCGCCACTTTTTCTGGTGAACGAAAATAACGGGAAACCGTCATTTTAGTAATGCCCAGTTGATCGGCAATATCTTGTAGGGAGGCGCGATTGGTCATAAATGTTAACAGGCGTAATTGATCATCAAACACCTATGTTACACGTAACATTTTGTTGAGGGAATACGAATCTGTGACTTAAGGGATTAAGAGCAGTGCGTTAAAACTGTGCACAACCCGATTCAGCCAGGTGCAAGCCGGTAAGCTAATCACTACACCGGCTTTATTATGGCGACCAGAAGTCCGTAATCAGTCAGCTTCGCTAATTTGCTGTAGTCGTGTTGCGCTATTATTACACCAAAAGCAATTGTCTGCAGGCTTACGTTCAATCGCCTGGGTAAAGGCCTGCTTCGCCTGAACATACTGCCCGCTAACAAAATACGCTTCACCCAGACTGTCCCATAAATTACCGTCGTCGCTGTAAAGTTCGACATTCAGCAGCAACAGGGCTATTGCGTCTTTATACCGTTTGTTATCCATTAACCGCAAACCGGCACGATTCAGAATGCGCTTGTTATCAATCTTGCTGGCAAAAGTTTTCTGTAACACTGCCTTTTTGTGCTCAGGGTTACCGGTTGTGCTTAGTGATAATCCTACAATTTGACTGGTGATGCCGGTCTCAAACGCTGGTAACGGTTCCTTTTCAAAAAGGTACTGCTCGATGTAATAAGGCAAGGCCATAGTACTTTCCACCAATGCATTAGAGGCAAACAGGATTAGTATCTGTTCGTCAGGCAACCAGCGAAAATCAAAGTAGTAAGTACCATTTGAACCATTGTGACCAATAAAAGTAGTTTCCCGTGGGGTTGGCATGAATGCCCAGCCATAACCATAGTGGCTGGTGCCCTCCTCGTTTTCTGCCACATGGGGTTCAAAGAGCTGATCGCGGTATTTTGCAGCCAACACCGATTCACTCTGCAGCGCCTGTGCCCACAGATACATATCATTCATGGTGGACAGCATGCCGCCATTCCCTTTCAGTGGCCAGGCGATAGCCTCGTCCTCAAAGTACTTATCCCGGGTACTGCCCGTCTCTACTTCGCCAAACAAATAGCCTGCTGCCGCAGGGAGTTGTGCCAGTACCGGATTCAGATAACCGGTATGGTGCATACCGGCTGGCTCAAACAAAGCCTTCTGAAGGTACTCTTCGTAAGACATCCCGCTAACCAGCTCAATGATCCGCGCCAGAATACTGTAACCGGCATTTGAATAGGCATAGCCTTCACCCGGCGCAAAATAAAGCGGTAAAGCAAATAACCGGCTAAAGAACTCGTCGGTAGGAACGTGAGTGAAATCCCTCGCTCCAATACCATTGGCAATACCGGCTGAATGGGTAAGAAGCTGATGCAGGGTGATAACTTGTTTATCTTCGGGCAGGCTGTTAAAAAACCGGCTAATTGGCATTGTAGTGCTCAGCTTGCCCTGTTGAACAAGATGCATGACTGCCGCGGCGGTAAATTGCTTGGTTACCGAGCCGGTATCAAACAGGGTATCGGCGGTTATAGGTGTACTCCCCTGCCGCTCTGTTTTTCCGTAACCTTTATTTAAACGGAGCTTACCGTCTTCAGCAATTAATACGGCGCCGCTGAAACCGTTGGCCTCAGCAGACGTTAAATACTTATCAAGCTTATTAAAGTCGGCTGCTTCGGTGGCCAACACCATGGGGCTGGTAACTATCGCCAGGGCAAGCAGGACTATTTTGTGTAAACGCATCACCAACTCCGTTTCAGGTGCTTTTAAATATAGTCGCAGACGCAGCCCAAAAAGTTTTATTGTTGCTGCTGTTGTTTAATCGTCTGCCACTGAGATACAAAACAGTCGTATAGTGTCTGGTCAAAGAGGTAAAAATCAATCTTAAGTGCGGATGCAAATTGTAAACAAGCGTTAATAGCCACACTTGCCGCTTCCTTATGAGGGTAGCCATAAACACCACAGGATATAGCCGGGAAAGCCACCGATTGGCAGCCGTTGTGAACGGCCAGCCGGCAACTTTGCTGATAGGCACTAGCCAGGGTTTGGGCGGGATGTGGATCCTGATGGTAGATAGGCCCTACCGTATGAATAACAAATTTAGCCGCCAGTTTACCCGCTGGAGTTATTCGCGCTTCTCCCGGTGGACAGCGCACGCCATCTTTTACCGCTACCGCCTGGCAGGCTTTTAACAGCTCAGGTCCTGCAGCCCGGTGAATGGCACCATCAACGCCTCCGCCGCCCAGCATGGCCGGGTTAGCCGCATTAACGATAGCATCGGTGGTTGCACTGGTGATATCACCCAACACAAAGCGAATGGCCATTAGCGTTTACCGTTCAGGGAATAAGCTCTTTACTATACCACTGCCCCTGGTGTTTTTCAAAACACTGCCGTTGCTGCGGGTTACCGCGCAGATTAAGGTAGTCCACACTTTCTACCAGTAGGGTTAGCACGCAGAAATGATCGGGCAAGACATCCGTGTTGGCACTGTGATCAATCAGAGACTTTTTCGGGGCTGTGCGCTCGCTGCCGGGTTCGCCCCATAAAAACTGTTGCCGGGCCGCCACTGACAAACGCTCCCAATGTTGCTGGCATAACGCTCTGTCACCGTTCGGCGTATCCACCCTGCAGTTTACCGTCATTCGGTATTGTTCACGGGTTTTGGCGAAATACCAACAAACCGCCGCGTGAGGGTTGCCCTTAAGCTCAGCAACTTTCTTGTTGCGGGTGTCGGTAACCACCCACATCAGGGACTGGTTCTCATCTACCCCGCGACACACCACAGTGCGATTGTGCGGCAGGCCGCTGCTATCAACCGTCGCCAGCTGAAAATAGCGGCTTTCCGGCATATCCCGGGTTTTGTCGAGACTTTTTAACAGTAACGCGCTCCAGTCAGACATGGCGTTTAACTATTCGGCTTAATGCCAGAAAACAGGCGATAAAAATTCGCTGTAGTGGCTTTTGCCAGTTCATCCACACTGATGCCGCGAAGTTCAGCAATAAATTCAGCAACTTCTACCACATAGCCGGGCTGATTGGGTTTACCGCGGTGGGGTACCGGTGCCAGCCAGGGAGAATCGGTTTCAATCAGTAACCGTTCAAGCGGAATAGCCTTGGTTACTGCCTGTAATTCTTCCGCAGACTTAAAGGTAACAATGCCGGAAATGGAGATATAAAAGCCCATTTCCATGGCCGCCTCGGCCATGGGTAAATCTTCGGTAAAGCAATGCAGCACACCAACAGTGTGTTCGGCTTTGTACTGCTTTAACAGCGCGATGGTATCCTCGCGGGCATCGCGGGTATGAATAATCAGCGGCTTGTTGGTTTCATTAGCCACTTTGATATGGTCGATAAACGACTGGATCTGCACCTCACGGGTATCTTCGCTGTAATAGTAATCCAGTCCTGTTTCGCCAATCGCAATCACCTTATCGCTACTGGCAGCTGCCAGTAAGGTGTCGTAATCGCAGGCATCTTCCTGATGCAAGGGATGCACGCCACAGGACACCGAGACATCATCAAAATGACTGACCGTACTGAGCATCTGCGGGTAATCTTTTACCGATACCGATACACAGAGGAAATGCTCTACCCCGCGCTGGCGGGCAAAAGCCAGCGTTTGCGCCAACTCTTCGGTATTTTGTTTCAGGCGGTCGAGATGACAATGAGAATCTACAAACAAAAAAAGCTCCTTAGGCTTGTTTTAGTAATGAAAAAATCTGACTCAACAGCAGCACTTTATTAACGCCGGGATGACGCACCCGGACAGCATAAGCGATACAGTGCTGATAACGTTGCAAGTCTTCTTTACGCTGTGTTTTGCAGTATTGATCATGATAATACTGCTGGCACCAGTAAATCACCTGTTCTGCGTGGTCCTGCCACTTCGACGCCACTTCTGTCACGTCCTGGTTATTACCCAGCAATCCTTCCAAACCGGTCAGAAAATCACGGTAACTTAGCGCGCTCTCGTCGGTTAACGCCCGGGCAACACGAAGTGGCGCATTTCCGTAAGCGTTGAGTAGTGCCTGATCAACCTCATCATGGCCCTGACCTGCCAGCCAGCTAAGACTTTGCTCCGCGGATGGTGTGGCAATGACGTGCTTTTCACAGCGGCTTAAAATAGTCGGTAATAATCCGGCTACCCGGTGCGTTAATAACAACAGGTAAGTGTTGTCGGTGGGCTCTTCCAGCGTTTTAAGTAAAGCATTAGAGGCCGCTTCGGTCATCCGCTCGGCTGCCGGAATGATCAACACTTTGTGACGGCCAATCTGCGCCGTGGTATTTAACTTACCAATAGCTTCACGGATGGCATCAACGCCTAGCTGTTTATCGCTTTCCAGCACGTAACGGTCGGGATGGGTACCTGCCTCAATCAGTTTGCAACTCTGGCATTCACCGCAGGGGCCGTCACTCCTCGGGTGCAAACACAGTATGGCCTGCATCAGGGCATCAGCTAACTCACGCTTGCCCACGCCCTGCGGGCCACTCAGCAAAATGCCATGGTGTAGTGTACTGGTCTGAAAGCGCTGTACCAGCTGCTGATATCGCTCGGCTAACCAGGGTAACGCTAGCATGAAAGATACTGCTCCAGCGTGCGTTGAACATCCCGATGCACATCGGCCATAGGCTGCATGGCATCAATGGTGATTATGCTGCTATCTGCCGCAGCCAGTTGCAGATAACGGGCCCGGGTACGCTCAAAAAAGCCCAGGCCGGCTAACTCAATGCGGTCCAGCTCACCACGCCCGCGGGCTCGTTCTAATCCCACAGCCGGCTCAACATCCAGATACAGAGTGAGGTCGGGTTTAAACCCTTTTAACGTAATGTCACTGAGCGCCGACAGCGTGGCTTGTGCAATTTCGCGGCCGCCGCCCTGATAGGCCTGCGAGGATAAATCATGACGATCGCCAATCACCCAGCTGCCTGCATCCATAGCCGGTTTGATCACGTTAGCCAACAGTTGCGCCCGCGCGGCATACATCAGCATCAGCTCGGTTTCCTCAACCACATTTTCCTGCCAGATTTGCTTTACGCAGTTGCGAATGGCCTCGGCCATGGGCGTGCCGCCGGGTTCCCGGGTTGTCACGGTAGTAAAGCCTTTTGACTTAACCGCTTGCTCTACCAGTGCAATCACTGAACTCTTGCCGGCCCCTTCCAGGCCTTCAACGACGATAAACTTACCTGACATCTATGGTTGTCCGTCCTTTCGGTTTAGCTGGAACTCTCGTACCGCTTGATTATGTTGTTCTAATGTATTGGAAAACTGGTGGCTGCCATCACCACGAGCCACAAAATAGAGCTCCGACGTCAGTGCCGGCTGCAGGGCAGCATCAATGGCGACCCGGCCAATCATAGCAATAGGCCCTGGAGGCAACCCTTTATGTACGTAGGTATTATAAGGGGTATCTTCGCGTAAATGCTTGCGGGTCAGATTTCCGTCAAACCGTTCGCCGAGGCCGTAAATGACCGTTGGATCGGTTTGCAACCGCATGTTCTGCTCAAGCCGATTAACAAATACTCCGGCAATACGGGCCCGCTCCGATGCAAGCGCCGTTTCTTTTTCGATAATCGACGCCATGGTTAACACTTCCACCGGCGCCTCATAGGGCAAACCTGGTTCGCGTTTAGCCCAGTTCTCCAGCAGATACTCCTGCATGGCATCAGACGCTCGTTCAAGAATCTCACTGGCTGGTGTCTGATTGGTAAAGTGATAGGTATCCGCCAACAGCAGGCCTTCAAGACTATGTAATGGCTCAGCGCTGTAGGGCTGCCATTGTGCAATAAGGCGCTGTACAAGCGCTTCCTCATTATCAGTGAGGTCAGCTTTAAGGCGCGGATGTGCCTTAAGCGTTGTCAGCCATTGCTGGTAGGTTTGCCCTTCAATCAGGCTGATATCAAACTGTACTTCCTCGCCATGGGAAAGTAGTTCAAAGGCACCCGCCAGTGTTAATGGCGGCTCAAAGGCATAGGTACCGGCCAGAATAGGCTGGCCACCATATACCAGCTTAAGCCACAGCCGGGCTGCCAGAGTAGGCATGGGCAGCCACCCTTGCTGCTCAAAACGCAGCAGCGTTTCAATGGCGCCCTGGCCTGGCGGCAGGGTAAATAACTGGCGTTGCTCAATATTCAGCGGCTTAGCAAATTGCTGATGCAACCAGCCCATGGTTGCCATAGCTGCGCCTACTACAATGATTAATCCTAAGGCCAGTTTACGCAGCACCGTATTCTCCCGCATAAGCCGGTGCCAGTGACTTGTGGAGCGACAGGACCGGCGCAATGGCAAGTTCACGTTTAGACTCACCTAAGGTGAGGGTTTTCACCGGAACGATTTGCATCAGCGCATTGGATAAAAACATGGCATCAACGTGGGCTATCTCTGTTAACTGCTGTTCGATAATGTGGATATCCGGGCAATTATCGAGAATAAATTGCCGCATAACGCCATTAACGCCAGCCAGGGCCAGTGATGAAGTAAACCACTGCCCACCAACCAGCCAGAATAGGTTTGCAGCACTGGCTTCAATAATATTTTGTTCGGTGTCGGTTACAATCGCATCGTCGAAATCTGTATGAGCCAACGCCTGTTTAATGAAAACCTGCTCTAAACGATTGGCATGCTTTAATCCGGCCAGTAAAGGCTGTCTGGCTAAAGAGACCGGCACAGTCCCTACGTGAATGCCCTGTTGTTGCCAGCTTTGATAAACAGCAGGCACATCATGCCAGCTTACAGCAACGTTTATGTTTGGCTCTGCCAGACGCGCATAACCGCGACCGCCCTGCCCGGCACCAATTAACACCTTTAGCACACCCTCATTTCGCTCTGGTAAGGCGGCCGCAATCACCTGTCGAATGACTTCGGCTTCAACCGTTAAACCAAGGGCCTGGCTGTCATTTATCAGGCGATTAATGTGGCGATTCAGCAGGGCAACCTTGCCATCCAACACGCGCATAGTGGTAAACGTACCGTCACCATAATTGGCCAGCCGGTCATTGAGGGCAAATTGTTTGAGTGGAGCCAGTCCATTGGGATCAGTCATACAGCGCGTTCGGCAGTCACCGGGTTAGTCAGTTTCAGACGGGTATTGTATCAGCAATTCTGTTAATACCAAGTCGCGGAGAATGATGATAACGACCGCAAAGAAAAAGGGAGCACCAGGCTCCCTTTTGTGTATATCAATATCGGCTTATGGGCGCTTGAAAATCAAGCTGCCATTGGTGCCACCAAAACCGAAGGAGTTACACAGTGCGTACTCTTCCTCAAAGGCTTTGGCTTTATGCGGGACAAAGTCCAGATCGCACCCTTCACCCGGTTCGTCCAGGTTAATAGTGGGCGGAGCCAGTTTGTCGCGCAGAGCCAGAATTGTGAAAATCGCCTCAACCGAACCGGCAGCACCCAATAAGTGACCGGTCATGGACTTCGTTGAGCTAACCAGCACTTTGTGCGCATGCTCCCCAAAGACGCTCTTCACCGCAGACACTTCGGCAATATCACCGGCCGGCGTTGACGTGCCGTGCGCGTTGATATAACCAATCAGGGACGGGTCAATTTTGGCATCGTTGATGGCATTTACCATCGACGCTGCAGCGCCTTCGCCATTCTCTGGCGGCGAGGTCATATGGTACGCATCACCGCTCATGCCAAAGCCTACCAGCTCCGCATAAATGGTCGCGCCGCGTGCTTTGGCCGCTTCGTATTCCTCGAGCATTACCACACCGGCGCCTTCGCCCATAACGAAACCGTCACGGTCCTTGTCCCACGGGCGACTTGCCTGTTGCGGTGAATCGTTGCGGGAAGACAGTGCACGAGCAGAGGCAAAACCAGCCATACCCAATGGCGTAATAGACGCTTCGGCGCCACCGGCAAGCATTGCATCCGCATCGCCATAAGCGATAGTCCGGGCCGCTACACCAATGTTGTGTACACCTGTGGTACAGGCAGTCACAATATTCAGGTTAGGCCCTTTCAGCCCTGCCATAATCGACAGAAATCCGGAAATCATATTGGTAATGGTGGAAGGTACAAAGAACGGCGATACCCGACGAGGGCCGCTGTTAACCAGCTTGGAGTGGTTTTCTTCGATAAGCTCCAGACCGCCAATACCTGAACCAATAGCAATGCCCACGCGAGACGCGTTT
This sequence comes from Marisediminitalea oceani, assembly GCF_003731635.1. Taxonomy (GTDB): domain Bacteria; phylum Pseudomonadota; class Gammaproteobacteria; order Enterobacterales; family Alteromonadaceae; genus Alteromonas; species Alteromonas oceani. Next base: position 30,599 of record NZ_RCUA01000005.1, on the reverse strand, counting down.
TCAGGCGTTACCTCAAGACCCGAGTCCTGAAATGCCTGCTTGCCCGCGGCAATACCCAACTGGATAAAGCGGTCCATTTTCTTGGTTTCTTTTTTATCGATATAGTCTTGCGGATCAAAATCATTGATTTGACCGGCAAACCGGGTGGAATAGTTACTGCAATCAAAATGGGTAATGTCGCCAATCCCGCTTTCGCCAGCCAGAATTCGGCGCCAGGTTTTGTCGGTAGACAAACCTAAAGGGGACAGCGTACCCAAGCCAGTAACCACTACGCGACGTTTTGTCACAGAATGTCCTCGCATTGGAACTAATCAGAAAAACCCAACAGTAAACACTACAAAGTGCACGTTGAGCTATAACAATACATACAAAAACGGCTCTGTTACAGAGCCGTTTTTCACTATCTAAAAAAGAAGCTTACGCGTCTTTGTTAGCGTTGATGTAGTCAATTGCAGACTGAACAGTAGTGATTTTCTCTGCTTCTTCGTCTGGAATTTCAGTGTCGAATTCTTCTTCCAACGCCATTACTAACTCAACAGTGTCAAGTGAATCAGCGCCCAGATCATCAACAAAAGATGCTTCGGATTTTACTTCTTCTTCTTTAACACCAAGCTGCTCAACGATGATTTTTTTTACGCGCTCTTCAATGTTACTCATAATTCTAGGTTTCCCTTAACGTCACTAGATACAAAAATTGTCGCTAGTTTATTTTGCAATATTATCGCTTGCAAGCGACCAGCTAAAACAATCTATCTGGTCAAACCAGCAACCAACTAAGTTTAATCAACAAGATTTTAACATTCAAGGCTTTCTCTGTCTGTGTGTCAATGCAAAACTGCAAAAAATTACACAAATCGAGTTAGCCCATGTACATCCCACCATTTACATGGATTGTCTCACCAGAGATATACGCCGCACCGTCGCTCACCAGGAACGCAACCGTTGCAGCAACTTCTTCTGGCTGACCCAAACGATTCGCCGGAATATCTTTGAAAATGGCTTCACGCTGTTCGTCACTTAAGGCTTTGGTCATATCGGTATCGATAAAGCCTGGTGCAACAACGTTTACCGTAATGCCTCGAGAGGCCACTTCGCGAGCCAGTGATTTAGAAAAACCAATGACACCGGCTTTCGCCGCCGCGTAGTTTGCTTGTCCGGCATTACCCGAACTACCCACTACAGAACCCACATTCACAATGCGGCCGCAGCGTTTCTTCATCATTCCACGCAAAACAGCTTTTGACAATGAAAAGATAGCGGTCAGGTTAGTATCGATAATCGCCTGCCACTCTTCATCTTTCATTCTCATTAGCAGATTATCACGTGTGATACCTGCATTATTGATCAAGATCTCAACCGCGCCAAATTCCTCGTTGATGGCTTTAATCAGCGCATCCACGGCTCCTTCTTCGGTGACATTCAGCTTCATACCCTTGCCGCCGGAAGCCGCCAGGTATTCGGTGATAGCATCGGCTCCGCCTTCGCTGGTAGCTGTACCAATAACGGTAGCGCCCTGCGCGGCTAATTGTGTTGCTATCGCTTTACCAATACCACGACTGGCACCGGTAACCAGGGCAATTTTACCTTGTAAATCGCTCATTTGAAAAAGATTCCTATTATTCTGCCTGCCAACTTGCCACCGTCTCCGGGGTGTTAACAGCAATATAACTTACAGATTTGACAATTCGTTTACCGAGTCCGGTAAGCACTTTACCCGGACCAACTTCGATAATGGTATCAATCCCTTCTGCGGCCAGAAACTCCACGGTTTTGGTCCACTGCACCGGGCAGTACAACTGACGAACGAGTGCGCTGCGAATGCCTGCAGGATCTGACTCAACCGCCACATCAACGTTATTAACTACTTTCACTGTAGGTTCGGCAATTGCGATGGTTTCCAGCTTATCGTCAAGATGATCGGCTGCCGGACGCATTAATTCACAGTGAGAAGGCACACTTACTGCCAGTGGTAATGCACGCTTGGCACCTGCCTCTTTACAGGCGTTAGCGGCCTGTTCTGCGGCGTTCTTTTCACCAGCAATCACTACCTGACCCGGCGAATTATAGTTAACCGGTGATACTACGTCGCCGGTGGCCACTGCGGTGTCATGACAAATTTCAGCAATGCTGTCGTCATCCAGGCCAATAATGGCGTACATGGCGCCCGCACCTGCCGGAACTGCCTGTTGCATAAACTCACCACGAGCTTCAACCAACTTAACGGCTTCAGCGAAATCCAATGCACCGGCGCATACCAGCGCAGAATATTCACCCAGGCTGTGACCGGCCATATATTCCGGTGCAATGCCCTGCTCTGCCAGCAAGCGATATATCGCCACACTGGCGGTTAACAACGCCGGTTGCGTTACCTGGGTTTCGTTTAATTTACTGTCGGGGTCGTTTTGTACCACGTCCCACAAATCATAACCCAGCGCTTCAGAGGCTTGCGCAAAGGTGTCGAGAATAGACGGATGAACGTCGGCCAGCTCTTTGAGCATGCCAACCGCTTGAGAGCCCTGTCCAGGGAACACACAGGCGATACGAGTCATAAAGCATCCTTATAATTGTTCTAATTCAGGTGAGCCGGGCTAACCTGCTCACCATGGCATTTGTTAATACCTAACTAAAGCAGAAGCCCAGGCAAAACCACCGCCGAATGCTTCCAGCAATAAATGTTGACCACGCTTGATTCGGCCATCACGAATGGCTTCGTCGAGCGCTGTTGGCACGGTTGCCGCTGACGTATTACCGTATTTTTCCAGTGTCAGCACAACCTGATCCAGCGACATATCCAGCTTTTTGGCTGTCGCTTTAATAATTCTGAAGTTGGCCTGGTGTGGTACCAGCCAATCTAAATCACTCTTCTGCATATTATTGGCAGACAGTGTTTGCTCAACAATTTCCGACAGCTTGGTCACTGCGACCTTGAAGACTTCATTGCCTTTCATTGAGCCCCAGTTTTCATGAATGGAATCCGGGTTTGATTTATCCGGGTTACCAATTTTCAGCAGATCACTGTAAGAGCCGGCCGCATTAATATGCGTAGACAAAATGCCCGGCTCGTCGCTGGCTTCAATAATGGTAGCGCCAGCAGCATCACCAAATAAAATAACCATGGTGCGATCAGCTGGATCAATATGCCGGCTAAGGCAATCGGTACCCACTACTAATACCCGCTTTGCCATACCGCTTTTCACATATTGGTCGGCAACGCTCAGCGCATAGCAATAACCGGCACAAGCCGCTGCTACGTCAAAAGCCGGGATATTATCGATGTTGAGGATATTTTGAATTTCGCAGGCAGTGCTGGGTAAGGCGTGACGACCTGAGGTGGTCGCACAAACAATCATGTCGATAGAAGTCACATCAATACCGGCCGCTTCAATGGCTTTCTTGCTGGCTTCTGCGCCCATGGTTGCAGCGGTCTCATCCGGACCTATAATTCTGCGTTCTTTAATGCCGGTTCGGTCCGTGATCCATTCGTCACTGGTGTCCACCATCAACTCTAAATCGGCATTGGTACGTACGTCGCTAGGATAATAGCTACCCGTACCTATTATACGAGAGTATTTGCTCAAAGTTGCTCCAATAAAACGGTTTCTATTTTACTTTTTATTTTTTCAGGCACTTTCATCTCAGCTTCTTGCTTGGCCTGCAATATGGCGTAATAAAACGCTTCTGCCGAGGCATTGCCGTGACTCTTGATGACAATGCCGCGCAATCCTAACAGACTGGCACCATTATACTGGTCGGGGTTCACACGATTGTAAACTGTTTTTAGTAAGGGTAAGGCAATTCGCGCCATCATGCGGCTGAAAAAGTTTGCCTGGGATTGCCGTTTTACTTCATTAATAACGAGTTTTGCCAGGCCCTCGCAGGATTTTAGTGCGATATTCCCGGTAAAACCGTCGGTAACTACCACATCGGCGTAGTCGGTGAAAATATCATCACCCTCTACATAACCAATATAGTTAATACCTTTGGCATTTTTGAACAACTGATCGGCGTATTTAACCTGGGCATTGCCCTTGATATCTTCCTCGCCCACATTCAGTAATGCCACCCGAGGTGACTCAATGCCACTGATTTGCTCGGCCAGTACTGATGCCATAACACCGTATTGGAACAGTATTTCAGAGGTGCAATTTACATTCGCGCCCAAATCGAGCAGAAAAACTCGATGATGGCTGGCGGTGGGCATATCTGAAACCAGCGCGGGGCGGTCGATGCCAGGTAACGTTTTAAGTAAATAAAACGCCATGGTCAGCAGCGCGCCGGTATTACCCGCACTTACGCATGCATCCGCTTCACCGGATTCAACCAGTTGCAGTGCTTTCCACATGGAAGATTGCTTTTTATTGCGTAATGCCGAGGTCGGTGGCTCACCCATTTCAACCACTTGCTCGCAATGATGAATTACAGTGCGTTGGCGTTGTTGTTCGGTGAGGGATTCCAGAGCGGGAAGTATAATGTTCTCATCACCACACAAAATAAACTGTGCATCGGTAATGGACTGAATAGCTTTTTGGACGGCGGAAAGAATAACAGGGGGACCATGATCGCCCCCCATGATATCTAACGCAATGGTTAGTTTAGACAAAATGTCGGCACCAGTAACTTAGTTACCGATGACTTTTTTGCCTTTGTAGTAACCATCAGCGGTCACGTGGTGACGGCGGTGTGTTTCACCCGACGTTGCATCGACAGACAAAGTCTCGCCTGTCAACGCATCGTGTGAACGACGCATGCCGCGCTTACTACGCGTTTTACGATTTTGTTGTACTGCCATAACTTACTCCTGGTCTCGCTTAAGTTCTTTCAAAACCGCGAAAGGGTTTGGTTGCTTCTGTTCCGGTTCAATCTCACCAAACTGCATATCGTCACTGGTGATTGCACAATCTTCCTCTGCATGAAAGGGCACAATCGGTAACGACAAAATCAGCTCGTCTTCAAATAATTGAAGAAGATTGACTTCTCCATGGTCGCCGACCTCTACCGGATCATAGGCTTCGGGTAATGCTTCTGCGTCTTGTTGTCCCTGCACCGGACTATAACAAAAATCAGCATGAAGCGGACAATCAAATGCCTCGTTACACCGTTGACAGAGTAAAACTACTGCGGTGTCCAGGGTGCCATGAAAAACAGTAAGACCCTGCGCGTCTTTTTCGAACTGCACTTTCACTTCAACCCATTCGTCACTGCTGACGACGGAACCCATTAATCTCGCCATGTCTTTGGTCGCGATAACACCCTCATAATCTGAGCGTTTTAGCGCGCTTTTGACCGGTTCGACCTGGTGCGGTAATTTCACTTTCTGCATAGGGCGCGCATAATATAGCGTCAGCCCTTTACTGTCAAAGGATTAATCGTTTTTTTACCATTGTGGCAAAATCCGCTAAACTCTTTGCCGATTCCCTTACTATAAAGGGGTAAGCAACGTGACGACAGAAATATAATAACTATGACATCACCAAGAATTATTCTGGCCTCTTCTTCCGCCTACCGCCGGGCGCAACTTGCCAATATCGGCTTTCAGGTTCCCGGCATTAGTCCTAATATCGACGAAACTGCCACCCCAGGTGAAGCACCGGATGCTCTGGCCTGCCGGCTCGCGGCTGAAAAAGCCCGGGCGGTAGCCGCCAATTACCCTGACGCAGTCATTATTGGTGGCGACCAGGTTGCCACTGTTACCGATAAAGCCGGCCATGCCCACATACTCGGTAAACCCGGCACGCTGGACAAAGCCATCGAACAGCTCGAGCTGTGTTCAGGCAATAAAGTACGCTTTATTACGGCGCTTAGCCTGGTTCATCAGGCACAACAGCGCGAACAAACCCGGTTTGAGGATGTGTACGTCACCTTTTCTGAATTATCCGATTCGGTTATTGAGCGCTATCTGTTAAAAGAGCAACCCTACGACTGTGCCGGTAGCTTTAAAGCCGAGGGTGCCGGGGTATTGTTGTTCGACCGCATCGAGTCCCGGGATCCTAACACTCTGATTGGCCTGCCGGTTATGCTACTGCGCGACATGCTGGCCGACTGGCAGATTAATTTACTCGATTTAACTCTGCGTCATTAGCAGGTCGTGCAACTCAGCAATGGAATGCACAATGGCTTTGGGGTGATGTTTAGCCAGGTTCACCGGTGCGTGTACCCCGTAGCTTACCCCCACTCTGTCCATGCCTATTGCCTGTGCCATTTGCATATCATAAGTGGTATCACCAATCATCAGCGCCTGCCCGGCCGACAGACAGCGCTCTTCAAGCAACTGTAACAGCATGTCCGGGGAAGGTTTTGAGTCTGCCTCATCGGCGCAGCGGGAAGTGGTAAAGAAATGACCGGTACTGGTTTGTTCCCAGGCCCGGTTGAGTCCGCGCCTTGCTTTACCAGTAGCTACCGCCAGAACATTGCCTGCATCCTTAAGATCAGTCAGCATATCGATTACCCCATCAAATAGCGGACAAGGCGTGGTATCTGCACCAAGGTACACTTCTTTATAAGCCAGGGTTAAACGCTCGGCCAGCTCGTCATCATCAATATTGAATAACTGCTTAATGGCAGGCTTTAAACTGATGCCGATAATATGGCTGACAGCCTCAGCTGTTGGGATCGCTACCTCACAACGTGCGGCTGCCTTTTGCATACAGCTAACAATTTTCGCCGCTGAGTCCATCAGCGTGCCATCCCAGTCAAAGATGATCAGTTCGTACTGCTTGGTCATAATTTCCTGCATTCTTATACTTTTTTAAGCGTATTAACGGCCTGGGTTAATTGCTCATCATAGGGTGCATTAAAGGTCACGCTCTCTTCGGTTTTCGGATGCATCAGCCGTAAGCTGGATGCATGCAGAAACAGACGATTGAGTCCAATGCGTTTCATTTGTTTGTCAAATTCCGCATCACCGTATTTATCATCACAGGCAATGGGGTGGCCGGCGTGTAAACAATGTACGCGGATCTGGTGGGTCCGGCCGGTAATTGGCGAAGCCTCAACCAACGTGGCGTTATCGAACGACTGTAAAATACGGTAGCGGGTTTCAGAAGGCTTGCCCTGCTCCGACACGCTTACCAGTCGCTCACCGGATTGCAAAATGTTCTTTTGTAGTGGCGCTTTTACTTTAAAGCGATTCTGCGGCCATTGGCCAGCAACCAGAGCGTGGTAGCGCTTGTCCATCTGGCTGTTACGCAGTTGCTCGTGCATATGGCGTAACGCCGAGCGCTTTTTGGCAACCAGAATACAACCCGACGTATCCCGGTCGAGCCGATGAACCAACTCCATAAATTTCGCTTCCGGGCGCAATGCTCTGAGTCCTTCAATCAAACCAAAACTCAAACCACTGCCACCATGCACCGCTAACCCGGAAGGTTTGTTAAATACAATGATATGTGAATCTTCAAACAGGATGTGCTGTTCAAGACTGGCAATCTTTTCCAGTTTTGGCGATGGCAATTCAGGGGTTTCACTCACCCTGACCGGTGGCACCCGAATCAAATCCCCTGCTACCAGTTTATATTCAGGCTTTACCCGTTTCTTATTAACCCGCACTTCGCCTTTGCGCAAAATGCGGTAAATAAGGCTCTTAGGAACGCCTTTTAGAAAGGTACGCAGAAAATTATCGATGCGCTGCCCGTCTAAGTCTGGTTCGACTTCAACAAATTGAACCTGGGATGTGGGGGAATTCTTGTCTGGTGATGTCACTGGCAATGCGTCGGCTGATTTCATAGGCGGCGATTCTAACGTATTTCACCAGTACATTCACTTAACTCGAACTCCGATTAATCAAAATTTACGCCATGAGCAGCTGTTTAACCCGGTATTTTGTTCAGAAAACGACGTCCGACTGAGTTAATTACTCCCTAATTACGCGTATGGCTTGCCTATTTCAACCCTTTGGTGCGATAATCAAATTGTTTTAACCGAAGCGACGCCGAAAGGTTCTCGCCAGACTCGTTGTTAAAATAACGTTAAACTAAAAAGTTAAACAACCGGTCGCAGAGTCTGTATTACCACCAAACTACCCCATTGCGGAATTATCAATTGAGTAGGTAATGCAACGTGCGTTGATGAACAATCACGTAGCTGAAAACTTGCGACAATGGCAAAAATAATTTGCCGTTTAGTTATACAGAATTGAATTGACATAGTTCACTGACCCGCGAAGTTCAGGTTGGTGAACAGATACAGAAAACTTGTACAGGGCCGTCGTTCCCGACACCCAATAAAGACAGAAACGCTTTTTTGAAGAAGTAAAAAGCGAATAAAATCAAGGGTAATACGACAATACAACAAGATCCCTGCCCAACGTGAGGTTGCGCGGTGAGGTTTTGCACAGTCACTTTAATTGTGTATCTGAACGGCTGTAAGCAATAACAGAGTTAGATACAATGAAAAGAATGCTAATCAATGCAACTCAACAAGAAGAGTTGCGGGTTGCCCTGGTAGACGGGCAACGCTTGTATGATTTGGATATAGAAAGTCCCGGGCACGAGCAAAAGAAAGCGAATATCTACAAAGGTAAGATTACCCGTGTAGAACCCAGCTTAGAAGCTGCCTTTGTTGACTACGGCGCCGAACGCCACGGTTTCCTTCCCCTCAAAGAAATTGCCCGCACTTATTTCCCGAAAAACTACAAGCTCGAAGGTCGTCCGAATATCAAGGACGTCATCAAGGAAGGCCAGGAAGTTATCGTTCAAATCGATAAGGAAGAGCGCGGCCAGAAAGGCGCAGCGTTAACAACTTTCCTATCTTTGGCAGGTAGTTACTTGGTATTAATGCCAAACAATCCTCGTGCAGGGGGTATTTCCCGCCGTATCGAAGGTGATGAGCGTACCGATCTGAAAGCCGCATTGTCGAAACTGGACCTGCCTGATGGCATGGGCCTGATTGTTCGCACCGCGGGTGTAGGTAAATCCTACGAAGAACTGGATTGGGATTTACGCGTGCTGCTGACGCATTGGGAAGCGGTTTCTAAAGTCGCTGAAGAGCGCCCTGCTCCATTCCTGATTCACCAGGAAAGCAACGTTATTGTGCGTGCGATCCGCGACTATTTACGTCGCGATGTGGGTGAAATCCTAATCGACAAACAGCGTGTATATGAACAGGCTTTACAGCACATTGAGCTGGTTCGTCCTGACTTTGCTAACCGCGTTAAATTGTACAAAGGCGATGTGCCGCTATTCAGTCATTACCAGATTGAAAGCCAGATTGAATCAGCCTTCGAACGCGAAGTACGTCTGCCTTCAGGTGGCTCAATTGTTATTGACCCAACCGAAGCACTTACCTCAATCGATATCAACTCTGCCCGTGCAACCAAAGGCGGCGACATTGAGGAAACCGCACTCAATACCAACCTGGAAGCCGCCGACGAAATTGCCCGCCAGTTACGTCTGCGCGACCTGGGTGGTCTGGTGGTTATCGACTTTATTGATATGACCCCGGTGAAGCACCAGCGTGAAGTTGAAAACCGCATGAAAGACGCCGTGCGTCCTGACCGTGCGCGTGTTCAGCTGGGTCGTATTTCCCGATTTGGCCTGCTTGAGATGTCCCGTCAGCGCTTGCGTCCGTCACTGGGTGAGTCAGCGCATAACGTGTGCCCACGTTGTTCTGGTCATGGCACTATCCGTGGCACTGAATCGTTAGCGCTGTCTATCCTGCGTATTCTTGAAGAAGAAAGTATCAAGGATAACACCGGCCAGATTGAAGCCCAGCTGCCGGTACCGGTTGCCACCTATCTGCTGAACGAAAAACGTAAGGCTGTTCAGAACATTGAAAAGCGCCACAACGTTAGCCTGATCCTTATTCCGAATCCTAACCTTGATACTCCGCATTACCAGATCGTTCGTCACCGTACAGACGATGTAGTGTCTGACGCCAGCTACAAAATTAGCCTGGCTGAAGTAGAAACCAAGGAAGCCTCACCGGGCGTTACCGCGCCGGTTAAGCGTGAAGAGCCGGCATTACAAGGCTTAATTGCGCCAACTCAGGCGCCGGTTGTTCCGCCTAAGGCTGAAGAGAAGCCTGTTGAGCAGAAAACCGGCCTGCTGGCAGGACTCGGCAAATGGTTATCCGGCTTATTCTCCAGTGAAGAAGAGCAAGTCGAAGAGAAGCCTAAGCCAAAAGCTAAGCCACGCAATAACAACCAGAATGGTCGTCGTCGCAATAATAACGACAGACGTCGTAATAACCGTTCTGGAAATAAAAACCGTCGCAACGACAACGAAGAGAAATCAACTGATAACACCAGTGATAACTCGTCTGACAACAGCAACAACAAACGTCAGGACAAGCCGAAGCAGACCCGTGGTCGTAACCGTTCGCGCAACAGAACGCAAACGGATAAAGCCGAAAAGGCTAACGAGGAAGTGGCTGATAAGGCACCACAAACCGATAACGAAACGGCTGAAAAGCCGGCTCGTAAGAAGCCAGCCAGAGAGCGTCGTCAGCGTCGCGAGTTGAAAGGCAGTGTGCGTGCAGAAGGCGGTACTGATAAGCATCCGGTGCAAACCAAAGCGACTCAGGAAAAAGCCGAGCAGAAAGCAGCCGAAGCAGCTAAAGCTGAAGCCGACAAGTCAGTAAATGAAACGCCGGCAGAAGCGCCAGCCAACCAGACTGAAACAGCAGCAAAAGAGACAGTCACACAATCTCCGGCCAGCGTAGAAGAAAAAGCCCAGGCTCCTCAGGCGCTGGTACAGAGCGAACAGTCGGAAGCCGAAACGGTGGAAGCGACTCAGCAACCGGCAGAAGGTCAGGATGACGCTAACCAGCAGGACGATGACGATAAAGCACGTGCTGAAAAAGGCTCACGCAGCCGCAGCCGCCGCTCTCCTCGCCACGCCCGTGCAGCCGGCCAGCGTCGTAAGAAAGAAAAGTCGGATGATGAAACTCAGGCTCAGCCAGCTCAGCAGGATGAACTGCAGTTTGATGCACCGGAACCTGCCAAGACTGCCGCTACTGATAATGAGACTGTAGCAGCAACTGAAGCGCCGGAATCGACTGCGACTGAAGAACCAAAGCAGGTCGAAATCAATCTGGAAGCTGAAGCGCAGAGCCCGGCCACCGCTGAAGAAGCCCCGGCAGAGCAAGCGTCTGAAGAGCCAGCGTCTGAAAAACCAGCGCCAGTCGAGCCGCAAGCCCCTGCCGCAACTGAAGAAGTGGAGCAGCAAACTGCGCCTGAAGCTGCTGAACCGGTTGCCACTGAAGCACCTGAAAGCGAGGCCGAAGACACTGCCGCTAAAGAAAAAGCGCCAGAGCCAGAAGCAAAACCGGCGCCGGTAGAAGCCGCAGCAGAACCTGTAGCCGAGACCAAACCGGCAAGCACTGCTCCGGCAGCGCCTGCGAAAGTGGCTATGGCCAGCAGTTTAGGTAAATTTACGGCTTCTCACCCGATGACCAATCCACCTCAGGTGGCAGCGTCAACGGAAGAGATTACCATTATCAGCAGAGCCGACGATCAGCGTCCTGCCCTGTCGGTATCTGGTCGCCTGGCAACGATGGCAAATGCTAATGCCGTAGCATCGGCGCCGACAACCCGTCCAGCCAGCGTATAAAACGGTAACATTATTAAAAAGGCCAGCCATGCTGGCCTTTTTTGTTTATGCGGTAGAATGATTATGAATACACCATCGTCTTTACCCTTATCCTGGTTACAAAGCCTGTTGCAGGACACACAGTTGAGTCAGTTTGAGCTGGTGCAGTCACTGTGGAGTGATTTTGGTCAGCTGCTGCGCTGTTACTCGCCCGCTCGTCAGGCCAGCGTGATCATCAAACTCATTTCTCAGCCAGCCACGTTTCGTCACCCGCGGGGCTGGAGCAGTCAGCATAGTCTCAAGCGTAAATGGCGCTCCTATGAGATAGAGCAGTATTTCTATACCCATTACGCGCCTCTCTTTGCAGGCCACGGCAAACTTGCACAGTTGATAGCTTCAGATGCACATAACAATGAGTCCGGAACCCGCCTGGCACTGGTGCTCAGTGACTTAAATGCTGCCGGTTTTAAATACAGGCATAACCAGCTTAGCGCCGACGCCTGTAAACCCGTACTTGCCTGGCTAGCCGCATTTCATGCCCGCTTTATTCATCAGCCACCAGAGGGTTTATGGCTCCAGGGCAGTTACTGGCATTTAGCTACCCGCCCCGACGAGTTCAGTAAAATGGCTGAAGGCCCGCTTAAGCAGTTTGCCCCTGCCTTTGATAAAACGCTGCAACAGTGCCCCTATCGCACCCTGATCCACGGTGATGCCAAGGTGGCTAACTTTTGTTTCAGTGCTGATGGTCAGGCTGTCGCAGCGGTTGACTTTCAGTATGTGGGAGGCGGTATTGGCGTTCAGGATGTGGCTTATTTTCTGGGCAGCGTGCTGTCTGAGCAAGAGTTGCTTAACCATACCGAAGACTGTCTTGATTATTACTTTGGGGAATTACGCAGCGCTTTAAGCAAGCAGTTGGCGCCAGTGGAATGTGAAGCGGTGTGCAACAACTGGCGGCAACTCTACTGCGTGGCTAATGCCGACTTTCACCGCTTTTTAGCAGGCTGGAGCCCTGAGCATTTTAAAATTAACCGGATGTTACAACAGCAAACTGAACAGGCTGTTGCGCTGGTGTCTGCCGAGCCGACGTAGCAACCGGCAGACTATTTTAAGCCGGATTAAGCCAGCCAAAAGTGCCAGCCTGCTTGTTAAGCACCACAACCGAATCGGTGAGGTCGGCGGCGCGCCCGGCAGCGCCATAACACACATGCAGTGGTATCAGATGTTCTTCCCGCGGGTGACAGAATCGCGCTCCCGGCGCCTGCTGCCAATTCCTTAGCTTTTCCACACGCTCAGTTTCACTTACCGACGTGCTGGATAACACATCTTTCAGCCAGTCTTCAAAACCCTGATTCATGGCGCGGGTCTGCGGCGTATCGGCGGCAAAAAACGTCCGCATATTATGAAACGAAAAGCCTGAGCCCAGGATAAGCAGATCATCATAATCCAGATTAGCCAGTGCTTCACCGATGCGAATATGCGCGGCAGCGTCCAGAGTATTTACCAGTGACAGCTGAACACAAGGGATATCGGCGTCCGGATACATGATTTTAAGCGGCACAAACACCCCGTGATCAAGTCCGCGCTTAGGATCCTCGGCAACGTCAATGCCACTCGCCCGAATCGCCTGAGCTACTTTACCGGCCAACTCAGGCTCACCTGCACAGGGATATTTAATAGCGTAACTTTCCGGCGGGAAACCGTAATAATCATAAATCAGTTCCGGCGCCGGATTAGTGGTCACCGTTGCCACCGATTCCTCCCAGTGCGCACTGATGATAAGGATGGCTTTTGGGCGGCGAATGGTGCCTGCCAGCTGCGCCAGATGCTCGGTTAATGCACGGTGGCCGGGGTCGCCCAGCAACGGCATCGGACCGCCGCCATGGGAAATAAACAATGCTTGTTGTGATGCCTGCATAACACCTCCTTAAAATTGTGGGCCGCGCGGCACGATCCCGCCGGGATTCAACGCTTTGATGGAGTAATAACCGGCTTTAATGTGGTCTATGTTTACCGTATCAGCAATACCGTCAAGGGCCCAGATCCGATGCATATAAGCATTAAGGTAAGGGAACTCCCTGATCAATTGGCGGTTACACTTAAACAAACCGTAGTACGCGGCATCAAAGCGCACCAGGGTGACAAATAACCGGATATCGGTTTCAGTCAGAACATCGCCGAAAACGTAGTCTCGACCGTCGGCCAGTCTGGCTTCGAGCTTATCCAGTGTGCTAAATACGTTATCAAAAGCCTCATCATAAGCGGCCTGACTGGAAGCAAAGCCGGCCTGATAAACCCCGTTATTCAGCTTGTGGTAAATCTCTTCATTCAGCTCATCAATCTCATCAGCCAGGTCTGCCGGGTAAAGATCCGGGCCGGTATTGACCAGTTCATTAAAGGCCGAATTCAGCATTCGCAGGATATCCGCTGACTCATTATTAACAATCGTTTGCTGCTGTTTATCCCACAATACCGGTACCGTTGCCCGGCCGGTAAAATCCGGCGCTACCTGCGTATAAATCTGATGCATGTAAGTTGCCTGGTTGAGTTCATCATCGGTACTACCCGGGTAACCGCCAAACTGCCAGCCCTGGTCGCTTAAACGCGGATTCACCACGCTTACAGTGATTAGATCTGTGAGGCCTTTTAACGCACGCACCGCTAGCGCACGTGATGCCCAGGGGCAAATATAGGCAACATACAGATGATAGCGGCCCGCTTCAGCTTTAAAGCCACCGTCACCGGTGGGACCGGGTGAACCATCTGGCGTTATCCAATGCCTAAAGGACGAAACCTGACGAATAAAACGCCCGTCCTTGTCTTTGTTCTGAACAGGTTGCCAATCAGCATCCCATTTTCCATTCACTAACATTCTGTCTCCTCCTGTACAGCCTGCCAGGACAAGCCTGGCAGCCATTAATGTGGGTTCGGTGTTTACTTAGTTGTCAGAGCGCGGGCTATCACATTATCAACTGCCAGGCGTCCGGCACCTGTGATTGCCAGCGAAACGGTGACTGCAAACAGTACCAGTGCGTATTCATAACCACCGTTAGATAAAAACAAACCGTTTTGGATATGTGCACTAAAGATAGCAATCAGCATAGTGAATGCGCTGACTGCGGCGGCAGGACGGGTCAGTAAACCCAGCGCCAGGGCCAGACCACCAAAGAATTCAGCGCTGCCTGCCAACAAGGCCATCAGGAAGCCCGGCTCCAGTCCCAGGCTCGCCATGTACTGTCCTGTGCCTTCAAGGCCATAGCCGCCAAACCAGGCAAATAGCTTTTGCGCACCGTGTGCTGCCAGCGTAAGGCCAACTGGTACCCGTAGAGCCAGCGCTGCAACACCGGCATTTGAACTTACTAATTTGGTTACTAATGCTTTCATAATAAATCTCTCTCAACAAAATAAGTAAATGTAGAAACAACCCTGTGTTGTTCCGACTCGATGGTGACACTTTACTATCCACATATTGATTTATTAAGAGGGTTAAAATAGAGTAACTATCAACATTTCATTGATAATAGAGATTATGGACAGATTAGATGCAATGCGGGCATTTGTAATGGTGGCTCGCAGCGGTTCATTTAGTGCAGCGGCAGATAAGCTCGAAAAATCGCCCCAGCTGATCAGTAAGTATGTTTCGCAACTCGAAGCGCATCTGTCTACGCGTCTGCTTAACCGCACCACCCGTAAAGTGCATCTAACCGAAGCCGGCCAGCAATATCTGCCCAGAGCCAGTCAGGTACTGGATGAAATAGACGCCATGGAAAATCAGCTCGGCGACTTACAGCATAAAGCTCACGGTTTATTACGAATCAGTGCGCCGGTAGCGTTCTCTACCCGTCATCTGGCGCCGCTTATTAATCAGTTTCAACAACAGTACCCCGATGTGGATGTGGACCTGCACCTTAACGATCGGAAAGTGGATATTGTTGAGGAAGGCTTTGATGTGGCGTTGCGAATTGGCCACCTGAAAAATTCATCGCTGATCGCCAAGCGTCTGACCAATATCAATCTGGTGATGTGCGCCGCACCTGAGTATCTGGCCAGATATGGTGAGCCAAAAACCATGGAAGATCTGATTGAACACAATTATCTGCGCTACAGTTTACTGGATAACGATAACAGCCCGGCCGCTCATCAGTATTTAAATCAGCGTCCTCATCAGAGCCTGGGTACGGTTAGCTGTAATCACGGTGAGTTTTTATGTCAGTCGGCAGCGTTAGGCCAGGGAATTGTGTTGCAGCCCACGTTTATTTGCTTTGATGAAGTGAATGCCGGCCGGCTCAGACTCATTATGCGGGATAACGAGCCTGAACCGCTGCATTTATACGCGGTGTATGCGCACCGGCAGTTGCTGGCCAGTAAGGTCAGAGCCTTTATTAACTTTGCTGCCGACTTTTATGGCGACACACCCTACTGGGATAGCTGTCTGACCACAAGTCAGTAAACCAGGCGCTTATTGCGCCTCTGCCATGGCGTGATACAGCTCACGGATTTTTTTCACCATGGCACCGGGCTTGCCCTCACCGATGGTTCTGCCATCAACATCGACTACTGGCGTTTGTGCGCCAAAAGTGCCGGTAACAAAAGCTTCATCGGCACTGTAAACATCCACCAGGGAGAAGTTCTTTTCAAATACCGGGATACCGTTTGCCTTGCATACGTCGATGGTTTTCTGCCGGGTTATGCCTTTCATGGCGTAATCACCAGTGGAGGTCCACACTTCGCCTTTACGAACAATAAAGAAGTTAGTTGAGTTACAGGTACTAACAAAACCGTGGGGGTCAAGCATCAGAGCTTCATCAGCACCGGCTTTGTACGACTGGATCATCGCTGTAATACAGTTAATTTTACTGTGTGAATTTAACCGCGGATCCTGAACATCAGGATGGCCGCGACGCACGTGAACGGTAAACAGGTTAATGCCCTTCTCCACCGGCACTAAATCCTGCGACTTGTATTCAGCAATGATCACAATGGTTGGCCCCCAAAGGCTCAGACGCGGATCCTGATAAGGGGTTTTCTTTGGTCCCCGGGTAACCATCAGTCTGGCATGCACGCCATCGGTCATACCATTGGCATCTACCGTTTGTTGCAGCGCCGCTTTCAGTTCGTCACGGCTTTTGCCAATGTCCATATCCAGCGCTTTGGCACCGGCAAACAGACGGTCGAGGTGATCGTCAATAAAAGAAAACTTGCCTTTATGTAAACGCAGGCCTTCCCACACGCCGTCACCCAGCATAAAGCCACTGTCATAAACCGACACTTTGGCCTGATCCCGGGGCACCAGCTCACCGTTGATATAAATTAAAATATTCTGATTACGTTCGTCATCGATGGAGGCATGTGCGCCGCCCGCTTTATGTTCCTGCATGGCTTCCTCATTGCTGTTTTAATTGGCACTTTTATTGTGACCGATGAAGTATACTTCAGCCCATACGTTTTAACCTACAAACCCGGTGTTCAACATACGTTCACCAGATTAACGGATTAAAAGCAACTAAATCACGGCGTTACCCTAGCATTTTCCTGCTCGCAAGACAAAATATTATATTGTATAAAATATTAAAAATAGACTTGAAAAAGTACCGCCCGCCCGATTATGCTTGCCGGTATAGTGCATTTACCATCGGTCACTTAGCAGTGGCCGGTAACAGATAACAAAAGGAAGTTACCCATGCGAATAGCCATGTGGTCTGGCCCGCGCAATCTCTCTACCGCCATGATGTATGCGTTTGGCGCCCGCGCCGATT
This sequence comes from Marisediminitalea oceani, assembly GCF_003731635.1. GTDB lineage: Bacteria > Pseudomonadota > Gammaproteobacteria > Enterobacterales > Alteromonadaceae > Alteromonas > Alteromonas oceani. The sequence goes on along the minus strand of NZ_RCUA01000005.1, from coordinate 13,321 downwards.
GTGCGGTATGGGATGAGCCATTTTATGCCCCCTACCTCAAACACAGCGACCGGGTGCATCCTATGCAGGATGAGATATTTGCCCGGGAAGAAACCGACCCTGTGGCAGTGGCAAAACGATGTATTGGCCCTACCCCAGGCAACAAACCAGTGTTTTATCAGAAACACATGCCCCATCACATGCTTGAAACGTTTCCGTTAGACTGGTTATCAGACGTGTGTAATGTGTTTTTAATCCGGCATCCTGCCCGGGTGATAACCAGCTACCATAAAAAGAATGGTGCACCCTGCCTGGAAGATATCGGTATCCGCGCCCAGTGTGAGCTATTTAATAAAATAGTCTCGGAGTCGGGTCAGTATCCTATCGTCGTAGACTCCTCTGATATTCGCCAGAATCCACCGGTGATGCTCGAAAAGCTGTGTAATGCCATTGGTATTCCCTGGGATCCGGCCATGCTCAACTGGTCTGAAGGCGGCCATCCCAATGATGGCGCCTGGGCAGAGCACTGGTATCCGGAAGTCTGGAAAAGTACCGGCTTCGCACCCGCCGAGCCACCCATTCCGGAACTGCCTGATGCACTGCAAGGGGTGCTAAAAGAAGCACAGCCTTATTATGAACAGCTGGCGACTCACAAAATAGCGTCTTAATGTACTTTTAGGTTAATCATTCAGCGGAGCTGGTGTCTCCTTGCCAGCTCCATCATCTCAGCATCTTCCCTCCCCCAAACAATCAAATTCAATCACGAAATCACACTTTAATGATTATTTGTGATTATTTTTGTATATAAATGTTTATTAATTGTGTATTCTCTCCCTGCATGTGTATTTTTTGTAAATTGTTCACCTAAAAATTACAAAACAATAAGTAAAGCAGGAGTAAGGAATAATGCAGAATCCATTGCTTGGGGTGTTCTTTCATTGGTTGGGAGGCCTATTTTCTGCCAGCTTCTATGTACCGTATAAACGGATCAAAGGCTGGTCGTGGGAAATATTCTGGCTGACCGGTGGCATTTTCAGCTGGCTGATTTGCCCCTGGCTGTTTGCCTGGGTGCAAACCCAACAACTGTTTGAGGTGTTAAGTACAACGTCATTCAGCGTATTACAACAATGCTTCCTGTGGGGCCTTGGCTGGGGCTTTGGTGGCCTGACGTTCGGTCTGGCGGTCCGGTATATGGGGATCTCATCCGGCATGGCGATTGTACTGGGTTTAACCACCGTTTTAGGCACGCTTGGACCACCGGTTTTCGATGGTACTATCGGTAAGGTACTGGCGACACCAAGTGGCCAGTTTGCCGTATTGGGTACCTTTTTAACCTTACTCGGCGTCATTTTAGTCGCCAGGGCCACTGCCGAGAAAAACCGCAGTCTGGGCACCCAGTCTGAAGACGCCATTGATATGAAGAAAGGTCTGATAATTGCGCTCTTTTCAGGGGTGATGTCGTCGTGTTTTGCATTTGGCATTGCCGCCGGCAAACCCATTCGCGAACTTACGCTGGCCGCCGGCACCGACCACCTGTGGCAAGGCTTGCCGGTGCTCTGTGTAGTACTTGCTGGCGGGTTAACCACCAACGCCCTGTGGTGCGCCTGGCTGATCCACAAAAATCGTTCGGTAGCTGAATTTACCGGCCATACCCAGCAACAAAATCAACGATTAGCTTCTGACCGGGTTCTCAAAAACTACCTGCTGGCAGCGCTCGGTGGATCATTCTGGTACTTTCAGTTTTTCTTCTACACCATGGGCGAAAGCCATATGGGCGATTATGAATTTTCCAGCTGGACCATTCACATGGCCAGTATCATTATTTTCTCCACCCTGTGGGGGCTGGCATTAATGGAATGGAAAGGCGCAAACCGCAAGAGCAGACTGTTGCTGTTACTGGGTATTTCCCTGCTGGTGCTGTCTACCATACTTATCGGTGTAGGCAATTCATTGCAGTAAATACTAGCCATTAAAAAGCCCGCAATTAGCGGGCTTTTTAGTCTTGATGAACAGCTTTTACCAGGTTAAATCATCCGGAATTTCGTAGTCTGCATACCAGTCATCTTCGGCAGATTTTTCTTTATTCTCTTCACGAAGATCGGCGCGGTATATCACCACGTTCGCATCACGTTCGGCAATTTTATCTGCAACCGGCGTTGGTATCAGCGCATAGTCATCGTCCAGTCTGACCACTGCCAGGCGTGCATCCACCACCAACTTGTGCACTGCGTCACTAACATACATCCGCTTTACCACATTGTTATCGGTAAAGTTAAGCACGGTATCGCCATTGCCTTTAGGCTGCTGGTTAACGGTAATTAACTGGCGGATTTGCGCCACCACGGCTTTTTTCTCAAGCTCCGCCTGACGCTGCTGATTAAGCTCGCGATCACGCTGCTTCTTCGCTTCAGCGGCCTGCTGAGCGGCCAGTTTATTTTCGTCCTCACCAACCGCAGTGCCTTTGTTTTTCAGCTTTTGCTTTTTACGCTTATCGGCTCTGGCCTGCTTGGCTTTGGATTTATCTGCCAAACCGGCTTTGAGCAACTGGTCCTGTAATGATGCCATAATCCGTCCGCCTATTTCTTTTTCTTGGTGTCTTTGGCTTGCCACTTACCGTCCTGATACCAGGCAGACCAACCGGTGGCTTTGCCCTTGGCATCTTCGGTCATGACATATTGTTGCTTGGTCTTTCGACTGAAGCGAACAATTGCCGGGTTACCGTCCGGATCGGTTTTAGGGGCATCGGCCAGGTAATAAAACTTGGGCGATATGCGATCCCGGAAGCGAGCCAGCTCTTCCACCTTGGGCGCTCTGGTTTCCCGCGATTTGGGGAAATTATGAGCGGCCAGGAAAATACCGGAGGCGCCGTCTCTGAGCATAAAGTGAGCGTCACTTTTCTCACATTCGAGCTCCGGTAAATCAACCGGGTCTTCCTTCGGTGGCGCAGGCTCACCGTTGCGGAGCAACTTACGGGTGTTTTTACATTCGCTGTTAGTACAGTCGAAGTACTTACCAAAGCGGCCGTTCTTGAGCTCCATGTCGCTGCCGCACTTGTCACACTCAATCAGCGGGCCATCGTAGCCTTTTATTTTAAAGGTACCGGATTCAACATAGGTACCCGGACAAGCTGGTGAATTACCGCAAACGTGCAACTTACGGGTTTCATCAACCAGATAGCTGTCCATGGCCGTACCACATTCTGTGCAGCGGCGTTTAGCGCGTAAATCTTCCGTTTCCTGCTCGTCGTCATTATCGACCTTAACCACTTCCTCACCGGATGTCAGATTCATGGTGTTGGTACAACGCTCTTTCGGCGGCAGGTTGTAGCCTGAACAGCCCAAAAACACGCCGGTACTGGCCGTACGAACGTTCATAGGACGTCCGCACTTATCGCAGTTGATGTCTACCGGTACTGCCTGGTTGGGGCGCATGCCGCCCTGCTCGGCTTCCTGTTCGGCAAGCAGCAACTTGCTGTAAAAGTCGCTGTAGAACTTATCGAGCACGGCTTTCCAGTTTTCATGACCTTCGGCAATTTCATCCAGCCGTTGTTCCATGTTGGCGGTAAAGTCGTAACTCATCAGTCCGTCAAAGTTTTCCATCAGGCGATCGGTAACAATTTCACCCATCTTCTCAGCATAAAAGCGTTTGTTCTCGAGGCGCACGTAGCCTCTGTCCTGAATGGTTGAGATAATGCTGGCGTAGGTAGACGGTCGTCCAATCCCCCGTTTTTCCAGTTCTTTAACCAGCGAGGCTTCGTTAAAACGCGCCACTGGTTTGGTGAAGTGCTGCTTCGGATCCAATTGTTTAAGCGCCAGCTTATCGCCGGGGTTAACGTCCGGCAGCAATTTGTCTTCTTCACCTTTTTTACTTTTCTGAGGCTGGACTTTGGTCCAACCATCAAATTTGAGTACCCGGCCCTTGGCGACCAGCTCAAACTCACCGGCTTTTACCTTTACAGTGGTGGCATCATACTTTGCCGGCGTCATCTGACAGGCCACAAACTGACGCCAAATAAGCTCGTAGAGACGCTGTGCGTCGCGTTCCATGTCTTTTAGTGTTGCGGCCAGGGTATTTACGTTAGACGGCCTGATGGCTTCGTGAGCTTCCTGTGCGCCCTCTTTGCTGCCATAGCGATTTGGAGCGGCCGGCAGGTACTTAGCACCAAAGTTATCGTCGATGTAACCACGGCAGGCATCCAGTGCTTCCTGGCTGAGGTTGGTTGAATCGGTACGCATATAGGTAATATGACCGGCTTCGTACAACCGCTGCGCCATCATCATGGTTTTCTTTACCCCAAAACCGAGACGGGTACTGGCCGCCTGTTGCAGGGTAGAAGTGATAAACGGTGCCGACGGACGGCTTTGGGTAGGCTTGGACTCACGGCTAACCACTTCATAGTCAGCCGGCTTGAGCGCAGCCAGGGCTTCATCGGTTTGTGCTTTATTTACCGGTTTAAACGGCTTGTCGTTCTCTTTTACCACCTGCATGCGCAGCGCATCACTGGCTGCGGTGGTCAGGTCTGCATGCACGTCCCAGAATTCTTCTGGCACGAAGGCCTTAATTTCACGCTCGCGCTCAACGACCAGACGCACAGCTACCGACTGCACCCGTCCGGCGGATAATCCGCGGGCTATCTTTTTCCACAACAACGGCGACACCATAAAGCCCACCACACGGTCGAGGAAACGACGTGCCTGTTGCGCTTCGACTCGGTCCTGATTGACATCCCCAGGATGTTCAAAGGCTTCCTTGATGGCGTTTTTGGTGATCTCATTAAATACTACCCGCTGATAGGTTTTGCCTTTCTGGCCCAGGATCTCCTGCAAATGCCAGGCAATGGCTTCCCCCTCGCGGTCCAAATCCGTTGCGAGATAGATGGTGTCGGCATCCTTGGCGAGCTTTTTCAGCTCGTTAACGACTTTTTCCTTGCCCTCTAACACCTGATAGTGAGCTTTCCAGTCTTGCTGAGGATCGACCCCCATGCGGTCAACCAGCTTTTTATACTCGTATTCACGCAGGTATTTTGTCTTGGCTTCCTCAGACAATGTTTTCAGTTCTTTGGCTGGTTTTTTCGGCTCCACCTTGCCGAGCGCCCTGGTCGGCAGGTCGCGTACGTGGCCCACGGAAGATTTAACAATAAAATTTTTACCAAGATATTTATTTATTGTTTTGGCTTTGGCCGGAGACTCGACTATGACTAGTGATTTTGTCATAAATAAGAATTAAACCTTTGAATAAATTAAATTTTCGATAGCAAACCAGGAAGAAAATAAGGCAATTACACTCACATAGTCTGGCGCTTCTTTTTTTAACATATATCTACAAAGTGAATGGAAAACAAGTTCTTCTTCATACTTATTCGTAAAGTTTATTTTTCACCCACCCAAAATAGTGCGTTTTTTAACCACTGCGATTGGCAGCGTAGTTAAAACACGTATAATGCGCCGGGTTGTCGCAAATAACGGCAGAAATTACAACACTTAAATAAAAAAAAGTTGTACTTATATATAGCGTAATCAAAGGCGCTGTCCGGTTATTCTGCCCTTTTGCTCAACAACATGTGTACCGAATGACTAAAAATTAAGGCAGGTTGTCATGCAATATTGTGAAGCGAATTTTGACGGGCTGGTTGGCCCTACCCATAACTATGCCGGATTGTCTTTTGGCAATGTCGCCTCTTTTTCTAATGCGAATGCTATCAGCAACCCCAAGGAAGCCGCCAAACAGGGCCTGCAGAAGATGAAGGCGCTGTCTGATATGGGTATGGTACAAGGCGTACTGGCGCCGCAGGAACGCCCTGATATCGCTACCCTGCGCCGTCTGGGCTTCGCCGGCAGCGATGCCAAAGTGCTGGAACAGGCTGCCGCTCAGGCCAGAGAAGTGTTTCTGGCCTGTTGCTCGGCCTCCAGTATGTGGACCGCCAATGCCGCCACCGTTTCACCGAGTGCCGATACCGCCGATGGGCGCGTGCACTTTACCCCGGCCAACCTGACCAACAAGTTCCACCGTTCACTGGAGCCACATGTCACCGGCAATATTCTTAAGGCAACCTTTGCCAACAGCAAGTATTTTGCCCACCACGCCCATTTACCCGACAATGACCATTTCGGTGATGAAGGCGCGGCCAACCATACCCGTTTATGCAGTGCCTATGGCCATGCCGGTGTTGAGGTTTTTGTATACGGCCGTCATGCCTTCCGACATGATTTGCCCCAGCCAACCCGCTACCCTGCCCGACAAACCTTTGAGGCCTGTCAGGCGGTTGCCCGGTTACATGGTCTGAGCGACGAAAGTGTGGTGTACATCCAGCAAAATCCCGAGGTCATCGACCAGGGCGTTTTCCATAACGATGTAATTGCCGTAGGTAATCAGAATGTGCTTTTTTATCATGAACTTGCTTTCCATAACAGTGAAGCTGCGCTGGCTGAGCTGCAAGCCAAATTCGGTGACAATCCGCTGCATTTTATCAAGGTGAAAAGTGAGGAAGTTGGCCTGCAGGACGCCATCAAAACCTATCTTTTTAACACCCAACTACTCACCTTACCCGATGGCAATATGACCATTATTGCGCCGTCAGAGTGTGAAGAAAATGCCACCGTTGCCGCTTACCTGGCTGAGCTGGTAAACCGTAATACGCCTATCAAAAGCGTAAATTACTTCGATGTAAAACAAAGCATGCGCAATGGCGGTGGGCCGGCTTGTCTGCGTCTGCGCGTAGCCCTGACCGACGCCGAACTGGCTGCCGTTAATCCTAACACCGTTATGAATGATGCGCTGTTTACGCGCCTTAACAGCTGGGTAGACAAGCATTACCGTGACCGTTTAACTGAGCAGGATCTGTGCGATCCGCAGTTACTGATTGAGTCTCGCACGGCGCTGGATGAACTAACGCAAATCTTAAAGCTGGGTTCGGTTTATCCGTTCCAGCAAGCATAATCATCAGCGCTAAAAAAATGCCGGCAATTGCCGGCATTTTTATTGGTCTCAGTCACTGCTTACAGCGTATCACCACAATTTGCACTTACGCCCCATGGACTAGACGGTGGTGGCGCCCCTTGTGTAGAGCGATCATCGGTAGACACGCTCAGCCAGTAATTCATTGAATCCACCGACTCTGTCCCGGATGACTCACCGCGGGCACTAATTGCCAGCTGCACCCACGCACCATACTGTTTCGGATAATTAAGGTTAATAAGAGCCTGACCGTTTTCGTCGGTGTTGGCATCCGCATCGATAGCGCCAACATTACCCGGAGTCAGCTGACCGTCACCGTTGAAGTCTTCACCCACATCGAGTCTGCCATTGCCGTTCAGATCTTCATTTGCACAGGTTGCAGTGACTACTGAATAGTAAATGGAATCATCTTCATCCCATAGCCAGTAGCCTTTCGCATAGGCTGCATCATTGGTGGTTTCAGCCATCGGCGTAGCACTGAATGTCAGCGCTGCACCGCTTACCGGGTTTGCATCAGCGTCGGTAACAAATACCGAGAACTCTTTGCGGTAAGAAGACTGCTGCGGTGCTTCAATCAGGTTACCGGTACCTAAAGAGATATCAAAAGGACGGTCGCCCACAGTCAGTAAAGCAGAATCTTCAACTGTTGGCTCATCGTTTACGTAGGCACGCACTTCAACACTTTGATAGGTACTGACTGCGTTAGACTCATAAACAGTGGTAGCAATACCACGACGGTCTGTGCGGCTCTGAGCGTCGGTCAGGTTGCCGTTAGACACATCATTGACTTCAAAGTTAACCAGCTTGTTACGCACCCGGTTACCGTCGGCATCCAGAACTACTGCAGAAATGGTACTGGTCTGGCCGTCAGGACCAATCGAGTCTGGCGTGGCATCCACGATTATGGTTTCTGCATCGGTAGCAATAAAGGCAATCTCGATTTGTGTAGAGACCTGCACACCCGCGCCGTCTGTACCGGTGGCAGAGATAGTTGCCAGTCCGGCATTACCGGAACTTACTGTAAGATCTGCGATGCCGCTGCCATCGGTTACCGCATCTGCGCTTACCACAGAACCACGCGAAGTGGCGAAGCTGATTGAACCGCCGGCAAATGGTGCCGCATCACGTAACCAGCTAACCTGCAGGTTGTAATCGGTATTCAGCGGAATATCCTGATCAACATCGTTCACATCCGGTGCGTTAACAAAGACAAACTCGTCCTGCTGCACTTCAATAGCAAAGGTGCTTTCGGTGTTCAGAGCGTTAGCAAATACCGTAAAGGTGCCGGCAGCAGGCGCGGTAAAGGCCACCGTAGCGCGCCCCTCGGCGCTGGTTTGCGGTGCCGCATCATCCAGCGTGGTGGCCGTTACATCAGTACCTGATTCATCTTCCACCCGCAACGTCAGTGTTTCACTGGCAATGCCCACGTTGTCTGAGTCCTGCAGACTAACCGTAAGGTTGACACTATCGCCGATGATTGCCGACGTGGTACCGTTAATCTCGATTTCCGTTCCCACCACATTAATGCTTAAGGTTTCCGTAAGCGTTTGTTCGCCACTCACCGTCGCCGTAACGTTAATGGTGCGGTTTTCCTTATCGCCACCGGTGCGTAACATCACGATAGCAGTGCCGTTTTCATCAGTAACAGGCTGCGTTTCTGCAATAGCCGCGTTGTTGTCGGCAGAGAATGTCACGTTTATACCATCGAGCAGGATATTCTGGGCATTTTTCACCACTGCCCAGACTTCGACTTCATCTGAACCGCTTGAGGACAACTGTGACTGACTGGCAAACAGTTCAAGGGATTCGGGTGTTTCCACAGTAGCCGTGGTGCCGCTGGAACTAAAGCCAATGCGGGTCGTCTCTCCGGTTTCCAGCGCCGCCTCTACCGCGCCTGAGCCAGACAGCTCTCCCACAATAAGGGTAATGGTTGCCACCCCTTCATCGTTGGTGAGTGCTGTGCCCGTATCATTTGAGAAACGAGCCAGGTTGGCAACGGTAAAGCTGAAGGTCACTACCGTGTTGGCAACCGGGCTACCGTCACTGTCGGTAACGGTTGCAGACAGGATGAGTGGTGAGTCACCGGTGAGTGACGTACTGGTATTTCCGTCACTGTCGGCAAGTGCAAGACTCACAGAATAAGTAGGATCGGGCGTACTGCCCCCGGTGGTCTCTTCTCTGGAGACTGAACCACCGCCTCCGCAGGCAACTAGTAATAATAGTGCCCATGTGGCGGCTATTAAGCGTAGAGATTGCATTTTCATCGTCTTCCCGGACCTCTTTACCGTTATTGGGTCATTTTAAGTATTTAAAACTGCTATGAATCTGGCACACTAACTAAGAACTATAAATAAAATAACATTTCAGGGAATTTACATGTCTCAGTCTTCACACAAGTACAGTTTAACTGCACGGATCTTTATCGGCATGGTAGCCGGAATCATTATTGGTGCGCTGCTTCAATTTATATTTGATGATAGCGGAGATTTGCGGTTTTCGATATTCTCAGTGGAAGTTTCCACGTATGGCATTTTGGTTGAAGGTATATTTTCAACGCTCGGGCAAATTTTTATTTCGAGCCTGAAAATGCTTGTTGTGCCATTGGTTTTTGTTTCTTTGATCTGCGGAACCAGCAGTTTATCTGAGCCATCCAAGCTCGGTCGACTCGGCGCTAAATCCATTGGCCTGTATATTCTTACGACCGCGATTGCCGTAACGCTGGCGATTATGGGCGGCTTACTGGTATCGCCGGGCGAAGGGCTTAATCTGCAAAGCGAAACCACTTATGTCGCCAAGGAAGCGCCTTCGTTGTCACAGGTTATCGTGGACATGTTCCCCTCTAACCCTATCAATTCCATGGCCGAAGGTAACATGCTGCAAATCATTGTGTTTGCGGTATTACTGGGTGTAGCCATGGCCATGACTGGCGATGCCGGTAAACGATTAGCCGCGTTTTTCGAAGACGTTAACACCGTTATCATGCGCCTTGTGACCATTATCATGAATCTGGCACCTTATGGTGTGTTTGTGCTGATGGCCAAACTGTTTGCCACTATTGGCCTTGAAACCATTGGCGGATTGCTATGGTATTTCTTCCTGGTACTGGCTGTGCTGGTTATCCATGCGCTGGTGACCTATCCGGTATTACTCAAAGTCTTCAGCGGTATGAACCCGTTAATCCTGCTGCAAAAGATGCGCGATGCGGCCCTCTTTGCATTCAGTACTTCAAGCAGTAGCGCCACACTCCCGGTAACTATGGAAACCGCGCGCAATAAACTGGGTATTGGTAAATCCGTATCCTCATTCACCCTGCCTCTGGGCGCCACTATCAACATGGATGGCACCGCCATTATGCAAGGTGTTGCCACGGTATTTATTGCGCAGGTTTACGGTGTGGACCTGTCTTTAGGTGACTATGTGATGGTGGTATTAACCGCTACGCTGGCATCAGTTGGTACCGCAGGTGTACCCGGCGTAGGCCTTATCATGCTGGCGATGGTGCTTCAACAGGTCAACCTTCCGGTTGAGGGGATTGCACTGATTATTGGTGTAGACCGTTTACTGGATATGACCCGTACCGCGGTTAACATTACCGGCGACTGTACCGTAGCAACCATTATCGCCAAAACCGAAGGCGAACTGAATGAAGCAGTGTTTAACGACCCGGACGCCGGCCATCAACAGGAAGACGTAGACTTCGAACACTTTGATAAGAATAAAGAAAGTGCTTAAGCACTTTCTTTATCCCGGAAACGCCACCGGCGTTATCCGGGACCCCCTTAAAAGTCTTACTCTCTTATTCGCCTGAGCACTTTCTTTGTCCCGGAAGCGCCAACGGCGCTATCCGGCACCCCCTTAAAAGTCTTACTCCCTTATTCGCCTAAGCGCGTTACGAATCCCGGAAAACAGCCTTTAGTAGTTACACGTACATCCCACGGAGCCGTCGGGATTAACCCACTCTGAATAATATCCCTGGCGAGTTGGGTCAGGGTTGGTTCCGCAGTTCATCGCCACCTGTCGACAAAAAGAAGAAGATTTACCAATTTGCGAATTTGTATGTCTTTCAAGCGCTCTTTCTGTTACCTGGGCACAGCCTGATAACAACAATAAAGTCACTGTCGTTGCGATTGTTTTCATATATTCCCTTACTTGCGTATAAACATCCACTACTTCAGATTGTTTATTAAAACCTAATGCAACGCCCGGGCAGGCTGAATTGCAGCGGCCTTTTGTGCCGGGTAAAGCGTAGCCAGTACCGAAAGTACAATGGCAACTAGAACGGTTAGCAGCACATCATTTGCCTGCAATTGTGAGGGCAAAAAGTCGATAAAATAAATATCGCCCGACAGCACTTTGATCCCAAGCAAATCTTCCAGCTTACCCACAATCAGAGACAAATTTGGCGCCGTGATCACCGCCAGCAGCGTGCCCCAGAAGACCCCGATAAAGCCATTTAACAACCCCTGAAAAACAAAGGTATTGCGGATTTGATTATCTGTTGCGCCCATGGTTTTTAAAATAGCGATAGAGGCCTGCTTTTCTTTTACCGCCATCACCAGTGACGAAACGATATTAAAACACGCCACTGCAATAACCAGCGATAAGGCAATGTACACCACCACTCTTACCAGGCGAATGTCGTCGTATAGGTGCCCCTGAGTTCGGGTCCAGTCAGACATATACACCGCCTGAGGAAATCCGTAGCCGACTTCGCGGATAATCGAATAGGCAGCGAAAGGATCGTAAAACTGAAAACGCAGTCCCTGCGCGCCGGATTTAATGCCCGCCTGCTCAGATGCCGTTTTAAGATGCATAATGCCTATCAGGTTATCCAGCTCGCCACCCACCTGAATACTGCCTGCCACTGTGAGATACAGATTTTTGGGTGCTGCAAAGGTTAAATCTTCCGTTACAGAGGGAATAACCACACTGATTTTATCACCGGGGGCGAGCTCCAGTTTATTCAGGATCCCCTTACCCAATAGAACCTGATTAGGACCTTCACGAAGTTGCTGCCAGTCGGCATCGCTGATTTCGTTTTGCCAGCGCGCCGGAATCGCCGCATTAATTTGCACACCGGTTAGCTCAACCGCTTTCAGTTCACTGCCCTGTTGGATCATACCGGTAATCTTAGTGTAAGGTTCTACTTTCTTAATTCGAGGATCTTCGCCCAGCACCTGCTGGTATTCGCGCCAGTCAACAATGCCCTGCTGGTTAATCGAGAAGAGTTCGGCATGAGGAATAATGGCCAGCAAACGTTCACGTAACTCACGCTCAAAGCCATTCATAACACTCAGCAAAATAATTAGTACAAAGCAGCCTAAGCCGATCCCCAGCGTCGACGATAACGATACAAATGAAATATAGCGGTTACTGCTTTTACCGCGGCGAAAGCGACGCGCCAATTCTAAACTGAGGTTCACGACTCACTCCGCTGAGTCACCAGAGAGCCATCGGAAAGTTGCAATACGCGGTCCATCGCATTAGCCAGGGCAATATCATGTGTCACTACAATAAAGCTGGTACCTATTTGCTCACTGAGTTCACATAGCAACTGATATATCTGATCGCCGGTTTTCTTATCGAGGTTACCGGTGGGCTCGTCAGCCAGTACGATGGAGGGGTTATTCACCAAAGCCCTGGCGATGGCCACCCGCTGGCGTTCGCCACCCGAGAGGGCTGCTGGCTGATGAGTTAAGCGGTGACTTAAGCCCACTTTTTCAAGTAACGCCGCTGCCTGTTCTTCTGCCTCGGCTTTGCCAGTGCCGGCAATAAGTAATGGCATCGCAACATTTTCCAGTGCATTAAACTCAGCCAGTAAGTGATGAAACTGATAGATAAAGCCAAGTTCATTATTACGCAATGCGGCCAGCTGATTGGCGTTAAGACCCGCCAGTGAACGGCCGTTAATGGTTACGTCACCGGTAGTAGGCAAGTCGAGCCCGCCAAGAATGTGTAATAAGGTACTTTTCCCCGAACCTGAGCTACCTAAAATGGCAACTTTTTCGCCCCGGGCGAGGGTAAATGAAACATCACTGAGTACCGATACTTTTTCGTTACCGTCATGATAGGTTTTGGTGACGTCCCGGCAAACCAATACCGCTTTTTCTGCCATGCTGTCCTCTTAACTGAATGCAGCGATAATATTTATTATCATGGGTTTGCAAGTGTACTCGATAGGACAGACAAGGTATAGAACCACTCAGGGCACAGCACCGTTAAATTAGCGCATAACATAAGTGATCAACACAGAGAATATCGCACTGACAAGCGCAAACAGCTTTGAGATTTACATCTGGAGAATTAAAATTACAAGTTTCTCGGCTGAGAAATGGCGGAGCGGACGGGACTCGAACCCGCGACCCCCGGCGTGACAGGCCGGTATTCT
>NZ_RCUA01000049.1 GCF_003731635.1 Marisediminitalea oceani | reverse complement strand
TCGAAACCCCATGTAAACGTGGGTACTATCGGCCACGTTGACCACGGTAAAACCACTCTGACTGCAGCAATCACTACCGTATTGTCTAAGACTTACGGTGGTTCTGCTCAAGCGTTCGACCAAATCGATAACGCTCCGGAAGAAAAAGCACGTGGTATCACCATCTCTACTTCACACGTAGAGTATGACACTCCTACTCGTCACTACGCACACGTAGACTGCCCAGGACACGCTGACTATGTTAAAAACATGATCACCGGTGCTGCACAGATGGACGGTGGTATTCTGGTAGTTGCTGCGACTGATGGTCCTATGCCTCAGACTCGTGAGCACATCCTTCTTGGTCGTCAGGTTGGTATCCCTTACATCATCGTATTCATGAACAAATGTGACATGGTTGATGATGAAGAGCTGCTTGAGCTGGTAGAAATGGAAGTTCGTGAACTGTTATCAGAGTACGATTTCCCAGGTGATGACCTGCCAGTAATCCAGGGTTCTGCACTGAAAGCCCTTGAAGGCGACGCAGAGTGGGAAAAGAAAATTATCGAGCTGGGCGAAGCACTGGATTCATACATCCCAGAGCCAGAGCGTGACATCGATAAGCCGTTCATTCTGCCAATCGAAGACGTATTCTCAATCTCAGGCCGTGGTACTGTTGTAACAGGTCGTGTTGAGCAAGGTATCGTTAAAGTAGGTGAAGAAGTAGAAATCGTTGGTATCAAAGATACTACCAAGACTACTTGTACTGGTGTTGAAATGTTCCGTAAGCTGCTTGACGAAGGTCGAGCAGGTGAGAACGTTGGTGTTCTGTTACGTGGTACTAAGCGTGACGACGTAGAGCGTGGACAAGTACTGGCTAAGCCTGGTTCAATCACTCCACACACCAAGTTTGAAGCGGAAGTATACGTACTGTCTAAAGATGAAGGCGGTCGTCACACTCCATTCTTCAAAGGTTACCGTCCACAGTTCTACTTCCGTACAACTGACGTAACCGGTGCCGTTCAACTGCCAGAAGGCGTTGAAATGGTAATGCCTGGCGACAACCTGAAGTTCGAAGTAGAACTGATTGCGCCAATCGCTATGGAAGAAGGTCTGCGCTTCGCAATCCGTGAAGGTGGTCGTACAGTAGGTGCTGGTGTTGTATCTAAAATCATCGAGTAATCGATAATTACACCAAAAACCTGAAAAAGGCGCTCTTATGAGCGCCTTTTTTGTTTTTGGACGGTAATTATCGTCCCGGAATTCGCGCAGCGAATATCCGGGATCTCCATAAAAGCCTGGCTCACCTGAGACAGCCTTTTCGCCAAAGAAGTATTTAACCCACGATATCATGCAAGGGGGTCCCCGCTTAAAAGCGTGCGGGGATGACGACTTTAATTCCTGTCATCCCTGCCAAAAATAAGGTTAAAAAACTTTCACAACGTCTGTTTGGTACTATGCTTAATCTACACTAAAATTTTTTTGATTTTCAAAGGTACTCTGGCCTTAAAATAGATTTATCAATGAGATTATTCAGGATTTACCTACTGCTTCTTTTGCCTCTATTCGCTATGAGCGACGGAGCCAACGCATCTGAAGCAGCTTTAGCAGTTGTTGTTGCAAAAGACAGCAAGATTGAGTCAATCAGCAAGCGTGAACTGGTTGATGTTTATATGGGCCGTTTTGATGTGCTTGAAAGCGGCCAGGTAGTACAGCCGGTAGATTATGAGAACGGTTCGGTATTTCGCGGTTTGTTTTATCGCACTCTTGTTAATAAAAACGAGCGTCAGATCAATGCTTATTGGTCACGCTTAATTTTCTCCGGCCGAGCAAAACCCCCGCTACAGGTTTCGTCACCTGAGCAAAGTCTGGCTTATTTGCGTAGAAATCAGTCTGCGTTAGCTTACATGCCGGTTGAACGCGTTTCAGAGGAGATGAAAATTGTTCTTATTCTGGAATAATTCCCGCCAGTTATTATCGTTCTGCATTATTTATCTGAGCATCATGATAGCGCCTGCTAAGGCAGAAATTGACCTGAGTGGATTTGCAACAATAGGGCTTACGAATAGTAATGACGATGAACTCATTTTTCAGTCGTCTTTGGATCGTATTCCTGAGTCAGGATTAAATTGGCAAACGAATTCGTTATTCGGGTTGCAAATTAATTACCGGGTTTCAAATAATGTGGATATTGTCGTGCAAGGATTATTAGAGCATAAGCATCATGATTCTGTTTCGGATATTCTTGAAATGGCCTTTGTCCGCTATCGGTTCAACCGAAACTGGTCTGCCCGATTGGGGCGGTTAAATTACAATGCTTATTTGCTGTCTGAATATCTGAACGTAGGCTACAGTACGCTGTGGGCCACACCTCCCATGGAGTTTTATACGCCTTCTTCGAATATTTCTTATATTGATGGCGCAGAAGTTGAGTATCGTAAATCTGTTAGTGCCGGTACTGTGCAAGCAACTTTTGCCTACGGGAAAAGCCAGGCAAAAGTCGCCAGTACAGGTGAAAATTACTGGTTTGAATATGAGAGCGTAGTTAACGGCTCGTTAAGTTTTGAGACAGACAAGTGGAGGCTTAAAGCGACACTCAGTCATTTTCGTGGCAAGGATTCTTATTTCGGCAGTCTTACTGAGTTTCAACAGCAATTGCCGTCAGTTCCTTCCGATTGGTGGCCGGCAGCAGCTGATTTCGCCAAAGCATTAGATTTTGAAGATAAAGACGTAACCTACGCAGCCTTAGGTTATCACTACAACAATGGCTCATGGTTACTCATGTCAGAGATTGCCATGTTGAATATTGATTGGGCAGTGCTGAATAATCTAGCCTATGGTTATACAAGCGTTGGTTATATTGTTGGTGATGTCACTCCGTACATTACTTATGCAAATCTAAACACTACCGATAAGCGCACAATCGTTGCAGAGCCAGCCTATGATGCTGTGCCTACGGAGCAGGCACGACTTGGTCTTTTAGCAATGCATCAGGGCTCACAAAACCTGCTTGATATATCGAGAATGGATCAGCAGTCGCTTAGTGCCGGTGTCCGCTGGGATATCGGCGCTCGCTGGGCGGTAAAAGGGCAGGTATCGCGCTATCAATTGCGGGGGCCGGGTTATGGTGCTTGGGGAAGTGATTTAGATGTCAATATCGGTGAGCGGCGTTACATTACTGTAGCATCTTTAAATGTTAGTACGATTTTTTAATACTGCTGGTATGAATAAGCGTCCGTTCACTCAAAAGCTTAATGTCAGGGTAGCGATTATCGTTGCTGTGATTGGTGTCATGCTGTCATTGAGTGGTAGTGTGCTGGTTTTTCGCCTGGCGCTCGATAAACAGGAGACCATCAGTTATCGATTGGTCGATCAGCTCGCCGCCAGTGCGGTTAAAACGGCAGCCATCGCCGCTTATGTTGATGATGAAGAACTCGCTAACGAAATTATCAACGGCTTAATGATCAGCGATATGGTGAGTGGCGCCAGAATTTATGCCGGGCAGACCGTGCTGGCGGCGAACATCTCCAATCCAGACCAACTGCCGGTAGTCAGTCCTATTGAGCGTGAGCTTTATCACCCTTTTAATGAAGATGAGTTAATCGGTGAGTTAGACCTTTATCCGGATACCGCGTTCATTCGCGAGATGGCCCTTCAGGAAGCACAGGGCAGCGCTATTCAGATTATTCTGGTGTCTTTTTTGATAACCATAATTATTGCTGGTACGTTGCAATACACGCTGTCTATGCCGTTGATAAAGCTCAAGCAGGCTTTCGAAACAGTCGATCCCAGCAACCCTGAAAATCTCCAAAAACTCGATATCGACTATAAACGCCAGGATGAACTTGGTTATTTAATAGAGCAAATAAACGGCCTGATACGAGCGGTAAGGGCAAACTTTCTGGCTGAAAGGAAGCTGCGGCTTCATACCGAAAAACTTGAACAACAGTTACGGTTATTATTCGAGAAAGCCTCTATTGGTGTGGCATTGATTTCAACCCAAAAAGGGATCCTGATTGAAAATCCTAAATTTAACCATATCGTTGGCACGAACTCTTCACTTACCGATTTTATTGAAATTTTCGACGATCCTGAATCAGTCTCGAGTGTTATTGCGTCTTTAAAGGCGTCACTAAACAGTAAGCCAATTGGCCTGGACTTATCCTATCAGGTTGATGGCAGCCGGCGCTGGGTGCATTGTCTGTTTGCTACCGTCTCCGACCAGCGACTGGTGGCAAGAGAGGAAGATGACGTGCTGTTTGAGGTCATCGTTAACGACATTACCGACCGCAAGGAGCGTGAGGCCGAAGTGCGTTATCAGGCTCAGCACGACGCCCTCACCGGACTGTATAACCGCCTCGGCGGCGAGAAACGGTTACAGTATTTGCTGAATGAAAGCAGTGCGGATTTTTCCTGCATCTTCCTGTTAGTCGATCTTGATAAGTTCAAACCCATTAATGACACCTACGGTCACGATGCTGGCGATGTGGTGCTGGTTGAATGCAGCCATCGGATTAAAACCCTGTTTAATGAGTCTACTGATGTCTGCTGTCGCTGGGGTGGCGATGAGTTTGTGATTGGCTTTAAACGTGAGGCGTTGCCGTATTCTTCACTTAATACACTGTGTAATACATTGCTGCACAGCCTTGAGGAACCCATCGAAGTTTCGCCCGATTTCCGGGTGTCGATTTCTGCCAGCATCGGCGTTGCACAGATTGATGAAGCCGGTAAAAGCGTGGAGCACTGGATAGCAATAGCTGATAAAGCGATGTACGACGTAAAAAGTCAGGGACGGGCGAATTACCTTATTACCTGATAGGGGGAGTTCCTCCTGAGCGGGTATTGTTTGCAAGCACTTATATCGTCCCTACTATCATTTCTGAAAAGGCAGCACGTGAAGAATATGAACTGTTACGGGGGGCGGCTTCGTATCAGCTTGCGCTGTGTCTGCATTTATCCTGCTCAGCCGTTGATTGGTCTATTGTTATAAAGAAAACATCAATGCGACGAAAAAAAAGCGCTAGAATCGCGCAGCAGGGTCAGCCAGACCCGTATTTTTAAGCCGCAATCATTATCGGGGGAAGTTATTGCCCCGGTAGATTAACAATAAAAGGTGGACAAATGGCCTCGGTGTTAATTGTTTTGCTCGGTATTGCAGGAATGCTGCTGGGCTGGTTTGTTTATTCAAAATTTATCGCGGAACGGATTTTCCAGCTCGACCCTAATTTCAGAACACCCGCTCATGAACTGCGCGATGGTGTGGATTATGTCCCTACCAATAAAGTGGTTCTGTGGGGACACCACTTTACTTCTGTAGCGGGCGCTGCGCCAATTGTTGGTCCGGCTATCGCAGTGTACTGGGGCTGGGTTCCTGCCGTTCTCTGGGTCGTATTTGGGACCATGTTTTTTGCCGGTGTACACGACATGGGCGCTTTGTGGGCCAGTAGCCGGCATAAAGGTAAATCCATGGGCGCGCTGGCGGAAGATGTAATCGGTAAGCGTACCCGTTCACTGTTCATGGTGGTGGTATTCCTGGTACTGCTGATGGTCAATGCCGTGTTCGGCGTTGTCATTGCTAAGTCCTTTGTTTCCCAGCCTGATGCGGTATTTCCCGCCTGGATGGCAATTGCCGTAGCACTGGTTATTGGTCAGTTGCTGAAACGAAACTTTAGCCTTATCCCGATGTGTCTGGTGGGGATCATTGTGCTTTACGCCTCGGTGTTTGCCGGTAGTTACATTCCTATCGAATTACCCGACACCCTGTTTGGCTTATCCGCTAATGCTAACTGGATCATTATTCTGTTTGTCTATGCTGCCATTGCTTCACTACTGCCGGTGTGGATGCTGCTGCAGCCAAGAGACTTTATTAATGGCATGCAGTTGCTGGTTGGCTTGTTTTTACTCTATGGTGCGGTGTTTGTGTCGTTACCGGATATTACTGCCCCTGCGTTTAACACTCAGACTGCCGTGGATACGCCCAGCATAATACCATTGTTATTCGTAACGATTGCCTGTGGCGCGGTGTCGGGTTTTCACGGGATTGTTTCCTCGGGTACCAGCTCCAAGCAGCTGGATAAAGAAACAGATGCCCGCTTTGTGGGGTACCTCGGTGCGGTAGGTGAGGGCTGTCTGGCCCTGGTGACTATTGTTGCGGTGAGTGGTGTGGCATTAGCTGCTTCACCAGAAGAGTGGCATGAAGTATACAGCCATCTGGGTGATGGTTCGGTGGCGGCATTCATTACCGGTGGCGCTAATCTTATTCAACAGGGCTGGGGCTTACCGGTAGAGTTCTCATCGACTATTCTGGCAACCATGGTTGTGCTGTTTGCCGGTACCACCATGGACTCGGGTGTTCGTTTACAGCGCTACATCATTCAGGAATGGGGTGAAATCTATCAGCTACCGGTACTCAAAAATGGTGTGATAGCTACCCTGGTTGCGGTTGCCTGTTGTTTGTTACTGGCCTTTGGTGCCGGTGGCTCTTCTGGCAGCGGCGGTATGATCATCTGGCCATTGTTTGGTTCTACCAACCAGATCCTGGCAAGTATGACCCTGCTGGTGATTTCAGTGATGCTGATTAAAATGAAGCGTCCGGCGATTTATACTCTGGTGCCTATGACTTTTGTTATCGTAATGGCTTTCCTGGCGGGAATCATTAAGTTAAAAGAGTACTACCTTGATGGCAACTATCTGCTGGTCTTTTTAGATGCGGTGGTGTTGATTGTTAGTGTGCTGGTAATGCTCGAATCCTGGTCGGTGATCCGAAAGTTTAAACGGCAATCAGCCTGATGAAAAAAGCCGTCAGTACATCTGACGGCTTTTTACTTTATGTGCTAGCAACGCATACTCCTGAAGAGCTTTTGCGTTTAGAGATATGCGTTAAAAACACCCGCAGTAATGATCATTAACGAAACAGAATATAACACCAGTGAAACTTGATCTGACAATTTAGCTTTAGTCATAATTCGAACCTCTTTTTCATCGAATGTAAGTTAAATGTAACAAATGGGTTTGTTTTTGTTAATTATTCTTTGGTATTAGATAGTTTGTTACCATTGACTGTGCTTGTATCCACCGGATAAGGCCTCATAATAACCCTTGTACACTTGACTCAATGGACTGCTTTACATGATTTTATTGCTCGTTTACGTGATTATCGCACTGGGATTTTCATTCTTGTGTTCCATCGCCGAGGCGGTGATCCTGAGCGTTTCTTCAGCCTATATTTCTGTTCTGGAAAAAGAGCAGAAACCAAGTGGTGCGGTACTGCGCCATCTTACCGAGGATATCAATCGCCCCTTATCGGCCATCTTAACCCTGAACACTATTGCCCATACCATGGGCGCCGCAGGCGCTGGTGCTCAGGCGGCAATCGTCTTCGGTGACGCTTATCTGGGCCTTATTTCGGCAATCCTTACCTTGCTGATCCTGGTCTTTTCGGAAATTATTCCCAAAACACTGGGCGCAACATTCTGGCGTGTCCTGGCGCCAATCACCGCCTACTTCCTTAAGTACCTGGTTATTCTCCTTTATCCTTTTGTAAAGATGTCGGAATGGTTAACTAAAGGCTTCAAAGAAGAGAGTCCCTTACGTGGCCTTAATCGGGCTGAGCTGCATGCTATGGCCGAGCTGAGTGGCGAAGAAGGCCAGCTCAATGAACATGAAGCGTCGGTAATGAAGAGTCTGCTTACTCTCAATGAGCTCGCGGTAAAAGATGCCATCACCCACCGTACCCAGGTTTTCTCGGTACCGGAAACACTCACTATCACTGAGTTTTTCCATAAACATGGCAGCATAAAATATTCACGCATCCCCATTTATGAAGAAGGCGATTCAGAGCAAGTCACCGGCTTTGTGATGCGGTCTGATCTGCTGGTTGCCCAGGCTAAAGGCCATGGCGACAATCCGCTGTCACAATACCGCATGAGCATGGTCACGGTACTGGGCTCCATGCCATTGTCATCCACCTTTGATCAGTTTATTAAAAATCATGTGCATATCGTGCTGGTTGTTGATGAGTACGGTGGCCTGGAAGGCATTCTGACTCTCGAGGATCTGCTGGAGAGACTGCTCGGGGTAGATATTGAGGATGAAAAGGATACCAATGTCAGCATGCGCCGCCTGGCTTATGTAATGCATCGCCGTAAGCAGCTGATGATGCTAAAAAATGTACCAGATAGCAGTATGACATCGGCGCCGGGTAAAAAGTAGCCCGGCGCCGATAGCGTTAAGGGTTCTCCAACCGCTCCTGCCACATTGCCAGATGTTCCCGGCGTTTGTGCTGTAATTCACCAGCCACTTCGGGATCGTCCTGCAAATCAGTTGGGATCATCGCCAGCATACGGTCGCAGGATAGTGCTGATACCGCTGCTGCCCATACCTGAGTTAAATGTACATTCGAGGTCTGCTGATTCGTCGCCAGCTCATTGGTGGCTTTGATTTTCTGTTGCATGCTCTGGTCGCTGCCCGGGTACATTGCCACAGTGACCTCAAAGTCGCGTTTGAGCTGAGTATAGTTATCATGGTGTTCATCGATATCCCGGCCGGTTTGCATCACCGTCATCACTGCCGACTGGGCGTGACTGAAAGTATCAAACAATTGTACGTGTAACTGGCTGAACTGCTTTTCCAGTGCCACGATCCGCGGATCAGCTTCGCTCATGATTTCGCCTTTTCTGGTTAGTTCTGGGGAACGGGTAATGAAATTACCACGCAGACCCCGGTTTTGTCCGGTAAATCCTGCAGCACAATGTTACCTTTGTGGAAGGCCACAATCATATTGGCAATATACAACCCCAGACCTAAATGCGGCGGGCCGTCGGCATTATTGCCTTCTGCGCGCACCGACACCATGGACTGGGTCAGCTGCTCGTGCATGCCTTTGGGCAGCAATGGGCCGGTATTGGTAATACTCAGTTTAACAGTGCGCTGTTCCTGCCACATATGCAGGGCAATAGTACTCTCTGCCTGACTGAATTCCACCGCATTGGCAATAATTTTGTCCAGCATCTGGGCAACTAAATCCGGGGAGCCATTAAGCTGCACTTTCTCGCAACTGAGCCTGAGCGCAAACTGGCGGTGGGGGTATGCATGTTGATAGCCTTCTACACAACCACCGACCACTTTAACGATATCGAAGCGTTCGGTGTCTTCCTGACTGATCATCTGCTCTAACCGCGTAGCTTCGCTCATACTGTTAAGAATACTGCTCAACCGGCTGATGCCTGATTGTGCACGGCTTAAAAATACCTGTTGTTGGGCCGGATCCTGAACCTCATCGAGGGTGTCCAGAGAAGAACGAACCACCGCGATGGGCGTGCGCAGTTCATGGGAAAGGCGCGATGCCATATTCTCCAGGTACGAATTGTATTGCTGCAGGCGGCTCAACACCGCACTGAATGAGCGGGATAAGTCGCCTATTTCATCACCGTGACGAGATGGCGGCAGGCTGCCAATAATTTTCCCGTTGGGGTCGATGACCGCTTCGGTATCGTCACGTAAGTTGCGAATTCGGCTGGAGATACGGTGCGCAAACATCAGCAAACCGAGTGTACCTAGTAGCATTACCGCAAGAATAACGTGAAAAAGCTGTTCCAGCGCCCGGTTACGCAATGTGCGGATCCCGTGGGTGGTTTGTTCAACGACAACCGCACCCATGACGGAGTCGCCAATGTAAATGGGATAGGCGGCCGATAGTATCACCGCCTTGTTGTCCGGGGTCAGGCGCCACAGGGAGTCTGGCTGGCCACTCAGCGCGTGATTGATATCTTTGCCTGCCAGCGCGTATGCGTCTGCCAGTTCGTCCACAAAATCGCCGGGCGGACGGGTGAGTATCTGGTAATAGAGCGGCAACAACCATTGCTGTTCAATATAGTGCCACCATCCCTGACTGCTGCTTTCCTGGCTGCCGGCATTAAGCCCGAGAGAAGAGTGGATAGAGCCCGAGCGGGCCAGTACCCGTTTGTGTTTATCGATAACCCATACCCGGGAGTCTGCGTAGCGCAACCCGGAAAGTATCCGCTCGATTTCCGGTGATGGGGTTACCACGGTGCCCAGATCATCGCTCTGGTTGGGATTGGCGGTGCCCACGGCATACTGTTTGGCGCGGTTAGCCGGGTCGTCAACATCGACAATGGCGAAGGCCAGGGCGCCGGAGGTCATGGTAATCGGAAAGCGCAGTTCAACATTATATCCGGTAGTGGTCATCTCCCAGCGGCCCTGAATTTCCAGCGCGTTATCGACGGCACGAAAGCGACCGGGGTTGTCATCAAGCTGGTAAGCATTCACCCAGCCGGAGTCGTAAGGAGAAATAATGTAGCGGTGCAGGGTATCCTGCGCATCCAGCATACCGATCAGCAGATGATCGGAGCGATCAACGCTCAGGCTATTAGGCGCACGAAACACTACGTTGTCATCGGTTACCGCGAACATGGCATAAAAGTACTGATCGTAACGTCCCACCATGTGCTCTACCGACAGGGTAACCGGCACATTCTGTTCAGCAAACCAGGTAACCACGTTTTCTTCGTTATAAGACTGGATGAGCGGTGATACTGCCTGCCATTCCTGTAGCCGGCCATCGAGCTGAATGGGGACATCAATAGGCGGGGCGTATAAATCGGTACCCGGGCGTACGTTTTGTAAATATGCAGACTGGCTGTCAAACAAGGCAGGGCGTTCGTGCAACGCTGTGGCAACAGCTCTGGCCGTGCCAATCATGGTTTGTTCCTGGCCGATGCGCAGGTATTGCTCCAGCTCCCAGACATATTTATAGCCGAGCCACGGAATGGCAAACAAGAACAGCGACAGTACCAATAACTGCAGACGAATTGAAAAACGTAACTTCACCAGTCTGATCCTTTTATACCGGTCAGCTATTGCTGCCAGCGATATCCCATGCCATAGACCGTATCAATATGGTCAAAGCTTTCGTCGAGCTGGACAAACTTTTTCCGCATACGCTTGATATGTGACGTAATGGTGGAGTCATCGACCACCATGCGCGACTCATCCATCAGTTGCTGGCGGCTTTTTACATGTCCCGGGCGTTTGATCAGAGCGTGTAACATCCAGAATTCGGTAACGGTAAGGGCCACCGGGATATCCTTCCAGCTTACCGTCATGCGGCTGACATCCACTTTAAGATGGCCCAGGCGAATGGTATCTGAGTCCTGCCTGGGCGTGGCAAGTAAGTCTGTGCGCCGGAACAGGGCGGCAATGCGCGCCAACAGGTGGGCCATGCTGATGTCTTTAGTCAGGTAGTCATCAGCACCCATGCGCAGGCCGCTGATAGTATCCACGTCATTATCCCTGGCAGTAAAAAAAATGATTGGTAGTGACTGGGAAAGCTGACGTAACTGCTGACACAGCATAAAGCCGCCTTCCATCTCGTCATTCAGGCCAATGTCGATAATAGCAAGGTCGGGAAGAGACTGGCTGAATGCCAGGCTGGCCGACGGGCGGTCAGCATAAGCCTGAACCGTGTAGCCTTGTCCGCTCAGCACGGCGGTGTAGTTATCACGGATAGCAATATCATCTTCAACAATGGCAATGGTTTTTGGCATACATCATTCATCCTGTCTAATACCGGCCCCTACTATAACTTAGTTAACTGGGTTAGGCGGAAGTTCGGCATAAATTCCCCGAGCTTGCCATTTTTCTGCCACTTTTGTTCCGCGGTAGGCGGGTTTTCGCAACGGGCAACGTGTTTGGTGGTTAATGTCGCCACAAGTTGCCATGTTTTTCCTTTTTTGCTCAGCACATTGCCACAAGCTGACACCAACCGCGCCATATCCGACTGGTGTAATTCATATCGTTCACAGCGAAACACAAATTGATTACCCAAAGGAAACTATTATGCGTAAAACTATCATTTCAGCCGCACTTGCAATGTCTTGCTTAACTTCAATGGCGCCAGCCATGGCCAGTGACAAAGAGAAAACTTATGAACACGCCGCGGGCATCGGGATGGGATCCGGGGTGGTGATTGGCGCCATGGTAGCGGGGCCGGTAGGCGCTGCAGTCGCTGGCTTAGTGGGAGCTTTTGTAGGCAATGATATTCAGCAGGACAAAGAACTACAGGCCAATCAGGCAAGGTTAACCGCTCAGGCTGAGTTGTTGTCGCAGCGCGACCGCTCTTTGCTGGCAATGAAAAGCCAGATTCAACAGTTACAGCAGGCGAGCATGACTACCCAGGTAAGTGATACGCGCACTCAGGATACGCCGGCCATCACCTTGCAGAGTGTGGTGCAGTTTCAAACCGGTGCCTATGACATTGCGCCGGATTACCAGCAGCAATTGGATCTGATTGCCAAAGCATTACGCGGTTACCCTTCATTGCAGGCTCGCCTTACCGGTCATGCCGATCAGCGGGGCGATGCTAAGTACAATCAGGCGCTGTCTATGCAACGGGCAATTAGCGTAAAGCAATACCTGCTTAATCAGGGCGTAGATGAAAAGCAGGTACTAACCCTGGCGTTAGGTGAGGAACGCAGTAAACATAAAGAGTATGAAGGCACTTTCTTCGACCGCAAGGTGGTCATTGAGCTTGGTGAGGAAGATCCAACGTTAACCGCACAGCGATAGCGGTTAGCCGGTAACCACCTTGTTCTTCCCTTTCAGCTTTGCATCGTACAGGTTGATATCAGCCTGTTCGATGACATCATTGAGGGGATAGCGTTCTATATTCTGAATACTCACTGCACCCGCACTCAGGGTAACCCGTTCAAAAGGTGAGTGCTTGTGCGCTATTTCCAACTGATAGATATCGGTTAAAATCTGATTGGCTATCTCCCTGGTACCGGATAGCCCGGTATTCGGCAGCAGCATAATAAATTCTTCTCCCCCGTATCTGACCACGGCATCACGGGCCCGGCGCGAATAACGTTTCAGTACTGCCGACACTTTTTCCAGACAAATATCACCTTTCAGATGGCCATAAGTATCATTGTACTGTTTGAAGTAATCCACATCGAAGATAATCAGCCCTAATGGCTGGTGGTCGCGCATCAGTTGGCGCGATAAGCGGGGATATTCCTCATTCAGGTAATTGCGGTTATAGAGGCCGGTCAGACTGTCTTCATAACTGAGCTTTCTTAAGGCGTCGAGGCGTAACTTACTCAGCAACTGATTACGGACGCGGTGAACAATAGTCTGGGCCACCACCGGTTTGGTCACAAAATCATTGCCACCGGCTTCCCAGCAGTCGACCTGGGCGTCTTTACCTAAATCCGCGGTGATAAAGATAACCGGGATATCAGCGGTATCATTACGGGCTTTCAACTGGCGGCAGAGCTCCAGGCCATTGATATCAGGCATGTTTACATCAACCACCAGTAAGTCAGGTAATTTATTTTCGCAAAATTCTATGGCGTCGGCAGCAGACGAAGCGGTAAAGGAGCGGCAAAGGTTGTTCAGGATATTAGCAACCAGCGTACTGCTGATGTGATCATCATCTACGATTAAAACCAGGCAGGACTCGATATTTTTCGTGGATTGAATGGGCATGAGAGGAACTTTCGAGCCACCATTAAATAGATGCGTTGTTGCTAATATGTAAAAATAGCACGGGTGAGAAGGGAAACAAACCTTAAACGCGGGCAATAGGTATAACTTTGGTATGTATAATTGTCTTATGGTATATTTTTTAATACTTTATTGGTTTTTTGAAATGGTTTGTCCGGCAAAGTAGACACTTTAATTCTGTAAATTTGTTACCATAGTAGATGGGAAATCTAATTCTATCTGAACCCGTTGTGCTCAGGCCTCCCGCCACAAAAACGAAATACCAATAACAGACGTTGGGTTGGATGGTCAGGCGAGTATGGTGTATTGCCATACCATTTGCCAATTCCTGCCCCCCAGGGCAACACAACAATAAACACGGAAATCAGCATGCAAGCGTTAACAATCTCGGGGTTAACAAAAACCTACCGTGGCTCAGTTCATGCCTTAAAGGGCGTTGAGCTGAGTGTGCAAGAGGGTGACTTTTTCGCCCTGCTCGGCCCAAACGGGGCGGGTAAATCAACCACCATTGGCATCATCAGTTCGTTGGTAAACCAAACCTCAGGCGACGTAAAAGTGTTTGGTTATGATTTGGATAAGGAAAAAGAACTGGCCAAGTCCTGCATTGGTCTGGTGCCGCAGGAGTTTAACTTCAACCAGTTCGAAACGGTATTGCAGATCGTGCTTAATCAGGCCGGCTATTATGGCGTGCCTCGCAACATAGCTCACGAGCGGGCCGAAAAATACTTATCGCAACTCGATTTATGGGAAAAGCGCAATGCCCGCGCGCGCGAATTATCTGGCGGTATGAAGCGTCGCCTGATGATTGCCAGAGCCTTAATGCATGAGCCAAAAATGCTCATTCTCGATGAACCCACAGCCGGCGTGGATATTGAGATCAGACGCTCAATGTGGCAGTTCCTGCAGGAAATAAATGGCCAGGGAATTACTATCATTCTGACTACGCATTACCTGGAAGAAGCGGAAATGCTGTGTCGTAATATTGCCATCATCGACAAAGGACTGATTGTTGAAAATACCTCTATGAAGGCACTGTTATCCAAGCTCAATATCGAAACCTTTGTGCTGGATTTACAGGGCGAAACGGCCGATGTCAGCCTTGAGGGCTTCGAATACCGCTTACTCGATAGCAGTACGCTGGAAGTAGACGTGGCCAAATCCGATGGCCTGAACCCGGTGTTCAGTCAACTGACGGAGCAGGGCATACAGGTAATGAGTATGCGTAACAAAGCCAATCGCCTGGAAGAATTATTTGTTAGTCTGGTTGAAGCCGGACGTAAGGAGTCGGTGTAATGTCTGCCGGAAACAACTGGATAGCTTTAACCACCATCTGGATAAAAGAGTGCACGCGCTTTCTGCGCATTTGGGTACAAACCCTGGTGCCGCCAGCCATCACCATGAGTTTGTACTTTGTTATTTTTGGTAACCTCATCGGTGAGCGTATCGGTCAGATGGGCGGCTTTACCTACATGGAGTTCATCGTCCCAGGCCTGATCATGATGTCGGTGATCACCAACTCCTATGCCAATGTTTCGTCGTCATTTTTCAGTGCCAAGTTCCAGCGTAACCTGGAAGAAATGCTGGTGGCGCCAGTACCTACGTCGGTCATTATTCTGGGCTATGTAGGCGGGGGAGTTGCACGGGCTATGTTAATTGGCCTGATTGTAACAGTGGTATCGATGTTATTTGTGGATGTTCATATTCACAATCTGGCGATCATTGTGCTGACCTTACTGCTCACCGCAACACTGTTTGCTACGGCGGGTCTGGTTAACGGTATCTTTGCCAAAACCTTTGACGATATCAGTTTGATCCCCACCTTCGTGCTAACTCCACTTACTTACCTGGGCGGCGTATTTTACTCGCTGACACTGTTACCTGAGTTCTGGCAGTGGGTCAGTAAGGCAAACCCTATCGTATATATGGTTAACGGTTTCCGTTACGGCTTTTTAGGGGTATCTGATGTCAATATCGGCCTGGCCATGGGTCTGCTGGTGTTGTTTAACCTGGCATTATTTACTCTTGCCTACACACTGCTGAAACGCGGTACCGGGATCCGTTCTTAATCATGCGGGGAAATTCACGAACCGTGGAAAGCCAGCAGAATGGCGTTCATGATAAGCTTGAGGCGATAGTTGAAAAGTACCAGCGTACTGAAAACCGTCGCCCCATCCACGCCCATACCCAGCAGGCTTTTGATGACGTGGCGGACTGGCTGAGTGACTGGCAGGGCGAGGTGATCCTCGACTCCTGCTGTGGCGTGGGTAAAAGCACGGCCGGCTTGGCTCAACGCTATCCGCAGGCGCGGATTGTCGGCATCGACAAATCGGCGCTGCGCGTTAATAAGCACCAGCACTATCAGAGCGAGCAAGATAACTACCGGGTCGTGCGGGCTGACGTTGTCGACTTCTGGCGGCTCATGCGGGTTGCGTGTCAGCAGAGCCCATGGCGTATCAGCGCCCATTATCTGTTGTATCCCAATCCGTACCCTAAATCCTCTCAGGTACAAAAGCGCTGGCATGCGAGTCAGGCTATGCCCGATCTCATGGCTTTGTCTCCTCGTATTGAAGTGCGAAGTAATTGGTTGATTTACCTTGAAGAGTTCGCTGTTGCCGCAGCTAAATACAGCATGCAGTGCGAGATTGCTGAGGTTAATTCGCAGCAACCGGCGCTAACGCCTTTTGAGCAAAAGTATCAGGACAGCGGACAGCAATGCTGGCATTTACTCGGGGCAATGGTGCAATAGAGCCTTACATTAAAGCGGTTAAAATGCGGATTTGTGTCACTAATATGACAGATTTTCATGGGTTTTTGTTAGAAAATCCTTATAATCGCATTCTCTTTGGGGCAGCCCCGGAAGATCTTTTTACTGGCTGTTTAGCGTAAGAAACACTGGCTGGCCTTGGCGTGGCGGGTAATCTGCGCTACAGTCAGGGGCTGTGAAAGGTCATTGCTAAGTATCCGGCATGAGTTTCAGATTGGGCCGGTTAGCAATGTTGCGCGAGCGTTTAACAGTCAGTGTGGCAAAGCATCAGCGCAGTTATCATTTTCAATTCGAGAGGTGTACAGTGTGGGTGAAGCACAAGTAAGCTTGAAGCACCTGTTTCGGGTTTTTACCAAGCCAGAGCACAAAGACTCTAAGCTGGCACAAATTGAAGAACACCTTTCAGACAATATCCTGGATTTCTTGTCGCAACACGTCGTTACCAAGAAAACCTCGCTGGAAGAAGTCGAACAGGACTTTGCCGATGCAATGATGCCTGAGTCGCCTGAGTTTGTGTCTACACACGCTGAGAACCTGCTGGAAAAGCTGGTTGCCCATTCAGTGAATACCTACTCTCCCACCTTTATAGGCCATATGACATCGGCACTGCCGTATTTTCATTTATCGCTGGCCAAGCTGCTGGTGGGTTTGAATCAGAACCTGGTTAAAATCGAGACATCAAAAGCATTTACCCCACTTGAACGCCAGGTACTGGGGATGATGCACAATCTGGTGTACGAGCAGGACGAAAGCTTTTACGAACAATACCTGCACAGTGCCCGCCATGCACTTGGCGCATTTTGCTCCGGTGGTACCGTCGCCAACATTACGGCATTGTGGGTAGCACGCAATAAAATCCTAGGTCCAGAGGGCCGTTTCCCTGGGGTAGCCAGAGCCGGACTGGCAAGCGCTTACCGCCATTATGATATCGATAATCTCGGGGTGTTGTGCTCGCGGCGCGGTCACTACAGCCTTTCAAAAGCGGTGGATGTTCTGGGGATCGGGCGCGAAAACCTAATTACATTGCCATGTCCCGAGCAGGTCCTGGATCCCGCTGAGGCGCTCAGAAAAGGCCGTGAATATCAGGAACAGGGCAATAAACTGCTGGCCATCGTTGGTATTGGCGGCACCACTGAAACTGGTCACGTGGATCCGCTCGACGAACTGGCCGATGTGGCAGAGGAACTGGGATGCTGGTTCCACGTAGATGCTGCCTGGGGCGGTGCGACGCTGTTTTCCAAGCATTATCGGGGCATCTTAAAAGGCATCGAAAAAGCCGACTCGGTTACCATTGACGCGCACAAACAAATGTACGTGCCCATGGGGGCTGGCATGGCGCTGTTTAAGAACCCGGCAGATGCCAACGCGGTGCGCCACCATGCGCAATATATTCTGCGTGAAGGGTCAAAGGATCTGGGCGCTACTACTCTGGAAGGTTCCCGTAATGGTATGGCCATGATGGTGTATTCGTCATTGCACATCCTGGGCCGCCGCGGTTATGAGCTGCTGATTAACCAGAGTATCGAGAAAGCCAAAAAATTTGCCGCAATGATTGAAGCTCACCCTGATTTTGAGCTGATCACTTCACCCACACTTTCGATTATGACCTATCGGGTTTGCCCGGCGGCCATTCAGGAACAACTGAAAACACTTCCGCAGGTGCAGGCTCAACGGCTGAACAGCAAAGTAGACCGACTGGTTGTTAACGTGCAGAAATTGCAGCGTGAAGCCGGTAAATCGTTTGTGTCACGGACCCGCTTAGAGTGCCCTGTGTATGGTGCATACCCCATCACTGTTTTTCGTGTGGTTCTGGCCAATCCAATGACCACTACCCGCGATCTCAGAGCGATTCTGGAAGAGCAACACGCCATTGCCAGTCGCAACCGCGTGTGGCAGGAATTACTGGCGGTGAGTGCGCCGGCAACACTGGATCAAGCCTGATCCAGTGTAATCTGCATATTATCGATTAAACGCGTAGTTCCCATAAATGCGGCCATCAGGATGACCAGTTGCGGGTCACCCGGCTCAGCCGGTTGCAGGTTTCTGGCGTTGCGAATGGTGACGTATTCAGGCTTTAAGCCGGCAGACATCAGCGACTGAGACGCTTTGCGTTCAATATCAGCATAGCTGTCCTGGCTAGCACAGATAGCTTCACGCATTTGCTCCATGGCAGCGTATATCCGGGTAGCCGTAGCCCGTTGTTCAGCGCTGAGATAACCATTACGAGAACTCATCGCCAGGCCGTCTTCCTGACGTCTGGTAGGCACGCCAACAATGTTAATCGGCATGGATAAATCTTCCACCATGGTACGGATCACCTGTAACTGCTGGAAGTCTTTCTCACCAAAACAAGCCACATCCGGCTGTACCATGTTAAACAGCTTGCACACGATGGTCGCCACACCGCGGAAATGCCCGGGGCGACTCGCGCCGCACAGCAAATCAGAAATACCGGGTACTTCCACAAAGGTTTGCTCACTTAAGCCGCGAGGATACACATCATCAACCGCTGGGAAAAACAGCGCGTCAACGCCTTGAGCCTCAAGCTTGCTGCGATCGGCGTCGAGCGTTCGTGGATAGGCATCCAGATCTTCATTGGCACCAAATTGCATGGGGTTAACGAAAATCGAAACCACCACTTTATCAGCCAGGTTTTTTGCCTGTTTAACTAAATCCAGATGGCCGTCGTGCAAATTACCCATAGTAGGTACAAAAGCAACGGTGTGTCCGGCGCTGCGCCAGGTCTGACGCAGTTCTCGTAAGGTGTTCAGTGATTCAATAAATTGCATTATTTGTCAAAGCTATGTTCGGGGCCGGGGAACAGGCCGTTGGTTACTTGTTCAATATACAGGGCAACGGCCTTGCGCAGATCACCTGTCTCGGCAAGGTAGTTTTTTGAAAACTTCGGCATATAGTTAGCGCTGACACCAAACATGTCGTGCATCACCAGGATCTGGCCGTCGGTGTGTACGCCCGCACCAATGCCAATAACCGGAATGCTAAGGCGTTCGCTGACCACTTTACCCAGCGGTGTGGGCACACATTCGAGCACCAACATCTGCGCACCAGCGGCTTCTAATGCCAGCGCGTCATCTATCAGCTGTTGTGCTTTGTCTTCTTCACGGCCCTGCACTTTAAAGCCGCCAAAGACATTTACCGATTGCGGTGTGAGCCCAAGGTGACCACAGACCGGCACACCGCGCTGCTTAAGACCGGTAATGGTCTCGCACAACCAGGCGCCGCCTTCCAGTTTTACCATGCTGGCACCGGCAGCCATCAGGGCCGCAGCGTTTTCATAAGCCTGGGCGGGTGTGGCATAGGACATAAACGGCATATCGGCAATAACGAAAGCGGCGTTGACGCCAGCAGCGACCGAGCGGGTATGATAGGCAACGTCTGCCGTAGTCACCGGCAGTGTGCTGTCCTGGCCTTGTAATACCATGCCCAGCGAGTCACCAATTAACAGCACATCAATACCCTGTTCATCAAATAGCTTGGCGAAGCTGGCATCATAGGCTGTCAGGGCGGTGATTTTCTCACCCTGTTGTTTTTGTTTAATCAGCGTCGAAATAGTGACTTTCTTCATGGGCATTCTCCCAATGCAATAAAGGCGACAGGGCCGTTACAGAGTGGATGTCTCGTTGATTGAGGCGAGGCGCTTAAGACCGTCCAGCGAGCAGCGTGATACCCACACTGAAAGGGGCAGTCCGTCCGGCATAATCATATCCGGCGCAATTTCAAACAGCGGAACCAGCACAAACTCGCGCTCGGCCATACCGATATGTGGAATGATCAGATCATCGGTTTTGATGGTCTCGGTATCATACAGCAGAATATCCAAATCGAGGGTGCGCGGCCCCCAGCGCTCACCCTCACGAACCCGGCCGTGATGATGTTCGATTTTTTGCAGGGCGGCTAATAATTCATGGGGATCTAAAGCGGTTGTAATACGTGCAACGGCGTTTATATAAACCGGCTGATCCTGCGGGCCCATGGGCTTACTCTGATAAAAAGAGGAGGCTTTCTGTACCTGAGTGTCCGGCAATTCACTGATCGCACAAATAGCCGAGATCAACTGGCTCAGTGACTCGCCCAGATTACTGCCCAGGCCAATATAAACACTATGCTTACTGGACATGGTTATCGGATTTCGGCTTTCTGGGACGACGGCGTTTACGCTGGGCTCCGCCTTCTTCCTGGCGCAGAGTGTTGAGCATTTTCTTTTGCTGGTTGGGCGCGGCATCCTGAAACTGGGTCCACCAATCGGCCAGTTCAAGCAGCGCTCCGCCTTCAGTCTGCCCCCGGGCGAGCAAAAAGTCGTACGCTGCACGGAATTTCGGATGAGACAACAGTTGGAAAGCCCGGCGTCCAAAGCGCCTTGGTAACCGCTGCTGCAGGTTCCAGATATCACGCACCACCGTGCTGAATCGTTTGGGGATCATAATGCGCTGGGATTGGCGGTGTAACACGTCACCCATGGCAATATTGAATGCATCGTGGGCGTTAAGACCCGCCTCAGACTGGAGCTTGGTAGCATGCTCTTCAACTGGATACCACAATAAGGTGGCAATCAGGAAAGCCGGCGTGACCCGCTGCCCGGTGTTAATCCGTTCGTCGGTATTCGCCAATACCCGTTCAATCAGTGCTATTTCTTTGCTGTCAGCTGCAGCAAACACTCTGCCAAGCATTGGGAACAGCGGCTCCAGAAGGTTGTATTCACGCAGCATACGGAATGTTTTCAGACCCTGACCAGACAAAAACAGTTTGAGCATTTCTTCAAACAGGCGGGCCGGTGGGATATTAGATAACAGATGCGCCAGTTCTCGAATGGGCTCTGCCGTACGCGGATTGATGGTCATATCCAGTTTGGCAGCAAAACGCACAGCACGCAGCATTCTGACCGGGTCTTCCCGATAGCGGACTTCAGGATCGCCAATTAAGTCAACTTCGCGTCGTTTAATGGCGGCGATACCATTGGCAAAATCAGTGACAGAGAAGGTCGCCACATCGTAATACATGGCATTAAAGGTAAAGTCACGGCGTTCGGCATCTTCTTCAATGGTACCAAACACATTGTCTCTTACCAGCTGTCCCTGCTCATCCTGTTTGGCCAGCGACTGGTCTTCATTGTGATGGCCACGAAAGGTTGCAACTTCAATGATTTCACTACCAAAGACAATGTGCGCCAGGCGAAAACGGCGACCAATAAGGCGACAATTGCGAAACAACCCTTTGATCTGCTCAGGGGTGGCATTGGTGACGACATCGAAATCTTTGGGTTTATGGCCCAGCATCAGGTCGCGCACGCAACCACCTACCAGGTAAGCAGAAAACCCGGCGTTATTCAGGCGGTACATCACCTTAAGGGCATTATCACTAATGTCTTCCCGGGATATTGCATGTTCAGCGCGAGGAATCACCACACCTTCAATCAGCGGGGCTTGTTCACTGTCGCGACTCAATGCGCGTTTCACCTTGTCCAGAACGCGGGTAATGATGGTAACTACTCCTTAACTCTCAGGGGCGTTATGATAAGTAGATTCTGCCCCGTCGACAATAATTTCATGTCTTTTCGGTATTTTATTATACTGCCAGGCCGCTATCGCTGCACTAAGTAATGCCGATATCGTGCTGTGATTTTCTGCGATATCGCTGAATCCAAGAAAGCTCAGTGCATGTTGCAGGTTTTGCAGGGCGCGATTGTTATCTAGTGGCCGGGCATGATTTTGTTTGCTTAGTTTACGCCCTGACGAGGTCGCTGCAACCGGAATGTGTGCATAAAGCGGCGGTTGAGCGCCAAGTTGACGGTACAGGGTCAGGTGCGCTGCGGTGGTGGTTAACAAATCGCTGCCGCGAACAATGTGATTAACGCCCTGGGCAATATCGTCCACCACGACCACCAGATTATAGCTGTGCAGCCCATCGCGCCTACGCAGCACGGTATCTTCCAGTGCATGGGGATCGTTTATCTCTACCGGCCCGAGTAACTGATCGGTAAAGGTCGTCACCGGTTGGTCGCACTTAAGTCTGAGCGCATTGCCCTCTGGCGGTAAATTTAGTTCACGGCATGTGCCCGGATAAACACCGCCGGACGCTTTTATTTGTTTGCGGGTGCACTGGCAGGCATACAGCGCCTTTTGCGCTGATAAGGTTTGTAGTACTTCATCGTAGTCGCTTAACTGTGCAGACTGATAGCGTACATCGCCATC
This sequence comes from Marisediminitalea oceani, assembly GCF_003731635.1. Classification (GTDB taxonomy): domain Bacteria; phylum Pseudomonadota; class Gammaproteobacteria; order Enterobacterales; family Alteromonadaceae; genus Alteromonas; species Alteromonas oceani. The sequence continues at coordinate 13,660 of NZ_RCUA01000049.1, read as the reverse complement.
CCAGGTCAGCCCATGGGCAGCTAAGCAGTCCAGAATACTGACATCCATCCCTTCAATACACCGGGGGCGGTCAATATCTTCCATTCTGACCAGCCATCGACCCTGATTGGCTCTGGCATCAAGAAAACTGGCTAGCCCAGCGATTAACGAACCAAAATGTAATGGTCCGGTAGGAGAGGGCGCAAAGCGGCCGGTATATGAGGATTTGCTGCAGTGATTCACGTGGTTAAACACTGTGGTAATAAAAGACGCAGGCCGATCGCCCTGCTAAAACGGACTTGATAAAAAAGACGAAGTAAAATACCGGCCAGTTACTACAACACTGACCGGCAATTGTCATTAACCCTGGAGCTGCTTTTCTTTAATTTCAGCCATGGTTTTACAGTCGATACACAGATCGGCTGTTGGACGCGCCTCAAGACGACGAATACCGATTTCGATGCCACACTGGTCACAAAATCCGAAATCATCTTCTTCGATGCGTTTCAGGGTCTTTTCGATTTTCTTGATCAGTTTACGCTCACGATCGCGGGTGCGCAGTTCTAAGCTGAACTCTTCTTCTTGCGCGGCGCGGTCTACCGGATCAGGGAAATTCGCTGCTTCATCCTTCATATGAGTAACCGTGCGGTCTACTTCTTCACGCAACTGGTTACGCCAGGCTTTCAGTATTTGACGAAAATGCTCCATCTGAGCATCGTTCATATACTCTTCGTCATCTTTTGGCTGATACGGGGTGAGCCCGGCTAGTGCCAAAAGACCAAGGGATTTGGTTTCTTTCTCAGCTGGCATGTGTCACTTCTCCTACACTACGACACCCTAAATGTCCCGAAATAAAACAAATATCTATAACAGAATAGTATTGTACAGGCAACGTAAAGTGTCTATGTCTGACGAGGTAAACATGGTGCTGGATTGTTTACCCCATGGTTGTACCCGAGGGTACCTGCTTATTTCAGCAAGGCGCAAATATGACGTCCATTTCCTAAAAATCAACTCTTTTTTTACAAAATAACAGGTAGTGACTGATTTATATTGATTTTTTCTTGGCTGATTTGGCAGCCTACGGCGAAAACCCTGACCCCGTCGGCCGCAGCCTGACGCACTGCGAGGGCGTATTTCGGGTCGATATGCTCGGCGAGGCGGACATTTTGGATGCCGCTGTGCTGAACACAGAACAATAAAGCGGTGGCCACGCCCTGACGAGCCAGCATGGCCAGTTCTTCGGCGTGTTTTGTGCCTCGGCTGGTCACCGCATCGGGAAAGAAGCCGTCATTACCCTCGGCCAGAGTGACCGATTTTACTTCGATGTAGAGCGGCGTATGATCGCTGCGGGTGACACAAAAATCGAAACGGGAGTGAAAATCCGGCGGACTGACTTCCCGCTTAACCTCTGTATAGTCTTTTATTCCCGGCAGTGTGTGGGCTTCTAGCGCACGCTGAACCAATTTGTTAGCGCGGTGCGTATTAACGCTTATCCAGTCACCCTTAGGTGTGACGGCCAGTTCCCATGTGAACTTTAGTTTACGCTTTGGGTTATCTGAGGGACTGACCCAGGCGGTAAACCCGGGTTCGGCACAGCCGGTCATGGCCCCGGTATTCGGGCAATGAGCTGTAATTTGCTCACCGGAGTCGAGCAATATATCGGCAAAAAATCGTTTATAGCGCTTAAGGAGTGTGCCGCGCAACAAAGGTGAAGTAAACTGCATAGATAAACCTGACAATAATAGTAAGGAGCATTATGACTGACATGAAAGTGAAGATCACGAGCAACCCGGCCCCGGCTCATTGGGGAGACAAGGCGTTGGTAAGTCTCACCGGCAACGACATCACCATTCACATCAGGGATGACGCAGACCGTCTGCGCAGTATTCGTAAAGCGGCAAGACAAATAGACAATCTCGGGATCCCGTCAGTCACGCTTAGCGGCGAATGGTCTGTTATTGACCAGGTCACCTTTGTAATGAGTTTTTCCAAGGCGCGAAATCCTGGCGAAGTCACCTTATGCGATAACGCTGAGCGAGCTGAAGCTGAGCGCCAGGTGACTGCAATGATGTTTACCCGTAAGCTGACCAACGACACGCCAGAACAGCTTTCGCCGGTTGGCCTGGCGCAGGAAAGTGCTGACTGGCTGCAATCACTTAACGGTGATGCGGTAACCTACCGGGTAGTGAGCGGTGAACAGCTCGCTGCTGAAGGCTGGGCCGGAATATACAATGTCGGACGCGGCAGTGAACGTCCCCCGGCCATGTTGGAGCTGGATTATAATCCAGGTGGCGATCCTGAGGCGCCGGTGGCGTTTGCACTGGTTGGCAAAGGAATTACCTTCGATAGCGGTGGCTACAGTCTGAAATCCAGCGAAGGGATGCTGGATATGAAATGCGACATGGGCGGTGCGGCAACCGTTACCGGTGCACTGGGACTGGCCATTATGCAGGGGCTCAATAAACGGGTGAAGCTGTTTTTATGCTGCGCTGAAAACCTGGTCAGCGGCCATGCTTACAAGCTGGGTGACGTACTGACCTACAAAAATGGCGTGAGTGTGGAGATTGTAAATACCGATGCCGAAGGTCGACTGGTACTTGCCGATGGTCTGATTGCGGCTTCAGAATCAGCAGCTGCCTGTATCATTGATGCGGCAACACTGACCGGCGCCGCTACGGTGGCACTGGGATATGATTATCACGCGGTATTCAGCCTCAATCCGGCGCTCAGCCAGTCGTTTTTAAGTGAAGCGCAAACCCAGCAGGAACTGTTCTGGCCATTACCATTACAAATGTGGCATCAGGAGAAGTGCCCGTCTGCTTTTGCTGATACGGCGAATAGTCGTCCGCAGAAAGGTGGTGGTGCGGGTGGTGCGTCGAATGCGGCTGGCTTTTTATCACGCTTTGTTAGCCCAACAGACAGCTGGTTGCATCTGGACCTGGCTGCTGCCTATCACGGCAGTGCCAATAGCGAAATGCCGGCAGGCGCCACAGCGGCCGGCATCAGAACCCTGGCGGCGTTTATCGGCCAGTAGGTGAAAATGGCTACTCGGTGGTCACAGGCCGCCGAGTCGTTCTGCTAAGGTTTTGTATTTTTCTACTTCTACAGAGTCGAACAAGGGATTGCCGTTACCGTCTGTCTCTTTTGCAACGAGCAAACTCTCACGTTGTAGACGCTCAACGCGAATTTCCTGTACATCAAGAAAATCCGCAACCTCCTGGACTGTCATTAAACTCATAAATGCAACCTGCATAGTGAAAGCGGTACAAAGAGTAAAGCGCAAAAAGCGTAATTTGTGAAATAAACTTTAAATATAGGTAAATATTGCCTGTGTTTCGATGGGAGACAAACCATTATGGATACCTGGTCGGCAGCCGTCATGCTGTTCTTAATTATGGATCCGCTCGGCAACCTGCCTATATTCATGTCTGTGCTGAAGATGATCGAGCCAAAGCGCCGACGCATCGTACTGATACGTGAATTATTATTTGCCCTGGTGATTTTGTATGTGTTTCTGTTTAGCGGTCAGGCGGTACTGGACTTTCTGAACGTGAAGCAGGAAACCGTGAGTATTGCCGGCGGGATTATCTTGTTTCTGATCGCCCTTAAGATGATCTTTCCTAAAGCCGGAGGCAGTCCACTCGGTCTGGCAGCAGGCGAGGAGCCTTATATTGTACCGCTGGCTATCCCGTTGATTGCCGGACCGTCAACGCTGGCAGCTCTGATCCTGCTTTCCAACCAAAGCCCCGATCGCATGGGTGACTGGTCGCTGGCCCTTGGTGCCTCGTGGCTGGTGAGTGCCACCATCCTGCTGTTCTCCGGTGCATTTCACCGGGTATTGGGTGAGCGTGGTTTAACGGCCATGGAGCGCCTGATGGGGATGATCCTGGTAATGATTGCTATCCAAATGTTTTTAGACGGTGTGGGTACTTATTTTTCTCAGGTAGGTTAATATGTGCCCCAATATTATATGGCTTCAGATTGAACAACAGGCGTTATCTTGACAACTAAACTCTCAACATTCGCCCAGGTGCGGGCTTTGGAAGGCGCTGATGCAATAGCGTTCAGTGCTGCGCTGCTGCAGCGTATGGTACCTAATTATCAGCTTTTCTGTGAGCTTACGGAGTTTGCTGAGCCTGATACCCTGTCAAAGTGCCTGGATCTTATCTGGGAATCCCTGTGCAGCCCGAAGAGCAAGATTAACTTCGCCACGCAACTGGAAAAGGTGGAAGAGGCAACGCCGGATGTCAGTGATTACGACTCTTTTGGAGTTTATCCTGCGCTGGACGCTGCTATTGCCATGTCGTCGGCCATCAACCTGATTATGAAAGTGGATCCCCACGGTGCCGTGGTTGTCAGTAAATTGTCCCAGGGCAGCGTTGAAGCCTATCTGCTGGCCAGCGGCGAAGCTACGGAAGACGATGTTAAAGTCCATCCACTGATGCAGTTTGAAATAGCTATACAACAGGAATTGCTCGACGCCGTAACCACCAAAGCGCCAATGACCCAGAAAGTATCAAAGCTTAAAACCATTGCCGCCAGTGAAGGGATCAGCAATATCGGCCTGGAAATAAACCCTTAAGCCTCAGCGCCGGTATACTCAAGCAGACAATAAGTCAGCTGGCCGGTTTGCTTTTGTTTAATTACCTCACAGCCCGGAGGCAGGGCGAGTGCCGGCCCATTGATTTCCTGCTCAACATAAATCAGGGCATTTGTGGCCAGCAACTGATGCTTATAGAGCGCAGCCAGACAAGGATTGACTAAGTCATGGCCAAAGGGCGGGTCGACAAAAATAATATCAAAGGGAGTGCTTAGGGTTGGTAATACCGCCATTGCATCGTTACAGTGAACCTCAGCACCGGCTTTCAGCGTATTGAGATTAGTTTTTAACTGTTTGGCCGTGGGAGCATGTTTCTCAATAAACACGGTTTCTCTGGCATAGCGGGACAACGCCTCTAACCCCAATACGCCGGAGCCGGCAAAAACGTCGAGTACCCGGCTACCCTGGACATGAGCCATAAGCCAGTTAAACAGTGTTTCGCGGGTACGGTCGGTACTGGGGCGTAACCCTTCAGCATCCAACACGGGTAATCGACGACCGCGCCACTGGCCGCTGATAATACGTACGCTGCCACTTTTTTTGTTGTGGCGTGAGGTTGGTTTTGCTACTCGATTCATTATGCCAGTCGATGGTATTATGTGCTGATGCAAAGCAGCACGCTTAAATTAATATTCAGTAGTTTACCGCACAAAGCGGTTTCTCAGTAAGGAATTGTCAACACAATGTCTAAACTCTTTGGCTGGTTTAACAAGAATAAAAATGAAAATAAAACCCCGGAACCAGCAACTAATCCCCCACAAGAAGAAACCTCAGACAGCAACGAAGCCATCGCTGTTGAAAAAGAACTGCCTGAGCCAGAGCAGGTTGAAGAAGCACAGCCGGAAGTAGTCGAAGAAGCCAACCAGCCCATCGACAAGGTAGAATCCGAAGCTGAGGAAGTATCAACCGATGAACCGAAAACACCGGAAGAGCTGGTGGTTGAAGCGGTAGAAGCTACTCCGCAGCAACAGGTAACGCCTGAAGTAGAACCTGAGGTTGAACAACCGCCGGAAACGCAGGCTGTTGAAGAGTCTGCCGCAACTGAAAAGAAATCGTTTTTTGGTCGCCTTAAAGCCAGTTTATCGCGCACTAAAGCCAACCTCGGCAGTGGCATTGTTAGTCTGTTCCGCGGCAAAGCTATCGACGATGACCTGTATGAAGAGCTCGAAACACAACTGCTGGTTGCCGATGTGGGCATGGATACTACCCAGAAAATTATTGACCGTCTGGTGGAAGGCGCTAAGCATTCACAACTGAAAAACGGCGACGCGCTTTACGAATTGCTTAAACAGCAACTCAGAACCATGCTCACTGCCGTACAGCAACCGCTGCCAGAGGTAATTGCCAATCATGATAAAGCCCAGGGACCGTTTGTTATTCTGATGGTAGGGGTTAACGGAGTAGGTAAAACAACCACCATTGGTAAACTGGCCAAGCAGTATCAGCAGCAGGGCAAAAAAGTCATGCTGGCAGCCGGTGATACTTTCCGGGCGGCAGCGGTGGAACAATTACAAGTGTGGGGTGAGCGCAATAATATTCCGGTTATCGCTCAGCCTACCGGTTCAGACAGCGCTTCAGTTTTATACGATGCTTTGCAGTCGGCTAAGGCTAAAGGCAGTGATATTCTTATCGCCGATACCGCCGGTCGTTTACAAAACAAAGATAACCTGATGGAAGAGCTGAAAAAAGTGGTGCGGGTAATGAAAAAACTCAACCCGGATGCGCCCCATGAGGTTATGCTCACTGTCGATGCTGCTACCGGGCAGAACGCAATCAGCCAGGCGAAACTGTTCAAGGAAGCCGTAGGCCTCACCGGTATTACCCTCACCAAGCTTGATGGAACCGCTAAGGGCGGGGTGATTTTTGCCATTGCAGATAAATTTGGTATTCCCATCCGTTACATCGGAGTGGGTGAGGGCATTGACGACCTGCGTGGATTTAACGGCGACGAATTTATAGACGCGCTGTTCAGCGAGGGTGAGAAAAGTTAATCTGGTATTGGTTAACCTTAATAATAACAACAGACAGAATAGTCAGGATCCTTGATGATCAGATTTGAGCAGGTAAGCAAAACGTATCCCGGCGGCCAGCGAGCGCTGTCTAAAGTCGACTTTCACATAGCCCAGGGCGAAATGGCGTTTCTCACCGGCCATTCCGGTGCCGGTAAAAGTACCCTGCTCAAACTGATCAGCATTATGGAGCGCCCTACGGTAGGCAGGGTGCTTATTAACGGCCACGATCTCAACGTCATTAAACGGCGCCAGATTGCTTATATTCGCCGTGATATCGGCATGATATTTCAGAGCCATCAACTGCTGATGGACAAAACTGTCTTTGATAACGTGGCTCTGCCCCTGGTTATCGAAGGATACAGCCACAAAGAAATTGCCAAGCGGGTGGATGCCGCGCTGGAGATGGTGGGGCTACGTAGTAAGGCACGTAATCTACCCATAACACTGTCTGGTGGTGAACAACAACGTGTCGGCATCGCCCGGGCGGTAGTTAATAAACCGCCTCTGCTGCTGGCCGATGAGCCAACAGGTAACCTTGACCCCAAATTATCCATGGAAATTGTCCGCCTGTTTGAAGATTTTAATCAGGCGGGGGTTTCGGTACTGATAGCCACCCATGATTTAGGGCTGATTGCGCGAATGCGCTATCGCACCCTGACGCTCAAAAACGGCAAAATGATCACCGATGGCTTAACAGACGGCGAGGACGGACTATGAGTATTTTGTTTAAAGGCCGTAGTCAGGGCGCCAGTGAACGTAAAATCAATAGTGCTCAGCGCTTTGTCATGTTCTTCGTTAATCACATTCGTCAGGCACTGGGCAGTCTTGGCGAGCTGTGGCGGCAGCCCGCCGCATCGCTGATGACTATAGGGGTGTTGGGGTTAAGTATCACCCTGCCCAGTACACTGTATATCCTGGTTAAAAACACTGAAAAAATCAGCGCAGGCTGGGAGCAGGCGGCGGAGATTTCGCTGTTTCTCAAAGACCAGACCAGCGCCGCAGAAGCGCAACAGCTGCTCACCCGCTTACAGACCTGGTCGGAGATCGATCGCGTGGTTTATGTCCCTGCTGATGATGCGCTGGAAGAATTTAAACAACTGTCCGGTTTAGGGGATGCGGTAAAATACCTGGAAGCCAACCCGCTACCGGATGTGGTGCTGGTGACTCCCGGCGAAAAGCACACCGCGCCAACCGCAGCGCAGATGCTGCTGGAGAAGCTTCAGCAACAACGTGAAGTGGATATGGGTAAGCTGGACATTGAGTGGCTGGAGCGGCTCTACGGCTTTCTGCAAATCGCTACCGAGCTGGTTACCATCATTGGCGTATTGTTATTTGTTGCCGTGATCCTGATTGTCGGTAATACCATTCGGTTGAATATCCTCAACAAGCGGGACGAAATTCTGGTGATGAAGCTGGTGGGGGCCACCGATGGCTTTATTCACCGACCGTTCCTATACACCGGATTCTGGTATGGCTTGCTGGGAGGCGTAATCGCCTGGATGGCGGTTATCATTATTCTGTGGTGGATGGACAGTAGCATTCAGGCGTTTGCCAGTTTATACGACAAGTCGTTCCACATTACCGGCTTAACCGGTTCAGCGTTGCTTACTATGTTATTTTTGTCGGTGATGCTGGGGCTGGTGGGGTCGTTGATTTCGGTGCAGCGGCATGTGCGGGAAATTGAGCCGCAGTAACTGTTTTTCGTTATGAACTATCTGGCCCATTTATTTTTAGCCCGGCCCACTGCCGACTCTTGCTTCGGTAATTTGCTGGGCGATTTCCGCCGCGGTGTTGATCTTAACTGCTATTCCGAGGCGGTGAGAGCCGGCGTTGCCAACCATATCTTTGTGGATAAATTTACCGATTCGCACAGTTGTGTGCGCCAGGCCCGTGGAGAAGTCTCTGCCGGGCGCAGGCGGTTTGCCGGCATTATGCTGGATGTGTTATTTGATCATTTCTTAATTAAACACTGGTCGCTGTACAGCGAAGAAAGCTTCGAGGCTTTCAGTCAGCGTGCCTATGATTGTCTGGAACGGCGTGTCGGCGTAATGCCCGAGAATATGCAGGCAATGGTCAGGAGCATGCTGACCCATCGTTGGCTGGATACCTATAGCCATTTGCAGGGCGTTGAACGGGCGCTGGAGCGTACTGCCAGTCGGATTCGTTTTAAGCATAACTTTCATGGCAGTATTGAGGACGTGCAGCAAAATTATGCGGTGTTTGAACAAACGTTTCTGACCTTCTTTCCACAAGTGCTGGCCGCAGTGCGCCAGCATGGTGTGGAAGACTGAGCGACCTTATTTGTCGGTGACCTGCTTTTTCGGGAAGTAAGATGAAATGGTTTTGCGTACCCCGTTGCCCCACACAATAGCCTGATTGTACAAGCTGTGCAGGTATTTCTGGTCGATGTTGAGCTCTCTGGACTCGCGGATCACATTCATCCACAGTGCCCCTTCAAAGGCACGAACCAGTTTCATGTAGTGATTGAATTCAGCCGATTTGCACAGCAGTGCATCGTTAACTTCGTCGGTCAGCGGGAGCTGGCGCAAAATATCCGGCATTTCCTGGTCGAGCAGGGCATCGAGTAACGAAAACAGGCCAATCAGAAAGCCAATCGGCGGATCGGAATTCAGCCCGCGCTCCTGAGCCAGCAGGTCGAAGAATTTTGCACGCACCAACGACATATGCAGCAATTCAAGCGGCTTTTCGTCACCTAAGTGAGCCAGCGACAACAGGGCGATGAATTTCTTAATTTCCACCTCACCCATGTAGTTAAGCGCATGCTTTAGTGAGGTGATCTTGTAGCGTTTATTGATGGTGGGGTTATTAATAAACTTGAGCAATAAAAACGACAGGGCAGCATCGCGTTCTACAATCTGGTTAATGCGCTCCAGATTAAACTGCGAGCTGGCGCTTTCGCCCATCAGATCAACCAGATTCATTTTTGACGCAGGCAGCTGACGTTGCACGGTTTTTTCCGGCGTCGCAAAAAAGTAGCCCTGGAATAAGTCAAAGCCCAAATCACGACACACAACAAAGTCGTCGTGGTTGTTTACATTCTCTGCAACGAGTTGAATGCTCGATTGCAGAAAACGGGGAATGTTCTGTTCAATCACGCTGTAATTAGCTTTGTGCACATCCACTTTAAGAATATCGATAAGTGGAAAGATGGAGTGCTGGCCGCTGATCATCGCCGGATCATCGATCGCCAGTTTAAAGCCCAGCTGTTTTACATGTTTGCAGGCATCCACCAACGCCGCTTGTTGCGCCGGGTATTCAGACAGCTCTATCACTACCGTGTCGGGATTAAGTGATGCGGGCAGGCCGGCAATCAGCGTATCGCTGTGAAAGTTGATGAACGAGGTTTTATCGCCGCAGATATCATCCAGGCCCAGGGTGTGAAAGTGCTCCGCGATGTAGCGGCTCTTTTCGTTATCGTGGGTCGGGTAGGTACCGGATTTACCATCCCTGAACAACAGTTCATAGCCGAAAACGTCCTTTTCCCGGTCTAGAATTGGCTGGCGAGCGATAAATGCAAACATTAAAATAATTATCCTTGTTATACAGTTGGCCTTAACAACAGGCCTATACAAACTTTAACCGATGGTTAACCTTTGATCCATCTTTAGTTATTCAAAACAGGCTGATCCGGCGCAATGATCCGGGCAATAATTAGTTATGCACTTCATTTTGTAAAGCCGCTGCCCAGCTGAGCGCACTGATATAAATTTCGTGCAACTGCTTTTGGGTGAGGCCAAAACGCGTGCTAATCGCTCTTACTATACCCCACTGGCCGCGTTCAAAGGCGGTGGCCAGTTGTAAGCATTGTTTCAGGTGATTGTTTTCACCGCATAAAGCGCCACTCACATCACCAGGAAGCGGTAATTTGCTCACCAGCTCACGCATTTCCTGTTCCATCAGGGTATCGATAAGTGACAGCATGCCGGTAAGAAAGCCACTGTTTGGTTTGCTCTGGTCTTTCATCGCAACCAGGATAAGCTCACAAAAACGGGCCCGCACCAGGCTCATGCTGAGGATTTCACCGGGCTGGCCGTCAGATAAATTAGCCAGTGACAACAGGGCAATAAACTTACGCACTTCCTGTTCGCCCATAAAGGTCATGGCGTGCTTCAACGAGGTGATTTCGTTACGCTTATTCACCGTGGGATTGTTGATAAACCGCAGTAACAGGTAGGAGAGAGAAACGTCCCGTTCCAGAATAGCGTTAATGTTTTCAATGTTGAGTTCAGCCGCTGTGCTTTCTTTTAGTAATTCGAGCATATTGACGGCTGACGAGCTCATCTTACGGTGACGGATAACTTCGGGGCGGGCAAAAAAGTAGCCCTGAAAATAATCAAAGCCAAGTTGCCGGTAATAGTGGAACTGTTCTTTGGTTTCTACCCGTTCAGCCACTAATTCAATGTTATGCGCCTTTAAAACGGGCACCGTTTCGCGAATTTGTTGGTCCGTAACGGTAGTGATATCAAACTTCACAATACTGATTAGCGGTAACAGAACCTGCCATTTTTCCTCGAGATCGTAATCATCCAGTGCCAGTCGGTAGCCCTGAGCGTTAATTTGCTGACAGGCTTCCACCAGGTCATCACTAACATCAACGGTCTCAGTTATTTCAATGACCACATTGTTCGGGTCGAGACTGGTGGGAAAGCGATGAAGCAGGGTATCTGTATGAAAATTGATAAACGCCAGCGCGCCGTTAGTTACTGCTTCCAGCCCCACATTTAAGTGGCTGGCGGCGAGTATTCGTGATGTCGCTTCGTCGGGCGATATATTGGGAAAACAGTTTTTCTCCCCGTCCCGGAATAACAGTTCATAGGCGTATAATTGTTGAGAGGTATCAACAATAGGCTGGCGCGCTACATATGCAAACATCCGATCCCCATATCATGCAGTTCAGCGCAATTCATTTGCGTTTATTGATCTTGTTCTGTTCAATGGGGGTAATATACGTTGAATAGCGCTAATAATCACCTGTGTAAGGCAAATTTTGCACTGTTGATTGTGTTATTCACCGGTAACAGGCGGTCAGTTAAGGTTTTTCTCTGAAAGCGCCGCCAACAGAAGCCGGTCAGCTACTAATAGAGGCCGCTGTGCGTGTGGCAGTTACAAAAAGTTACATGATGGCGCCGGTTAAATATTGCGCTGAAAAAGTGGTTTTTCTACACTCTTCATCCGGTTAGCTATCGCAGACGTAATAATTTGAACTTTTTTATGATATCGGGGTCTTGATAAGTATGGTATTAACCCCTATATTTCGTTTTTGATTGGTTGATGCGTCGTCGCCTGAGGGCAGCGAAAAGGCTACCAACCTAAGCTTCGCAAACTAGCATTTTTGTTATTGGATTAAGTGAAGTAAACAGGATTTTTTTGAGGTGACTATGAGCGTGGGTACAAGTAAAAACTTACAATCAATGGCCCTGTCTGTTCCACACAATGGAAGTATTGAAGGTTACATTCAGGCTGTCAGCACGATTGACATGCTATCCGCTGACGAAGAGCGCGAACTGGCGCTACGTCTGCGTGAAGATGAAGATATCGATGCGGCACGTAAACTGGTAATGTCTCACCTTCGTTTCGTTGTGCATATTGCTAAGTCCTATTCAGGATACGGGTTGCCTCAGGCAGACCTTATCCAGGAAGGCAATATCGGCTTAATGAAAGCGGTCAAACGTTTCGACCCGTCAGTGGGTGTACGTCTGGTCTCTTTCGCCGTGCATTGGATTAAAGCCGAAATTCACGAATTTGTATTGAAAAACTGGCGCATCGTTAAAGTGGCAACCACTAAGGCGCAGCGTAAATTGTTCTTCAATCTGCGCAAAGCCAAAAAGCGCTTGGGCTGGTTCAGTCACGAAGAAGTGCAAACCGTAGCGAATGAGCTGGGTGTTAGCACCAAGGAAGTGCTGCAGATGGAAGCGCGTATGAGCTCCCAGGACCAGGCTTTCGATCTGAGCGCCGACGATGACGAAAACGGCAGCTTTGCACCAGTTCAGTACCTGGAAGATAAATCAGAAGACGTCGAGTCTAGCGTTATCAACGATGACTGGGATGCAAACGCCACCAAACGTTTATACTCAGCCATGAAGACGCTGGACGAGCGCAGTCAGGATATTATCGAAACCCGCTGGTTAGCAGACGATAAGACTACCCTGCAGGATCTGGCAGATAAATACGAGGTATCCGCAGAGCGGGTTCGTCAGATTGAAAAGAACGCAATGAAGAAACTGCAGGCTGCCATGGCAGGCTAACAGTCTCTCTTCTAAAAAATAAAAAGCGCCATTGTTGGCGCTTTTTTGTTTCTGCGTGTCCCGTCCTGAAATACGTTGACATAAAGAGGACTTCTTTATGACAACTTCAAGTAATCAAAGACCTAAGCGTACTCAGCGTGATTACACCTTGGCTTTTAAATTAGGTGTAGTGCAGCGTGTAGAAAAAGGCGAAATGACCTATAAGCAGGCACAAGTTCACTTCGGTATCCAAGGTAAATCAACAGTGCTAGTTTGGCTGAGAAAGCATGGTAGACTCGACTGGTCGAAACCACTTCAGCATCCACTTATGCCCAGTTCAAAAGAAACACCAGCCGAAAAAATAAAACGTCTCGAGAGAGAATTAGCCGATGAGAAACTCCGTAATCAAATCCTCAATGGAATGGTTGATATCATGGATAAAGAATATGGAGCAGGTCTAAGAAAAAAGTACTTATCCGGTACGTCTGGCAAGCCAAAGAAAGAAAAGAAATAAGTTTGTCGGCTGCTTGCCGGGTTGTGGGGATTTCCAGGCAGTCTGTTTATCAGGCTGTCGCCCGTATGGAGTGCCGAAGAACAGAACTATCGGTAATTAAGGAGTGGGTGCTCTACTGGCGTAAGTTCATGCCGCAGTTGGGGACACGGAAGCTCTATAAATTAATCAAACAGAAGTTGATTGAACACGAAATTAAATTGGGTCGAGATGGCTTTTTTACTTACCTGAAGAGCGAAGGATTACTCGTCAAGCCGAAGAAAAGCTTTATCAAAACCACATTCAGTAAACACTGGATGAAAAAGCATCC
>NZ_RCUA01000048.1 GCF_003731635.1 Marisediminitalea oceani | reverse complement strand
AAGAAACCTGTCGCTTAGCACAACAGCCTGGCAGTTATGTGGTATTGAGATTCCGTCGACAGGTCGTGCGTCATAAAACCACGCAAACCATTAAGGAGACGCCTGCCCCCACCAATGTGCTGGAAGGCTGTTACTGCGATGTATCACTGCTCGCCGGACTGATGGTTGATAAAGCGGTGTATCACTTACCGCTTCACCGCCAACATCAACGGATGCTGGATAGCGGTATTACCCTTAGCCGGGCCACCTTAATCAACTGGATACAAAAAGGCATTGAGCTGCTTCGACCCATCGCCAAAGCCCAGTGGCAACACATTCTGCAAAGTAACATACTGGCCATGGATGAAGTGCCCATTAAAGCAGGTCGCACTAAAGGCGCTGGCCGAAAACCCGGACACATGAAACAAACCTACTTCTGGCCCCTGTACGGTGACAGTGATGAAGTGGCGTTTACCTGGAGTAACAGCCGGGGTATGTTGCATGCCCAAGCACAGTTACAGGACTTTACCGGTACCTTGCTCACCGATGGTTATGCCGCCTACACCAAAACGGTTGAACAATTAAATCAATACGAACAACAGATTGTGCATGCTGCCTGTTGGGTACACATGCGCAGAGGCTTTGAAAAAGCCCTCGACAGTGAGCCGCAAGCCGCACAGCAGGCACTGGATATTATCGCTGCGCTCTACCGACATGAAAAACACATCAGGTATAAACAATTAAACCTGGCCGATATCCATGCCTACCGGCAACAACACAGTGAGCCACTCGTTACTGACTTCTTCCGGTGGGTTTATCAACAACGACAGCGCACTGATTTACTCCCCAAGTCTCCCTTCGCCAAGGCACTCCATTATGCGCATGAACGAGAAAGCCAACTCAAGGTGTTCCTGAGCAATCCTGCTTTACCCATGGATACCAATCATCTTGAGCGGGCACTGCGTGTTATTCCCATGGGGAGAAAAAACTATTTGTTCTGCTGGTCTGAACTTGGCGCTGAACAACTGGGCATACTGCAAAGCCTGATGGTGACTTGCCGCCTGCAAGGCGTTAATCCCTACCATTACCTCGTGGATGTCTTGCAACGCGTAGCACTGCATCCGGCCAAGGATGTACTCGACCTGACGCCGCGGCTCTGGAAACAAAAATACAATCAAAACAGGTTAGTCAGCGATGTCAAAATACTCACTTCCCAACACTAAAATCTCAGCCACAATTATGGAGTTCGGTAAAGGAGTGTTAAATGCACTCCCTGCTGATTACAGCCAGTCAGAAATGGAAGATGCTATGCTGACGATAATAACCGTGTGGAATGCCATCGTACTGGACACTTGGCACAACACAGACAAAAATGAAAAAATGGTGCTTGATGCACTCTCTCAAGCGCCTAAAGAAGGACAACTTCAAGTAAAACGATTGATAAAAAGAAAGAAGACCAAGTTTAGCGATGATATCCGCGCGGTTGGAGATCACTGGATAAGAGAAGAGCAAGGGGACTTTATCTTCGGCTGTGAAGCACGGTTAGATATAGAACGCATCTCCTTAAACGAAGATAGCCTCAAACACTAAACGAATCACAACGGTCTATATTGATCGCTTACGAAGCTGATGGCTACTCAGAAGATCAATTTGCAGGTTTTAGTGTATTTGGCGACTACGCGTTTAATGACCATTTTTCATTGCGTGGCCAATACTATTCAGTGGAACATGATGATTTCTCAGAGCTCGAAGCTTCCGGACTAGAAGCTAATGCATACTTTGGTACCGGACTCGCTAGCAATGGCTTTAAAGCTTTCATCGGTGGCGGCTTCTACTCAGAAGAAATGGAAGCAGATGGCTTTGATGAAAACTTCTCCGGTGCTCAGATTAGCGGCGGTATTGGTTACAACTGGCAGAAAGTGTCACTCGATTTTACGCTGGCAATCCGTACTGCTGGTGATTATGCCGATATGCTTGATGAAGATGAAGACGATGTGGTCGCCGCATCAGGCTCATTAAATATTGCCTACCGCTTTTAATTTCAGGCAAAATTGTTAAGCATAAAAATCCCGCAAATTGCGGGATTTTTTGCGCTTATAAGGCTACCCAACTGTACGGGAAGGATTACCCAAGCCGTATCACGAAAACCACAACCGTGTCGGTTAACAATAAAGTTGTTAACTGTATTTCATATAACCCATTGATAATGAATGCATACACCGGAGCAATCCGGACATCGATTCCGGCATTATCCGGACACCCTTTCCGTTTTAATCCGGACACCGATTCCGGGATAAGCCAGCCAGTTTTCTGCTAACTCCGGAATCACTGTCCGATTAGGCGGAAACCCTGTCCGGAATGCCGGAATCCCTCTCTTTTCTCTTTTAAATCAATTAGTCACAATCCTCGTTATCGATTGAATTATAGCGAGGACGTGAGCATGACAAAAAAGAGGACATCTATGGCAAATATCAAAGAGATTTTGCGCCTTAAATTCGAATGTGGTTTGTCTGTCAGAAAGATCGCCGCCTGTACCAAAGCTGGACGCTCAACCATCTCTGATATCCTGACGCGCTTTGAACAAAGCGCTTTGCGTTGGCCACTTACCGACAACTGCTCCGATACCGAGTTAACGCAGGCCCTGTATCGGGATAAAACGGCAGCTCAAAATAAGATCATGCCTGATTTCGCTCAGTGCTTTATCGAGCTTAAGCGTAAGGGCATGACAAAGCAGCTTCTGTGGGAAGAATATGTCGCCGAGCATCAACACAGAGCCTACCGTTACAGTCAGTTCTGTGAGCATTACCTTCGATGGCATAAGATGCAAAAGCGAAGTATGCGTCAGATCCACACTGCCGGCGATAAGTTGTTTATCGACTACTGTGGCCCGACAATCCCGGTCGTGAACCCTGATACCGGAGAGGTTCGGTATGCGCAGATCTTTGTGGCAACGTTGGGGGCATCCAATTACACCTACGTTGAAGCCTGCCCCAGTCAAAAGCTGGAGCACTGGCTGGAAGCGCACGCAAACGCCTTTGAGCACTTCACAGGCGTGCCAGCGCTTCTGATCCCGGATAACCTTAAAGCCGCGGTCACCAAAACGGATCGTTACGAGCCGAAACTCAACGACAGTTATCGTAAACTCGCGAATCATTACGGTACAGCGGTGATGCCCGCACGGCCTTATAAACCGAAGGATAAAGCCAAAGCAGAAAACGCGGTACTGATTGTTGAACGCTGGATCATGATGCGTCTTCGCCACCGCATATTCCACACTTTCCATGCATTAAATCTGGCGATCCGGGAGCTGATGGATGAGCTGAATCAAAGAGAGATGAAACAACTGGGTGCCAGCCGCAAAGCTTTATTCGACAGCCTGGATAAACCCGCGCTGAAACCTCTCCCGGTCCAGCGCTACCTCTATACAGAAAGCAAACGCGCCAAGGTAGGACCGGACTATCACATCGAATACCGACAGCACTATTACTCAGTCCCTCATCAACTGGTAGGCCAGCATGTTGAACTGGAGGCGAACGCGCGGTTAATCCAGATCTACCACCAGGGAAACCTGGTGTCTCAACATCCGACCAGCAAGAAAGCGCACGGCCTCAGTACACACACGGAGCATATGCCCAGCAACCATCAGTACCAGAAGTGGTCACCGGAGCGCCTGCTGAGCTGGGGTGGCAATGTTGGGGCTGCGACCCGACAGGTTGTCAGTGCTCAGCTCAGCGCCAAAGATCATCCCGCGCAAGCGTACCGCAGTTGCCTTGGCCTGCTTAATCTCACCAAAAAATACGGCGATGTGCGCCTGGAACAAGCCTGCAAAGATGCGCTGATGGTAAATAAGCCCTATCTGCGCTTTATCAGAAACCTGCTTAAAAACCACCGGGAAGGCCAGTTATCTTGTGAGTCTCATACCACCCCGGATATCCAGCACAGCAATGTGCGTGGCCCAAATAGTTACCACTAGGAGAACGACATGAATCAGCTTAATGA
>NZ_RCUA01000047.1 GCF_003731635.1 Marisediminitalea oceani | reverse complement strand
TCTGCGTAACCGAGCGACCTTATTATGGTTCCTCACAGAATATTTCGGTCCTGAAAGCATTTCTGCTTTCGGCCTATTCCACGACATACATCATGAAAAGAAATTTGGTGGAGCCAGGCGGGATCGAACCGCCGACCTCTTGCATGCCATGCAAGCGCTCTCCCAGCTGAGCTATGGCCCCAAATCGTGTTACGGATGTCGTTGACTTTGTCGATGACTGTTCCGTGACAGCGGGGCGCATTCTAGATAGCACGCCCCATCATGTCAACGCTTTTTTTAGGAATTTTCTCTGTTTGCTATAAAAGTGAGCGCCTTGTTTATTCTCTCGACAATTTTGTCCTGAGATAACAGATTTAGCGTCACATCCAGCGACGGTGAATTACCGCTTCCGGTGGCCGCCACGCGCAGTGGCATACCCACTTTACCCATACCCACACCCAATTCTTCAGCCGTATCGTTAATGGCCGCCTGAATCGTTTGCGGATTCCAATCGCTGATGGCAGCAAGTTTTTGCTGAACCAGTTCCAGCGCTTCTTTTGCTACCGGACGCAAATGCTTTTTCGCAGCGTTAGCGTCAAACTCTTCATAGTCCTGATAGAAGTACGCACTAATTTGAGCCAGTTCTTTTAAGGTTTTAACGCGGTCGGCCTGAATGGCGATCACATCGGTAAGTGCCGGGCCGTTTTCTAAAGAAATCCCCTGCTGCTCAAAATGCCAGCTTGCGTGACTGGCTACTTCTTCTGCTGGCAAACTTTTAATGTAGTGTTGGTTTAACCACACCAGTTTTTCAGTGTTAAATGCTGAGGCGGACTGACCAATGGCATCAAGACTGAATAACTCGATCATTTCCTGTTCAGAAAAGATTTCCTGGTCACCATGGGCCCAGCCAAGGCGCACTAAATAATTTTTCACTGCCTGTGGCAGGTAACCGTCATCGCGATATTGCATTACGCTAACCGCACCGTGACGTTTGGAAAGCTTTTTACCGTCATCACCCAGAATCATCGAAACATGTGCGTATTCTGGTACCGGCGCGCCAAGTGCTTTTAAGATATTTATCTGGCGTGGTGTGTTATTAATATGATCTTCGCCACGCACAACGTGGGAAATACCCATATCCCAGTCATCCACTACTACACAGAAGTTATAGGTGGGCGTGCCGTCGGAACGCTGGATAATCAAATCATCCAGTTCGGTGTTGCTGATTTCGATACGGCCACGAACGTGGTCGTCAAACACCACACTGCCCTCCAGCGGGTTTTTAAAACGAATAACGTAGGGCTGACCTTGCGGATGATCGGTACGATCCCGCCACGTCCCCGGATAACGAGGTTTTTCGCCGTTTTCTTTTTGCTGTTCGCGAATAGCGTCGAGCTCTTCTGCCGGCATAAAGCACTTATACGCTTTCCCCTCTTCCAGCATAGTCTGAATGATGGCTTTGTAGCGGTCGAAGCGCTCTGTTTGATAGTAAGGCCCTTTATCCCAGGTTAAACCTAACCATTCCATGCCATCCAGAATTGCTTGTTTGGCTTCTTCGGTTGAGCGTTCGATATCGGTATCTTCGATACGTAATACAAACTCTCCGCCCTGACTCTTAGCATATAGCCAGGAATATAATGCGGTGCGCGCACCACCGACATGAAGATAACCCGTTGGACTGGGTGCAAATCTGGTAACAACCGACATGAATAATCTCTACTGTTAAAGGTGTTTTTCAAAGTGGGCGCATTTTACCAGCCATTGGGCAATGCCACAAAGCGGCGATGCTATTTTTCTTGCAGACTAAGTGAATTGTTCGCAAAATCATCGCAAAACAGCCTTTTCGGTTACTTTGTCATCAAACAGACACGGATGTGTAATTTTTTCTATTTTTGTTGTTGACAGTTTCATTACCCTCTCTATAATACGCCCCACTTGCCAAGCACGGCAGGTAGCAAAGAAAGAGGACGCTTAGCTCAGTTGGGAGAGCATCGCCCTTACAAGGCGAGGGTCACTGGTTCA
>NZ_RCUA01000046.1 GCF_003731635.1 Marisediminitalea oceani | reverse complement strand
GTAGCTCGTCGGGCTCATAACCCGAAGGTCGTAGGTTCAAATCCTGCTCCCGCAACCACCTTTAAAGCCCTGGCTCACGCCGGGGCTTTTTTGTTTGTCGTAATAGTCTCTGGCCGGTGAATTTTCCCCAATTTTGCCGCCCGGGCGCTTTCATACTATTTGAAGTAACTCCATTGAGATAAGTTAAGCTTATTCCCGAGTAGTTCTAACAGCCTCAAAAACCTGTTCATTGTAAACGCATTTTCGGCGTTTTTGTGTTCAGTGTTGGCCGGTGATACCTCTTCGATTGATTGCATATTATGTCCTCAAGGTTGTTGTGAGTGAGGATTGTTATGTTTATTGCTGTACTTCACCAACGATTAAAATTACGCTTAGATATAAGTTAACCTTATTTTACTTTGCTATGGATAAACGTCTGCGCTGGTTAAACAATTTAATGTGCTTTGAGGTAGCAGCCCGGCACCAGAGTTACAGTAAGGCTGCTGAGGAGCTGTTTATTACTCAGGCGGCGGTTAGCCAGCAAATGCGGCAGTTAGAGAGTAATTTGCACGTAAAGCTGTTTACCCGTGAGGCCAGGAAAATGCGCCTCACCGAGTCTGGTAAAGTGTTGCTCAGTGCTTGCCAGAGGGGCTTTGGTGAGGTGATTGAAGGATTAAATCAGGTTCAGGAAGCGCCCCTTGATGGTGAGTTAAAGGTCAGCTCAACCCAGGCCTTTTGCGCTTTATGGCTGGTACCGCATTTATTTGAATTCTTTAAACTTCACCCTGGCATCAATGTTAACGTGCAGGGCTCTAACCGGATTGAAAATCTGCACGATGGTAATATTGATGTGGCCATACGGTTTAGCACGTCCAGCCCGGGCTTAATTGATGAGTCGCTGGTTATTGAGCGCATCGATGAAAACGACGTTTACCCGGTGTGTTCCGGTGATTACCTTAGCAAAAATGCCATAAACGACGCTAAAAGTATGAAGAATGCCAGATTGTTCAGTCTGGCCTACGAAAACAAGGTTGACTGGGAGAGTTGGTTTGAGTTTGCCGGGGTCGAGGTAAATCCGCAACAACTGCGAAAAACCGAAGTTACCTCCAGTGATCTTGCCTTATCTGCGGTATTGGCCGGGAACGGGATTATGCTGGCATCAGACATTATGGTGGGCGAGTACGTCAGGTCGGGCCAACTGGTTATTCCTTTGGCTATACCGCATCCGGTGAGATGGAAGTCACATTTGGTATATGCAAAGAATAATCCCAAGCAGAAACGGATTGCAGTGTTTTGCCAGTGGGTTAAAGACAACCTGGTCAGTACGCCGGGTATAAGCCCTTTATAGGCCCTTTGTAGGCGTTTAAAGGCTTCTGTTAGTTTCAGGGGCCCATTTGCGGCAGAGTGCTGGCGCAAGGCGGCGTTGTGCACTATATTGCCAAAACAGACCAACCCCGAAATTAAAGACCAGATTCTGCGGTAGCCTGCCGAACAGCCCCTGCAGTTGGCTCACAATAGTCAGACACACTATGAACGATAGCAATTCATCACCTTTTACAAAAAAACCGCAGCCAGCACTGCAGGAAGCGATTAGCAACGAAGCGGTGAGCGGATTAGTAGCCGGGGTATCCCACGAGATAAATACGCCTCTGGGCGTCAATATCGGCAATTGCACGTTATTAATTGAATTGCTCGAGGAAGTTTCTAAAAAATACAACACCGGGGCGCTTGATGCGGAATCCTTTGGAGAATTCCTGGATACCGCTAAGGATCTGTCGGCCAGCATGCTCAAAAACATGCGCCGGGCATCTAAATTACTGTCTACCTTTAAGCAGGTGGCGGTGAAAAACACTGATGAAGCAAATATGCTGGAGCAGGTAGATATTGCTGAGTGTGTTAATGAGTTTGTCGCAGCTCACGGCATGCATAACGAATCTTCACAAATCACTTTCTCGGTACAAATCCCGCCGGGTGCTGTGGTTACCACGTATCCTGCTGTGATCACGCAAATATTGACTGCCTTAACGTCAAACACCCTTATTCATGGTCTCGGCGTTGGCAAACGTCAACAGTGTTGTATAACCCTGTCACTGGCGCCGGCAGGCGACGGATACCAGTTTAATTTTGCAGATGACGGCGTGGGCGTTAGTGAAGAGCTACTACCAAAAGTTTTCGATCCGTTTTTTACTACTCGCAGAGGGGCAGGGAATGCCGGGTTAGGGTTAAGTATTGTGCACAATTTGGTCAGAGAAGTGCTGAACAGTGAAGTTTATTATGAAAGTCAGCCCGAAAACGGTTTTAAAGTGTCTTTTAAAATTCATAATCTCGCGCCTTGTCAGCCAGATGATGAAAGCTAGTGCCTTGTTTTATATTGTGAATGTGGCAATATAAGCCGGTTAATAAATTATTTTTATAAAGCTCATGCGGTTGAATGATTTAGTTTCACCCTAGCGTTTGACAAGCGTAATGGATTTACGGCAATCTTTATAAAATAAGGAAAGCGCGATATTTACTTTTGTTAATAGATGGCTGGCAATAAGCAGGCAGGCTTAGTTAGCGACGACGTTGTTTATAATACTAAGGCCTACTGTAATGCCGTCTGTTTCGGACCTGTTTTCTATTCCCGATACTTCTTTACTCCTGGTGGGGGAATATAACCCTTCACTGGTGCTGCTCTCTGTTGCCATTGCCGTGTTTGCCTCATTCATGGGGTTTCAGGTGGCGACTCAGGCTGCTAACGCGAAAACCCGCCGGGGACGCCGGGGGTTGCTTGCCGTAGGAGCGTTCGCGCAGGGCAGTGGCATCTGGTCGATGCATTTTATCGGCATGCTGGCTTTTGAACTTTGTACGCCGGTTTCTTATACCTGGTTTACAACCCTGCTTTCAATGCTTCCAGGAATAGCCGCTGCGTGGGTGGCTCTCAACCTCCTGACTCAACACACTATCAGCAACAAGCAAATTGTAATTGGTGGGGTGTTAGTGGGCGCCGGTATCGGCGCTATGCACTATATTGGAATGGCAGCCATGGATATGGCGCCGCTGCTGCGTTATGACCTGAGTATCTTTTTATTGTCGGTGATCGTTGCCGTGGTACTGGCGATGATATCGTTATGGATAAGACACGGTTTACAGCGTCTGTTAAGCAACAAACTCACCACGTTCACCACCAATATTCTGGCCGGGGCGGTAATGGGCTGTGCCATTTCTGCCATGCACTATATAGGTATGGCGGCCGCTCGCTTTGTGAGACCTCCCGGGCTGGAGCTGTCGGATCAGCCTTCAGAAATGTCGTTTTATCTGGCGGCCAGTGTCACCTTTATCGCCTCCATTATGATTGCCCTGGTGCTCGGGATAAGCCTGCTGGTCAAATACCGTGAGGCATCAGCCGATGCCCGTCGTTCGCAGGTGAGAATGATTAGCCTGATGGAATCTGCCGTTGAGGGCATTCTGACCATTAATGACGAAGGGGTTATTCAAACCGTAAATGAAGCGGTAACCACCATTCTCGGCTGGCAACGAATGGAATTGGTTGGCACGCCTCTTACTGAATTTCTGCCTCAGAACCGCCGGCATCTCTATGGCCACCGGTTCTTTAAATATGCCGAAGAGCCTGAGGGAATCCAGCTTATTGGTAACAGTCGCGACGTGGAAGCGTTTAACCGCGAAGGTAAGCTTGTGCCATTGCGGATCAGCTTATCGCATACTCAGGTTGCCGGAGAATCCCTGTTTATATTGTTTATCGCCGATATCAGTGAACGACTGGCGATGGAAAAAGTCATCCGCGAAAACGAACTTAAATTTCGCTCACTGATTGCCAATATCCCGGGCATCGCTTATCGCTGTTTGAATGAGCATGACTGGCCCATGGTATTTATCAGCAATGCGGTAAAAAGAATTACCGGTTACGGCCCGGATGAATTTTTACTGCCAGACCCTACAGTAAGCTTTGTTGATCTGTTCCACCCGGATGATCTGGAAACGATCGAGCAGGCGCTGGTTGGCCAGACCGAATACAGTATGGAATACCGCATCTTCAACAAAGCTGGCGAAATCCGCTGGTTGCGTGAGCATGGCCGGTATATTCGCGACGACCACGACGAAATCCTCTGGCTGGATGGTTTTATCATGGATATTACCGATCGCCGGCAAATGGAAGATGACCTGTTGATCGCTAAGGATGCTGCGGAACAGGCTGCCGCGGCCCGGGCTGCATTCCTGGCCAACATGAGTCATGAAATCCGCACGCCAATGAATGCCGTGATTGGTTTTAGTGACATTCTGTTGGATACACCGCTCAACACCGAGCAGCATAAACATCTGTCGACGATAAATCGCTCAGCCCGCTCATTGCTTCATTTGTTAAATGATATCCTCGACAGTGCCAAACTGGATAAAGGCAAGCTGGAACTGGAGCTGGTAGACTTTATTCTTAGCGAAGAAATCGACACGGTGATTTCTACTTTCTGGCTGGAAGCTAAGCGCAAGGGGCTCGACTTACAGGTGAAACTGGGCGATAACCTCGCACAGGGCTATCGCGGCGCACCGGAACGTATTCGTCAGGTACTGAGTAACTTAATTGGCAACGCGGTGAAGTTTACCGAGTCTGGCCAGGTGAGCCTGCGCGTGAGTCAGGTTAATAACGGCCATGTGCAGTTTACTATCTCAGACACTGGCATTGGTATGACACAGGATCAGTGCCAGCGGGTGTTCGACGCGTTTGCCCAGGCGGATGCATCGATGTCCAGGCGTTTTGGTGGTACCGGCCTTGGAACTACGATTTCAAAGCAATTGGTTGAGTTGATGGGCGGCACTATCGATGTTCGCAGTAAGCCCGGAGAGGGAACTCAGTTCAGCTTTATACTGCCGCTAACCGCCATCGACAGCACCAGCCATGTACAGCGCCTGCATGCTATTCAGTTACCCGCACTGCGGATCCTGATTGTGGATGATATTGAACAAAATATCGAACTGCTCAACTTATTACTCAAGCGCGGCGGCCATAGTGTGGAAATTGGCCGGGATGGCCAGCAGGCTCTCGACCTGATGGCGCAACATCAGTACGACGTGGTGCTGATGGACTTGCAAATGCCGGTGCTGGACGGCCTGACCGCTGCCCGTCAACGTCGTGAATATGAAAAAGCCAATGGCCTCAAGGCAACCCCGATTATTGCGCTAACCGCCAGCGTACTGGCTCAGGATAAAAAATCGGCCAGTGAGGCCGGCATGGAAGGTTTTGCCAATAAACCCATCGACTTCCCGGTACTGTGCAATGAAATTGCCCGGGTGCTGGGGATTCAGGGGAGTGCGCTGGCAATGCGAGCGGAACCTAAAGAAGCTTTGCTTATTGACTGGTCCCGTGGCGAGAGTTTGTGGGGTTCTAAACATAAGCTGGTCAAAGAGATAAACCGCTTCTGTAACGACATCACTATTGCCAGGGAAACCTTTGTGAGCCTGACTGAAGAGCAAGACTTTACAGAACTCAAAGCGTTGGTACATCGTTTTAAAGGTGTGGCGGGCAACCTTGGACTGATAAAAATCATGCATGCCTGCAAAGCTATTGAACAGGATTGTTACGACAAGGTAGCGCCGGTTAACTCGGTAGCAGACCTGTACAGCCTGGTACCAGCAGTTCAGAGTGCTGTTGCCACAGAACAGGATAATGATCTGCAACAGTCTGCTGAAGTCGATAGCCAGGAATTACGGGCTATACTGGAGCGTATTACGCATTCAGTTAAAAATAATCGTATTGAAGAGGCGGAATTAGCCTTGCTCGGCGGCTATCAGAACAGCCGCTTTGCCAATGACATTCAATCGATACTGGATGCCATAGAAGACTTTGAATTTGAACAGGCGATTACGCTGCTGTCTGCACTAATCGACAAGCTGGACGAATAGTAACCATGCAAAACACCGCTCTAAAACCCACTATCTTAGTGGTTGACGACGAACCGGCAAATCTGAGGGTACTCAAACACCTGCTGGCAGAGCATTACACTCTGGCATTTGCCAAAAACGGCCCTGAAGCGCTGCGGGTAGCAGAGGCACAGTTACCGGATCTTATTTTACTGGATGTAATGATGCCCGGCATGACCGGCTTTGAAGTGTGTCAGGCGCTTAAAGAAAACGTTATTACCCGGGCTATTCCGGTGATTTTTGTTACCGCGCTAAGTGAAGAACAGGACGAAACCGAAGGTTTTGCGGTAGGTGGTGTGGATTACATTACCAAGCCTATTTCACCCGCAGTGGTGAAAGCGCGTATCAAAACCCATTTATCGCTGGTGCAGGCTGATGAACTCAAGCGTACCCGGTTGCAGGTGGTACAACGTTTAGGCCGGGCGGCTGAATATAAAGATAACGAAACCGGGATGCATGTTCTGCGCATGAGTCATTACTCGAAGGTACTGGCATTGGCCTATGGTTTAAATGAAGAGCAGGCCGACACGTTGCTGCACGCCGCTCCCATGCACGACATTGGCAAAATTGGCATTCCTGACCACATTATGCTCAAGCCGGGTAAACTCACCGAGGAAGAATTCGCGGTAATGAAAACGCACCCGGAAATTGGCGCTGAAATTTTGGGCGAAGCGGACTCCGATCTGTTACGGATTGCAAAATCCGTGGCCATGACCCATCACGAAAAGTGGGATGGCTCTGGTTATCCCTTCGGCTTACAAGGCGAGGATATTCCGGTAGAAGGGCGGATTGTGGCGGTAGCGGATGTGTTTGATGCACTCACCAGTAAACGCCCGTATAAGGAAGCCTGGACAGTAGAGAAAACCCTGGCGGTAATGAAAAGCGAAGCCGGTAAGCACTTCGAGCCTTATCTGATTACATTACTTGAAGAAAATCTTGAGGAAATTCTGACCATTAAGGAACGCTGGCGGGAAGATTAAATTATCGTGACAATCTGACCTGAAGCTGGATTGCCGGTTGCTAAATCAACAAGCAGGCAGTATAATGCGTGTCAGATTATGGCTGGTACCGGTAATTAGTGATTACCAGCACCTACGCCTTACGGGTTTTTATTGTTGTATTGCACCAATAGTAACCTTGCCTGATGTGGGCAAAAGGGACCGAATTTTTACTGCAAAAAGCCCCGTTTAATCGGGGCTTTTTGTTAGCTCGGTCTCACGCACAAAGCGATACCGAGCAAGGTATCAGTATATTGGGCATTATGCCCTTTTTTCGTTTTTGGAGGTTTGGATTGTCAAAGCTAGAGCAACGTTTAAGCGAAATGTTGAATCCGGCGGTAGAAGCATTGGGGTTTGAATTACTGGGTGTGGAGTTTGTCCGCGCCGGAAAACATTCAATCCTGCGGGTTTACATTGATCATGAGAATGGCATCAACGTAGATGATTGTGCGGATGTCAGCCATCAGGTCAGTGCGGTCCTGGATGTGGAAGATCCAATCAATACTGAATACAACTTAGAAGTCTCATCGCCAGGTATGGATCGCCCTTTATTTAAAGAGGCGCACTATGCACAGGTGGTGGGCGAAACCGTCGCTGTCAGAATGGCATTGCCGTTGGATAACCGACGCAATTTCAAGGGGAAATTACTGGCGTGTGAAAATGGCACGTTAACTGTCGAGGTCGATGGCGAGCAATTTAATTTGCCGGTCAGCGGGATTGAAAAAGGTAATTTGGTTCCAACATTCGAATAATACGGAATAAAACTGCATGCCCAGCCGCATGCAACCAGTGAGGCAAAAATGAATAAAGAAATTTTGTTAGTGGCAGAAGCCGTTTCTAATGAAAAACAAGTGCCAAGAGAAAAGATTTTTGAGGCGTTAGAATTTGCCATTGCAAGTGCCACAAAAAAGAAAAACGAAGGCGAAATTGAAGTACGCGTAAGCATTAATCGCGAAACCGGCGATTTTGATACTTTCCGCCGTTGGCTGGTAATTCCTGATGATCAGGAACAGGAAAACCCGTTTGCCGAACTTACCCTTTCTGCGGCGCAAATTGATGAGCCTGAGATTGAGGTGGGTGATTACGTAGAAGAGCAGATTGAATCAATCGCCTTTGACCGTATTACCACCCAAACTGCTAAGCAGGTCATTGTGCAGAAAGTGCGTGAAGCAGAGCGTGCACAAATGGTTGCCGAATATGAAGATAAAGTTGGCGAATTGGTAACCGGTACCGTTAAAAAAGTAAATCGTGACAACATAATCATCGATTTGGGTAACAACGCTGAAGGCGTTATATACCGTGATGATATGTTACCTCGCGAAACTTTCCGTCCGGGCGATCGGGTACGTGGTTTACTTTATGTAATCCGTCCTGAAGCACGCGGTGCGCAACTGTTCGTTAGCCGTACTCATCCGGAGATGCTGGTTGAACTGTTCCGTCTGGAAGTACCAGAAATCGCTGAAGAAACATTAGAAATTAAATCCGCCGCACGGGATCCTGGCTCACGGGCCAAAATCGCGGTTAAGACCAACGATAAGCGTCTTGATCCGGTTGGTGCCTGTGTAGGCATGCGTGGTTCACGGGTACAGGCAGTATCTGGTGAGCTGGGCGGAGAAAGAGTCGATATTGTGTTATGGGATGAAAACCCGGCGCAATTTGTTATCAACGCAATGGCACCTGCAGAAGTTGCATCCATTGTGGTTGATGAAGACACGCATACCATGGAAGTAGCAGTAGAAGCCGATAACCTGGCTCAGGCTATCGGTCGGAGTGGACAGAACGTTCGTCTGGCAAGTCAATTGACTGGCTGGGAACTGAACGTAATGACCATTGAAGATTTGAACCAGAAACACCAGGCAGAAAACGAAAGGGTTCTGGCGGTATTTGTTAACGGTCTGGACATCGACGAAGACTTCGCAAGTGTCTTGGTTGAGGAAGGCTTCACTTCATTAGAAGAAGTTGCCTATGTGCCAGTCAGCGAATTATTGGCCATTGACGGCCTTGATGAAGATACCGTTGAAGAATTACGTAATCGTGCACGTGCAGCACTGACCACTCAGGCGCTAGCCAACGAGGAATCGCTTGAGAGCTCAGAACCCACCGAGGAATTGCTGAACCTTGAAGGTATGGACAAGCACCTGGCGTACGTTCTGGCAAGTAGAGGTATCATCGATTTAGAAGCGCTGGCTGAACAGGGCACCGATGATATCAGTGATGTAGAAGGACTGGACGAAGAGAAAGCCGGTGCATTGATTATGGCTGCACGAAACAAAGTCTGGTTCAACGAAGAATAAGGTCGACAAGGGGAAAAACGCGTAATGGCAGATGTATCCATTGAAAAACTCGCCAGTGATATCGGGACTAGCGTTGACCGGTTAGTGAGTCAGTTTAGCGACGCCGGCATTAAAAAAGCCGCCGGTGAGAACGTGACTGAAGATGAGAAACGCAAACTACTGGACCACCTGAGCAAACAGCACGGTGGCACCAATGGTGGTGAACCTAAGAAAATGACGTTGCAACGTAAAACAACCAGCACGTTAAGCTTAGGTAAGTCGAAAGAAGTCAAAGTTGAAGTTCGTAAGAAGCGTACCTACGTGAAACGTACGGACATTGAAGAGCAACGTCAGGCAGAAGAAGAAGCCAAGCGCCGCGAAGAAGAAGCCCGTCTGAAGCGCGAAGCAGAAGAAAAAGCGGCTGAGGAAGCCCGTAAAGCGGCCGAAGAAAAAGCTCGTAAGGCGGAAGAAGCCCGTAAAGCGGCGGAAGAAGAGAAAGCTCGCCGTGCTGAAAAAGCCAAACAGGAAGCCGCTGCTCGCGCAGAAGCTGAGTCTGAGCTGTCAGAAGAAGAGTTAAAAGAACAGGAAGAAGCGCGTCAGGAAGAAGAGCGTTTACGCAAGCAGCAGGAAGAAGAAGCGCAGCGTAAACTGGAAGAAGACGCGAAAAAAGCCGCTGAAGAAGCGCGTAAACTGGCTGAAGAAAACGAACGTCGCTGGAAAGAAGAAGAAGAGCGCCGTAAGAAAGCTGAAGCCGAAGAGGTGCACATGCATTCAAACCGTTACGCTCAGGAAGCGGAAGACGAAGAAGATATGCAGGTCGAGCGTTCTTCACGTCGTCGCAAGAAACCGAACAAGAAAGCCAGTGAAAGCCTGAAGCAAGGCTTTAACAAGCCGGCCGCGCCAGTTGAGCGTGTGGTCAAACTGGGCTCAACCATCACGGTAGGCGAACTCGCCAGCCGTCTGGCAATTAAGGTGCAGGAAGTCATTAAGGCCATGATGAAAATGGGCGAAATGGCAACCATTAACCAGGTGCTGGATCAGGACACTGCTGTACTGGTAGTGGAAGAGATGGGTCATAAATATGAACTGGTTAATGACAACGCCTTAGAAGACGAGTTGTTAGCAGGCTCCGGCAATGGTGATAAAACCACCCGTGCGCCGGTAGTAACCATCATGGGTCACGTTGACCACGGTAAAACCTCACTGCTTGACTACATTCGTCGCGCCAAAGTGGCGGCCGGTGAAGCGGGTGGTATTACCCAGCACATTGGTGCTTACAGTGTAGAAACTGACGGCGGTAAGATCACGTTCCTGGATACACCCGGACACGCCGCCTTTACGGCCATGCGTGCACGTGGTGCTACAGCAACGGATATTGTTGTACTGGTTGTTGCCGCAGACGATGGTGTTATGCCGCAGACTAAAGAAGCGGTTCAGCACAGTCGTGCAGCAGGGGTACCACTGATCATTGCTGTGAACAAGATGGATAAAGAATCTGCGGATCCGGATCGGGTTAAAACCGAACTGTCGCAGCTGGAAGTTATCTCTGAAGAGTGGGGCGGTGAGCACCAGTTTGTAAACGTATCAGCCAAAACCGGTATGGGCGTTGATGAACTGCTGGAAGCTATCTCTCTGCAAGCTGAAGTACTGGATCTTAAAGCAACGCCAACCGGCCCTGGCCGCGGTATTGTAGTTGAGTCCCGCCTGGATAAAGGCCGCGGCCCGATTGCCTCGGTACTGGTTCAGGAAGGCGAAGTTAAAGCAGGTGATATCCTGTTGTGTGGTGAAGAATACGGTCGTGTTCGTGCCATGCGTGATGAGAACGGTAACGATGTAAAAGTGGCCGGTCCGTCAACGCCAGTAGAGATCCTGGGTCTTTCTGGTGTACCGGTAGCGGGTGAAGACGCGCTGGTAGTCCAGGATGAGCGTAAGGCGCGTGAAGTGGCCGGTAAACGTCATCAGAAGAAACGTGAGCTGAAACTTGCCCGTCAGCAGAAAGCCAAGCTGGAAAACATGTTTGCTAACATGGAAGCCGGTGACGTAAGCGAGCTGAACGTTGTACTGAAAGCTGACGTACAAGGTTCTGTTGAGGCGATTTCTGAGTCACTGACCAAACTGTCTACCAGTGAAGTTAAAGTGAATATCGTAGGTAGCGGTGTAGGTGGTATTACTGAAACCGACGCCAGCCTGGCGGCAGCATCAAGTGCTATCGTGGTGGGCTTTAACGTTCGTGCCGATGCAACAGCACGTCGCGTGATTGAAGCGGAAGAAATCGACTTACGTTACTACAGCGTTATCTATGACCTGATTGATGAAGTTAAAGCGGCCATGAGTGGTATGCTGGCACCAGAATTCAAACAGGAAATCATGGGTCTTGCTGAAGTACGTGATGTATTCAAGTCACCGAAACTGGGCGCGATTGCCGGTTGTATGGTAACTGAAGGTACTGTTAAACGTAGTAACCCAATTCGCGTACTGCGTGAAAACGTGGTTATTTATGAAGGTGAGCTTGAATCCCTGCGTCGCTTTAAAGACGACGTTCAGGAAGTTCGTAACGGTATGGAATGTGGTATCGGCGTTAAAAACTACAACGACGTAAAAGTGGGCGACCAAATCGAGGTCTTCCAGGTAGTTGAAGTTAAACGTGAAATCTAAGCTCAGCGAATAACTAAAGTATAGCGGGGGCTCTGAAGCCCCCGCTTTTGTCTGTGCAATAGTCCGCTACACTAAAAGCAGGGCAGATTGCAAAACAGAGGAGAGTAACTATGGCTCGGGAATTTTCTCGAACTGATCGGGTTGCCCAGCAAATCCACAAAGAAGTGGCCAGTTTGCTGCAAAATGAATATAAGCACCGGGTAGGAAACCTGCCCTTCATTACGCTTTCTGATGTGGAGGTCTCCCGGGATCTGGCGCATGCCAAAATTTTTATCACTTTTTATAATAGTGATGAAAAGGAAACTAAAGCGCAAATGAAACAGCTGGGCGAGAACACCGGTTTTCTGCGCAGTTTGTTAGCTAAACGCTTGCGCATGCGTGCCGTACCGCACCTGCATTTCTTTGAAGACAAGTCGATTACAGAAGGCATGCGTATATCTAACCTGGTGAGTGAAACTATCGCTCGTGATAAAGAACGGTCGAATAACGACGACGAGCAGGAATAATCAGGCATGGCAAGAAAACGCAAAGGCCGGGCAGTAAACGGCATTGTGTTAATTGATAAACCCCTCGGCGGTTCGTCAAACCAAATTTTACAAAAAGTGCGCTGGTTATATCAGGCTCAAAAAGCCGGCCATACCGGTGCACTCGATCCGCTGGCTACCGGCATGTTACCGGTGTGTTTAGGCGAAGCCACCAAGTTTTCTCAATATTTGCTCGACGCCGATAAAGAGTACGAAGTCACTGCCCGTCTTGGCATTCGTACTACAACGTCTGATGCGGATGGCGAGATTGTTGAAGAGCGTGATGTCTCGTGCAGTGAAGAAGAAGTCCGCGCTGCGTGTTTGTCGTTCTTAGGCAGCAGCAAGCAGGTGCCATCGATGTTTTCGGCGCTTAAGTACCAGGGTAAACCACTATACCATTACGCCAGACAGGGCATTGAAGTGCCCCGCGAAGCCAGGGATATCACTATCTTTGAGCTGGAAATTACGCGTATGGCGCTGCCTGAAGTGGATATGCGGGTGCGTTGCAGTAAGGGGACTTACATCCGTTCACTGGTAGATGATATTGGTCAGCAGTTAGGCTGCGGGGCTTATGTTACCCGGCTACATCGAACCAAAGTGGCAGATTACCCTACGCCGAATATGATTTCCGTAGAAGCCCTCGAAGCGATGGTGGAGCAGAACATTGCCGAGCGCGAGTACGAGGCTATCGATGCGCTGTTATTACCAATGGACACCGCTGTAAAAAGCTTATCTGCTGTTGAGCTATCCGCCGCTGAAACACATCGCTTACAGCATGGCCAGAGTGTAACGCCATTGCAAACTGATAACCTTGCCGAAGGGCAGCAGTATCGTATTTACGATAGTAGCACTACTCCCGCCCGTTTTCTGGGCGTCGGCGAGGGAGTCTGCGCACCTAAAGATCAAAAAGCCCCGGCTGATCAGGTGTTTGTTGCGCCCAGACGCAGTGTGGTTTACAGCGCAGAATCGTAAACGCGCAAAATCACTTGCGCATGGGGCCACGCCAAGTATAATACGCGCTCAGTTTTGTCGGACTGAATTAGTGATCGGTCTGGCAGGTTTAAAAACAGGAGAAAATTATGTCACTAACTAAAGAAGAAACCGCAGGCATCGTTGCTGAATATGGCGTTAAAGAAGGTGATACTGGTTCACCTGAAGTACAGGTTGCACTGTTAACGCACAACATCAACAAACTGCAATCACACTTCAAATCAAACAAGAAAGATCACCACTCACGTCGTGGTCTGCTGCGCATGGTTAGCCAGCGCCGTAAACTGCTTGATTACCTGAAAGGTAAAAATGCAGAACGTTATCTTGATCTGATCAAACGTCTTGGTCTGCGTCGCTAATCAGCGATTGACCAACGCAAAAAAGCGCCTGTATGGCGCTTTTTTTGTATCTGAACGGTGATTATTACGGAGTCAGGTAGCTGTATACTGAAGGGCCGTTGGTTAAATGAGGTATAACGTTCTCTGTTTCCAGCTCCCTGATAAGTACAATCAGGCGCCGTTCGATATGCTTGCTGCCAATTTGGTTATGGGCCAGAGCCAGGTTGCGTAACAGCAGTGCGACGGTATTCGGATGCTTCAGGGTCTTACTCGTGAGAGCGCGATATAAAAAGGCCTGATACACTGATTCATAGCTGATTTCACCGTATCGCGCGTTAGCCAGTGACATCAGTTCTTCATCATCAGAGGCATGGCCTAGAAAAGACAATTCTTTCTCAAATTCGTCTGGCATAGACAAGCTGTAACGCAGGGCTTTTATGGTTGAACGTAATTTTTGCCGACCGGACAAAGTACAACTAAAAAAGTAATTTCTTAACGTGCGGGAATGCTTGTAACGGCTCTTTAACGACAGATAAATTTGCTCAACCTGCTCTGGTTGATGGTTGATCGCGCTTTGCATCGCCATACTTATCACCACCATATCAGCAAGCTTTAACTCAAGGCCTGATGCAACCAGATTATTCACTTGCTGGATGACTTCTGAAGCGGCGGTTTTGCTGTTGTTATATTGGCTGAGCGTCTGGTACAGCGAAACCACGGCAGAGGAGTGGTTGTGCAAAAATGCCGGGTGCTGGTAGGAGGCCGGGGTAACACTGGCCAGGTTAAGTAAAGCGGCAATCAAATATCCCGATACGGCCGACATAACAATCCTTGTAATGTTCACATGTGGCTGGTTAAAGATAAGTTACCGCTTTTTAATGGTAAATGAAACAGGCGCTCTTTAGAGCGTTAGTGATTCACAGGGCAGCTGTCGCAGCCGGTAGCCAGACACGACCCAGTTAAGTCCCACCACATTTTGCGGATTCACCTCGGCTATCAGGCATACCTCTTGTTGTGGTGTTAAATCAAGGGCCAGCTCATTGCTCCAGTCAGCATGAGCGCGAATTTTGAAGGTTTTAAACCCCGGGTTTACTAACAGTTGGGTATGCTGCTGCGGTGCCAGTGAAATAAAGTACTCATCATCCCAACCAATATACACATCGGTCAGGCTGCCTTGTAATTCATCGGAACGATAGATAGTAACAGTGGCAGCTTTATCATCAGTGATTACGGGCATGGCTGATTTGGACACACATCCGGCTAATAAACCGGTCAGTGTAGACATTAAAAGGAGCAAGCTAAGTAGTCGATAATTATTTCGGGTCATTGCTTTCTTCACCTCTGCTAACATTTTGATTTCAGCAATGGTAAGGAAAGCAGGGTCAAGCCAGGGTGAAAAAACAGTTAGATACTGGCAATAGTATCTGCTTTAAATCTGTTGCTCCCTATTTCTGATAAAGAGCTACGTTATTTCCTATCTGTTCACTCCATGAAATGCCGCATTTATATTCATTGAGAAACAAAATCACAGTGCAGACCATTAATTTACGCCTGGTTGAATCTTAGCTTGGCAGATTCAGGCTTATGTAATAATTTAAGCAGTGTAATACATAACCGATGGTAATTAATTGTGGCAAGGCGAGTAGTTTTTAAATGAAGTTTAGGTTAGATATTAATGGCTTGAGAGCCTTGGCCGTGTTTACCGTAGTGATTTTTCATTTTGATCCTACATGGATGCAAGGTGGTTTTGTCGGTGTTGATGTGTTTTTTGTAATTTCTGGTTTTTTAATGACCAAAATTATTTTTGACAGGCTAGACAAAGCTCAATTCAGTTTGCTGGAATTTTACCTGGCTCGAGCTAAACGAATAATCCCTGCACTGACAATAATGTTATTAGTAGTGACCATTTATTGTTGGAATGTACTCTATGACGTTGAGTTTCAGAAGTATCTGAAGCATTTATTTTCATCGTTATTATTTTACTCAAATGTAGTGTACTGGCAGGAGGCTGGGTATTTTTCTGCCAGTGCCCATGAAAACTATTTGTTACATACGTGGTCATTGTCAGTAGAGTGGCAGTTTTATGTTGTTTACCCCATCTTTATTGCTGTTTTAGCTCGGCTCTTAACAAGAACAATAATAAAAATTTTAATTCTTCTTGGCGCGTTGGCGAGTTTTGTACTGGGAGTGTATGCCACAGATATATGGCCTGATCCCGCCTATTTTTCTTTACCCACAAGAGCATGGCAAATGCTGGCGGGCGCGATTGTATTTCTTTACCCTTTACCTAAGCGCCTGCAACACTCTTCGATGAGTTTATTGGGTATTTTACTGATTACATTTAGTGCCTTTGCTTTCTCATCTGATTATGGATGGCCGGGTGTCTATGCTGCAGTGCCAATAATCGGTGCGATGCTCGTTATTGCAAACCCTCAGTCTGCCTCGTTACGTTTGTTTAATCTGAATGCTGTAGAAAACACCGGCAAGTGGTCTTATTCGATCTATTTATGGCATTGGCCAATTGTCGTTTTCTTACATAATCAGAATTTTGCCGTTCAATGGTTCCATAATGTGCTGGGTATTGTTTGTTCTTTTATATTGGGCTTTCTTTCTTATAAATTCATTGAATGCTCACGGCTTTATTATGCAAAATTCGCAGTTTTCGCCAGTACGGTATTATTTGCCAATTCTATTTCTCCTTTTGCTACGGGAAGCGATTCATCTATAAGAGCAAAATCTGCGGATCCATCTAATCAATTAATTCAGAAATACTCGCAAGATAGAAATAATGCCGCCCGCTCTGAATCCAGGGAATCATGTAGGTTAAGCGTTCATTTGAAATCAAATGATGAATATGTGTTGCCTGAACATTGTGTATCGAAGAATGAAGGTATAAGAGGTGTATTAATTTGGGGAGACTCGCATGCCGAGGCTATTGCGGCTGGCTTTGAGTCATTTTTAAAGGCACGAACAAGCGTTGATACGGTAATTTCATCCGGATGTCGACCTACGGTTACTCAAACTGTTGGCAATGCAAGTAAACTGCGCAAGGCTTGTGACCTGTCCAATTCCTTAGCGAAAGATATCATAGCAGCAAAAAAGCCGCTTTCGGTTGTCATAGCGATGAAAAATAAACACGAAATTGTTGATTGGCCCGGCAATATTGAATTTTTGAAGCGCAATGGTGTTGAGAACATTATTGTTATTGGACCCACTCCGCAATGGTATCCAACCGTACCTTTGGTTTATGTTCGTGAAGGAGGACAGGGCGAATTCCTTAGCGATAAGAAACTCGATCCAGGGGTTTTAAGTACTGATCGTAAAATGGCAAATACACTCGCCTCTTTTGATAGTGTTACATATGTCTCTGTTATTAAAGAACTGTGCGTAGCAGAAGAAGATTCTCGTCGATGCAAAGTAAAGTTTGATGATACATTAATATCCTATGATTATGGCCACTTGAGTAAACCAGCAGCGACCTATCTAAGCGAAGAGCTTCTATTCGATTTATTTGATTATGAATCTATTTCGGTGAGTCATTAAATTACCGTCTGGTAACGTCACTTGAAAAGTGTTTATGCCAAACAGAGTTGTTTGTTTTTAACTCGTAAGTCTAAGCAAGGAGCTGGTGCTAAGTTCTATCAGAACAAGGCACTAGCCCGCTTATTTACATCGATTCGCGCCTTACAGAAATCCGCCGTTATCCACCTGAATAACCTGTCCGGTGACGGCTTTACCCATTTCACTGGCAAGGTAGAGGGCTGCATAGGCCTGATCACGAGGCTCTACAGAAGGCACGGTGGTGTTGGTATATTTATCCGAAAACTCCAGCATTACGTCACCGCCTTCCTGCTCGCCGGCTGCCCAGGCTTTCGCTGCGTCTGTATCAGTAATGCCCGGTGCAATGGCATTACAACGGATGTTGGTACCAGACAAACGGATCGCAATGTTCTTGGTCATGGTGTTTACACCGCCTTTAGTTGTGGTGTAAGCCACACCACAAATAGGTAATACGCCGTTTACCGAGGAGACGTTGATAATGCGGCCTTCGTTGCTTGGCATAAAATGGTTAACCGCTTCACGACAAAAACGGAACACTCCGGACAGGTTTAATTCCATAATTTTTGCCCAGTGCTCATCACTGGTTTTCTCAACGGCGTACATTTCTCCAACACCGGCATTGTTGACCATGATATCCACTTTGCCAAACTCATTAATAGCCTTGCTGAACACGGTTTCAGGTGCTTCGGGATCGCTCGAGTCGGCAACCATACCTATGGCTTTACCTTGCCCTTTAGCGTTGATTTTATCGACTGCGGTTTCTATTTCATCCTGATGCAGGGCCGTCAGGATAACATTGGCGCCTTCTTCGGCGAAGAGTTCTGCGATAGCGAATCCAATGCCTTTACTCGCGCCGGTTACAATGGCAGTTTTGCCTTCTAACATGTTGATCATAGTAATTTATATCCTTATTCGTTTAACTGGCATACGGCGCGGGAAGAGAATGGTGCGCCGCTAAGGCCAAGTTGAAAAGCTCACTTTGTGAGAGTCATAATCACTACGGAAGGAAAACGAAAAGCGCACATTCATATCAGTTAGCAACCAGATTCATAAATGCTGCGCAGGCAAATTTAAGTCTTGAACAGGGTTAAAACAACAGAATTTTAAAGCCTATCAGGATGAGTACTATTCCGCCGATAAGCTCAGCTTTACTCTCCAGCCAGGTACCGGTTTTAGCACCGATGTGCACACCGAGAAAGCTAAAAACAAACGTAGTAATACCAATTATCAGGCAGGCGAGAAAAGGGTTCAAATCCATTAATGTCAGTGAGAATCCGGCGGCCATGGCATCAATACTGGTGGCGATAGCCAGCACTAGCATGACCCGGGAAGTGATGTTAGCGATATCTTCTTCAATCCCCTCAGACACTGCCTCAAACACCATTTTAGCACCGATAAAGAGTAACAGGATAAATGCAATCCAGTGCGCAAAACTGCCAATCAGGCCAAATAATCCCTGACCGCCCAGGTAACCAATTAATGGCATAATTCCCTGAAAAACGCCGAAATAAATAGCTGCTGACAGCGACAGCGATCTGGCATTAATAACATGTTTAGAGCCAAGCCCGATGGAAACAGCAAATGCATCCATGCTTAACGCCAGCGCTAAAATAATGACTGTAGATTCAAGTGGTCAATGCAACAGTTATACTAAAATACTGATTTGCATGAGGGCTTTGGATGAAGCGAATAAAACGTACGTTTACTCAAGATGAGCGAACACTTGTTTTTGATTTATGGAAGCAAGGTGCTGGGTTTAGTGATATTGGTCGTATTATTGAGGCAAAGCCGGGATCGGTATTCACAATTTTACGTGAAGATGGTGGCATTAAACCTAGACCAAGGCATCGTAATGTTTCCCACCTAACACTTTCAGAACGCGAAGAAATCCGCGTTTCATTGTCTGCAAAGATGAGCATTAGAGCGATAGCTAAACAACTAGGCCGCTCTCCCTCGACCATATCACGTGAAATCGCCAGAAATAGAGGGCGTAGACATTACAAAGCAGTTGATGCTGATAACCGTGCGAAACGAATGGCCAAGCGGCCAAAGCCTGGTGTTTTAGAACAATCCCCAGAGCTGAAAAAGTTGGTTATAGAAAAGCTGGAGTTGAAATGGTCGCCAGAGCAAATATCTGGTTGGCTACGTGTCGAGTATTCTCGGCATAAGAAAATGCAGATATCACACGAAACCATTTATAAGTCATTGTATGTTAGGGCGAGGAATATCATTCATCACTCGTTGACTGAGCATTTACGAAGAAAGCGGCCTATGCGGCACAGTCGGTTTCATAGTCGTAAAGGTGATAGAGGCTCTATTAATATAGTCAACGGCATTTCAATTCACGAACGCTCAAAACATATTGATAATCGACGTTCCCTTGGCCACTGGGAAGGCGACTTAGTAACAGGCTCTAAAAACACCCATATTGCCACATTGGTAGACCGGAAATCGCGTTTCACAATCATCTTGAAGTTAGCAGGAAAAGACGCAGATTCAGTGAATACGGCATTGTTAGCGGTGTTTAAAAAAATGCCCTCTAAATACCGCCAATCGCTTACTTGGGATAGAGGTATGGAACTGGCTAAACATAGCGTTTTAACAGCGGAATTTGGCATGCCCGTTTACTTCTGCGATCCACAATGTCCATGGCAACGAGGTACGAATGAAAACACTAATAGCCTTATTCGACAATACTTCCCTAAAAAGACGGATCTATCACTGCACTCTCAAGACCGACTCAGTGAAGTCGCAACTCAACTAAATGAACGACCAAGAAAAACATTGAAATTTAAAACACCGTCACACATGATTGAAAGGAGTGTTGCGGTGTTCACTTGAACTTACAACTTCTAACATAATAGACTCCGGAAAAATCAGCCTAGGGCCGGATAAGCAGAGCGAGTGCTCAGCCAAAGCCTCATTTTACGTAATCACGCGACACTATAGCCAGGTTTCTGGTAGTTTTTATGATTCGGTTTGTCGAAAAGCACGGCGCCTGAATGGTCAGGTGGATGAAAAGTGGTAACTGGTGGCTATCTGGGTAAGGGTTGTCATTAGCTCATCGAGTTCACCTGCCTTGGCGCGAGTAAGTTCACTTTGTTGCAGCAATTCGTTGGATTGCTGGCTAATCCCCTTAACCTGACTCTGAATGGTTTGTGTGGCAACCACCACCTGTCGTGTGGAAGCGGCCAGTTGTTGATTATCGTCACTTAGCGATAATACACTTTGCTGGCTTTGTTTAAGGGCGTTTTGTGTATGGTTAGCTTGCTCAAATGCCACTGAGGTCAGCGCGAGGTTGGCTTTCATACCTTGCACAGTGGTGGTAATGGAATCCACTATTTGTGCCAGTATGGTGTTGATCTGATGTGTCGATTGTTGAGTGCACGAGGCCAGGGTACGAACTTCGTCTGCCACCACCGCAAAGCCTCTGCCGTGTTGGCCTGCGCGGGCCGCTTCAATAGCTGCATTGAGCGCAAGGAGGTTAGTTTGTTCGGCAATTTCAGCAATTACCCCGACTACCGAACCCACCTGATCCCCGGCGTTTTGTAACGACGAGAGCTGCCGTGCAGACTCATTGATTTCACGCTGTAGCGTGGCTATCTGCGCCGCACTGACTGCCACTTCCTGCTTGCCCTGGCTCACCAGATCCGCGGTAGATGCTGCTGACTCGGACACGCTTTTTGAGTCTTCAGAGGCGCCGGCGATTTGCACTCCTACCTCTGCGATAGCATTGTCCAATTGAACCGCCAGACCGGATAAATGATGGGCTTGTTTATCAGAAGAAGCGGCTGATTCAATAAAGGTTATGCTCGCGCTGCGCAGCTGGCTGGTCATAGCGTTTAAGGCCGTGTAATCCTCAGTTAAGGCCTTAATAAGTTTTTTCAGCGCATTGACTACCTGTCCGAGCTCATCATTACTGGCATTGGGTAAAACCACTTCCAGGTTCTTATGGTGACTCAGGCTGGTGAGTGCAGCTGTGATACTAAGTAATGGCGTGACCAGTTTTTGATACAGATAGCGATAAGAGAGCAATGCCACTACCACAACCAGTATCACAGAGGCGTAATTAATCCAGCGCATCAGCCCGAGGGTGACACTGACTTCTTCGGTGGCCTGAAACACCTGCTGAGCTGACTGTTGGCTTATCTGGCTTAGCACTTCACGGCTGGCGTTTTTGGCGTTTTCAATCAGCGTCAGAGCGTGCCTTGCCGCATCCCAGTCAGTATCCGCTGCGCTCAGAATAGCCTCCAAATGGTCCATGGCAGTGAATAGATCATACAGTGATGTTTTCAGAGCTTCAGTGTTAAACAGGTGACGCTCACCTAACTGAGAGAGCTTGTCCTGCAGTTGCGATTTTAGCTGCTCAGAACGCTCTGCATAGGTATCACTGTCAATAGTGTAACCATACAGGGCGAAGCTAAGGTTATGCAACTGAGCCAGCTCATCCTGGGTTTGTTGAAGCAATGTGAAAGCGGGCAGGGTATGCGATGTGAAGTGGCGGTTTTGTTTACTGATTTGATTGAGGCTTAACTGAAACATTATGCCAGTCAGCACCATGGCTATAATAAGCACCAGGTAGCCCACCATCACTTTGCGGCCAATTGATTTCAACATGTTAGCTCTCTCAATATCCGATATACCGCAACAGACCCGATAAAGAGAGAGTTTATTTCATCTGAATTTGTATATTGATGAGATAACATTGGCTCATGGGTGATCTCGGTACCAATCAGGGGATTGATTAAAACCGAATAGATAAACGTTTGTGTTACCGTCGACTATAATCGCTGACAATTAATCAAACATCGCCTGAATATCGCAACTGGGCTTTTTGCCCAGATGATCGGCGTTTTTTGCCAGCCATTTTTCTGTGGTTTCTTCACCGGCATCACGTAAACACTCGAGAAATTTTTTGCGATTGTCGTATTTGGTGGCGCTATCCAATGAGGAGAGCAGTTCACCGTTGGTGAGCAGATGAGTTCGCAACTGCTTTATTTGTCGCTCAACCTTGCCCAATAAAAAACGTTTACCGTTAACCAGACGTTTTACACTGGCAATGGCGTGCATTTCACGCATAAAGTTGCTGTGAAAACCAATTTCGGTAATACGATCACTGATATCATCCGAGCTTTTAGGGACTTCCTCCCGCTCTAGGGGCTGTAACAGCACAATCAGTACATCTTTACCTGCACATTCGTTCATAAGCGGGAATATCGCCGGGTTACCTGCATAACCGCCGTCCCAGTAATGTTTGCCGTCAATCTCAATGGCTTTATACACGTTAGGTAAACAAGCTGAAGCCAGCAGATGGTCGGTGGTGAGCTCCGGTGTGTTAAACAGGGCCAGCTTACCTGTGCTGACTTCCGTGGCGGCAATATACAAGGGCAGGGGGTTAGCCTGCTGTAAGGCTTTAAAATCAACCTGCTGATCGACAATGTCACGTAACGGATTGATATCCAGCAAATTGATATCGTACGGGGAAAGAAACTGAAACGCACTCAGCCACCATTTGGTAACCGAGTTTTTGAGTTCGCCAGGGAGTTCAAAGCCAACATTTTGCTCAGCGACGGTATACCAGAAGTCAGCCAGTTGTTGTTTAGCGCCCTCGCGACCCTCTTTTCGCCAGCCCTCAGCGACCATAACAGCATTCATGGCGCCGGCGCTGGCACCGCTAATACCGGTAATAGTGAGCCATGATTCTTCGAGCAGGCGGTTAAGTACGCCCCAGGTAAAAGCACCGTGAGCGCCACCGCCCTGTAGTGCTAAAGATAATTTTACGGATTTCATTAGTAGCATCCCTGAAAAGTGCTGCGGTGCAGCATGGAAAGCTATTGTTACGCAAAATTAGTCTGAATAGTTTAAAAAGTAGACAATATAAATTGCCGCCGGAGTGGATCCGGCGCCATTTATGTAAGCAAATTTTAATAGGGTTGGTGGCAGACGCCTACTGACCGCCGGTAGAACCGGAAGGTGAGGCCGGCACGCTTGCCGAAGGTGAACTCACTACTTTGGTGGCCAGTTCACGAATTTCAGATTCCAGCGACGCTATTCGGCTCGACAGGGCATTGTTGCGCTGCTCAAGTAAAGCCAGTTTGTCGCTCAGGCTTTTAATTTCCTGTTGGCGGGAACTGCTATTGACATTAACCTGTTCCATCTGCACGTTGATGGCGAGCATTTCGTCCGAAACGGTTTCCAGGCTGCTATTTAAGGTAGCTAACTGCGTTTTCTGGCTATCCAGATTACGTGAAACCTGCGATACAGACTCCTGCAGATCCTTTTTATCACCGGCGACTTTATCGGTCAGGTCGGCAATCTCTTTCTGATTACGGCGCCAGGCTGAAGCCCAAAGCTTGTCCATTTGTTCCCATAACTCAGCAGTTTTGTTGGTCAGCTCGGTAACCTTTACCTGCAAAGCTACGGTTGATTCACCAATCTCCTCACCGGTGGCAGACAGTTTATTTTCCAACTGCTGGATACGTTGCTCTGCATTTTGCAGCGTGGCATTTTGCTTTTGCGTAACCGTAAATAAGTAGCCTGCTGCACCACAACCTACAATGGCTACCAACAGGGCAACAACGCCCCAGCCTGAGCCGCCTTTGGCTTTTTCTGGTTCTCCGGAAGCGGCTGTCTGTGAAGTAGTCACCGAACGGTGAACCGGTGCCGTTTTGGTTTGATATCCGCGACGGTCTTCTTCGTCGAGTCTGATTGTGGGAAAGTCATCGTTGCGCGAGTTATTAGCCATATTCCCTCTTAATGACAACTGTGGCGATATAATTATTCATGAAAACGGGCGCTGGGCCCTTATCCTCTGATGTTATCGCTAATTTCTGTGCAATACCAATGTTAGCCGGTACTTTTTGGCAGATTACCAGTCGATTGGTGAATAGTTGGGTGTTTTATCCCCAATTTCACCCGCCTGATGCATCCGGATAAGGTCCGACTGCAATGCCATGCGGTATTGCTTTACGGCACGCCACTGTGCGTTAAGGCCTGGCGCTGGCTGGCCGTTATCTTCTTTGGCCAGTAATTTTCCAAGTTGCTGGTAATCTTCATAAAGCCTGCTGGCTTGCTGTGTTTCAAAAGCCTCAAGCTCAGGCACCATCGGGGCCGGTTGCCACTGGGTTTGCCAGTACAGTTGTTGTGCTTGCAAATAGTCCTGCAAAGCCGCGGCTGACTCATTGTGGGCACTTTGCCAGGCCGGCAAGGTCGCACGGTTGATCACCTGCCGGGTTTGCGGATCAATCAACAGCAAAGTAGGCGTTGCGAAATAGGCGGGATAGCCAAACTGACTCAGTAACGAATGTTTGT
Organism: Marisediminitalea oceani; assembly: GCF_003731635.1. Lineage (GTDB taxonomy): Bacteria > Pseudomonadota > Gammaproteobacteria > Enterobacterales > Alteromonadaceae > Alteromonas > Alteromonas oceani. Next base: position 34,463 of record NZ_RCUA01000046.1, on the reverse strand, counting down.
TTTCTAAATAGCCCACATCCACGGGGAGCAAAGCAATGTTTTCGGTTACACCTGCCAGCGCAGGGTCATTAAAATAATCAGCAAGCGCCCGTGAGTCATGGCACCACTGGGCACCCAGCACCAGCGCAACCAGTTGTTGATTCTCGCCGGCCTGAGCGATGGTATGTTCTACCACCGCGGCCTCATCTTCATGGCGCACATAAAAACCACTGGTATCGCTGCCGGCCTGCAGAGGCCAGGCAACAACCAGCATTAATACCGCGGTGAATTCACGCAACATAATTAGTCTTCACCACCCAGCCATTCCACCCGGTAAAGGTCGCGACGACGGTCGAGGTAGTTACGCACCGAACCTTCATTTTGCAGGGTAGTTAATTTATCCAGGTCCAAATCCACAATCAGCGTCATTTCGGTATTAGGCGTGGTTTCCGAGACGATAGCATCGTGCGGGAAAGCAAAATCAGACGGCGAAAATACTGCGGTTTGGCCGTACTGAATATCCACGTTATCCACCTTCGGCAGGTTGCCTACGCTGCCGGCAATGGCTACATAGCATTCGTTCTCAATCGCGCGCGCTTGCGCACAGCGGCGTACCCGCAGATAACCATTTTTGGTATCGGTCCAGAACGGCACAAACAATATTTGCATTTCCTGCTCAGACAGCACCCTGGCGAGCTCGGGGAATTCTACGTCATAACAAATTAAAATCCCGATTTTACCGAAATCAGTGTCAAAGCAGCGCAGGTAGTTGCCGCCTTTCATGATCCAGTCTTTTTTCTCGTGTGGCGTGGGATGCAATTTATACTGAGCTTCTATGGTCCCGTCACGTTTGCACAGATAGCTAACGTTATACAGCTCTTCTTCTTCAATCACCGGCATGGAACCGGCAATCACATTAATGTTGTACGAAACCGCCAGTAGTGAGGTAGCAGTAAGAATTTCGTCGGTATATTCGGCCAGATGCCAGATGGCATCAATAGAGGATTCTGACTCTGCCAGGCCCATCAGCGGTGCATTGAAAAATTCTGGGAAGAGAGCCACGTCACAGCCGTAATCCGACAGTGCGTCAACAAAATACTCTACCTGCTGAATAAGCTCTTCGACGTTTTCGAAATAGCGCATCTGCCATTGCACACAACCAATTCTGGCCGAACTCTTCTTACCACCTATCAACTGCGGATTGCCGGGTTCATAATAAATGTTGTGCCATTGCAGCAGTGTGGCATAGCCCTTAGACGCTTTGTCTTCAGGCAGGTAAGCCTGCATGATTTGCTTTACTTCAAAGCCATTGGACAGCTGAAAAGTAAGGATCGGGTCGAAAATGTCTTTCGATTTTACCCGCTCGATATATTCGTAGGGCGACATTTCCGATGCATGCTTGGCATAGTTGGGAATACGCCCGCCGGCCATAATGGATTTTAAGTTGAGGTTACGGCATAACTCTTTACGCGCTTCATATAAACGGCGTCCCAGACGTAAGCCGCGGTATTCCGGAGACACAATCACTTCAACACCGTAGAGCACGTCGCCATTTGGATCGTGAGTCGTAAGGTAGGCATCGCCGGTGATCTCATCATAGGAATGCTTATCACCAAACTGGTCATAATCCACAATCACGGAAATGGCAAAGGCGACTACCTTGCCTTTATCTTCTATACAAATCTGGCCGTCGCGGAAAGTTGTAATTTGTGCCTTATAATTTTTATAGGGCCAGGCACCACCGACATTGCGGTAGACATCGTCCATGAGTTCCTTCACATCCTGGTAGTCATCCAGGGTCAGGTGTCTCAGGTCGAGATGGTGTTCAGTATCTTCAGTATATAATTCGTCGCTCATTCTACTTTCTCAAAAATGACTTGTCTGTGGGCAACATAGCATGCACCGGTGATGCACTCCAAGTTTTCCAGTTATTACAAACCTATACCCGGTTAACAGGGCATTTGATCAGTAATGCTGACGTAACCGGTCAGACTGCAGCAAAAATATCGGATTGTATAAAAAATAACTTGTCTAATTGCCGTTTTCAGTATATTTATCACGCCTGTTTTATTTGGATAACCCCTCTGTTGACAACGTCTTTAGAAAACCATGTCCTTGCCGGGTCTAAGGCCCCCGAGGAGTTGTATGAACGCATTGCTGATGATCTCTATCAGCGTGGCTACAGTATTATTCCTGCTGCGCTGCCTCCCGCACTAACCACCCGGTTAACAGCCTATGCCCAGGAAGCGATTGATTTTGACCCCGCCGGGATTGGCCGGGCAGGGCAGTATCATCAGAATGAATTTGTTCGCACCGATGAAATATGCTGGATCCAGGGGACCGCGGCGGTAACCACGGCGTGGTTAAACTGGATGGATTGTTTAAAAGCGTATCTTAATAAGCGACTGTTCCTGGGCTTGTTCTCATACGAAAGTCACTTTGCCCATTACCCGCCAGGCAGCTTTTATAAACGACATATGGATGCGTTTCAGGGAGAATCAAACCGGGTACTGTCGACGGTTTTTTACCTCAATTCTGACTGGACACAGGACGACGGCGGGGAACTGGTAATTTACCCGCCGGCAACGCCAGATGAAGCAGTATCGGTTACTCCGTTAGCCGGTACTATGGTGATCTTTCTCAGTGAGGAGTTTCCCCATGAAGTACTGCCTGCCAGACGCGATCGATTCTCAATTGCCGGTTGGTTCAGGGTGAATAACTCTACGGCTCAACGGGTCGATCCGCCGCGATAAAGCGCGGATTTTGCCAGGAAGCGGCTAAATAGATACTGATTGGAAAATATCAGTATGGCAGTTTTATGAAATTCGGGATAACATCAGGTAATACATACCCTCTGGTTTAGCGCTTCGTGCAGTGGCAGACGTGGTCAACACGGGACTGCCGCAAGCCGGGCATTGCACAGACAAGGAAAGCAATTTCGTGTTAAGTGGTTGTGACAATGGATAAAATCCCATTACCGAAAGCAATTGAAGAGTTAAAAGTACTGGTTGTAGACAACCAGGCGCTTATTCATGACCTAATCAAGTCGGCCCTGCTGGAGCTGGGCGTTAAGCAGGTGAGCAGTGCGCAAAATGCTTTCCATGCCGTTCGCCTGTGTCAGAAAGACACCTTTGACGTTGTTCTGCTGGCATTTAATGTCAGCAGCGACAAAGACGGTTTCCATCTGTTTGAAGAGCTCAAACATAACAATTATATCGGCGACAAGTCTACCGTAGTGTTCTTAAGTGCTGAAACCAGTATGGAGCTGGTTAACTGCATTATCGAACTGCAACCGGATGACTTCTGGGTAAAACCCCTGGATGCCAGTCGGGTTCAGCAGCGCTTTAACTACCTGGTGAATATCCGCCGAAAGTTACACAAAGTTATGCATTGCATGGATAACGGCGATTACGCGGCGGCGATATATCATGCCGAGCGCAGCCTTAAAGATGAGGGCGTAGCAGAATATCACCCGCGTCTTAAAAGAATGATTGGCGAATGTCTTATCCACCTGCGTGATTATGCTACCGCTGAGCGCTATTTCAGCCGGCTTAAGGAAGAATACGATCATGCCTGGGTGCATATTGGTCTGGCTAAAACGCTTTTCCGCCAGGACAAAGTTGATGAGGCTGAGCTGCTGATCGAAGATTTATTGCAGCGCAATGATACCCGCTTCCTAACCTACGATTTACTGGCTCAGTACTACATCAGTAAAGAGCAGTTTGATGTTGCTTACGAGCAGGTTAAAGCGGCAAGTAAGCTGGCCCCTCGCAATATTGATCGAAACAAAAAATTGTGGGATCTGGCCCGCCTTAACCGCGACAAATACGGCCAGTTGTCGGCTGTACAGAATATGGCAAAATTTGCCAGAAACTCCATTCATGATTCACCTGAGCTTGGCCTTAACGTGGTGCGCACCATGATTGATTTGGCTGCAACTGTTTCGGGCTCCGAGTCGGAAAAACTACTGCGTCAGGTAACCCGCGAGATTGAAGGCTTAACCCGCGGTGACTTTGTGGAGCCTGCGCTGGCTAACAAAATGTGGGTTATAAAAGCTCGCATAGAGTCGCTGAAAAATAATAAACGCGATGCCGAAAAGCTGCTGAAGGAAAATCTGCAAGCCGATGCGACGATGAATCTGGAAGATAATCTGGATTTAATGAAGGCTTACCATGAACTGGGCATGAAAGAAGATTGCCTGGCTATTCTCGACACGCTGCGAGCGCAACTGGCGGGTGATACGCTGGCCAGTCAGGTGGTGGATGAATACCTCAAACGTGAAGAAATTGAACGTCGCGAAATCAAATTCACCACCAAAGAGCTAAAAGAAATGGCAGCGGTAAACTACCGTGAAAATCGCATTATTCCGGCTTACAATAACCTTTGCCAAGCCATGACCTTATCACCTCACGATAAATCGATCGCCCTGAGCTTATTAAAAGTGCTGGTACAGATTAATAAGAATGAACCCTTATCAGACAGCCAGCATGAAGTGGCAGTGAATGCTGCAGATTTACTGGGTAAAACCAGTTTGCCTGCTAATCAACAACAAAAGCGCGATGAGTATCTCAGTGCGCTATCTCTCAATGAAGCGACCGTGCACGCCACGCCCGAATAAACACCGCGCTAAACCCGCCAATCTCAGGCGGGTTTACTTTTTTTGATTAATTCCTATCCAAAAATCTCATTCTGATAGCTTTTATCGAATCAGACTTTCAACAAATCCAATTATAAATTTCCAGCGTCTGTCGCTATTCTTATCCCAAGTCAAACGGAAGCGAGAAAGAAACAATCCGTGACGGCAATCCGTAACGGTTGAATTTTCGTAACCTTAACTGCAGATCAACAGTGTGAATGTGATTAACCGAAGTGGTCATCCTGTTCATACAGTTAATATTGAAAGCGTTAAATAAACCTAACTTTAGGAGAAAGTAAATGGCTTTAATCAACACTCAAATCAAACCATTCAAAGCGAACGCGTTTAAAGATGGTGAACTAATCGAAGTAAGCAGCGAAGACATCGCGGGCAAGTGGGCTGTATTTGTATTCTACCCGGCTGACTTCACTTTCGTATGTCCAACAGAGTTAGGTGACGTTGCTGACAAATACGAAGAGCTGCAATCTCGTGGCGTAGAAGTATTCTCAGTATCAACTGACACTCACTTCACTCACGCAGCATGGCACGAAGCGTCAGAAACTATCGGTAAAATCAAGTTCGCCATGATCGGCGACCCAACAGGCGAAATTACCCGTAACTTCGACTGCATGCGTGAAAACATGGGTCTGGCTGACCGCGCAACATTCGTAGTTGACCCGGACGGTATCATCCAGGCTATGGAAATCACTGCTGAAGGTATCGGCCGTGACGCAGATGACCTGGTACGTAAAGTTAAGGCAGCTCAATACGTAGCGTCTCACCCAGGTGAAGTATGCCCGGCTAAATGGAAAGAAGGTGAAGAAACCTTAGCTCCATCGTTAGACCTGGTAGGTAAAATCTAATTACCGTTTTAACCAACGAGTAATGTCGGTGCGGGCCGCGGCCCGCACATTCCCTCAACCACATTATCTAAGGCAGAATTAAATATGATTACGCAAGATATTAAAAAGGCGCTTAAAGGTTACTTCGCGTCGATGCAGAAAAACATTACATTTGTTCTGCAAACTGGCGAGCACAGCAAGCGAGACGAGCTGAAGCAGTTTCTGTCTGATGTGGCAGGAGTGAGTGACAAGATCCAGTTGGAAGAACGTGATACAAACGGCGTACTACGCAGCTCAATCAGTTTTTTACTGGAAGCTGATGGTGAAGATACCGGTATTCGTTTTTCCGGGATCCCAGGCGGACACGAGTTTAACTCGTTCGTACTGGCACTGCTGCATGCGTCAGGCACCGCACTAAAAATTGATGACAGCGTTGCATCATTAGTGAAAGGTGTAAAAGACGAACTGAAGTTCGAAGTATTTATCAGCCTGAGCTGTCATAACTGTCCGGACGTTGTCCAGGCGTTAAATCAGTTCGCGCTGCTCAACCCGAATATCTCATCAGAAATGATTGACGGCGGCCTCTATCAATCCCTGGTAGAAGAGCGTGATATTCAGGGTGTACCCAGTGTGTACTTAAACGGTGAACTCTTTGCAAACGGTAAAGTAGACGCCGCCACACTGATAGACAAATTACTGGAATTCGACCCAAGCCTGAAAGAGGCCAATAAAGGTCAGTCGTTACCGCTTCAGGATGTTACCGTTATTGGTGGTGGCCCGGCAGGCGTAAGCGCGGCTATATACAGTGCCCGTAAAGGCCTGAAAGTCACTGTGGTAGCCGACCGTTTTGGTGGTCAGGTAAAAGACACTATGGGCATCGAAAACCTGATCTCTGTGCCAAAAACCACTGGTCCTGAACTGGTTGGTAATCTGGCAGAGCATATGAAAGATTACGATATTACCTTAAAAGAGCATGTCCGCGTGGATAACATCGAAAAAGGTAATATTAAAACCCTGACCCTATCGTCGGGTGAACAGATTAAAACCAAGTCTCTGATTGTGGCTACCGGTGCCCGCTGGAGAGAGCTGGGTGTGCCCGGCGAGAAAGAAAACGTTGGTAACGGCGTGGCTTACTGTCCGCACTGTGACGGCCCGTTCTTTAAAGGTAAAGACGTGGCAGTAATCGGTGGCGGTAACTCTGGTATCGAGGCGGCATTGGATTTAGCCGGTATCGTGAAATCGGTCACTGTGTTTGAATTTATGCCAACGTTAAAAGCGGATCAGGTGTTAATTGACCAGGCTGAAAAGCGCGACAATATTACCATTATCAAAAACGCGGCAACCAAACAGATTGTGGCGGAAAACGGTAAAGTCAGCGCGATCGAATATCAGGACAGAGCGACCAACGAAGAGCATTCGTTACCACTGGCCGGCGTGTTCGTACAAATTGGTCTGGTTCCGAACAGTCAGTTTATGAAAGGCGTTGTAGATCTCACTCAGTACGGCGAGATTGTGGTCGACAGTAAGTGCAACACTTCTGAGCCAGGCATTTATGCCGCAGGTGATGTAACTACTGTGCCATACAAGCAGATTGTTATCTCTATGGGTGAGGGCGCTAAAGCTTCACTGGCCGCCTTTGAATATCTGCTGTCTCACCAGACAGAGGAAGAGCTCGAAGAGCAGGCAGCTGTCGCCTAACGGTTATGATCTCATCTATGTCGTAAGCTAAAAAGCGGACTCGTTAGTCCGCTTTTTTTATGTCTGTAACTCTCGTCGGGTGGCTATAAGTAAGCGCTCGGATCAGGATTTGTTATTGATGAGTGTCGCCAGCATTTTCTCAATGCGTTTTACGCTTTCGGTAAGTTCAGTAAGCTCTGATTGTTGCTGCGCAGGCTGTGCTTTATCGGCCCGGCCAGCAATAGGGTAGTTGTCTTTTTGAGTGAGGATCGCCTCGCGGAATCCAGCAGCATCTTCGATGCCAAGCATCGAAACCAGCGCCCCCTGGCCTGATTGTCCTGCCGTTTCAAAACTCAGGCTGTAAAGGCCCATAGCTCGCATCAATGGCCCCTGACTCATGGCTACGTCGGTAATTTTTTCCAGTGGAATCGATTTTTCAACTTTGAAAAACACGCCGCGTTTAACTACCAGTTTTCGTTCTGTAAGCTCAGCGGACATTGCCTTTAACATACGACTACTGATAAATAACATCAGGGGAACAGAAATGAGTAACAGCGGGATACCAATAATGGTGAGCCCGGAGACAATCAACAGGTTTATAAGCCAATAAGCTTTTACTTTGGGGCTAAAGCTAGCACTACGTAATACGGTTTCCGCCATGATGATTCCTTATCTGCGTTGCCTTTTATGGTCATCATAGCGCAATAATTGTTTGAGCAGACAATGTTACAGGTAAAATGAAGGTATTCAATTGTAAGAGTCTGTAACTCTCATTATGGCGAAACAGGTAATCAAACGCTACACAACGTTAGCGCATGATGTCATGCACCCAGTCAATCCAGCGGTGTAACCACAGCGGAATATTATGCCTGGGTTCTAGAGTCGTCAGGCGATAGCCACGCTTGGGAATGACCTCAATTTGCCAGGGTGGTGGTTCCGGAAGTGATTTAAGCTCTTTTCGCAGTCGACAGACAAGGTGGTTTATGCGGTCTTCACTGACTACCTTATGACCCCAGATTGACTGGCGCATGTCGGTACGGGTAACAATCTCGCCTTCATTTTCCATTAGCAAATCTAACAGGTCACCACACTGTGGTGAAAGTACCCGTTGCTCACCCTTTGAGTCGGTAATGGTTCTTGACGGTTTGTCGTATGTCATGGGAGCAAATCTTTACAAAGCTAACCCGTTATCTGCTACTAAAGTTTAGCAGAACAAATGAAAAACAAATGACGGCGATGACAAAGAAATGACATTTCCAGGCTAAGCGAATGAAAAATGGCAGATTAAATTTGTCATCCAGGTGTCATGGTTTTGTCAGCGACGAAAACCTCGATACCGGCCTACACTCCTAGGGTCTGAGCAGTTGTATCGCCAGCGAAATACCCATTCAAACAAAATCAGGTGTAGGAAAGATGATGAACATGAGTAAAGTTTTACCTGTTAGCCTGACGGTGTTATCGCTATCAGCAGTATGTGGCACCGCCATGGCCGAAGGATATCCCAAAGAGCTTGAGAAAGACCTTATTTCAGTGTGCAGAAATGCGGCTGAGGATGATCGTTCCGGCTTGCGGCAGGCCGTACGAGAACTGACACCCTCAAGCAGAATAAATACGTCGACTTATAAAGTATTGGCTAACGGTCTGGTTTGTAATGGTATGCAACTCGCTGCCTTTGCCCGTTACTATGGTGCCAGCGACACCTATACACTGCTGAAAAAGTACACGTACCCTAATGCGATTATCGAAATTAAGGACGTTACCGCCAGTCGTGATGTACCCGTTGAGATAAGCGTAAGTATGACAACCGGTAAGTAGCCGGTGCTAACAAAAAGCGAAGGGATGGCTACGTCTCTTCGTTTTTTAGTACTTTCGAATCAGAAAATACCAGGCTGGTAACGGGGGAGAATGCTTATTCACCAATAAAAAACCGGAGCAAGAATTACTCCGGCGAACGGTTGGGTGTTACTTTTATTAGAATTAATTAACAGCTTCTGCTTCTTTGATAAACGTAAACAGAGCGTCTTTTAGCTGCACGCGCTCGGCTTTCTTCTCGTTTAAAACATCGTCCGACGTCGGCTCTGCGCCTTCTTCCATTTTGTGAATAAGGCTGTCGAGTTCGTTGTATTGTTCAAATAATCTGGCGAAATGGCGGTCATTCATTTTTAAATGACGAATAGTGTGCTGATGATCAGGGAATTCATGGACGAGATCATGTTTTTCAATAGTCATAGTAGCTCTTATCTGGTTGTTAACAGTGGCCTTTCCACTAACTTAAGTCTACTTTGACAGCTTCGATATTACCTTGATTCAGGTCATGGTTTCGGTGGGGAGTATCAATAAAAAAGGCGGGGGAAACCCCGCCCGTTTTATCAGTGATTTTGCTGGTCGTTGCGTTTGGCTTTAAACGGTCGCTTTTTACCGCGCGGATTCTGACTCGCCGCATTTTTAAAGCCGGTATGTTTGGTCATCGCGCGTTCGCCCCGGCGGGCCTTGCTGGCCTTCTGACGTTTTTCGCTGGCTGACTCAGGTGGTACCAGATGTTGCGGGCCACGGCCGATAAGATCTTCACGGCCCATTTTGACCAGCGCTTTGCGAATTTGCGCAAAGTTTTTCGGGTCGTGATAACGCAGCATGGCTTTGTGTAAGCGACGGTGAATTTCACCTTTCGCCGACGGCACGGATTCGCTGTCTTTTTTCACTTTACGCAGCGAGTTAACCTCGGTGTGATACAGCGTAGTGGCCGTTGCCATGGGCGAGGGATAGAAATTTTGTACCTGATCGAGCTTAAAGCGGTTTTCTTTCAGCCAGATAGCCAGCGCCAGCATGTCTTCATCGGTGGTGCCGGGGTGCGAGGCAATAAAGTAAGGGATCAGGTACTGTTCTTTACCCGCTTCCTTCGAATACTTATCGAATAACTCCTTAAAGCGATAATAAGTACCCATGCCCGGCTTCATCATCTTGCTTAACGGGCCATCTTCGGTATGCTCAGGCGCAATTTTCAGGTAACCACCTACGTGGTGCTTGGCCAGCTCCTTAACGTAGTTGGGATCTTCAATGGCCAAGTCATAACGCACGCCCGAAGCAATCAGGATTTTCTTGATGCCGGGTAAATCACGGGCCCGACGATACAAATCAATCGTTGGTTTATGGTCGGTATCCATGTGAGCACAGATAGACGGGTACACACAGGATGGACGACGACAGGTTGCTTCGGCTTTAGCGCTTTTACAGCGCAGGCGATACATGTTGGCCGTAGGGCCACCCAGATCTGAAATAACGCCGGTGAAGCCGGGTACCGTATCGCGGATCTGTTCAATTTCACGAATAATCGAGTCTTCTGAGCGGCTCTGAATAATTCGCCCTTCGTGTTCGGTGATGGAACAGAACGTACAACCGCCAAAGCAGCCACGCATAATATTGACCGAAAAGCGGATCATATCGTACGCCGGGATCTTTGCTTTGCCGTAGGCCGGATGGGGCACACGTTGATAAGGTAAATCAAACACCGCGTCCATTTCTTCGGTTTCCAGCGGCATTGCCGGCGGGTTGATCCAAATGTGCCGATCGCCGTGGCGTTGCAATAACGCCCGGGCACAACCCGGATTGGTTTCCTGATGCAGAATGCGGTTAGCATGGGCATACAGGGTTTTGTTATCGCGCACTACTTCAAAGGCCGGTAATTTTACATATACCTGTTCCCAGGGTTTACGGCGCTCGGCCGGTTGCACCACAATTGGTTGAGCTTTCGCTTCGGTAACCGGCTGGCTGTCTTTATTTTCGTTGCCTTTATTTTCGTTCTGGCCCTCACAATCCGGCTCCATGATATAGGGGCTGGGAATAGGGTCGATTTTGCCGGGACGGTCGAGTGACGTTGAGTCAACGCCCTGCCATTCGGGCAAGGGTTGTTTAACAATAATTGCGGTGCCGCGTACATCGGTAATATCACCAATGGCTTCACCAGCGGCCAGACGGTGAGTCACTTCCACCAGTGGACGCTCAGCGTTACCGAACATTAATAAATCGGCTTTGGCATCAAACAGCACTGAGCGACGCACTTTTTCCGACCAGTAGTCATAGTGGGCAATACGGCGCAGGCTGGCTTCAATACCACCAATAATAATCGGTACGTCTTTAAACGCCTCGCGGCAACGCTGGGAATAAACGGTGACTGCCCGGTCGGGGCGCTTGCCGCCTTCGTTGTTGGGCGTATAAGCATCGTCGTGGCGCAGCTTTTTATCCGCGGTATAGCGGTTAATCATGGAATCCATGTTGCCGGCAGTTACACCAAAATACAGATTGGGCTTGCCCAGCTTCATAAAGTCGTTTTTATTCTGCCAGTCAGGCTGGGCAATAATGCCCACACGATAACCGTGCGCTTCCAGCAAGCGGCCGATGATCGCCATACCAAAACTCGGGTGGTCCACATACGCGTCGCCTGTGACCAGAATAATATCGCAGCTATCCCAGCCCAGTTCGTCCATTTCGGCCCGCGACATGGGTAAAAAAGGCGCGCTACCGTAGCAGTGTGCCCAGTATTTAGGATAAGAAAACAGGCCGCGATCGGCTTTTATGGTTGCTTGCATGGAATTCTTCAGAGGGTTGTGAAAACGGCGAAATTATAGCAAACATCCGCAGGCGAAAATAGCTAAGTCAGTATTTACAGTTCTCAACCGTGAAGCAAATTGCACAAAAAAAATACAGCGGGTTAACGAATTACCTGCTGTGCCCACTGGATAAGTTGTCCGGCTGGCATCGCACCGGCCTGGCGGCTGACTTCACGGCCTTGTTTAAACACTAACAGGCTGGGAATGCTGCGAATGGCAAATTGCTGACTTAACATGGGGTTAGACTCGGTATCGACCTTGGCAAAGATGGCTTTACCTTGTAACTGTTGAGCAGCCTGGGCAAATGCCGGGGCCATCATTTTACAGGGGCCACACCAATCTGCCCAAAAATCGACGATCACCGGTAGGTCAGATTTTTCGATAAAGCGCGCAAAATCAGACTGTCTTAACTCGACAGGGTGGGCGGGTAACAGGCCCTGTTTGCACTTGCCACACACCGGGTTGTCACTTAAACGCTCTGCCGGACTGCGATTGAGCCCCTGACAATGGGGGCAAACGATATGAATAGCACTCATGATTTTACTCCTATAAGCTATTTCTTATATGTTGTGCGCTTTTTCCCTTTCTCAAGGGCTGAATTGTGGTTCCCGGTGACTTATACTCTGCGCCGGATAACTACGGAGAAGCATTCATGCGTTACTGGCTGTTTAAATCGGAACCGGACGTGTTTGGTATCGACCACCTGGCTCAACGACCTGACCAAACCGAGCCATGGGACGGGGTGCGTAACTATCAGGCGCGTAATTTCCTGCGCGATGAGGTTAGCGTGGGGGATAAGGTGTTTTTTTATCACTCCAGTTGTAAAACGGTGGGTATTGCAGGTATTGCCGAGGTAGTTAAAGCCGGTTATCCCGATGCAACCCAGTTTGATCCGGAGTCGGACTATTACGATCCGAAAGCAACGCCTGACAAGCCGCGCTGGTTTAGTGTGGATGTAAAGTACGTGAGCAAGTTTGCCCGCGTGCTACCGCTGGGTATGATTAAAGACTGCCCGCAAATTACCGAATTGGGACTGGTGAAAAAAGGCCATCGCTTGTCTGTAATGCCGGTAACAGAAAGCGAATGGCACATTTTAAACGAGCTGGCCGGACGTCAGCTTTAATCCGGCAGTTCGTTCCACAGGCGGGCAAGGCCTTGTTGGCCGTATTGCCCCGGCAAGCCCCACAAGAAAGGCTCCGGTTGAATCATGCGGCCCTGGTCGAAGGTAAAGCCATCGGCACGGTCCTGAGCAACCAGTAGCGGCCCGTCTAAGTCGACAAACTGCACATCCGCGCACAGGCCATAGGCTGGCGCCATAGCCAGCGACGAGCCTACCATACAACCAATCATGATCTGCAGATTGTGCTCTTTAGCCGCGTGGTAAGCGCGAATTGCTTCGGTTAAGCCGCCGGTTTTATCCAGTTTAATATTGACCGCCTGATAGTACTTTGCCAGCCGCTCGATATCGGCACTCACGTGACAGGATTCATCGGCACACAGGATTACGGGACTGTTAAGCCCTGCCAGTTCCTCATCGGCTTCGGCAGGAACCGGCTGTTCTATTAGCGCAACACCAAGCTTAGCCATATCCGGCAGCAATTCATTCAGCATCGCTACCTGCCAGCCTTCATTGGCATCCACAATCAGCCGGCTTTGTGGTGAGGCTTCGTGGATGGCGGCCAGACGTTCCAGCACCTGATGTTCATCCAGCTTAATTTTAATTAGCGGCGCATTTTTAATTTCCAGTGCCTGGTTTTTCATCCCCTCTGGCGTATCAATGCTAAGGGTTTGCGCAGTGTAACAACGCTGTACCGTATAAAGGTTAGCCAGGCTGGCCACCGATTTACCCTTTACCTTGGCTTTTAAATCCCACAGTGCTGCGTCCAGCGCATTGCGTGCAGATCCGGCGGGTAGCAGGGTGAGTAAATCCTCGGTATCACAGACACTGGCAAAGGCGCCCTTTATGTCTTCCAGTTGCGCTAACACGGATTTGATTGATTCGTTATAGCGGGCATAGGGGACAGATTCACCCCAGCCATAATAATGGCCGTCGCTTACCAGTACGGTGATCACATCGGCCTGAGTTTTTGCGCCTCGTGAAATGCGAAACTCACGGGCCAGCGGAAAAGACTCAGTAAAGGCTTTAAAACTCAGACTCATTCCAATGCCTCCACTAACGCGCCAACGCCGTGGCGGATCGGGTCGACACAAGGCAGGCCAAGCTGCTCGGTCACGCTATTGCAATAGACCAGGGCTTCATCTTCGCTGACCGAAGACGTGTTTACCGATACGCCAATCACCTTCACATCGGGGTTAGTGATCCGCGCGGCGGTGAGATTCATTTCAATCACCTGTTCAAGACTGGGGAGTGGACGACCAGGCAGGGCGCGCATGTGGTCACGGTTCAATGCGTGGCAAATAACCAGTGCGTCAGGTTGCGAGCCGTGTAACAGTCCTAAGCTAACGCCTGCAAAAGCCGGATGATACAGCGAGCCCTGACCTTCGATTAAATCCCAGTGGTCATCGTCGTTGGCCGGGCAGAGTGCTTCAACACTACCGGAGATAAAGTCAGAGACTACGCAATCGACGGCTACGCCTTCACCGGCAACCAGAATACCGCTCTGGCCCGTGGCCCGGAAGGTGGCTTTTATGCCTTGACTCTGCATGCCTCGGGCCAGGCTCAGTGTGGTGTACATTTTACCCACTGAACAATCCGTACCTACGGTCAGCAAACGTTTGCCCGGGCGTTTGACGCCGGTACCGGTTTTAAATTTGGTGGTGGGGTGGCGAATGTCTATCAGGCGGCGACCGAGTGCCTGGGCTTTTTCAGCTATTTCAGGAATATCAGCCAGTTTATCGTGCAGGCCATTAATAATATCCATGCCGGCTTCCAGGGCGGTAATAATGGAAGCAACCAGCGACGGGTCAAGCACGCCGCCGCTGTTGGCAAAACCAAGTACAAATGCTTTGGCGCCTTGTTGCGCGCCTTCTTCAATGGTCATGGCTGGCAGGCCGGTGGTCACACTGCAGCCTGGCAGGGAATATTCGCCCACGCACATCTCAGGGCTCCAGTCCGCCGCGCTCTTAGCCATTTTGATGCTGAGCGGATCCGTAGCATTGCCGATAAAAAGTAAATAAGGGGAAGGCAGGTTCATGATAACTCCTTGAACAGAGGTCACATAAGGTGACTGAAGAAGACGAATACAATGGGTCTGTACCCTAAAGCCATCGACTAATGAATTCCAGCGTTATTCTTCATTAATAAAATGCTTCAGGGTCGGCCTCTGGTGGTCGTCTTTAACAATACGCGTTGAGCTGATCCAGATAGACTTGCTTATCGTCTTCGGGTAACCAGGTCACGGTAAAGGCATTGGCCATCAACGTTTTAAGATCTTCGCGGCTAAAGTCGCCCTCTTGCTGTAAGGCAATCAGGTTTTCGTTCATGTAAGCCCGAAAATAAGCCGGATCGTCGGAATTGATGGTGGCCAGCATGCCTTTATCGAGCATCTGGCGAATTTCGTTGGAGGTTAACGACTGCACCACAAACTGATTGGATACCGGGCACACGGTGAGCCCCAGTTTGTGGCTTTTAATCAGTTCACAAAGGTCATCAGATTCCAGCGAGTTAACCCCGTGATCAATGCGGTCCACGCCGATAATTTCGATGACCTGACGAATATGCTCCAGGGTGTTTTTCTGGTTCACATCACAATGCATGGTGAGCTTGAGGCCCCATTCTTTGGCCAGCTTAAACACTTCACGAAATTTTACCGGTGGGTTGTTGTGCTCATCGGAGTCAAGACCCACTCCAACCAGCCAGCCAAGGTAAGGCTTGGCCATAACTAAATGTTCCATGGCGCTTTCGGCCGACATATCGCGCAAAAAGCACATAATAAGCTGGCTGCGGATCCCCAGTTTTTCCTCTGCCGCTGTCTGCGCCTTTCTGATCCCGGTGATCACTGTATCAAAACTAACCCCACGACTGGTGTGGCCCTGAGGATCAAAGAATATTTCGGTATACACCACATTCTGCGATGCGGCTTTTTCCAGGTAATCCCAGGTTAGCTGATAAAAATCGTCTTCATCTATCAGCACGCTCATTCCGGCATAATAAATTTTCAGAAAAGAGGGTAAGTCGTGGAAATCGTAAGCAGCGATCAGTGCTTCAGGGGTATCGTAGGGGAGTTCGATGTTATTTTTCTTCGCCAGCGCAAAGCTCAGTTCGGGTTCCAGCGTGCCCTCAATATGAACATGTAACTCTGCCTTTGGCATACCTTCGATAAATGCTTGCATACACACTCCGTATTCTTGTTAGATGGTATTCATCGGGTTTTTGTGGAGATCATTCAGGTAAGTTTTGCAAGGATTATTCCCTGGCACGTAAAAATATAACCGCTTGTTTAAACAGAGGTTGTTATTCCTGATGGCCAGCCGGATGTGTCACAACGGTGCAAAATTGCCCGAAAACATGGCAAGCCACCAGATCTGGATTAGCGCCGAAGTTTGGGTTTACCCCGTTGCCAGAACTGCGCGCCGTCGTAAGGCAGGTCGTCTTCGACGGTAAAGGTTTTATCCGCAATGATCCGGCCATTCAGTTCCAGGGTCATTCGCCAGTCGCCCACTTTGTTACTCAGCGGTTGCCAAAGCGTATCGCCCAGATAGAAATCCCAGTCATTGGAGCGAATATACTCCTCGCCGTCAAAGGGCGGCATTGGAATACCGTCTTCGTCGGGAATGTCGGGATGATAAATGCAATAGCGAACCTGCTGATTTTTGGCGCGCTTTATGTTAACAATAAAGCCAAATTCTATATCCAGCTCCAATGGAATATGATTGGTGAACGTCTTAATTTTAGGTAGTGCTTTGGCGTCGGCATCCCACTTGGTGTGAATACCATAAGTGACTATTTCTATTATGGGTTTTGGCTTTGCCATAGAATGCTATTTCTAATTGTATGATAATTTTAATGTTAGCAAATTTAACCAAGGATTTCTGCCCCGCTTATGAAAACACTCCTCTTGTCTGTTTTGGTTTATGCCAGTTTGTTGCCAGTGGCCAGAGCCGGTGTAACCGTTCATCAGTTAGATGAAAATGTCTCGTTTCAGGCTGTCACCTGGCAGGATAATTACGCAGTAGCTTCCGGTACCTCTGGTGGGATTTATTTGTCTGGCGATGATGGCGCAAGCTGGCAGCAGATACCCGCTCCAACAGGCTCTGATAACAGGCAGTTTCGTGATAATCAACGGCTTACTAACGGCCGCCTGTTGGTGATGAGTGCCGGGGAAGGGCCGGATTCCGGCGTGTTTATCAGCGATGATAATGGCAAGCACTGGCAGCAGGTGTCACAGGGGCAGCAGCAAAGCACCTTTTATGACTGCTTTTATATGACTTCGCTGACCATGGGCTGGCTGTATGGCGATTCCGATGAGCAGGGCTTGTTTGTGCTGGCCACCAGCGATGGCGGACTAAACTGGCAAAGACAGTCTCTGCCCATCAAAGCCCAGTCATCAGAGGGCGGGTTTGCCTCCAGCGGTACCTGCCTCAATGAGGCTCCTGGCAGAGGAGTTGTGATTGGCACCGGTAATGGTGATACGCCGCGGCTACTGATGCTTGAGGGAAACCAATGGCAAAGTATTGAAAGCCCGATTGCCGGCGGCGAGGCTGGTGGGATTTTCTCTGTGCAGGCAACAGTAAATACCGTGTTTGTCAGTGGCGGCAGTCTTAAGCTTGCTGGCGCTCCGGCCAGTGCCTGGCAATATTTCTTTAATAGTGATACCTGGCAGGCATTACCTGAATTACCATTACAAGGCGCTGTATATGGCTCAGCTTTACTGGCTACAACCGAAGGCGTTGAGTACTGGGTGAGTAATCCTCAGGGCGTGGCAGTATTAAAACCTGGCGCCGATAAATGGCAAATAGTCAGCCAAAGTAATATCTGGAGCCTGGCCTGTCAGGCTGAGAAAGGCTGTATAGGCGTGGGTAAAAACGGCGTGGTGGAGCTGTACCGGTAACTCACCAGCAGGAATAAAAAAGCGCCCGGGACTGGGCGCTTTGGTAACTGCCTGTTAGATTAGTTAACCGGCACAACGACTACCGATTCCGGAGCGGTGTAACTCATGCTGTAATCCGCTGCGATGTCGCCACTGGCGCTATTGAGAATATTATCAAAGCGCATGATCACGTTGTTAGACTTCTCTGCAACATACACATGGCCATTGCTGAGCATTAAGTCTACCGGGTTGCCGAGCATAGAGTTCGGTCCGGCAATCATTACACTCATCTCAGCTAAGCCATTTGCCATACCGGCTGCCGGAATAACATAGAGCTTACCGTCGGTGGCACTGGCGGCGCTGCCCACATCAGAAATTACCAGACTATCAGACTGCGGATCGTAGTCTATGCCATGAATGTTAGTTGGCGCAGTGATGGGCGCTCCGCCCATAGCTGGCGTAATTAAGCGGTCTTCACCGGTAATCGTTGTCATGCCCGACATGAGTTGGCGGGTGACTTCGTCAAATACCGCTACAGTACCGTTAGTCAGGGCTACAAAAGCACGGTCGGTGGTAGCATCGTAGTCAACGTCCCACGGGCGCGCATCGTTACTTGCAACCAGTGAGAGCAGTGGCGCCACATCCCCTGACGCGCAAGACGAAAATACCTGCACCGCTGGGGTATCGGGATTGAACTCAGCCACAAAGACCAGTCCGTGAGCAGACGACACGTCCACCCCCTTCGGTGTAACCAAACCTGTATTGGCTCCCATAATCATGTGATCCTGAGACATTGTGTAACTGTCGTCATCCCGCATGCTGGCCAGGCGGTTGATGATGAGTACTCCACCCATGGCTGAATCGATATCATCGAAGGTAACGGCACCATCGCCTAAGGCGTCTATGGTAACACTTTCAATGCTCATGCCCGCATCAAAGCTGCCCAGGGTACTGCTGAGTACTGCACTGTAACGGGAGATTTGGCCGGTGGTCGGGCCCGCTGCCGAGGGATTACTCGATACCACAATGCCATTGATGGTTGTGGCGGTGAGCGCATTGTCCGATGCATCCATCAGGTCCATCGCCGGCATCACCTGAGCCAGAGACTCTGGTTTACTGGTAGTGGTTGCAAGGGTGGGGGCCATGTCGCCATCCGGCCCATCGAAAATGTTAGTGAAAACAAGGATGGCATCGTTCGACTTTTCTGCCACACGCAAAGTTGTGCCGGTAAGAATAATGTCTACCGGATTACCCAGCAACGACATCGGGCCGCCAACCTGACGGGCAGGTAATGTATTACCATCCGCCATTGCAGCATTATTGATCACAAACAGCTGGCCATCATCGGCCACGGCCGCATCGCCCACATCAGAAACAACCAGACGATCGCTCCCGGCGTCATAAACAATACCGTGCAGGTTTACCGAGAGCTGATTTCCATCGGCATCTGCCGGTACAATAGAACGCATGACTGTAGGCGAAAAACCGGATCCCATGACATTATCATAAACGGCTATAGTACCGTCGGTGAGAGCCACATACATGCGATCGTTAACTTCATCTACCGTGACATCCCATGGCTTGGCCGACAGCGGAATTTCTGCAACCGGCGTTACATCGCCTGCTGCCTGACTGCCAAAAATGCTGATCCGCATGCCGTTAAAATCCGCCACAAACACCATGCCGCTGTGCTCGGCCAGATGGATCCCTTTGGGGTTGGTAAGGCCGGTGTTGGCCCCGGTGATATCTTTGTCATAAGCAGGCATATACATGCCGCCGGAGCGGGATGTCATTCGGCACACCGTACGTAAGCTGCCGGTACTGCTGTCGCCAGCCTGAAACAGATTACCAGTGCTATCCAGCATCACACCTTCATTATTACCACTGGTGAACTGGCTTAACATAGCCGCATTTTGGTCGGCCCGGGTCAGGGTGCCGCGATTTGAATCGCCGTTGTTGGCAATTAAGAATACGCCTTGGGGTAATCCTGGTGCGCCATCGCTTCCATCGTTACCATCCGCGCCATCCATTCCAGCCGGGCCTGCAGGGCCAGTATCACCGTCATCTACGCAGCCGCTAAGTGCCAGGGTGAGTGACAGGGCGATGATCGACGGGCCTAAGCTCCAATGATAATTTGTATTCATTTTCCGTATCTCCTTGTAATGGGTATGACTGCCATACTGCAGGGTGATTTAAAGCAGCCGTCATTAGCCAAACGAGCGAGTTGCCGGACTGGATGCAAAATAATAAAAATAAATTTATAAAAGATTTAAAGGTATAAATAAAATATGGGTATCAGTGTGTTTTCCCTTGCTTAACGGCTATTTGCCTATACATCATTATCAGCAACCGACCCTGAACAGAGATGGAATTTATGGATAAAGCGCGACAATTGAGCCGGGCAAAACGACAGGCCGGACTCTGGTTACTCGGCGCGGCCGGCCTGTTTATCTGCATCAGTGTGTGGCAAACCTTACAACCATCGCTGAGTAACCATACTACTCTGGGCTTAATTAAAATGATGGCCGAGGCCGCGCTGGTAGGGGGGCTGGCTGACTGGTTTGCCGTAAGCGCGTTATTTCGGCCTATCCCGGCCTTTAAGCCGATCCCCCATACCAATATTGTGGCCCGCAATCAGCGCACGATAGCCGCTAATCTGGCCGAGTTTGTGAAAGAAAAGTTCTTTCATGAACAGGCTATCGAATCCCTGGTGGCGCGCAGTTCTCCGGCAAAAGCCATGGGCTTGTGGTTATCGCAAAGCAACAATGCTGCACGCCTGGCCCATTATGTGGCCGACAGTCTTACCGGCTTATTAAACGTGATTGATGACACGCCCATTCAACAAGCTCTGCGCCGCTCGGTAGACCGGGGCTTGCGCAAAATCCCAATGGCAGCCCTGCTGGCAGGTTCCCTCAGAGTGATGACCAGGGATAACCGTCACCAACAGCTGGTGGATAAGCTCATCGATAAGCTGGCCGGCGCATTACAAAGCGAGGAAACCCAGGCACTTATTGCCGATAAGCTCAACATCTGGCTGAAAACCGAGTATCGCCGGCTAGAGAAAATACTGCCCTCTGGCTGGTTAAGTGAGCAGGGAGCGGCAATTGCCGTTAGTGCCGTTAGCCACACCTTGCAGGATATTAGTAACGATCCGGCGCACCCGGTCAGGCAGGCGTTAAACGAACAGATCACCCGCTTTATCGACGGTCTTGAAACGGACCCGGTGGCGCAGCAAAAGCTTGAAGATTTCCGTAACCGGCTACTGGAAAGCGAGGCACTGCATAATTACCTGCAGCGGATCTGGCAGGATATTCATCAGTGGTTAAGTGATGATCTGGCCAACGCTGACGGTCAGGTGGTAAAACGACTGAGCCGGTTGTTCAGCGACACTGGCGCGAGACTTTTAGCCGATAAAGACTTACAGGCAGCAGTTAATCATCATATTGGCGTAGCCGCCCGTTATATCGCCCCGGAGCTGGCCGGTTTTCTTACCGAACATATTCGCCGCACCATTGAAAGCTGGGATGCCACCGACATGGCGCGTCAGATTGAATTAAATATCGGTAAGGACCTGCAGAAAGTGCGTATTAACGGCACCCTGGTTGGTGGCCTGATTGGCGGTGTGCTGTTTACTATTGAATATGCCATCAGTCAGCTTGTCTAAGCGGCCCGGGTATACTGACTGAAATATTGCTGCGCACACTGACGGCCCATTCGGTAACCTTTAATCAGCCTGGCTTTATTCATGGTCAGACGTTTTACCGGAAAGTCTGCCGGCGGCGCGATTATTTGTATTTTGCAATCGGCCGGCGGATTGGCAATAAACTTCAGTGTCTCGTTATAGGTGGCACTGCGCTGGTGGATTGTATTGATCAGTGCCGGATAATCGGCAAACATCTTGTCGGTCATCCACGGTGTTTTTTCTTCTGGTTTCTGATAGCCCCAGGACTGCGACAGAATAACCGTAATGTCGCGACAGCCTTGCTGATAAGCATGTTGTACCGGAATAGCGTCGGCCACGCCACCATCCACATAAAAATCATCCTCCAGTTGTGGCGGTGTACGGTAAACCAGCGGTAGGGCGCAGGTAGCTTCCATTAGTTCATCAATGTTTTCTGCAGTCGCCTGATGATACTCGGCGCGGCCAGTATGCATATTGGTAATTGCCACCTGCAGCGGTACCTGCTGGCTCAATGCGTCCACGTTGAGAGGGTAGCGTTCACGGGATTCACACCACAGCCATTTTACGTCAGTCATATGGCCTTTCATGACAAATCGCAGCGGATTAAAAAAGTCCCGCTGGGTTGCCATGCGTAAGACAATGCGACGGTTACGTTCGGCATTTCCTGTCAGGTAGCCTGCTGCACTGGTAGCGCCGGCAGAGACGCCCACCACCAGATCAAAAGGGTAATACTGTTGCTGCTGAAAACTGTCGAGGACGCCGGCGGCAAAGATGCCACGCATGGCGCCTCCTTCTACTACGAGGGCACGCTTCATAATGCAATTCCGTTTATTTTGCTGTCACCGTTAATTTACCGTACCGGAACAACAACCATTGATGAAATAAATTTTATTGATTAATCGGTATAAACGAATGAAGGGGCGGGCGGGGATTAAAAGTGTTTTTTGAGTATCCCCGGGCTACCGACTGGCAGGCCCGGGGAGATATTACAGGGCGGATTAGTGACGCTTAAACGGTGGTTTACCGCTAAAGTCTGTAGTTGGCTGCTCTGAGCCGACCTCAAACTGTGCAACGTCAACAACCCGAACACATTCGGTAGAGCGTTTAAATGGTGGCTTGCCGCGCAGGGTTACGGTTTTTACGTCTTCACATTGTGCGCTGGTTTCAAACTGGGCCACATCAACAGTACGGGCTTGTACAAAGGTACGCTTAAAAGGCGGTTTACCAGAGCGCTCAACAACCATGGTGGTATCGGTGTTGTTCATTTCTGGTGCAGCCTGGGCTGAAGTATGGGCAAATGACAAGCAGGAAACAGCTAATAAAGGCAAAATTGATAATTTCATTGTAGTGTCCTTGAAGATTTAAAACAGTTTTAGCATTTTTTATAGGCAATACGAGTGTAATTAAGCCCTTCATAAAAAGTAATACCATCTCGTGATAGTAATTAACTATCAACATTAAGGGTTACGCTTCACTTGGTGATAAGGATTGGTTTGAATTGTTATAATTTGGTGCGGTGTAGCACTTATTTTGTGCGCTGGCGGCGGATCTGCTGAGCGCATACCATTGAAAACAATCACCTACGTTTTGGTGCTTAATTTGCTGACTACTCTGTGAGTCTCAAAAGATGAACTCACCCCGGTAAGTCCTGAATCAGTCAGTGAGTGAGAATGCGTATGTTTGTTAAACCAGTTAAAACCCTGTTTGCCGCCATGGCAATGCTGGTAAGCACCAATCTTGCTCTGATCGCTTCAGTCCAGGCCAACAGCTTTGCACTGACTACCAGTGAAGGCGGTACGCTTTATCTGCAGAGTCAGGTGGATAACGAGTCTGATACGCTGTTTTTAATTGATACAGGCTCCTCGCTTACCGTACTTAATAAGGCAACCTTTGCCCGCATCAAACAAACTCAGCAGGTCACCGAAGATGGCCTGGTTATCGCCAGGCTGGCGAATGGCCGTCAGCATAAGGTGAAGCTGTATAATGTGCCGCTGCTAAGCCTGAGCAACGATTGCCAGTTTACTAATGTTAGCGTGGCAGTGATGAACAATGAGCACAACATTCTGGGCATGGAACTGCTTAGTCGTGCCGCACCGCTGGGCATTGAGTTGGCGCCAGCCAGACTTACCCTGAGCCAGTGCGACCAGTCGCAGCTCCACGCCAGCATTTCAGTCAGCGATTAGGCTTTACCTGGCTGGCAGGTATAGAGTGGCGATGCAGGATCCGTCTCGCCTCCCGTTTAACATCATCTCTTTTTCGCCAATTCCATAATAAATCCCGATGCCGGGTAATGGCTTCATCTGGCTGTGCAACAGGGTGCAGGTAACGCTCTGGTACCGGTTGCTCCATTGCCATATGGGTGAGTGGCGGTATTAGCCAGGGCGCAAAGAGTTCCTCGTTTGGCAGATGGGCAATTTCAGGCACCCACTGGCGAATAAAACTGCCGTCGGGATCGTTGTCTTCAGCCTGTTTTACCGGGTTATAAATTCGCAGGGTATTGGTGCCGGTTACGCCTGCCTGCATCTGAAACTGCGGGTAATGAATTCCCGGCTCAAAATCGAGGAACTGACGAGCCAGATGGTGCACGCCCAGTCGCCAGTCGATCAGCAGGTAATGGGTTAGAAAGCTCACCAGCATGGCACGCATGCGAAAGTTTAAATAACCAGTGTGATTAACACAGCGCATACAGGCATCTACCATGGGTATGCCGGTGGTGCCTGTTTTCCATGCCGTGAGGTCGGCTTCAACCTTGTCATCATCGCGATAAGGAAAGTGCTTATAGGCATGATTGACCGCGCGAAATTCCTGTTCGCACTCACTTTCGAATTTCTGAATAAAATGGCAATGCCAGTGTAATCGCGACGCAAAAGCGCTTAACGAACGCGGGCGTTTGCTGCCAGCACTTTGCAAAGCCTGATAAACCTGGCGCAGGCTGATATTGCCCCAGGCGAGGTAGGGCGACAGCCGGGAGCAGCTGTTAAAACTGGCCAGCGGGCTGGAGATATTACGGTGATAATGGGTGTGCCGGTCCGTCAGAAAACTTGCCAGCAGTTTATGGGCGTGGTGTTCGCCACCGGGCTGCTTGCTATCGTCGGGTTGATGCAAACGCGCGGCAATGTCGCCGGGTACCCGGTTAACCATAGATTTATTAACGTACCAGTGTGGGTGATGCAGATCAGTCGATAAAGCGGGTTGGGCCATCAGTTGTTGCCACCGCTGATGCCAGGTGCGCCGGTGAGTAATACCGCGCTGCACCCCGGCATAGGGAAATTCCCGCCAGTTGATGTCGTGCCTATTAAACAGCGCACTGAGTTGCTTATCCCGCTCAAAGGTACAATGCAGCCCGGTTTCGGCATAACTCACCACTTCGATGTGTGGGTGTGCTGCTATCAGCCGGCGAAAAAACGCCACAGCGTTATCGTAGCTGACATGCAGTTCGCCCCCGGCCGCCTGTAACGTGCGCTGCATGGCCAGCAGGCTTTGCCACACAAACCGCCAGTGGCGTTCTGAATGATGCGGGTCGGCCATGATATCCGGCTCAAAAAGATACAGCGGTAGCACCGGATAACCCTTATCGGTAGCAACAGATACTGCATGGTGAAGCGGTTCGTGATCCTGTAATCGCAGGTCACGCTTAAACCACACCACAGTGAGCTTGGGCGGTACCGATGTTGTCATAGATGCTTATTGGCGGGCTTGTTTTTCATGTTGAGCTATACGTGAGAGCAGGCCGTAGAGATTGCCTGCCAGAAAAATATATCTGCAAGCGCGCAGTGCAAGGATGTAACCAATTGGTGCACGTATCTCGCATTTGTCATAGCGATTGCGATGAATACAGACGTCTGCCGCTACATATTCAGGGCTTGACTGTTTGGTCAGGTATCTGGCACCACAATTGCTACTACATTGCCCATAGTTGTTAGCCCGCTGCAATCAGTCGATAAAGAAGCTGACCATTGCCAGCCTGCGGCGTTACCCGTTGCCACTCATTATCTTTGCCAGTCAGGAGTATTGTTATGTCTGCCACCCGTTATCCTCTCGCCGCGACACTGTTTATTAGTGTTTTGCTTAGTGCCTGTACTCCCCGGAATGAAACTAAGCAGGAAGCCGTGTCAGATACCGATGCACCGGTTGACACTCATGTATTTAAAGAGGAAGTGAAAACCCGCCAGGCATTAACGCAGGTTGCTCTTGGTCGGGAAACAGCCGAGTTGGTTATCCAGAACGTAACGCTGCTTAATGTGTTTACCCAGGAGTGGCTACCCGCACAGGATATCGTTATTGCGCATAACCGTATTGCCTGGGTGGGAGATACCGGTAGCTGGCCGGGCGAAACACAAAGCTCTTATGATGCAAACGGGCTGTGGGCAGTACCGGGATTTGGCGAGTCGCATAAACACATAGAAAGCTCTTACCTGACGCCGGAGTATGAAGCGGCGCTGGTGATCCCTCACGGCAATACCTGGACGGTGGAAGGCTCTCACGAGATATCCAATGTGGTGGGTAATCGTAACGCCGAATTCTGGCTTGAGGCAGAACGTAAAGGCAGCACGCTGAAAATCTTCCCGGCTATCGGTTCGGCCACGCCGCCAACGGTTTATGAATCGGGCGGTGGTTATTACGGTTATAACGAGATGCGCGATTTCTTAACCTATGATCCGCGTGTGGTAGCGCTGGGTGAAGTGATGGACTGGTCGGCAGTCATCAATGCCGATAACGGTGGTCACCAGCGTATCTGGGAAATGATTGAGGCAACCTACGACTACCGAGGTGTAGTAGAAGGCCATGGCATGAACCTTACCTCACAAACCGACATCAGTGCCTTCGCCGCGGCAGGGCTGGCCTCTGATCACGAGGTACGACTGGCTGATGAAGGAATTGAGAAATTACGCCGCGGCGTATTTTTAGAAATTAAACAGGCTGGCATGGACTCTTTGTTTCCGAAATTACTGGAAATTGGCCTAAAAGACTGGAGCAATATCTCGGTAACCACCGACGATCGCGACGTGTTTGCCACCCTGCAGCTGGGCTCGATGGATTATAATATTCGCAGCGCTATTGAACTGGGCGTGCCGCTTGAAATTGCTTACCAGCTGGGCAGTTATAATACGGCCCGCCATTTCAATATCGACCACCTGGTTGGTGCTCTGGCCCCGGGGCGTTATGCCGATGTTGTATTGTTGTCCGATCCGCAAACTGTGACGATTGAGCGGGTTTACGCCAATGGTCAGCTGGCAGCTGATAACGGCGAATACCTTTTACCCATCCCCGAAATAGAATACCCACAGTGGGCAACTGATACCATGAATGTGGGACGGGAACTTATAGCCGCAGATTTTGTTATAACCGCTCCTGAGGGTCGTGAAACGGTGAAAGCTGCAGTGTTGGAGCCGTTCTGGTTTGAGCCGGAGTTTATCACCAAAGAGCTGCCTGTGGCTGAGGATGGCACCGTTAAAGCCGACCCGGAAGCAGGCCTGATTAAGGTGGCCGTAGTCGACCGGTATCATGGTACGGCGGCGGTGTCGAAAATGATCTGGCAAAACGTGGGGCCTAAAACACCGGGTTCGGCACTGGCCAGTTCGCAGTCTCATGATCTGCACAATATCTGGACTATGGGTAACGACGATTATGCCATGGCGCTGGCGGCCAACACCGTAGCCAATATGGGCGGCGGCTGGGCGCTGGTGAATGATGGCAAGGTGGTTGCCACGGTGCGCCTGGACGTTGGCGGATTAATGACAGCCCGGCCGGTAAATGAGGTCGCAGCAGAAATGGAAAAGCTTCATCATCAGGCCGATAAAATGGCCTGGATTAATGCCAATGGATTACCGGAAAGAATGCGTTTTGCTTTTTTAACCGCAGCGCCGTGGAAGTGGCAACTGGTAGCGCCTTATGAGGGGAATCCGGGCGGTCTGGTGGACGTAACCACCGGCAATACTCACGAAATCATCTGGTAAGCCAGGCCCATTATGACTGGTATGCTAAGGGTGTTACTGATGCTGCTCTGCCTGCCCGGAGTAGCTCAGGCTCACCTACTGAATATGACCCGGGTTAACGTTACCGTTAGTGACGAAGGTCAGGCCGTGGTGACCATGGATGTGGATTTAACCAAAGCCATGGAGGGCGGGGAAGCTTACTATGCCTTAACCCGGACTACCGAGCCGCAACAGTCGACACGCTTTGCCCAGCTGCTTGCCGGGCTTGAACAAGCCAGCCAAATTAGCCTGGGCGACAAACAGCTCAGCTGGCAGTTTAGCGCTGTAAGCTGGCCCGATGCGCCAGCGGAGGATTTTACCTCGGGGCTGGCCTGGCCCATGACCCGCTTTGTATTTACGCTGGACCTGCCGGATAATTTTACCCGGAGTGCTCTGGTTGCGGTGTTCACCGATGCGTTTAAATTTGAAGAGCCTATTGCGCTCAACATTAGTTATAACAGTGAGCAGGTTACTTTAAGTCGCTGGCTGGTGCGTAATCAGGCCAGTCCGGCCTTTTATTTCAATGCGCAGCCACCGGCAGAAGGTCTTACCAGTGCTGATGTAAAGCTATGGGCCAACTACCTTAAACAGGGCATGCTGCATATTGTGCCCTTTGGTTGGGAT
Organism: Marisediminitalea oceani; assembly: GCF_003731635.1. Lineage (GTDB taxonomy): Bacteria > Pseudomonadota > Gammaproteobacteria > Enterobacterales > Alteromonadaceae > Alteromonas > Alteromonas oceani. Next base: position 6,454 of record NZ_RCUA01000046.1, on the reverse strand, counting down.
CATGCGCTATTTGTTCTGGGACTGTTTTTAGGCGTGGCTTCACTGCGCCAACTGGCATTGCTGATCACCGGCTTTACCCTGGCCCATACAGTAACGCTTGGCCTGGCGACTTATGGCGCTATTGTGGTGAGCGGGCACATTATTGAGCCTGTGATTGCGCTGTCGATTGCCTGGATTGCGATTGAAAACCTGTTATTTAAGCCTCACCCGGTCTGGCGGTTTATGCTGGTATTCGGTTTTGGTCTGGTGCACGGGCTGGGCTTTGCTCAGGCGTTAAAGGAACTGGGTATTCCATCGTCGGGTTACGTTGGAGCATTGGTTAGCTTTAACCTTGGGGTAGAGTTTGCTCAACTGGGTATCGTGATACTTGCCTTTGTGATAATGAAACTGATCAAGCGTTTTTCTCGCCTCACTGCTATGGTTACCCGCGGTGGTTCGGTATGTATCGCGCTGCTCGCCGGTTTTTGGTTTGCTCAGCGCGTGCTGGGTTAGTTGTTACTAAATATAGTCACTTTGATTTATGTGATTAAATATAGTAACTTTATGGCAAGTGACTAAATACCGAAATACGCTAACGCTGAGGACAATGCGATGAAAAGTACTGAAAATGCCGAAAATTCAGCACTAATAGCGGTGATTACCGGCGATCTGGTTGGTTCCAGTAAATTATCCGGCGAGGCATTCAGCCAGGTCATTTTAAACCTGGAGCGCTTGCTAAAATCCTTTCGGGCCCGTTACGATGCGGCCTTTGATATCTTTCGGGGTGACAGTTTTCAGCTGGTGGTTGCGCCGCCGCTGGCCGCGAGATTAGCCACCATCATTGATTTATCCTTACGCAGTGGTGAACCCGCAGTTGCGGTACGCCAATGCATTGGACTAGGGAAGGGAGAAGCTCCCGGGCAAAACGTCAAAACGGCAACCGGCGAAGCTTACGTACTTTCCGGTCACGGTCTGGACAAACTCAAAGGCCGTGGGCTGACTATTGCCAGTGCTGACAAAGCGTTTACGGAGCACTGTGAACTGCTTACCCGTTTTTTCGACAGCCACCTCGACCGCTTAACATCTACTCAGGCTCAGGTTGTACTGGCTTATCTGATGGCGGATAATAAATCCCATGAACATCTGGCCCGGGTGCTGGATAAAAAGCGCAGTAACGTAACACGGATATTAAATACCAGTCAGTACCATTTAATTACTGACTATCTGGCGCATTTTGCCGCCCAGGTGAAAAAGGACTTTGCCCCATGACTACCATGACGCTGTTGGTATTATTGATTGCCGGCCATATTATGGCCGATTTTTACCTGCAGCCCTCACACTGGATATCACAGCGTACCCAACGTCACTTTTCTGCTCCCTGTCTGTATTGGCATGGTGGAATTCACGGCCTGATAGCTGCGCTTATTCTTGCCTTGTTAACCGATTTACATCCGCTAAAAGTGGCCGCCTATGCGCTGTTGTTGGGCGGCTCACATATTGTTATCGACGGTCTGAAATCTTACGCCGCCTCATCCATGAAAGCGTTTGTGGCCGACCAGCTGGCGCATATTGTGGTTATCGGCTTTGTGGTATTGCTGGTTTGGCAGCCCGAGCAAGCTACGGTAAATGCCTGGCTCAAACAGTCACTAAACTACAAAACAGTGGCGATTATGACTGGTTACCTGCTAGTGCTGCGGCCGGTATCGATTGTTATCAAGCAGATCCTTGCGCCCTGGAGCAATGCCATAGAAGCCGATAAACCCGATGAGGAAAGTGAAACCACTTTGCAGGCCGCCGGGCAGAACATCGGTTATCTGGAAAGAGTACTGGTACTGACCTTTATTTTGCTGAATCAGTTTGCTGCGATTGGTTTTTTGCTGGCGGCAAAATCGGTGTTTCGCTTTGGCGATTTGCGCCAGAGTGAAGATAAAAAGCTCACTGAATATGTGATGCTAGGTACACTCACCAGTTTTGCCTTGACCATTGCGGTTGGTTTGCTGGTGAGCAGTCTGGCCACGCAGTTACCCGTTGGCAAATAGCATTTAGCCGGCAAAATACTGTTGTTGTATACGCTGGCAGTAGTCGTTCAGGTTTGAGTACTGTCGGGCCAGACGGGTAAAGTCGTTATCTAAATCCACTAAAATGGCTTCGGCCAAAAAGGCATAAACCGTTGCATCCAGTGAACTAGGTTTGTCGCCAAGGCAAAAAAGGTTATCGCCTATCAGTACCGACAACGCATCGAGCGTTTGCCGGGTAATACTCAGTACTTCTTCCTTATTATGGCGACCGGTTCCCTGCTGATAAACCTGCTTGCTAACGCCCCGACGAGCGACCAGCGGCACAATGGTGCTAAGCGGGAAGGGCAGCTTACCAAACAGCGCGTTTTTCACGGTTGGCCAACTGGCGCTATCAATCCAGCGAAAATACACCAGGCACCAGTAAAAATTCTCGTCCAGCGATTTACTGATAAGCGTGGCTACAGCTTGTTGCTGCGGCGATAAATGACTGTCGAAATCAGACGCGTAGCGGTCTTTAAGATGACTGATAATAAAAGTGGAGTCGCACACAATGGTGCCATTATCGTCGAGGTAGGGCAGCTTTTTCTTGGGCGCCTTAAATACGTAATTAACGTTACCGTTGTATTGGTAGTCAATGTTTGCCAGGCGCAAAAACGCAGCGACTTTGAGTACAAAAGGGCTTGGGTCGTACATGCCCAGCCCCGGGCCAAATCCATACAATGTCATCATCTGTGATGTCCTTATGCCATCAAGCCAACAGGGCTTGAGTTAATCACAGATAGCCGCAAAAGTAACTAACGCTGTTTGTATTGGGTAGGGCAGTAACCGCGGTTAATATCGGGTGAGCGAAGTTTAAGGTGTTTAGTGGTGCGCCCGGCTGTGCGCTTGCGCCAGAGCCGAAAACTAGAGGGCTTGAGTTCACTGCGCATAAGTTTAATCACGCCGTCCTGAGACAGGCCGTACTCCTTTTCAATGGCTTCAAAGGGGGTGCGATCCTCCCAGGCCATTTCGATGATACGAGACAGGGTGGCGTCGGTAAGCTGATGTTTTGATGGCATGCAATCTCTCCTGCTAATGCCACCAATACGCGATGTTACGGAGTTTGGATTGGTTTAATTTACCACAAACTGGCTCAGGCCTTTACGGGTTGAGCTGGCCAGTGACTGAGCGTGTTCGGCCTGTTCCACACTCGACGCCATCGAGTGCTGAATATCCATACTGAGCTTAGTGATCTGGCCGGCAATTTCGGTAGCCTGGGCCTGCTGAGATTCCAGTACATTTACTGAATTCATGATCAACTGGAAGGCTTCCATGTTTTGTTTGAAGTCGTCCATCATTTGCTCAAACGTTGAGGAGGTATCACTGATACTTTGTTGCATTTGACCAGACGCATCAATAAGGCGGCTGGACTCCTGCTGGGTCTCGCCCACCAGGGTTTCCATCTCATTCAGGAAGCTGCTGATCTGCTGGGTAGCATCGGCCACTTTAGCCGACAGGCTGCGTACTTCATCGGCCACCACGGCAAAGCCACGGCCTGCTTCACCAGCTCGTGCTGCCTCAATGGCGGCATTCAGGGCCAGCAGGTTGGTTTGATCGGCAAAGCCCTCAACCATTTTCAGAATATTGCGCACGTTATCGGCGTTGTTCTGTAACCCGCGAACCGTTTCTGAGAACTGATTAAGAAGCTGAGTGATCCGCTCAATTTGCTGCTTTGAGGTAATAAGCGTTTGATTGGCGGTGGTAGCATTGGCCTGGTTCTGGCTGTTTGTGGTGGAAACCTGTTCTGAGGCCGACACAATGTCGTGAATGCTATGACCCACCTGTTGTGACGACTGGCTGATATTGTCGCTTAGGTGCTTTTGAGTAGCGGCCTGGCTATCAACGTTTTTAACCAGTGTACACACTTCTTTATTGGCGTCGCTGGAACGTTCGGCGTCTTTGTAAACCTGCTCAATCAGCTCACTAAGGTTATGGGCAAATTTATTATAAGCCGCCGACAGTTCGCTGAATTCATCACAGGTAAATGCGGGGAGGCGGGTAGAGAGGTCGCCCTGGGTATGGTTGATATCGTTAAGGGTGTTCAGCAGCGCTTTTACTGGTTTCACAATGAGGTGATGCATGTAAAAAATGGTAAAGGCAAAACTCAGGGTACTCAGAATAAACAGTGTAATCAGCGTAGACTGGTAGCTATCCTGCGACTCAGCCGGGCTGTTCATCAGGGCGTAAAACAGGTAGAAATTTGCCAGCTGGAACAAAAACAAAAAGCTGATGTTACCGATTATCTTTCGGGTGAGAGTGTAAAAGAACGTTTTTTCAATTACATCGTAAGTGTGCCAAAACCATTGTGTCATAGCGTGAACTTCGCCCTTTTTTATACATTTATAATAGTTTAGTACTGTTACTTTAGTATAAGTAAGCTATTAAGCCTATGTATAGCGCCAGATCAAGCAACAATAAATGCAAAAAAAGAAGTGCAAAGCATGCAGAAGGGCGCAGCACCGAGATACGATGCTATGCCCGAGGGAGAATTAAAGACTAGTGCAATCGGGTATTGAGCTCATCTATTACTTCTGCCCATTCGGCATCTTCAGCCAGAGCCTGGCGCAGAAAACTGGCCTGGGCATCGTTCCAGAATGGCGCGTCGGCGAGCGGCTGGGCAGACTTTAGTCCGCGATGCTCACTGATAAATTTTTCGATAGCCGGTTCGTCAGACGGTAAACCTAACTGCACGAATAAATCGTTAATACCGGGTTGTTGAGTAAACATAGTTGCCTCCTTGGGTGCGTTTATGTCTCATTAATGGTTACGCGCCCGGCCCGGAATTGGACCAATAACACGCAGGCACGACAACCGGGAGGCGTGCCGCCTGAGGTAAATAAAAGCGCCTCCGGGTTAAACTCCCTTCTGATTCGCCGCCGGAAAGTGGTAACCTATGTTTTGTATCTAGTTTAACTTCAGAGGTAGAAATGAATTCGCGGGTAGTATTATTGGCCGTAGGCGTGTTGGTATTGGCACTGGGTATTGGTTATATGGTGTATGAGCAGGATAACAGTGCCCCGGTTACGACCATCCCGGCGGGCCCTGAGTCGCAAACTTCACCGGTGAACCCGGCTGAAGCCACAGTGAAAGATATGGCTTTAGGCAATCCCATGGCTCAGGTTCAGGTAGTAGAATATGCCTCTTTTACCTGCCCGCACTGTGCATCATTTCATAATAATGCCTTTAAACCGCTTAAAGAAAACTACATTGATACCGGTAAAATTCGCTTTGTATTTCGCGAAGTTTATTTCGATCAGTTTGGCCTGGTTGCTTCGATGATTGGCCGCTGTTCCGGCAATAGTGAAGATTACTTTAACTTTGTAGATAAGGTGTTTGGACAGCAGCAACAGTGGATGGCCAGTCGCGACGGTAATACCATCCTTAACGAATTGGTAACACTGGGTAAGTCTGTGGGCCTGAATGACGAACAGCTGCAGGCTTGTTTAGGTGATGAAGCCAAATCTGAAAGGCTGATTAACTGGTATCAGCAAAACGCCAAAGCCGATGGGATCCGCTCAACGCCAAGCTTTGTGGTAAACGGTAAGTTAATGTCGAATATGAGTTTCGAAGAGTTTGCTAAAGTGCTGGATAAAGAACTGGGACTATAATCAGGAACAAGCTGGCGTGATTGGCGCAGACTATTCATGGTCTGCGTCCTGCGGACCATGCTAAAGCATGTCCCAAAACGTTTCGGACGTTTCGGTAAACCCGGGATCGTTTTCAGCACCCAACAACCTTCACAAATAAAAAAAGCTTGACGGTTGGTAATTTCGGCGGGATTTGCGCAGACAATTAATGGTCTGCGTCCTACGGACCATGCTAAAGCATTTCCCAAAAGGTTCCGGACGTTCTGGTGAACCCGGGATCGTTTTCAGCCCCCAACAATCACCACAAGTAAAAAAGCCTGCCGGTTGGTAATTTCGGCGGGATTTGCGCAGACCATCCATGGTCTGCGTCCTGCGGACCATGCTAAAGCATGTCCCAAAACGTTCCGGACGTTTTGGTGAATCCGTGATCGTTTTCAGCACCCAACAATCACCACAAATAAAAAAGCCTGCCGATTGGCATGCTTTTTTTATTTGGAGCTGGCGGGATTTGAATTATGGTTTTAATGTGTTGATTTAAAATATTCTTCTAATTTGTGGAGCAGTATTGGGGTGCTATATAGGGTGCTTTAACCACGTTCTACCTGTTCTCGCGCGCGTGGTAGATGTCTGAAAATACCCTTTTTTATAGTGTAAAAAATTACCCTTTATTATTTGCTATGTTTCCAGTTTCTAGAGCTTGTTTTCCCTTTAAGTCCAGACATTACACTTCCCCTGAGTTTTCCTTTCTTTAAGCGCTTTTTATTAACTTGCTTTGTAAGCGATCAATTTAGACCGTCTTTTCCCGGCGGAGCTACCCCGTAAAATAGTCCC
>NZ_RCUA01000045.1 GCF_003731635.1 Marisediminitalea oceani | reverse complement strand
TAAGGCAGCGGGTTTTGATCCCGCCATCCGTAGGTTCGAGTCCTGCTACCCCAGCCATATTACAGAACGCCAGTCTTATGACTGGCGTTTTTGTTTTCAGACTTCTCACGATTTGCCGCCTGCTTGTGGTACATTTTTGTCATCACCTGGTTAAGATGTCTTTTGCAATGCCTGACAACCTGTCTGCAACACTGATTAAACTATTATCCCCCCTGATGCTTTTAATTGCCTCAGAGGTTATTTCAGCGCCCGTGATGCAAACCGCAGAGCTCGATGGGCAGCCGCGTAGCTGGCGCCTGTTTGTGCCGGATGGCATCAGGGAGGGAGCTGAATACCCTTTGGTGTTTAATTTTCATGGTACCGGTTCCTCACCAAAACAGATTGCTGAGCTCAACGAATTGGAAACGTTGGCAGAGCAACACAAGTTTATCGTCGTCGCGCCCAAGGCTGAATTCAGCTATGAGGCCGGTGGTCGTCAAACCTGGAATGTTGAGCAACTGGACAGCCCATATAATGACGTGGCTTTTATTAAAGGGCTAATTGCTCATCTGGCGCAGCACTACCCTATTGATACAGCTCGTATTTATGCAACCGGCTTTTCTGGAGGGGCGCGTATGAGCAGTCGCCTGGCCTGTGACCTTTCAGATACCTTTGCCGCCATCGCCCCTATTGCAGGTGTGCGTTTTGCCGATAATTGCGCGCCGGCCAGGGCCATGCCGGTGCTTACCTACCACGGCACTCAGGATCCGGTAAATCATTACCAGCATCAGGCCGATTCACCGCGTTACTGGTACATGGGCGTAGAGCCGGCAATTGAGGATTGGGTTAAGTTTAATGGCTGTGAGAGCACCACTACCACTGCGATTCGAGCGGGTATCACTAAAACCGAGTGGTCTGACTGCCGTGACGACGTAGCGGTGATTTTTTATCGCTCTGAACAGGCAGGTCATACCTGGCCCGGTAGCCCCAAAGCTGACATCCTGGCAAAGTATGGTCTGGGCAGTACCGATGACTTACCCATGTCAGAAATCATCTGGGCATTTTTGAAGCAATATCAGCGCCAGTAATAAACTCAAAATGCTATTGTGCCGGGCAAACTGTGTTTTTTGCTTTACAGTCCCCACTCAGACCGGCACACTAAATCTATTCCCACCTTATAATAATTAAACAGGAACTCTTCAGTGCTCAACGACATCGTTGCGTTTATTAATAATATTCTCTGGGGTAACGGCCAGGTTCTTATTTACATGCTACTTATCTGTGGTATCTGGTTTACTGTTCGCCTCGGGGGCGTGCAAATTAAACATTTTGGCCATATGTTCAGTCTGCTGAAAGGCAGCACCAGCAGCAACAAAGAAGGGATAAGTTCATTCCAGGCACTGTGTACCAGTTTGTCTGCACGGGTCGGCACAGGTAACCTGGCAGGCGTGGCCGTGGCTATTTCACTCGGTGGCGCCGGCAGTATTTTCTGGATGTGGGTTATCGCGCTACTGGGTATGGCAACCGGCTTTGCCGAGAGTGTGCTGGGCCAGTTGTATAAGGTGAAAGATGACCACGGCGAATTCCGTGGCGGACCGGCTTATTACATTAAGCAGGGTCTGAATAAAACCTGGCTGGCCGTGGCGTTTTCACTGTGCTTATTCTTAGGCTATGGCTTTATCTTTTCCGCCGTCCAGGCCAATACCATCACCGATGCGCTTAATGCCGCCTACGACATTCCAACCAGCTATTCAGGTATGGCGATTATCGCCCTGGCAGCGCTCATTGTAGTGGGCGGTTTACGCGGCATTGCCCGCTTTGCGGAATGGGTGGTGCCGTTTATGGGCATCAGTTACGTACTTGCTGCCCTGCTGGTGTGTGCTATCAACATTACCGAGCTACCAGCCATGCTGATGAATATTATTCAGTCTGCCTTTGGTTTACAGGAAGCTGGCGCCGGAGCCATGGGTGCGGCGGTAAAAAACGGTATCCAGCGTGGTTTATATTCTAACGAAGCCGGTTCAGGGAGCGTACCTCACGCTGCTGCGAGTGCTGCGCCTAACCCGAATCATCCGGTTTCCCAGGGCTATATCCAAATGCTTGGCGTCTTTCTGGACACCATGGTGCTGTGTACAGCTACGGCATTTATTATTCTCCTAGCCGGTGGCTCCAGCAGCGAACAGATGGAAGGGATCCGTTTAACCCAGTCTGCTATGGAAACGCATATTGGTGCCGGTGGCGCTGATTTTGTTGCCGCGGCGATTTGCTTTTTCTCGTTTACTTCAGTGGTAGCCAACTACGCTTACGGAGAAAGTAACCTGCACATGTTTAAGCTCGATAACAAAATGGGCCGAATCGTTTATACCTGCGGTTATCTGGCGATGATTTTCTGGGGCTCAATGGCCGCGTTACCTGAAGTGTGGGCGGCGGCGGATATGGCGTTAGGCTTAATGTCAGTGATCAATATTATCGCCATCATGTGGATGACACCCACTATCGTCAGTATTAGCAAGGATTACTTTAATAAACGCGAGCGGGGCGAAACGCCGGAATACAAAACCGGCGACTGCGAGATTCAGGGTAAAACTGAAGACGGTATCTGGTAATTAACAACAGGGCCTGATGAATCAGGCCCTGTTTGCTTTAGGCTGGATGCCACTCATATTTCGCGAAGGCTTTATCCACCGGTGTATCGGCCAGATGGTTAATGTAATTACTCATAACCTTCTGCGCCAGAATCAAAATAATCTCCAACAGCTGCTGCTTGCTGTAACCGGCATCAAAAAAGGCAGTAAGTTTAGCGGTATCCGGATTGCCCCGGTCGAGCAGAATGGCTTTGGTTGTTTCGCGCAGCACTTCCAGTTTGTCTGGCAACGGGGTTTTATTTCTTAGTGCTTCGGTAATGCTATCGTCCACTTTCATACTTTTGGCAATGCCAGTATGCGCTGGTACACAGTAGTGACATTCGTGCTCCACATTCGCCGTTTGCCACACTACAGTGAGCTCTTCAGGGCTGAACGACGTATTCTGAGCCTGAGTGTGTAAAAATTTATAGCTCAGCAGCACCGCCGGAGACTCCGCCATCACCCCGTGTAAATTGGGGATCATGCCAAATGAGGCAATGGAGTCCTTTAGTAGCGGCTGTGCTGCTTCCGGCGCACTTTTCATTGTGTGAATGGTAAAATCTGTCATAGCTGTCCTTTATTTTTGGTTGGTGAAGCTTTACCATAACGCCTGATTGAACGATCGCTCAAGTTAAATTTGAGCGATCGTTCAAATTAATATTTATAAGGTAGACGAATGGGTTATCCACGGGAACAAAGTATTCAACAGGCAACCGAGGTCTTTTGGTTAAAAGGCTATCTTGGCACCGGCATGCGAGACCTGCAGACGGCGCTGGATAAACGTCCTGGTAGTATTTATTCCGCTTTCGGCAGTAAGGAAGGGTTGTATCTTGAGGTGCTTAATCATTACACCGGCGTACTGCATGGTCAGATTATGGCTGTGGCAAACAGTGATACACCGTTGCAGCAACTACGCGAATTCCTGCGCTTCCCTTTAACGGTAGAGGACAGCGCCGCGCATAAAATTCAGTGCCTGATTGTGAAAACCCAGGCCGACTGGGCGGAACTGCCAGAAGGCGTAAAAAGTGAGCTGCAAGCTGCGCTGGCACACTTGCGTGAAGCCTTTCAGGCGGTGATTTTAAAAGCCCGGAGTACGAGTGAACTGGCCGCTGATATACCGGTTGAGCGCGCAGCAATGTGGTTACAGGGCCAGTTTATCGCCATGCGAACTCTGGCAACCAGCGTGGAATCGCCGGCAAGCCTGAGCTGGATGGTGGATAAAATTGTTTGTGATTTATGCGGAGAGTGGGCGCAGTAATAACGCCCGCGCCCTAACCTGGCCGGCCTAAGTCACCAGCATTTTGATTAACTGAGCAACCAGTAAAATCATTAATAGCGGCCAGAACCAGCGGGTCAGTTTCGACATATCCTCTCCGCTCATTCGCCATTTCGACTTTTCCAGCAAAGGCACAATAATTACCAGTGCCAGAAATAATATGCCAAGAATATAAAGTATGGTCATTAAGCTAATCCCATTGCGTATTTGAGTACCTGGGCCTTTATTGGCCCGGTATGTTGCGCCAGTTTTAGCAAGCCATTCCGCAGCCATTTCAGCGGCGTATGATCATTACTGAAGGTGGTATAAAACCCATCCATGGCAGACATCATCAGCGCGTTATCGCGCTGACGTGGCCGTTGGTAACCGGTGCGTAAGCGAGCTGCAAAGTCTTCGCCGTTCGCCTGGCCATTTGCTGTTTGAGTCAACAGGCAAGCTACATCCTTAAATCCCAGGTTTACGCCCTGCCCGGCCAATGGATTTATGGTATGTGCTGCATCCCCAACCAGAATAACGCCAGGCACCACATACTCACTGGCATGTCTTCTAATGAGGGTGAAAGCGGCTTTATTCAATACCGTAAAGTCATCGCCTAATGGCGGAAAGTCGTTTTCGATAGCCTGTTTTAACTGGACTGGCGATAGTTTTGTCAGTGCGGCCAGACGCGCCGGGCTGTCGTACCAGATAAGCGAGGCATAATTATCGTGCATCGGCAATAATGCCCGTGGGCCGTGCGGGGTAAATTGCTGCCAGGTACAATCGGCCACCGGCTGAGTAAATTCCACAATAATGCCCATGGCCTGCTGAGCATACTGCCAGCCTGAAATACCTATCCCGGCAAGCTGACGCACTTGGGATTCGGCACCATCGGCTCCGATCAGCCATTTAGCGGTAATTTCGTCACCGGATTCCAGGCGAATAATCACTGGTTCATCAGCGCTGGCAGAGCGCTTAATGCCGGCAATATGCGCCGGTGAGTACCAGGTAACGTTATCAAAGTCTTTCAGCGCCTGATGACAACCTAACTGAATCAGCCGGTTTTCTACAAAGTAGCCCAGGCGTTCATAACCGGCATCACTGGCGGTAAAATCGGTTCGGCAATCCGGCCGCTCCCACACGGATAACTCACTGTAAGAGCGGACCCGCATAGCTTCAATGTGTTGCCAGGCCCCCAGCGCACGCAGCAGATCTACCGATGCCACACTGATGGCTGACATGCGTAAATCCGGCGGTTGGACGGCCTCAAAAGGCTGCGGCGGACGCTGTTCTATAATCGCTACCTGATAACCCTGCTGTGCCAGCCCTAACGCAGTGGCGGCGCCCACCATGCCAGCACCATTAATACAAAAATCAAACATATAGGAACCCTGTTTATGTTCTGCGATTATGCCCCAACTCAGGGGTTAAATCTAACATGCGCTTTATATCAGTGCGTTAGCAATAAATCATGAAGTTTACGCTGTTACGTAAACTTGCCTTGGGCTGGATCGAAAAAGCGCTAAAATCCCGCTCAGACCGGTTCACAAGGGTGGCGATCAGGGTCTATAACAGTTAAAATACGCGGCTATTTTGACCAATATCGCTGCGCGCCCGGGGTTAGCTTAATTATCCTGAGTATTGGCGCCAGCCCAACGTGATTATCGAATTGTTATGAGTAAAAAGCTGTACATCAAAACCTGGGGTTGCCAGATGAATGAGTATGATTCGGAAAAAATGGCCGATCTGCTCGATTCAACTCACGGGTATTCGCTGGCCGAAGAAGCGGAGCAGGCCGATGTTATTTTGCTCAACACCTGCTCTATCCGCGAAAAAGCCCAGGAAAAAGTATTCCATCAGCTGGGCCGCTGGAAGAACCTGAAAAAGACCAACCCGGATCTGATCATTGGCGTGGGCGGTTGTGTGGCCTCCCAGGAAGGCGACCATATTCGTCAGCGGGCGCCGTTTGTCGACCTCATCTTCGGGCCGCAAACCCTGCACCGTCTGCCTGAAATGATTAACCAAATCCAGGCTGGTGAAACATCGGTTGTGGATGTCAGCTTTCCGGAAATCGAAAAGTTCGACCGCCTGCCAGAGCCGCGCGCAGAAGGCCCAACGGCTTTTGTGTCGATTATGGAAGGCTGTTCCAAATACTGTAGCTTCTGTGTAGTGCCCTACACCCGTGGTGAAGAAGTGAGTCGCCCGGTGGACGACGTACTGCTGGAAGTCGCACAGCTGGCCGAACAAGGCGTACGTGAAGTTAACCTTTTGGGTCAGAACGTAAACGCGTTTCGTGGCGAGCACCACGACGGTTCTGTGTGCCGGTTTGCCGAACTGCTGGAACTGATTGCCGCCATTGATGGTATCGACCGTATCCGTTATACCACCTCACATCCGGTGGAATTTACCGACGATATTATTGCCGTGTACGAAACCGTACCGGAGCTGGTTGATCACCTGCACCTGCCGGTGCAAAGTGGCTCCGATCGCATTCTGAATTTAATGAAACGCGGCCACACTGCCCTTGAATATAAGTCAAAGATCCGCAAATTACGTAAAGTGCGCCCGAATATCAGCATGTCTTCTGACTTTATTATCGGCTTCCCAGGCGAAACCGATGCTGACTTCGAAGCCACCATGGATTTAATTCAGGCAGTGGATTATGACCTGAGCTTCAGCTTTATTTACTCGGCGCGTCCGGGCACACCGGCGGCAGATGCCGTGGATGATGTAAGCGAAGACACCAAAAAACAACGTCTTTATTTGTTGCAGCAACGTATTAACCAGCAGGCACTGCGCATTGCCCGCAATATGCTGGATACCGAGCAGCGCATCCTGGTGGAAGGCCCATCGAAAAAAGACATTATGGAGTTACAGGGGCGTACCGAGAATAACCGGGTAGTTAACTTCCCGGGTACGCCGGATATGATAGGTGAGTTTGTGGATGTTAAAATCACCGATGTATTCAGTAACTCACTGCGTGGTGAAGTGGTTCGTCGCGAGGCCGATATGGGCCTGCGCGTAGCCGTATCACCACAAAGTATTTTAGCCAAGCATCAGGCCGAGCTGCCTGATGAACTTGGTGTAAGCCAATTTCAACCTTCAATTTAAGAGGCAGTAAAGCAACTTGAGTAAACTGGTAAGTAATGAAGTCGTGCTGGAACCGGAAGATAATAAACGGTTATCCAGCCTGTGCGGTCCTTTCGACGATAACATCAAGCAAATTGAGCGTCGACTGGGCGTCGAAATCACCTACCGCAACAACTTTTTTAAGATTGTTGGGGAGCCTCAGCAAACCAAAGGGGCCGGTGAGTTACTTAAGTTACTGTACATCGAGACGCAGCCCATTAAAGGACTGATTCCGGATTTACCGCCTGAGCAGGTTCACCTTGCCATTCAGGAAGCCAATTGCCTTGAGCGCGAAGAATCCGGCCAGTACGGCAAGGAAATCAATATCAAAACCAAGCGTGGCGTTATTAAGCCACGTAATCCGCATCAGGCGCAGTATGTGGCCAATGTGGTCAATCACGATATTACCTTTGGTATCGGCCCGGCGGGTACCGGTAAAACCTATCTGGCAGTTGCCTGCGCCGTAGATGCGCTGGAACGTCAGGAAGTGCGCCGTATTCTGCTGACCCGCCCGGCGGTTGAAGCCGGTGAAAAACTCGGTTTTCTACCCGGCGATTTATCTCAGAAAGTCGACCCGTATCTGCGCCCTCTCTACGATGCCCTGTTTGAAATGATGGGCTTCGAGAAAGTGGAAAAGCTTATGGAGCGTAATGTTATTGAAGTCGCCCCGCTGGCTTATATGCGTGGCCGTACGCTCAATGATGCCTTTATCATTCTTGACGAAAGCCAGAACACCACGGTAGAACAAATGAAAATGTTCCTCACCCGGATTGGCTTTAACTCCCAGGCGGTTATCACCGGTGATATTACCCAGGTGGATTTACCGCGCGGCGCGCGCTCTGGCCTGCGTCACGCCATTAATGTGTTGCAGGATGTGAACGACATTTCCTTTAACTTCTTTACCGCTGGCGACGTGGTTCGCCACCCGGTTGTTGCACGCATTGTGCAGGCTTATGAAGATTACGACGCCGAGCAGGAGCGTATCCGGATTGCTAAAAAAGCAGCCCAGGAACAGGAAAAGCAAGACAAATCCGACGAGAGTGATGACTAAGTGAGCGCTATTGTTGATTACCAGCAGGCCTATGAAGGCGCCGCTGAACTTATCGCTTCTATTCCGGACGAAGTCCAGCTCACCGCGTGGGCTTCGTTGGTTCTGAATCACCTGGAGGCAGGCGAAAAAGAACTCACCGTACGGTTTGTTGATAGCGACGAGTCGCAGTCGCTTAACCACGAATACCGCGGCAAAGACAAGCCAACCAATGTGCTGTCTTTCCCCTTTGAGTGCCCGCCGGAAGTGCCGCTTAACCTGCTTGGCGATCTGGTTGTTTGCGTGCCGGTTATCGCCGCAGAAGCTGCTGAGCAGCACAAAGCGATTGGCGATCATTATGCCCATATGATTATTCACGGCACCCTGCATTTACTGGGATACGATCATATTGAAGAAGATGAAGCGCAGGCCATGGAGCAACTTGAAATTGACCTGTTAGCCAAATTATCCATTGACGACCCGTATCAAGACGATTAACTTTGCAAAAGACGCAGGCGCTTTTTCATTGTTCATGCGGGCCGTAAAGCCAAAAATAAACAAGAAACAGACCCTATAACGCTAATTAGACACGGACATTATGAGCGACGATAACCCCCACTCTACCAACGGCTCCTCGGGAAAAAGCTGGTTTGATAAACTAAAGCTTTCATTCTCCGGAGAGCCGCAAAGTAAAGAAGACCTGGTTGAGGTCATCACCGAAGCCGAACAGCGCGAGCTGATCGACCCCCAAACCAGAGAAATGATCGAAGGCGTTATTGGCGTCAACGAAATGCGGGTAAGGGACATCATGATCCCACGCGCTCAGATGGTTACCATCGACATCGACCAGCCGGTTGAAGAATTTTTGCCTGTCATGCTCGACAGCGCTCACTCCAGATTCCCCGTTATTAACGAAGATAAAGACCATATCGAAGGCATCCTATTAGCTAAGGATCTGCTCCGCTACGCGTTTATTAATAACGATGATCAGGCTTTCCATTTGCGAGACGTGTTACGTCCGGCGGTAATCGTCCCGGAAAGTAAACGGGTTGATGTACTGCTCAAGGAGTTCCGCCAGCAGCGTTATCACATGGCCATTGTGGTAGACGAGTATGGTGGTGTATCTGGCCTGGTGACCATCGAGGATATTCTTGAACTTATCGTTGGTGAGATTGAAGACGAATACGATCTGGAAGAAGACGGCACCGATGATATCCGTCCGCTTAACAAGTATACGTATTCGGTTAAGGCTCTGGTACCAGTTGATGAGTTTAACCGCTTCTTTGAAACCAAATTCAGCGAAGAGGAAGCGGATACTATTGGCGGCATCGTATTAAAAGCCTTTGGCCATATGCCTGCCACCAGTGATGAAATCACTATTGATAACATCCAGTTTAAAATTACCAACTCGGATAAACGCCGGTTGATGCAACTGAAAGTGACCCTGCCAGACCTGGAGTAATTGGCTTGAGAAAGTGGCTTCCTTTAGTGCTGGTGTTATTGGCCGGCACGTCGTTAACTATGGCCTATGCCCCTTTCGATTTATGGCTGATCACGCCTGTCGCTCTGGTGGTGGCACTACGTCAGTTACTCCTTACTGATACCCCTAAAAAAGCCTTCTGGCTGGGCTGGACCTTTGGTCTGGGCTGGTTTGGTGCCGGGATCAGTTGGGTGCACGTGAGTATTGCTGACTTTGGCGGCATGCCCCTCATCGCTTCAGTGCTGATGATGTTTTTACTCAGTGCCTACCTGGCGCTGTTTCCCGCGTTCAGTTTTTACTTTGCTAAACGGTGGGTCAAACCTGCTCTGTTGCCCCTGCTGCTCCCTGCGATCTGGTTTATCGCTGAATGGCTCAGAAGCTGGTTACTAAGCGGTTTTCCGTGGTTATCCTTAGGTTACAGTCAACTCGACAGCCCGCTATCTGGCTGGTTGCCTGTGCTCGGCGAAACCGGCATGACCTGGTTAATAATGACCATAGTCAGCGCGTTAGCCGTGGCCACCCTGACCAAACGATTTTTACAGGCCATAGCCATTACCGGCTCGGTGACCATTGCAGCGCTGCTGTTAAATACGGTTAACTGGGTTGAGCCCCAACAGCCGGTCTCTATTGGTATGGCGCAGGGTAATATCGCACAGTCTTTGCGTTGGGTTCCCGAACAGGACGCGCCGACCATGAACACCTACCGGGAGCTGACTAACCTGGTATGGGACAACGATGTGATCATCTGGCCCGAAGCCGCTATTCCCAAACTGGAAATGCTGGCTCAGGATTTTATCACTGATATGAACGCCGAGGCCGCCCGCTACGATACGGCCATTATCACCGGTGTGGTTAACTATAATTTTGAAAGTCAGGAAGCCTGGAACAATCTGATTGTACTGGGTAAATCCCATGCCGAGGATGAACAGGGCCATTACCGTTATTTTCATGGCAACCGCTATGCCAAGCACCACCTGTTACCCATTGGCGAGTTTGTGCCTTTTGAGGATTTACTGCGGCCGCTGGCTCCTTTGTTTGACTTACCCATGTCATCGTTTAGTCGTGGCGATTTTCAACAACCCAACCTGCTGGCTAATGGCCTGCACCTCGCCCCGGCCATTTGTTTTGAGATTGCCTTTCCGCGCCAGGTAAGAGCCAACCTTTACGCCGACACTGATTTTATTATTACCGTCAGCAACGACGCCTGGTTTGGTCGTTCTCACGGCCCGGCTCAGCATTTACAAATTGCCCGTATGCGCGCCAAAGAGCTGGGCATTGGCGTAATCCGCTCTACCAACAACGGTATATCGGCCTTTATCGACCATCGGGGTAAAGTGGTTGCGCAGTTGCCGCAGTTTGAAACTGCCGCTCTATCAGCCAACTTATCAACCGTATCCGGCAGCACGCCTTATCGTCAATGGGGCGATTTCCCGCTGTGGCTGTTAACCGGTTTAATCGGGCTGGTTTTCCTCATTTTTAAACTGCGCGACCGCGGTGCTCAGAGCAACTGAAATTTCCTCGCTCAATAGCGCCGCTTAGTCGCGATTAACCTATACCTTACGCTGGCTAACTGCTAGTTTTGTACCTTAAGCTTTAACATTCCAGGGTATTCAATGAAAACGATAATAACACTCCTTGCACTGACGCTTGGCGCTTCTGCCGCGTGTGCTAAAACCACAGTACTGACCGCCGACCGTATGATCGACGTGGAAAATGGCAAGCTGATCACTAATGCTGTAGTAGTCATGGAAGACAATACCATTGTGGCTGCCGGTACCAAGCGTTCGGTAACGATCCCCTCTGATGCCGATGTGATGGAACTGGGCGATTACACGCTCATGCCCGGTTTAATGGATATGCACGTTCACCTCACCTCTGACGCCACCAAACACGGCTATAAACGTCTGGCGGATTCCCTGCCGCGTGTCACGCTGACCGGTGTAAAACATGCCGAAGCCACGCTTATGGCAGGCTTTACCACAGTGCGTAATGTTGGTGCTCCCGGCTTTGCCGATGTGGCCTTAAGAGATGCCATTAACGATGGCGACATTCAAGGGCCACGGATGTTTGTTTCGGGCCCATCGCTGGGCGTAACCGGCGGGCACTGCGACAATAACCTGCTGCCTTATGAATTTCATACCGTCAGTGAAGGCGTAGCAGACGGCCCCTGGGCAGTTCGTGAAATTGTGCGTCGCAACATTAAATACGGCGCTACGGTAATTAAATTCTGTGGCACCGGTGGCGTATTATCGAAAGGTACCAAAGTGGGTGTGCAGCAATACACCTTCGAGGAAATGCAGGCGCTGGTAGACGAAGCCCACATGCGCGGCTTAACCGTTGCCACTCATGCGCACGGTACAAGTGGCATTAAAACAGCCATTAAAGCCGGTGTAGACTCGGTAGAGCACGTTAGTTTACTGGATGAGGAAGGCATTGAACTGGCGCTCGAGCATGGCACTTACTTCTCGATGGATATTTACGTTACCGAGTATATTTTAAGTGAAGGCGAAAAAGCCGGCATCCTAGAAGAAAGTCTCGCTAAAGAGCGTATTGTGGGCAAACGTCAGCGTGAAAACTTTCAGAAAGCGGTGAAAGCCGGGGTGAAAATGGTGTTTGGTTCGGATGCCGGGGTTTACCCTCACGGTGACAACGGCAAGCAGTTTGCCCGCATGGTGCGCTTTGGTATGACACCAATGCAGGCGATTCAGGCAGCCACTATTCATCCGGCAACACTGCTTAAACAACAGGAAACTTTAGGCAGTATCAGAGCCGGTAAAAAAGCCGATATTGTGGGCGTAAAAGGTAACCCGCTGGATGATATTTCGCTGCTCGAAAACGTTGGCCTGGTGGTTAAAGATGGCCATATTGTAAAATCTGTAGCCATGTAACTTTCTAATTTTAAATTGATTTTAAAAAATCCCGCTAAAAAAAGCGGGATTTTTTTATGCACACTATTGAAAAAGAACCAGCTGCACATATCTCTTTTACTGTCGGGGCTTAAAGATAAGACCGGCAGTACCATCGCCGCTAAGCGGGATGGTGTTAAACCTAACTTTACATATTGCTTAATTGCGAGGATATGACTATGCGTACTATCGATCTATCTCCACTTTACCGTTCTTTTATTGGTTTTGACCGTTTGGCATCCATGATTGATGCAGCTTCTCAAAACGGCAATCAAGCCACCTATCCGCCTTACAACATTGAGTTACTGGGCGAAGACAAATACCGAATCAGCATGGCCATAGCCGGCTTCAGCAAAGACGATGTGACCATCGAGGTGCTGGAAAACGCGCTGACTGTGGCCGGTAAAAAAGAGGCCGAGGAAAGCCAGGATGAGGAACAAAAACGTCAGTTCCTGCATAAAGGTATTTCTGAGCGCAACTTTGAACGTAAGTTCCACTTAGGCGACCACGTAAAAGTAACCGGCGCTAACCTGGAACACGGGCTACTCAATATCGACCTGGAGCGTGAAATTCCGGAAGAGAAAAAGCCCCGCCAAATTGAAATTGGCAGTGCATTACTGGAAAACAAACAGTAACCACTAAGACATTATCTCCCTGCTAAGCGGCGCTAAATGCGCCGCTTTCCGATTGCTTATTTGTAGAAATTCAAACCCAAGCTGACAGCCAGCAAAAAACAAACACTATACCTTCGAGGGTATAATTTACTACTTCTATCTTTGTTCAAAAGCAGGCGTACTAACTGAGAGTTGACCTACTAATTCGAACCTTGGCTAACCTGTTATTTTATTATTTGGTCATATATACCGTGCTTTCAATTTTGCAGGAGTAACAAGCTCGTCGATAAGTGAGTTACTAATTAGTAAATGTTTCTATTTTTCAGTGCTCTATTGACATTTATAGTTAAAGAAATTGCAGTTAGAGCCGATATAGTTCACCGACAAGCTGTTTGAGTTTTGAGATATCATGGAATGACTTTATTTGTTAACACTAACACTTCATCAATTTCTGCACGAAACTCTTTATTCAGCACATCTAATACCTTGTCGCTGGCATATGAACGGTTATCTTCGGGGTTAAGAATAAATCAGGCCGCAGATGATGCGGCGGGTTTACAAATCAGTGACAGGATGACATCGCAAATAGAAGGGTTAAAAGTTGCGGTTCGAAATGCAAATGATGGGATTTCGCTTACTCAAACAGCTGACGCCGCATTGTCGGAAACTACGCAGAATCTTCAGCGACTCAGGACGTTAGTAATCCAGGCGTCGAATGGTGTTTACAGCCAGGCTGACATCGCTGCCCTGCAAAAAGAGGCAACGGCATTAATTGGAGAAATCAACCGTAACAGTCAGAGTACGGAGTTCGCCGGAGAGAAAATCCTCAACGGTCGTTATGAGAGTAGCTTTCAGGTGGGAGCAAACGGTGGACAGGGCATTGGAGTCAACATTACTAACAGTGAAAGCTCTACCTTCAGCAGTATAGGATTAGGCATTGCAGGACTTGATTTAGCCTCCTCACGTGTTGGCCCTGTCTATGATGGCTCCGAGATCAGGGATAGACGTGGATCCGCTTTGCCCGGAAACATACTGTTCGACACAAGAGGTATAACTGCGGGAAATTACAACGTTTTGGTAAGCATTGCTAGTGAGAGAAAACACGTGGAGGTTTCAGTAAACCTGACTGGCAATGATGTATGGAATGGCGCAACCCCAGATGCCGACAAACTTGCCGAAGAGGTGAACAGGGCGTTAGGTGGCAGTATTGCGACGGTTGAAAACGGAAGGGTAGTATATGGAGGTGCTGATGCTAATAGTGAAACACCTATTGTTACTGCCGAAGCTGATTCGAATCTATCGAGCATTAACAGTAATTCAAACAGTGTTTACACATCTGATGGCAGAGAAGGAAAAGGCGCACTTGAAGCGCTTGAAAATGCACTGGGTATTATAGGTGATGTACGAGCCAGTTTGGGAGCAACTCAGAATCGTTTTCAATCAACTATCCGCAATCTTTCGAACATCCAAGAAAATATGAATGCATCGAGAAGCAGAATTACAGATGCCGACTTTGCACAAGAGACTGCCGCTTTAGCGAAAGCCCAGATTTTGCAACAAGCAAGTACGACTGTGCTGTCACAAGCAAATCAAGCGCCTTCATTAATCCTTTCTTTATTGTCCTAATACACCTAATTTAAGTTTATCTCGCTGTGTTAATGACTAATCCACTCAATCGGCCTGCAACGACAATTCCACACTGCTCGACTGAGACTGCAAGTGTTCGCGGCTGTTAAGTAAAAACAGGCGTCCGGCATCGACCTGAGCCTGATTAACCAAATAGGCCTTCACACGCTTGCCACGTTTTTGTGCCAGTGCGGCCAGTTCGCTCTCGGGAATGGTAATACTGTCTCTCAAGCGGTTATACATCGATATATGCAAGGCTCGCGTGACCTGCTGTTCGGTAACGGGTTCGTCATTGTTATTTTGCAGTTGCGCCCGGATCTGCTGTTGTTCGTCCTGAATGGAATCCGAGAATGTTTCGCTGAACAGGGTTTCAAGGGTACTCGCTAACGGCCCCTCAAGGGGCACATTACTGGCAGAGAAGTTATCCGGTAAAGCATCCTGTGCACTGCGTTCAAGAAGTTGTTGGTGTAGTTGCGCCACCGCCAGTTCCCGGGCGTCGCTCACTGCATCAACTGTGCCCTCTATACTCACCCGTAAACCCGGCCGCTTATTCAGCGCTTCGGCCAGCGTAGTGAGGCGTTGTGTAGCTTGTTCATCAAGTGAGTCTTGGCCTGCGGCGAAATCGACCCGGTTAAGTTCATCCTCACTGCCCACCAGACTGGCCAGAAAGGTAAACGGCGCGGTCACGGCTTTGGTGATCAGATTGCCCAGGGCATTTAAAATAATCGAGCCGAAACTGAAATCCGGATTATCTAGATCGCCAGACACTTCAAGACCCAAATCAATCACCCCATCGTTATCCTGCAGCAAGGCTACAGCCAGGCCCAGTGGCAAACTCAGCGCCTGCTCCGAATCACTTTTTCTGCCCAGCGTAAGCTGATCAATTACTACGTGATTATTGCCATCAAGCTCACTGTTTTGTACCTTGTAGCGAACATCCAAAGACAATAGCCCTTTATCGATGTAATAGCCCATGTAAGTGCCTGAATAAGGGTTCACCGAGGAGAGCTCAGCGCCCTCAACGGCAAAATCCAGATCGAGGAATAATTCTTCCAGCAATGGGTTAATCTCGCCCTTGAGAGACACCGGCGCATAACTGTCTATCTTGCCGTTAATGGCAACCTTCGCAGCACTCCCGGCATCGGAGGTGAGTTGCTCAATAGAACCGTTTAGCGATTCAATACTCGACGCAAACTGCGGTGTTAAGGACTCATCAGCGAAGTAAGCACTGCCGTTAATAAGGTTAATGGCGGCGATACTGATTGCTAAAGTTGAGCCTTCAGCGTCGCCGGTTTCTGGCGTATTAACAGAGTCTCCCTCAACGACGCCTGTTTCTGGCGTATCAACAGACTCTCCTTCAGCTTCGCCGTTTTCTGGCGTATTAACAGAGTCTCCCTCAGCGTTACCGGTTTGCGATGCATCATCAGAAAAAGATTCACCACTACGGATAATCGCACCGATATTGGTTCGTTTTTGCTCGTCGATAAGGATTTTCGCGTAGGGCTCGGTAATATTAATCGAGGCGATAGCCAGCGTATTGTCGTCAAGACTGAAGCGTAGATCGGCTACGTCCAGGGATTGCCATTTAACTAACGGCTCGTAGTGCAGTCCATCCAGAATGGTCAGGTTATCAACGGTTGCATCACCACTCACCAGTAGCTTTTTACCGCTCTCTGCAACTTCGTAGCGGGTAGTGGCGGACAATCCCCCCTCAGATAAGGATATGTTAACGAAAGGCGTTAAATACGACTGCACCTGTGACAGCGCGATATCCGCGATTGTAAGCTCACCGACTACTGCCTGCGTTGCCAGATCGGCACTGCCTCGAGTGATTAATTCTCCCTGGGCATTCTCCGGTATAGCCTGAGAATTACCGCTGATAGCCAGTGTAACATCATAGTCAACAGGCACTGAGAAGTCGCTGTCTATTTTGCTTGTTGTCACCGTAATCGGATGAACCCGCCAGTACATGCTCTGTGCAACGGCTTTATCGTGAAGTTGGACATCGCCCTCGCTAATCGCCAACTCACCCAGCACAACCTGCCAGGCAGTTGTTTCCTCTGGCTGTGAGTTATCTTCGGGTTCCGCGTTATTTTGTGCTATTCCGGCTGGCATCAGCAGACTAACCAAATCCAGCCCGTCATTGTCGTAAACGCCGTTGATATAAGGCGCTTCAAGCTTCAAGCCAGCAATATCCACCCGCTGCGAATCAGTGTCTAGCCGCATATTGGTTAAGCTAAACGTATCCAGCGAGATGCGTTGACTGGTTGTATCAGACAGCGCCAGTGAATGAACAGCCAGCTGACCATCATTTGCCCTGAAGTTAAAGCCTTGTTCCGTTTCCCTCAACTCATAACCTACTGAGAAATCCAATGTCCCATCGGTTAACCGCGCTTTGATGATGTCATCAGACAGCGGCCATAGCGGTGGCAGGGCTAGTTTCTTTATCACCACTTTGCCGGTAAGAGCCAGTGGCGCGAGCTGAAACAGACCATCCACGTACAGGGTGCCGCCTTCGGTAGTCGTTACATTCACCTGGTACAGATTATCCGGGCTGCCTTGTTCTTTGCTTTGTGCGCTATCTGAAATCGTCGCATGGGTATCCAGATTAGCCAGCTCCAGCGCCAGGTCGGGATAAACCAGTTCAGCACCGCTGACCCGGTCGAAGATTTCTACTTTGCCATCGGTTACATTTAACAATCCGAGTCGCAGGTGCGGGATGCCGTTTTCATCACCCGACTCTTCGTTTGTCTCCTCGGGCGAACTTTGTGACTGAATATGCCGAATGATATCTGAAAAGTTAAACTCCGTGGTTTCACCACCCTGCTCACGGGCTAACCGCGCATAAGGACCGTTTAAATAGAAATGCTCAAGGGTTGGTGTAAAAGTTAATAAGGTACGCCAGAATGCCGCATCGGCCTCCAGTTGAGTAAAGCGGATAAAGTCGCCCTGTTGATCTGCTTCTGCAATGCGAAAATTTGCCACCCGTACACGTAACAAAAAGGGATTAATCGAGATGGTATCAACGGTCACTTCCCGCCCGAGGCTTTGCGATAAGACCGTTGGCAATTTCGCGGTTAATACATAAGGCGTTATTAGCCCGAGTAACAATGCATACAGCAAATACGCCAGCAGACACCATTCACTTACACGCAACCAGCGCGGCTGCTGATGATAACCTTTTCGCCAGGTATTAAGCTTGCTCATAAAAAATCCATTCCTGATTGCTCCCGTTGCGGCTGTTTGCGGCGCTTATGCCTGTCACAGTAGCAGTTAAATATCCGGCTCACAATTTACCAGGCATTGTCCGGAGTCGCGCTGCCCTTGATGGTCATTGATTAGTCCCAGACTGACAAAATTTCGTTTAGCTTATGACCTGAAGTTTCGGCCATTTCTCTAACCATTGCTTGCTGGCTATGCGCTGTTCAAATATAACCTTACTACGCAGCGGATTGTGAGTGAGTTTACCCTCAAGCAATGATTGAACCCCAAAAGGCGCAGCCAGCTCCAGGTGGTGGTTGTCATTCAGGCGCACGCCCACCGCCGTCTCTTTTTCCGGCCAGTAGCGCATGGCATCTGTGCTGTTTTGATAAGCCGGGTCCTGATTGCGATGATGCATCACGGCCTGATTTTTAACCTGCCAGTTAACATCAGGTAACGTATTGGCCAGCTTCTTTTCGATGTCTTCCGGCGCCAATTGTTGTTGCTTGTCATAATAAATAACATCCACATCGTTAAGCGGTGTAGGTGGATAGTCGTGCAAAGCATCCCAGACCATATTGCGCACAAACCCGGCGGCAATAAAACAATCCGGCAACTGCAGTGCCTGCACCGCCTGTAATAGGTGCATCCTCTGTTTGTCCTGGCGTAGCATGGCCTCAATAGTTTTCATGGAGCGCCCTATCGGCTGTCAAAACCAGCGCCACAGCACTGAGTTGCGGCACCGCATACAAGAAGAAGTGCACATATAAGCGGTTAAAAAATCCCTGCCGATTGCTTTGTTTATATTCCATTGATTATCTTTCTGACAAACACACTTTATGCAATATCAATCCTAATCCGCTAGCGAGTTTTAGAATAGCTTGCGCAGTTTTCCGCGCTTATTACCGATAAAGTAGCTAAATTACACTCAACCCCTGATGCAGAATAGTTTACACTGGTTCCATTATTTAATCCTCCGGTAACCAACAGGAAAACAAAGTGCCCTCCATGCAGTCAGGCGCTGACAGCCAAGCCTCTTTATCCTTTGCAAAATTATTAAAATTACTCGGTCCGGGCGTATTGATGGCCACTGCCGCCATTGGTGGCAGCCACCTGGTAGCCTCTACTCAGGCCGGGGCTAAATTTGGCTGGCAACTGGCATTGCTGATCCTGGCCGTAAACCTGTTTAAATACCCGTTTTTCCGGGCAGGGGTGAGCTACACCATCAGTAGCAATAAAACCCTGCAACAGGGTTATCTCACCATGGGCAAGCCCTATTTGCTCATGAGTTTTGCACTTAACGGTATTTCTTCTTTTGTGAATGCCGCTGCCTTATTGCTGTTTTCAGCCAGCTTACTGGGCTACTTTATTCCGTTTGATGTGGCGTTGCCCTGGCTGGCCGCTGTATTACTCATCGTATCGCTGGTTATCCTGCTGGCCGGCCATTACCATGCGCTCAATCAGGTGGCCAAGGTGATTATGATAGCCCTGGTTATCGCCACTATTTCGGCCACCGTGATTGCCTGGCAACAAGGCCCGGTTGCGCCGGCCGACTTTGAATCCCCCTCGCCCTGGACGCTGGCAGCTATTGGTTTTCTGGTGGTCACCATGGGCTGGATGCCCGCCCCGATTGAAATATCTGGCATCACTTCACTATGGTTAAAAGAGCAGTGTCACGAAGCTAAAGTCACGCCGCAATCGGCCTTATTCGACTTTAACCTCGGCTATCTGGTTACGTTACTACTGGCCCTGATGTTCCTGGCACTGGGTAGTCTGGTATTGCATGGCAGCGGTCAGGAACTGGCGAGCGGCGGTATCGGCTTTTCGCACCAGTTGGTAGATTTATATGCATCCACCATTGGTGAATGGTCCCGTTATCTGATTGCCGTAATTGCCTTTTTATGTATTTTTGGCTCGGCGATTACCGTGTACGACGGTTACTCGCGGGCCCTGGCAGAATGCTACACGCTGCTCAAAGGCAAACAGGATGTGTCTGATAGTGTGTTTGCGGTATGGTTGTTACTGGTGGCTGCGGCCAGTTTTGCCATGGTTTTATTCTTCCAGTCTGCCCTGCTGGCTATGCTGGGGTTTGCCATGACCCTGGCCTTTATGACCACGCCGGTCTTTGCCTGGCTTAACTACCGCCTGGTCAACCGTCATGATATCCCGGAATCTCTCAGAGGGGGCCCGGTAGTGCTGTGGCTAAGCCGGGCCGGACTGGTTTATTTATTTGGCTTTCTGATTGTCTTTATCATCTGGAAATGGTTCCTCTAAGCTCATCAAGGTATCAATAATGAAAACACTCTACACCCGTCTCCTGCTGCTGGTCTTTTCGTTAAGCAGCTTTGTAACTTATGGAGAAGCGTTTCGAAACGTAGAGATAAGCACCTCGCAGCAGGCTTTACCGCCGGTTATGATCCAGGGGCCAATGCCCATCGAAGCGCAATATTTCGCGTCCTTACTGAACGATGTCCGCACTGAGAAGGCAGGTCAGGCAACGTTTTATATTGGTACTTTCAACGGCTATCCGGTAGTGGTTGCGCAAACAGGTAAAGGCCTGGAAAACACCGCTGCCGCCACCGCGATTGGCATTGAACGTTATCATCCCCGGGCCATTATTAATCAGGGTACATCCGGCGGACATGATCCTGATTTACAGGTTGGCGACATTGTTTTAGGCAAACGCAGCGTCAATGCGAGTAATTTTAAAACCCCTTTTCGTGATAAAGGTGAAGGCTCTGCTCCACTTGACTGGTTACCCATGGATCTTCTCGCCTCTGAAGGCAGTGCCGGCGAGGGAGACTCAGCCAAAGATGCAGAGCGTATTCGTTACTATGTTGCCGATGCTGAGTTACTGGCGGCGGCTCATGCGGTAAAAGATCAGTATAAGCGCGGTAAAGTAGTGGAAGGCACTATCGCCAGTGGAAATTTCTGGAACAACGAGCTCGACCGAATCGCCTGGCTGCATACCAAATTTGGTACCAGTACTGAAGAAATGGAAACCGCCTCGGCAGCACAGATTGCACACAGTTATGGTATTCCTTTTCTGGGGATCCGGGTCCTTTCCAATAATCTGACCAACGGTGGCCATTACGACCCGTCTACAGCAACCGATTGCCAGGCCTTTGTTAAGCTGGTAATCGAACAGTATATTAAACACAGTAAAAGGTAGCTCCTCAGAGCTACCTTTTGTTACGTAAAGGTTTTAAATTGGTGAATAAGGCAACGATGACTGATGAGCCACAATTCTTAGCTTACCTGATTTGTCTTTAACGTAAGCAAAGGTATATTCCACTTTAGTCTCGCCCCCGTTGGTGTCGGTAAAGTAATAATTCCCCATGGCCACCGCCATGCTGCAGCTGTTATTAATAATGCCGACATTATCAAACTTCACTTTGGTGTAGGGCTTAATGGCAAACCCTTTATCTTCAGAGTAAGCCTCGTTACCGCCCACAAAATACGATAAAGCCGCATCAAAGCTCGATCTAAACTGTACTTTAGCGGCCAGCGTCGGTTTAAATAACACGCTGCTCAGGTCGTAGCCGTACATATCCTGAATAAAGTCTGCCGCAGCAGTGGTATAGTCGCCGTCAGATGAATAGACCGATCCTATTCTTACAATCCCGTCGCCCCAGAGTTTCTGAGCCTCTACCACTTCGCGTTCTGAAATACAGGCATCTGAATAGAGCAGACGATTATCCACCACCGACGCTGCTGCAGTATTTGCCGCAGGCTCATTCATACTGCTTTTTAATTGCTGGGATTGTGCGGTTGCGCAACCTGTTAACACGGCCGAGGAGAACGATAGAACCACTAACATTTTCAAGTTCATTTTTTGCATAACAATACTCTCTTTTCCGAAATCAGATAACTAACCAGTGCTGAATAATCACTGCTTGGTGCTCATGTATAAGAATATTCATCACGCCTGAATAAAGCTTGAAAGGAAGATTAAAAGAACATTAAAAAGACAACCGCCCCCTAGCTATTGAATAAGTAGCGTGCCTGCAATGCCAATTAATCTGCATCAATAATCTGAGTTTTATTGCTTTTCGTATTCCTAAGGGTGTCTATACTTAAAGTGTAAATCTGCAGTCTTTTAAGTGGGAGCCGTGGATGTTAAGACAGCTGGTGTACCGCAGTCGTGCAACCCAAAAGATGTCGGAACCGGATATCGATAAAATTGTCGCTGACTCTAAGCCTTTTAATCAGGCTAACGATGTTACCGGGTTATTGCTGTTTGATGGCGAGTTTTTCTTTCAGGTACTTGAAGGTGAAGGCGATGTGATCCACAGGCTGTTTGAGCATATAAAAACCGACCCGCGCCACACCAATATTGTAAAAGTGCTCGACAGCGCCTGTGCAAAGCGTGACTTTGGTAAGTGGAGCCTGCGAACATTAATTCTTAAGCCCGATAGCCAGTGCTACTGGCTCCCTTCAGATCTTGCTGTAAGGCGCGACAGCAGAGTATTTTCACTGCTTAACAGCTTTGCCACCGGGCGCTGGCGCAGTTGTGTTTCTGCAGCCGAACGCGCCACTGTTGAGTGTACTATAGCCACCAGCCAGATTGACCTTACCCCCTACCCTTCCAGCGATATTCAGTTTGCCTTTCAGCCCATCGTAGATACCCGGATTGGAGGCATTTCATCTTATGAAGCGTTGCTGCGTAACAGTGAAGGCCGTTACCCTGAATTAATTCTGGCCGATCTGCCTGAGCAGCAAAGATATGAGTTTGACTTAAAATCCAAAGCCATTGCCATTGCCCAGGGGGCCAAACTGTTACAGCCTGGCCAGTCTTTATCGGTTAATTTATTGCCTGGGGCAATAACGAAAAACGAACGGGTAGTAAGCCAATTGCTGGACTATCTCAAAGAAGGCGGCTTGAAGCCTGAACAGCTTATTCTGGAAATTACCGAAAGTGAAATGGTCAAAGAAAACGACGCCTTCTTTGCCGTCATTGAAGATATTCGTGCGGTAGGGATCCGGCTGTCGCTTGATGATTTTGGCGCCGGTTATGCCGGCCTCTCGTTATTGGCCGACCTGATGCCGGATAAAATCAAGCTGGATCGCGCTATCACTCATGGCATTCACGAAAGCGGACCACGCCAGGCGATACTGCATTCGGTATTCGAATTTGCCAATGCCACCGGCAGCCACTTAATTGTAGAGGGGGTGGAGACCTTCGACGAATGGCTGTGGTTAAACAACGCCGGTGTACGTAAATTTCAGGGCTTCCTGTTTGCCCGCCCGCAGCTAAACGGTGCCAACGCTATTTATTTTGATGCCAGGGAACTTGCCGGCCAGCAATAACAGCTGTTGCACAGCATTATCAATGCTGTGCAACGGTGTCTTAACTTACTGGTCGATTTTGCCCAGCATTACCGCCAGATCGTCTATTCGGCTTACGGTGTCTTTTACCAGTTTATCAATCTCATCACTGGCCTGCCTGGAGTGCGACGCCAGACTTCTCACTTCATCGGCCACCACCGCGAAGCCGCGGCCTACGTCACCCGCCCGGGCCGCTTCAATGGCCGCATTAAGCGCCAACAGATTTGTTTGCTCTGAAATGCCGTTGATAGTGCCGATGATGTTGCTGATGGTCTGACTAACATTCAGCACGCCTTTCATAGATTCCTGGGTTTGATTTACGGCAATCCGGCGGGCAGTAATATCAATGCCAAATAATACGTACTGGGTAATTTCATTCTTAAAGTTTTTCAGCGCGCAAATACCGGCATCCAGTGACAACATAAAATCACCCTGGCCAAAGTTGATCTGCAATTTGATATTGCCGCTGTCCTGCAATTCAGCCTTATGTTCTGCGGTGAGTTGCTGTAAAACATGATCCACAAAAGCCTGCTGCGTGGCACTTGAGCCGAGTTTTGTGGCCAATAAATCACTGGGCGTTTTAAGCTGGCCGTCTTTATCAATGTCAAGTAACACTAATGAATTGTCGATAGCATTGATCTTACGAGTAAAATCGAGCGCCATCTGTTTAACTTCGGTAATGTTAGCCTGTACCGAAATGTAGTTCTTCACCTCGCCTTTTTCGTTCAGGATTGGCGTGATAGACAACGACACCCAGTAAGGCTCACCACTCTTGGTATAGTTTAGGATTTCATCATAAAACGGCGTGCGATCGTGCAGGTTTTGGCGAATGCGGGCAATGGTATCAGGTGAGGTTTCCGGCCCTTGCAGGAAATCCCCCGGTTTCTTGTGTTTAATTTCTGTCAGCGAATATCCGGTTAATCTTTCAAAGCCTTTATTCACATACACAATTAAACCGGCCGGATTGGTAATAATAACCGAGTTATCCGTTTCGTTAGCGACCATAGAGAGCATCTCACGCTCTTCCCGCATCAGTACTTCCTGGGTTACATCTTTAACAAACGCGGTATACAGCGTTTTGTTTTCAAGCCTGACTTTCGACAGCGATAACTGGCCCCAAAGCACTTCACCATCTTTACGTTCGATTTTTATTTCCCGGCTGGTACCGACGATTTTATCCTTACCAGTTTCGCGATTGGCATTTACATAACTATCGTGATTCGCCTGAATGGCCTGCGGAACCAGCATCTTAACGTTTTGCCCGAGGACTTCCTGACGGTCATAGCCCCAAAGTTTCTCTGCCGTAGCATTAAATAAGGTAACGCAGTTATGCTCATCGATGCAGACTACCGCATCCAATGCCTGCTCCAGAGTTTGCGCCATAGTTTCCCTGGAATCGCGCTCCTGAGAAATATCCCGCACAAAGGCGGTGTAATGGATGTGCCCGTTAAGCACGATTTTAGACAGCGACAGCTGTACCCAGAGCTTAGTGCCATCCTTGCGTTGTAACTGCACGTCCCTGGAACTGCCGACAATCTTATCCTGACCGGTCTGGCGATGATGGTTAACGTTATTATCATGATTTGCCCGCAATTCGTGCGGTAGCAGCATGGCCACGTTCTTACCAATCACTTCATTTTTACGATAGCCCCAGATATTTTCGGCCGCCTGATTAAAAAACGTCACCCGGTTTTTTTCGTCGATACTGACTACCGCAATAATGCTTTGCTCAAGGGCCTGAAAAGCCTGGTTGGTTTTTGTCTTCTGTTGCCAGAACATGCTGCACTCCACCTATAAAAATATGTCTACCTCAGATGGCGTTTACCGAGCACTTCCAGGCTGCAAGGAGCAAACCGCGCTCAGTCAAACCGTATGTAATACGCGACAAATTTACATTGCGTTCACAAAGCGTAGTTCAAAATTGTGCTGTTTTTCGGATTTTTACGTATTGGATGTTAAAGCGTTGCGAAGTAAGTTCATGTATAAGCGAAAAATCTATCTGTTTGGGATCACCTCAGGGCTGATCATGATGATTGCTCTATGCTGTACGGCTGTTTCTGCCTACCTGACACAAATTAACCTGGAGCAAAGTAATACCGGACAAACACTGCTGGCAGAACATCAGAAACTCAGCAGCATCTCCTATCGAATGTTCAAACAACTCACCGACGAGCTGATTTTTGGAGAAAGTGCCAACCAGGCTATCATTCGCAACAAACAGGCGCTTATTGCTCAGTCATTAGACAAAATTCGCCGTCTCGAACTGCAACAAAGGCAGGCTCTGGGCAGCAAGATGACCGCCGGCAGCATTGAAGATACCGACGAACTGGCCGGCCTGATAGACGCCATCATCAGCGAATTTAAGGCCATCACAGCCACCTATAACAACACCCCGCTGGACCAGCAGAACCGCTTGCAGACCTTGCTCGAGGTAAAGATTGATAATGAATTTCGTGAGGCAATTAACGCCGCTGTAGTACGGCAGGGTAATGTGGTTTCAGCCATTAATGCCAAAATAGAAACCCTTAACACTGCCATTGTGTGGTTTGCTGTGGGCGTGGCGCTGTTTGCCATGCCATGTATTATCCTTGCCTGTTACTGGCTGTTTAATCAGCTCTATCAGCCGCTAACCATTATCAACAACGGCACTAAAGCCATTGCAGCAGGCGATTACCACCAGCGCTTACCAGAAACCCTGGATACCGAATTCTCCCAACTGGTATCGTCGCTAAACCTGCTGGCTTCGCGCCTGGCCGACCACGAAATGCAAGCCGAACATTCTCGCAAGCAGCTGGAATTTGAGGTAGAGCAGCGCACCCGGGAAATCAAGCAGGTCAACGAACAACTTACCAGGGTTGACTCTCGCCGGCGTCAGTTTCTGGCTGATGTCTCACACGAACTCAGAACGCCTCTGACCATAATCAGGGGTGAGGCCCAGGTTACTCTGCGTCAGTCTTCTGCCTCGGAAGAGGTTTACCGGGAAACGCTGGACTCAATATTGCTGCAGGCGGTGAACCTCAGTGAACTGGTAGATGACTTACTGTTGCTGGCCAGAGCCGAACTAAGTCAGTTAAAACTGGACACTTCGCGCCAGCCGCTAGGCGATTTCCTGCAAAATCAGGTTAGCCAGTGGCAGCGCCTGCACGAAGATCGCCACTTTACCCTCGACATTGACGAGATGGCCAACGCGTTAGAGCTCAAATTTGACCTGCAGCGCATTAAGCAGGTGGTTGCTATTATGCTGGATAACGCCTGTAAATACTCAGCGCCTCAATCACCCATTAACGTGTCATTAAAGCAGTTAGATACCAGTGCCTGCATTGAGATAAAAGACTTTGGTGAAGGGATCTCCCCTGCTGATATTAACCATATTTTTGAACGCTTTGTGCGCTTTAAGCACAAGTCCGAAGGACTGGGGCTTGGCCTCGCCATTGCCAAAGCCATTATTGAGGCGCATGGCGGGGAAATACAGGTTAACTCCACCCAGGGAGAAGGCACCCTGTTTCAAATTTATCTGCCAATGGATGTTGAATAATGAAAATTCTGATTGCTGATGATGAACTCTCGCTGGTCAATTTCCTTTATCGCGGACTCACTGCCGAAGGGTTTGAATGCATCAAAGAAACTGCACTGCATAACCTGGTTGATTTAGCTAAGCGGGAGCAGCCTGATTTGCTGGTGCTCGACAGAATGTTTGGCGAAGACGATAGCGTGGAGATACTGCCCGCCCTGAAACAGCTCAGCCATGGCCCTATGGTGTTACTCCTGTCGGCCCTCGATGATATTGTAGAGAAAGTAACCGGGCTCGACAAAGGCGCCGACGACTACCTGTGCAAACCCTTCGATTTCGACGAGCTGTTGGCCAGGGTTAATGCGCTGGGCAGACGGCATCGCTCGCAACCGGCTAAAGCGCCTCGCCAGCTGAGCTTTGCCAACCTGCAACTGGATCTGGAGTCCAAACTGGCCAGCATTAGCCAAGACGGTAAAGCTGAAGAACTTACTCTAACCAATATCGAATTTAACCTGCTGAGCTATTTTATTGAGTCGCAAAATAAAGTGCTCACCCGGGAGCGTATTTTAAGCCGGGTCTGGCAAAGCAACACTGATCCGCTGACTAATATTGTGGATGTTTATATCAGCCGCCTGCGCCAAAAACTGCCGCCTGCTGCCGGCATCGAAATCGCCACGATCCGCGGTAATGGTTACCGGTTAAAGGCATTGAGTTAATCCGGCTGTCCTCTACTCTATCCACATCTCGTTGATGAGTGGTGCATCAGCGCTGTTGGTAAACGTGATATTTATCAAAATATCATCGCTGGTATTGGTATATCGAGCCACAAACAGCAACCTTGGGTTGCCTGCCCGGTTAACTGCTGCAAGTAGCCGCTTACATATAAGCGGGCCAAGCTCTGGCGCAATTGCCTTGTAAGCGTTTTGAAACCCATCAGGCGTAATTCTGGCCGCCAGAGAGTCTGTCATCACGTTTCGGAATGCCTGATAGTCGCCGGTTTCATGGGCTTTTAACGCGATATCAACCACCGGCATTAATATCGCTAATGCCTCGGCTGCGTTTTTCCCAAAGCAACCAAAATAACCTTCCGGCGGCTGGTTATCGTCATTCATGCTCCCTCCTGTTGCGGCGTTATGTGCATTTCACAAATCTGCGCTGCCCGCCCACTAATTCTGCAGTCCCCAGAATCGCTTGCGGCACTGCCCCCGGCAAGTTCAAAATTGTAAAATTTTGTAGAGACAATTTTTTGAAATTTAATTCACCCCTTTTGTGCTGCCCGGTCGTTATACCCAAAACCAGGGAGTACACACTATGCAATTAACTGCGAATCCAACCTTTCAACCCGTGATTATGTCAGGCCATTGAGTCACCTGCTACTGGCCGCGCTGGTCACTTTCGGTTTGTTTGTAATGATGGCCAAACTAATCGAGCAACACGGCGAAGCCCCAAAAGTGGAAGAGCCGGTGGTAATTGATGATTTTTTACTGCACGTGGAAGAGCCTGAAACTATTACCAGACAACCGGTTAAGCCGATGGAAAAAACGCTCGAGCAGCCCCCTTCGCTGCCAGAGCCGGTTGAGTCTGATCCTGGCCCCAATGAGCTTAGCGTTAACGTAAACCCAGTCATACCTGGCAATCAGATAGCCATTAATACAGACTTTGGCCAACAAAGTGATGCGTCTGCACGGCCGATAGTCAGGGTGAACCCCAGCTATCCTGCCGATGCGGCCCGACAAGGCATTGAAGGCTGGGTGCAATTAACCTTTGACCTCACGCCCCAGGGAACGGTAACCAATATCACCGTAGTGGATGCCGAGCCGCTGCGTATCTTTAACCGGGAAGCCAAACGGGCGCTGGCAAAATGGCGTTATCAGCCTCAGGTAGAAAAAGTTGTACCTGCGGGTCAAACCGGGTTACAAGTAGTACTGACCTTCAAGCTGGAGCAGTAAGGACCGCCTGTGGGGATTGCTAAACTCGGATTTCTACGCACTTTCCTGAAATCGGAAACTGCCACAAGCTGCAACGAAACTTTGTTCAGGCGCTATCGGCAAACGGGCGATAGCGCCGCCCTGAGCGCGCTCTACGATCAGCACTGTAATAATTTGTACTATTATCTGCTGGTAATGAGCGACCCCAACACCGCGGCAGACGTCACCCAGAAAGTCTGGCTCAAAGTAATGGAATCAAAGCAGGACTATCAATGTGAGGGGCGCTTTCAGGCCTGGCTGTTTACCATTGGGCATCGGATGCTTATCGATGAGTTTCGCCAGAGTAAGCGCTGGCAGGCCGATACCGACCCGGATTCCCTGGGGTCAGTAGCGCCGGTGAGTGATAACGAAACCGACTTTCATCAGTTGCTTAAACATCTCCCGTTTACCCAACGGGAAGCTTTCTCGCTACAGCAGGAAGGATTTAGTTTGCAGGATATTGCCAGCATCTGTGATGTGCCGGTTGAAACGGTAAAAACGCGCCTGCGATATGCCCGTAACACCCTGAAAAAACATTGGAAAACATCATGAACGAGTCCGACCGTCAAGACGCATTGCAACAGGCATACAACACTGCTAAGCAACGTTATCCGGCGCCAGGGCGGATAAAACGGGCCGTGTTGAATCAACAGCCCGGCAATCAACAGCACTTCCTTGAGCGCGCTAAAGCCAGATTGCCCGGCCGGGAGTGGCTGGCGCTGGCTGCTGCAGTAGGCAGCCTGTTACTGCTGGTTAAGGGCGCCCCGCTTATTAACCAGCCAATGCCTGACAATGATCTCATTGCCCTGGAAGTGGAATATCATGGCTATCAGGATGACGTGGCGAGCCTTCCCGATTATCGCGAAAAACTGACTTTGTATACCCGTGAATATACCCGTCAGTTAACCACATTAAAGGTGTTTTATTCGCGCCCGGCCATGCTGGCCAGCCATCAGGGAAACTGGTTGTTTACCGATTGTGATAATCAGACCATTACTGTTTCTCATGAGTTAATTGATGATTTGCGGGCACTGCAGCGAGTAGATCCGGCCCTGGTTGAAGGCACTTTTGTCGCCCTGGCCTTTGATAAACAAGGCCGGCTGATAAAAATAGAACAGGCTCCCATCAAGAGCTGCTAGCTTGGGCGGGCACGCTAATTTTTGCTGGTCAAGCGTCCAACAACATGGTTTCATTAGCTTTAACACCATTCGCGATATGCAAGCGGCGCTACCTGCAAGGACTCCCACCGTGAAAAACCTATTTCAAGCTATTGATAATAAAGATACCGAAACCTTTGCAGGCTTTTTAGCAGAACATGCCACCTTTCGCTTTGGCAATGCACCAATAGTCGCTGGCCGGGCTAACATTGCCGCCGTGGTCGACGACTTTTTCAACAGTGTTAAAGCGCTTTCTCACACAGTGGCTGAGACCTGGCGAACCCCAACCGGGGTAATATGTCAGGGAACAGTGACTTATACCCGTTTTGATGACAGTACTCTGACCATCCCGTTTTGTAACATCTTCAGGGTTAATGAGGATTTAATTGAGGAATACCTCATTTATGCCGATGTTTCGGCGCTCTGACTGTTTGCAACACTCCTTATAAACCCCACTGCCTCTGGCATACAGGGCGCTGTAAAAAGTGCATGCTTTTTGCGTAACAACTGTGCTATGTTAATTTTTAGCTATTGTACTTGCATAAAAACTAACAAAAATGAGTACAGAACAGGAAATAATAAAAAAACATCAACCTGTGATCCGCGCGTTAATTCCTTATCAGCAGCAAGGTCGTCTGCTCGAGGGTCTTAACCGTTTCTCGTCGCGCCTGAATGCCCAGGCCAGACAAGTCATCAAAGAGGAAGTTATACGCTTAACGTCGCAAACCGACGCGCCGGCGGATAACTCGGCCTTTGCTCAGTTTCCGGTAAAACGCTTTTCTCACTTTGGTATTGAAATGACCCTCGATAAAGTGGGCACGGAGATCCTGAAAAAAGAAACCGCCCGCTACATGGAACAATATACCGTTGGTGTGTTTGAGTCGATTACCAATTCGGCGCATTATCAGGGCCTGGTGCAGCGTAAGTTACGCGAAAAAATCATAAACGCGTTCACGGTTCAAACCCAGTCTTATCAGGATATTCAGTTTAATAACGACCTCTCTGTTACGCCGAACTTTTCGGTGGCCACCCAGGCGTATCAGAATGGCAGAACCGTGGCTGTGGTGGCATTAAGTGCCACGCAACTTACCATTGCCTGTACCCGCTCACCCAAATTTACCTCGGTTACGGATATTCCGGTTATCTTTCCGCATATTGCCGGCTTGTGTTCGGCTACTGAAGTCATTCATTTCGACTATGTCCGGGTAGAATTTAATGCGGCCTCCCAGCGTCATCATGCGGTGTTGCAACTGGCGGAACAGGATCAGCACTGGCAGGCGGTGTTTCAGCAGTACCTCAACCGCGTAATGTTGCGCCTGCCCCTTGAGCGCGACCTCGAAATAGAGCGCTCCATGCAGGCTCTGGACCGCGATAGAATTGTGCAAAACTCGCCGTGGCTGCCGGTATTAATGAAACAGGACGGTGCCAGGCTCACACCTCGAATGGTGCTGATGACGCCGGTAAATACCCAGCGCAACCCGGCTTACCGAAGTAAACAGCTCCTACCCGGTAAAACTGCCCTGCAGAGAATATTAAAAGAGCTCAGCGCTTTTAACGAAGCTTTTGTACTGCGGCTGACCATCACTAAACGAGGCAGCGATCCTGTTTCACTGTGCACCACAGTGCGCCAGTTAGAACGGCAAAACCTGCTGGCTAACTTTGTTCAGTTGGGGCTGGAACATGAGAGTCTGGAACTCTGGCAGTATCGCCTGGCTAAGGTTAGCCGTGGCAGTCAGGAAACCGCTCGGATCCTGCAGGATATGTCTCACCAGGATCATAATGATATTTTGTCGATGGGGCATATTCTCTACATTCGCTCCATTAACGAGGCACTTGGTCCTTTACAACTACTTAGTCAGCCAGACAAAGCGAAGCTACCCCGCCAGTATATTGATCATGACAGTCAGTATCCGCTGCATTTTGTGATGAACGAAGATATCGACCGGCGCAAGCAACCGCGCTTCAGAATTGAAACCGATGCGCAGGTAAAAGTAAGCCTGATGAGCAGTTATGCCGCCACGGTGCGGGATTTTTCGTTAGGCGGCATCCAGCTTCAGATCCACGATTGTCATGAGGCTGTTTTACCGCCTGAGGTGAAGGTAAGTATCGTCGACTTCAAGCTGAAATCACAACGTTATAAAGTTCTGGATTACAACCAGCAAACCGGGGTATTGCGATTACTCGCAATCGCTACCGATAACACTTCAAAAGTGCTCAAAAAGCTCAGCTCGGGCTCGTCTCTGCAATCCAGTATTGAAAATATTATGCTCAGGCAATCCCTTTATTTCCGCTATATGTGGGAAGTGGTAAGCCGCCATTATCCGAATGCCGCGTTACAGGTTGTCACCGGCAGGCAGATGATCCACCGCATGAAAACCTTGTACACCACACAGCAAAATAATGACCTGCATCCTTTTGCAGTGTGCGATCACAATGCCCCGCTACATGGATTTTTTGCCGACATGGGTAAATCACCACCAGATTCTTCGGTACTACGCCGACTGCTACAGCAAGCTGAGCGTTATCATCTGGCCATTCATTGTGAGCGCAAAGCCGACAATAAACTGATTAACCTTACCCAGGTGCAATGCTTTGAGTCGTCACTGCGCTATAAAATTAAACAATCACTGGAAGAAGAAGAAACTCAGCTTTATGTGGCGGGAATTGAATGCCAGAAAAATGAATCGGTGAGCACGCCGATGTCCAAGCAACGACTGGCGCTGTTGTCACGCATTGATCTGGAAGTGTATGAAAAACTGCAGGCCCTGCAACAAAATTACTCCCATGTGATTCATATTATCGATCTGTCGGCGTTGCTCAATTCCTTTATTAAAACTGGCATTGTACCGGACCCGGCAAAGGAGAATGCCGAAGCTGCGGCATCCACCAACAAGGTTACATAATAAAGTCGACCACCCCACCGTCTACGCGCAGTGCGCTGCCCGTGGTGGCTGACGCCAGTGTCGAGCAGGTGTAAGTGATCATGCTGGCCACTTCCTCAACCGTTGCCATGCGTTGGATCACCGATGACGGGCGATTTTCCATAACAAACTTCACCCCGGCTTCCTCAATAGATATGCCATTTTCTTCAGCTGATTGCGCCAGGAATGCCTGCGCGCCCTCGCTCAGGGTAGGCCCGGGCAACACTGCATTCACGGTCACACCGGAGCCAGCCAGACGTTTCGCCAGGCCCCGGGATAAACCAAGCAACGCGGTTTTACTTACACCATAATGAATCATATCGCCGGGAATATTCAGCGCAGACTCAGATGCCACATACAGGATCCGGCCCCAACTATTTTCAACCATGGCTGGCGCATAATGACGACTGAGGCGAACTGCCGACATCACATTCACATCGTAATATTGCTGCCAGGTGTCATCGTCAGTATCAAAAAAGTCCTGAGTACCGTAAATGCCCAGGTTGTTAACCAGAATATCTGCAGCTGGTACCGCCTCAATGAGCTTGTTGCAACCTTCTGCAGTGCTTAAGTCTGCCGCTACACCCGATACGTCAGCGTTGGCAACTGCCTGCTTCACCGCATCCACTGCCTGCGTAACTTTTTGTTCGGTACGGCCGTTAACGATAACTTTTGCGCCGCATTGAGCAAGCTGTTTGGCTGCTCCCAGTCCGATACCTTCTGTTGAACCGGTAATAATTGCCACTTTTTCATGTAAATCGATTTTCATTTGCTAAACTCCATGTTTTGTAGGGTGAGATAAGTTATACGCCGAAGATGGAATTTCGTCATAAGTGGTTGTGAAACGGAGTATTCGAAGGAATAGAATCATGCGTAACGCAGTCAGAGCCGGTTTTGCAAACACCTCGTTCTAAATAACTATTGCATAGCTTCAGGCAATGTTGCTAATGTGTGAGTCTGTGTTTAGAGACTGCTTTTGTCTTGCTGAAAGCAGGTCGATGCTTTGGGTTGTATAAAGCACACAAGAATATGATTATCTTAAAAATTTTTTTAAAAATAACGCTACTTAGTATAAGTTTAATCAGTAGTGCTGTGGTGACTGCGAAAACCATTACGGTGGTTGACGAACAAGGCCGACCGTTTATTGATGCTGTGATCAGCGTGGCAGCGGCCGCCGGAGAAAAGTCGAACCTGCCTGCCCCTTCCCGGCAACCGGCTATTATGGATCAGGTAAATCGCCAGTTTGAGCCCACCACGCTGGTTATCGAACAGGGCCAGACTGTGGTGTTTCCCAATAGCGACAACATCCGCCATCACGTTTATAGTTT
Organism: Marisediminitalea oceani; assembly: GCF_003731635.1. Taxonomy (GTDB): domain Bacteria; phylum Pseudomonadota; class Gammaproteobacteria; order Enterobacterales; family Alteromonadaceae; genus Alteromonas; species Alteromonas oceani. The sequence goes on along the minus strand of NZ_RCUA01000045.1, from coordinate 5,187 downwards.
CTCTCAGCCTAAACCTTTTGAAATTAAACTCTATGCCGGTGACTCTGTGCCGCCCGTGCAGTTCGACAAATCGGGGATCGTGGTGCTTGGCTGTAATATCCACGACTCCATGCTAGGGTTTATTTATGTAAAAGATAGCAATCCCTCGTGGCAAACCAACCAAAATGGTCAGGCCGAAATAACCACCGCGCAAGGTGAAATACTGATTTGGCATCCAGACCTCTCCGTTAACCACCTTGAGCGATTGCCCTATGCGCTAACCGGCGGTGACGAGCCGGTCACAATCACTTTGCCACGAGTTGCCCAACTGGAAACATCCAAACGGGTATTTGGCAGTAGCAAGTTTAAACGCCAATGACGGTTACCCTACGTCAGTCGCTGTTTCAGATACTGTTTATTGGTATTTTTATCACAGCGTCGATGATCCTGGGGAACGTCTGGACGGTCACCTCAAAGACCGCCTTTAATCAGGTGACTAAAAATATTGAAGTCGCCAATTCTGTATTGGAGCAACTGCTGCAGGATCGTAGTGAACAGCTACTCAATTCGGCAAGGGTACTCACTGACGACTTTGGCTTTAAGCAGGCGGTGGCCACCGGCGATATTCCAACCATTCAAAGTGTATTACAAAATCACGGTCAGCGTATTGAGTCAGACTTTATGATGCTGACCGACTTATCCGGTAAGGTGTTGGAAAGCCAGCCGGGTTATTTTGCCCGCGGCAGCGAATTCCCTTACCCCGATATCATTAACACGGTGCTCGAAGAAGGCGGTTCTGAGAATGCCATCATTGTAGACGGCAGCCTGTACCAGGTAATTATGTTACCGGTTTATGCCCCTAACCCCATTGCCATTGCCGGCATAGGTTTTATGGACGGCGATGAGTTTTTAAAACAGGTCAAAAAAATCATCCAGGCTGATATCATCGTTTCTTCAAAACGCTCGGTAAATGGCTCTCATGTGGTATTGCACAGCAGCTTGCCCTACATTCAGGCTCAGCGAGTAATCAATGCCGATAGGCAAACCCTGAACTGGTTTGATGTAACCTTTTCACGGGATACCCCTTACCTGACCCGCGACATCAAATTGCCCGACACGTTAAGTAATGAAGTATCAATAACACTAGCGGTAGACGTATCAACCCACTTTGATAATTTTACCCAGTTGCAATTTAATATCCTTGGTATTTCTTTGCTGGCTATCGCCGGCTCTATGTTGCTATCAATGTTTATGGCCAGCCGGGTCAACAAGCCAGTGGCCAGCTTAGTCACTGCAGCCAATCATCTGGCTGACGGTAATTACGAGCAAAGCGTAAAAACCTCCGGGCATTTGCAGGAAATTAACGAACTGTCAGACGCCTTTGTGCGAATGAAAGACAGTATTCAAAGCCGTGAGCAGCGCATTCTGATGCAATCGCGGCTGGACATGCTTACCCGTCTGTATAACCGCAGTTACATGGAAGAGCTTATTCAGCAGCGTCTGGATGCCGGTGAGTCTTTGCAGGTTATCGGCATCAATATTCGCGATTTCAGAACCATTAATGATCTGTATGGCTATTCCAATGGCGATACCTGCATTATTACAATTGCTGAGCGTATTAAACGCTGGCGTGGCACGGCGGCCCGCTTATCCGGTGGTGAGCTCGTGTGGTTTGCCAACGAGCCACTCACTGACGAACAATTGGAAACCTTCCATACGATCCTGGAACAACCGGTTGCTACTCAGCAACTGGTAATGCCAATTAAACTGGTATTCACCGTGGTAAACTGCCCTGCTGATGCCGATAACGCCCAGGATCTTTTCCGGCGCATGAATATTCTGCTCGATGAAGCAGAAATGGGCGCTAACTGGCTGCTCCAGTTCAGCTCAGAAATAGAGCAGCGTTATCTGCGACGCCTGAGTATTATCACTGAATTAAAAGAAGTGCTGCAGAGTGAACAGGATGAATTATCGCTGGTTTATCAGCCTAAGATTAGCCTTAAAACCCGCCAGGTAAACGGCCTTGAAGCGCTTATCCGCTGGAACAGCCAGCGCCTTGGCTTTATTCCACCGGATGAATTTATTGAGATTGCTGAACAGGCGGGTTTTATTGAACAAGTGACCGACTGGGTACTTAACCGGGTCGTTGCCGATATCCTGATACTCCGTGCGCATCAGATACATATCAAACCGGCGGTCAACTTGTCGACCCAGGATATTCAAAACCGGCCATTACTTGAACGGCTCATTGCCTTACTTGATGCCAATGAATTAAGCGCCGATAATATTACCCTTGAAATCACCGAAAGCGATTTGGTAGCCGATGCTAAGATTGCCATCGCCAACCTGCAATTTTTGCAGGATAAGGGCTTCAGTATTGCTATAGATGATTTTGGCACCGGCTATTCATCGCTGGCGTATTTGAAGCACCTGCCGGTTTCAACCATTAAAATTGACAAGGCATTTGTACTCAATCTGAGCACAGATACCGACGATCAACAAATTGTCAGGACGGTGCTGAGCCTGTCGACTATCTTTGATCTGGACGTTGTTGCCGAGGGCGTTGAAGATGCCAACGCAATGGAAATCCTTGCTGACTGGGGTTGCCACACGGCCCAGGGCTATTACATTAGCCGACCGCTACCACTTGGCGGACTGATTGACTGGCTGGCATCATCTGACTATTACCAACACTAGGGAGTTTTGCGTGCGACTAACAAAACTGCTAAGCAGTACCCTTATTTTCTGCACCGGCCTGGCTTGCGCCGGTGACGGTAAACTGATTGGCACCGCGGGCCTTAACCAGCTGGAAGGCAGCGGCGGTGGCGGCATTGTGCCCTGGGCTACCTTATCGGGTTACGATACTCAGGATGAGGTGTCAGCCAACGCGTTTATCACCCAGGTGAACCTCGATGACTACCGTCTTAACGTACTCGGAGCCAGCGTGTCGCTTTATGACCGCGCAGAATTCAGTGTAGCTCGTCACGTGTTTGATCTAACAACCCTTGGCGGCGAGATAGCGCAGACGGTTTACGGCGCCAAGTTTAAGCTCTACGGCGATGTTGTTTACTCTGACTGGCCGCAGTTGAGTGCGGGTGTGCAGTATAAGGATCTTGAAGACACCGCTGTGGCCAATCTGGTGGGCAGTGAAGACACCTCAGGCACTGATATTTACCTGGCTGCTACAAAAGTCCATTTGGGCGCCGCTGGCGGCTATAACCTGGTCTGGAACCTTACCGGCCGGCTGACCAAAGCAAATCAGCTGGGTCTGCTGGGTTTCGGCGGTCCGCAAAACAGCGATTATGAACTGATGCTGGAAGGCAGCCTTGGCGTGTTGTTTTCCCGTCATTTCGCGGCAGGAATAGAATATCGCCAAAAACCCGACAACCTGGGGCTTGGTGAAGATGACTGGATGGATGTTTTTGTGACTTATATCCCCTCTAAGAATGTTAATTTTACCCTGGCGTGGGCCGACTTAGGCAGCATTGCCGGCGCTACCGGCCAGAAAGGCTTGTATTTATCTGTGGGAGGTCAGTTATGGTAAAACCACTGTTGGTCATTGCTGCTTGTGTAACAATCCTTAGCGGCTGTGCCAGTCGCTCTGACACGCTGTATGAAGAACTGGGCGGCCAGGCAAAAATTAACGAAATCGTTGAAAACTTTGTTTATGAAATCGAGTACAACGACACTATCCTGCCCTATTTTGCAGACACCGACATCGACCGCTTTATGGAAAAGTTTGCCGAGCAGCTGTGCGTTTTTTCAGGCGGCCCCTGCAGTTATTCGGGTGATACCATGGAGCAGGTACACGGCGGTATGAACATTACCGAGGCTGATTTTAATCTGACCGTAGACTTATTCATTAACGCCATGAATAAAGCCAATGTTCCCCATACCGTGCAGAATAAACTGATTAATCGAATGACTCATACCCGCGAGCAAATGCTGTATCTCTGAGCACAAAGAAGCAGAATCAGTCATTCAGCGTTGATTAAACAAATCCCCGCCATCTGGCGGGGATTTTATTGTCTGTGGGACAATCGTTCAGGCTTTACTATCCACTTCTTTACACCGTGCAATTTGCGGTATCAGAGCTTTAAAGGGGGTAATCTGGCTTATCGGCTTTCCCGCCGCTACTTGTTCGGCTATTCCTGCAAACTCAGCATCAGACAGTGCACTTCTTAATACCTTGTCCATACAACTACAGAAGGCTACCGCATGGTTATCCTGACGTTCGATGCAACGGGCTATACAACCCTGCTTTATTGAGCTTTTGAACGCCTCCAGCTGTTCTGAAGAGAGACTGCCTCTGGCACTGACAGAGAAGGTAACAGAAAGTGCAAAGAGCACTGCATATTTCATTGAGATCTCCGGGTTATGTATTTATTCAACAGGATTAGATCTAGCCGTTTGCACAACGTTTAAAATTACGTTGCATGACTAAGCCAAACGCCATACCAGAGATAAGCCAGGTATTTTCTGGCAGGTCAGTTATGGTATCCATAAAAACAAAGCCAATCAGAATCCCATACACCAGGCCCAGCAACAAAGAAATTAGCCAAACCTGTAATCCAACCGGCAAGGATAAAGCTGCCCAACGGAGGAAAAACGCCTGACCATCCCCCTGCTTATTAGTGCGATAAAGTAGCCTCATTCCCCAGAACTGCAGTAGCGCAAAAGCGAAGAAATTGGCGATTTGGTACCAAAAGGCAAATACGTCACTTTGTGTGCAGCTTACCGCCACCGGAAATACCATGGCACTGGCAAACAACATACTGAATACGAGCAGGTGTTTAAAAGCTAAATCTTCGCTGACTTGTTGTTGGTGAAGTTTAATGGCCAACGCCTTAGCGTTGATAAAATAGAGATCTTCAATCATAACGTCCTTATTCACATAACATCCTGTAATTCAAAGCAGAGTACCTTAGTGGTTTTAAAAAGACCAGATAGTGCAACTCAAATGGCATGACAGAGTAATAAGGCTCTTATAAACGAAACCTTGCAAGGTAATAGTAATAGGTAGTCATAATGCTTGTTGGTGAGTAACACGCTCAGATAGCGTGGCGGGTTGCTGCTGAAGCGGTTTGGAAGCCCTGATATTATTCAATTCTGCAGAAAGCAAAAAGGCTCGCATCTCTGCAAGCCTTTTCTTGGAATGTGGCGCGTGTGGATGGGTGAAGCCGGTGGTTTTAAGCAAGTCAACAATTT
>NZ_RCUA01000044.1 GCF_003731635.1 Marisediminitalea oceani | reverse complement strand
TAAACCGATATCCAGTCATCAACGCTCACTTTGCTGACCAGCTCGCCAATTAAGTCGTAGGGGGTGTGTTTGGGATTTTTAAAACGGATACAGCTCTTACCCATATCCAGCTTGGTAGGCACAACTTCGGCGTAACGGCCCCGAAACCAGCTTTCGAGCTCAGGCATGGCATAGATGCCCATATGATAAAAGCCGTAATGGCTTTTTTGTGCCGCCAGATTCATAAAGGGCAATGGCAATTCGGGGTTGCAATGATATCCCGCCGGGAACAGTTGATGAGGCACCACATAGCCAATCATGTTGCAGTTGATGCATTCGTGGAACCCGGCTGGCAGGTTCGCCACTACTGCCTGGCGTAACTGCGATAAAACCAGCTGTTTTTCCTCGGGCTGTGCGGCGATGTACTGTTCTACCGATGAGAAGCTTGGTGCGTTGGGCAAAATGGCTCCTGACTTACAGGGTGAAGTTGCTTAGTTAATAACTATGCCCTAAAGGTTGTCCTGATTGCCAGCAAGGTGTTGCAGAAATTGAAAAGCCTGTTGAGGGCTCATGGTTTCCGGCAGGAACTCAGTCTGGCCCATCTCTTTGAGCAATTTAGTAAACTCGGCACTGCCGCCGGCGTAGCCCATTTTCCACTGTTTGAAAATGGGGGCGGTGATTTCCTCATAGCTGATAATAGTGATTTCGTCATGGCGGGGATCGTCAGCAATATCCAGGTAAAGCTCGTTAACGGCGCTGCGTTCGCCTTCCAGTGCCTGCAAAAAATACTGTTGTTCGTAGGAAAGCATTCCACAAATGCCCTGGGCCTGATTGTTACGGCGGGCGGTGTCGAGAATAGATTTAAGATCGCTAAGTGACATCTCCCGCGAGGCATGGCTGTAATACACCAATCTCACTAACCTCATTTTTAATTTTCCTCTTTTAGCAACTGCGCAGTAGTTTGCGTAACAGCCGGCAACGACTATCTTTCAAATATAGCAGAATTTTCAGAAACGGTTGTGTTGGGTAAACGTATGGAAAATCCGGTGTTTTTAGTTGGTCAAAGTCCAGACTTAGCGGCATTTTTGCCGGATAGAACCATGGACAGCGAAAATCTAACCAGCCTGAGAAACGCTAAAAAGAAACTGCGCAGTTGCAAACCCTCATTGGTAATACTCTGCGTGGGCTCTGATGATGATATCTCTCTTTGTCAGTCGGTAGCTGAGTATATTCGGCAGGGACTGGCTAACCAGGATACCCGCATCATTCTCATGCATAACCCTACTCAGCAACTCGACGAAGTAGTCTGGCTGGAAGAATTCCAAATCAATGCCTGTCTAACGGCGTCTGAAGCGAAAGCAAAGTTTAATGCCAGTGTGCTTAAACGTGAGTTGGCTACCTTTGAGTATATTGAAAACACTTATCGTCAGCACGATGCAGAAACAGAAATGTTGGTTTGTATCACTCGTTTTTCACGTAGCGACGAAAAGCTCACCGCACTGCTTTCTACCTTCTCGAACGCGCTTGCAAGGTTGTGCCATGCCCACTGCAGCTTTGAAATTCACCTGGAAAACACATCGTGTTTTAGAGTGCGTAATTCCGACATTGCCGGCAAAGAGCTGGTAAAAACCTTGCAGTCACTGTTATCAGAGGGCGGGTTGCCGGCCAGCCTTGCCCAGGCAATTGAAGAGCAGCACCCGCAAATTCACCTGCTCGATGAAAGCGGCGGGCTGGAGCCGGTCACCCAACTAATAACAACTCGTATTGGCAGTTATCTGGCTTTCCCTATCGTGGTGTATAAACGGGTAGTATGTTTATTGCTTTACCTGATCCCCGAACAGGAGATGGATCGGGTTTCCATGAAGCAGATCACGATTATCAATAAAGCGGCCGAGCAGCTTACGGTGTTATTGGAGCGTAAGCAGGCTGAGTCGAGCCTGAAGAAGCAATATACCCGTTTGCGGGATACCCTGCTGGAGCTTAAATCTACCAAACAGGCATTGGCACACAATGAAAAGCTCGCCAGTATCGGGCGTATGGCTGCGGGTATCGCCCACGAAATTAATAATCCACTGTCATTTGTGATCAGCAACTTTTCCTCGATGGATAGTTATCTGGATAACATTATTCAGTTGCAGTCCATGCAGAGCGAGTTGTTAACCGCCATAGACATTCAGCAGGATCAAAAAGCGGCTCATCTCAAACAAAGTCTCAGCGAATTTGAGGAGCAGGCGGGTATACCGTTTATTCTGGAAGACATCAGGGCCATAGTTGCCGATTCTTTTAATGGCCTGCAACGGGTTAAAAATATCATCAGCGACCTGCGCTCTTTCTCTCACAATCAGACCGGGGAAAAAGAGGTTTGTGATTTCTCTGTGCTGCTGGATGACACCCTGAAAATGATGCGATATGACCTGGATAATAAGGTCAGTATTGAGCGCGAGGTTCAGTTTAAAGGCGTTTTACACACGCATACCGGTCTCATTGAGCAAGTACTGGTGAATCTGATTAAAAACGCTGTACAGGCAATGGAAACGGCGGGAACGGCCGAGCCGGTTATTCGGATAAGCGCTAAAGAGCTCGATAATATGCTGCATATTCGGATTAGGGATAACGGCCCGGGGATGACAGCCGACATCCAGCAGAAAATATTTGAGCCTTTCTTTACTACCAAACCCATCGGCGAGGGAACCGGGCTTGGCTTATCGGTGGTTTACAACATAATGCAGCGACTGGATGGGTCCATTCAGTGCGCGAGCGAGCCGGGTGTATTCACCGAATTTACCTTGCAATTGCCTTTGCAACAGGAGGACGCATCAGAAGCGTAATCGCTGCGACAGTTAAAGCTTTTTATTAGTGCTGGTCAGGACGTAAACCCAAGGCCCGGTAAATTCTGATTTTGCTTGAGTGCCAGTGATTTTTCGGCAGCGCTGGTGCCTGTGCTATCAGGGCCGGGTAATCGATGTCCTCGTCTGACAACGGTTTCACATGGGCGCAATATACCCGGGATGGATTCAGATCACTTACCCGCCTGAGTGAACGTTTGTATTGATTGGGGTGACACACCGGATAAGGCGATGTCAGCCGCTTTTTTACCGACACAATCAAATCAGCCACATAAATTTGCCCGGTTGGCAGGTGAAGCAAGGATATATCGTGGTCGGTATGGCCAGGCGTGTATATCACCTGCCAGTCTGTAAATACTGGTAACCGCTGCTCGTCGTTAAGCCTGATATCCGGCTCAAAGGATGGTTTATACCAGATATGCCGCTTGGGTTTACCTAACTTTCCCGCTACCCACCAGGTCAGCGCCACATCAATGGCATGAGCGGTTCTGCCGGCGATGCCGCGATACCAGCCCGGCGCTTTAGGGTGGCAGGCGAGTAATGCCCCACTTCGTTGTTGTAATAACCGCGCGCCACCGGCGTGGTCGGGGTGCATGTGGGTAACTACAATGAGTTTAAGCGCAGAGAGTGGCAGGCCAATTTCATCCCGAATATAGCGACAGACGGTTTCCACATCGGCGCGGCTGCAACCATCGAGCAACATTAGCCCCGCCAGGTCTTCAACCAGATAAATATTCTCTATGTAACCGGCAATGGCATGAAGTTGCATAAACACCTGCTGTTTGAATCAGTCGGGTGATGTTAGCAGAGATTATCTGGTCCAACCACTATTTGGCGTTATGCACCGGGTTCGCATAGTTGGCTATCAGATAGCTGTGAGCTTGTTCGGGTAGCTCCGCGAGCTTGGCGGCAAAGCGATCGCGACATGCTTGAGTAAGCTCCTCGCAGCTTTGGTTAGCGGCCAGATAGTTAATAGGGTATAGCTGATAGTTGCGGTGGATTTGTTGGTCGATATGCTCGGCCAGTGCTTCCGGCGTCTCGAAATCTTCGGTGACCACTTCACCAAAGTTGACGCTCACCCGGCACTTATTGCCGATGATGCCCTGAATAATGCTATCGATATCTTCAAATTCTGTTTTGTTGTAACTGCCAAGGTGCTCGCGCTGATAGAGTTCGTTGGCTTTGGCAATATCACAGGGGTCGTTTTCGTAGGAAATGGCAACCGGCACGATATTTAATGATTTCATGTACTCACCGAAGGCGAGCTTTTGTTGCTTGCCAGCCATATAGAACATTTTCAGAATAGCCGGGTCGGTCAGGTCCATGCCGTCTTTGGCGCGTCCTTCGCGCTGAGCTATCCAGATAGATTGCTGGTTATTCAGTGAGTCTTTAATAAAATTTGAAAGCTGGGTGAGGGCTTTAAGTAATTCCCGCGGGCCTTTTGCTGAGCGTTTTACCACAAAACCTTTGTTGAGCTTCATTAGCTCGGTGGCGCTGGGCTTTTTGAGCAGGTTATCACCAAATGCGATCAGCGCGGTTTCGTGGCCGGCACGGTACAGGGCAAAATTAACCAGCGCCGGGTCCATCGCTATATCGCGGTGATTAGAAATAAATATATACGCTTTGCCAGGGTCGAGTTTATCCAGCCCTTTTACAGTGATGCCCTGACTGGTGCGCTGCAGCAGTGATTGCATAAACACACCCACCTCGTTCTGAATGTGGGCAACAGTTTTAAACTTTCGCCATTTCAGTCGCAGCAGCACTTTTACCAGCGGGCTCAGCAACGACGACAGCCAACGCGGGCTGTGTTCAAAGCGGTGGTTAACTATAGCGTTGATAAACTCCTGATCGTTAATCAGTCGCTCAATGGACGCGGGCACCTCAGCGTCGTTAAAGGGGCGAATGTCGTGATACGGATCGGCGTTATCGGTCATAATGCTGCTATGGTTATTGTTGCTGAGAAAAAGCGCACATTGTACGCACATTCAGCGAATTGGGTAGTGTTGATACTATTATTCCCGGTCAAAATGACCATTTCATTAAGAGAAATCTAACTTACCCGCAGGCCTTGAAGTGGCGGATTGCATTCCCTATACTCGGTGGCAATCTGATTGCAGAAGCTAAAAAGGCTGCAATTAACGATACTTGTCGGAGTGCTTCGCTATTCCTATTGGAAAGCAAGCTGAGACCGCGAAAGCGGGATCCGTTGAACCTGATCAGGCTAATACCTGCGAAGGGAACAGGGCAATATTACCCACAGTACAATACAGCACCGAAAGGTTTTGTTTTGGCTGTGGTAATCGTCTTTTTAAACACTCCTGACAAGCATTTTTCTCACTTCCACAAGGAATAAATGCTATGTCAACACGACGTCAACAGCGCGAACAGGCGCAACATTTCATAGAGCAATTAAGCGGCGAGAGCTTTACCGGTTCCCGGCGGGTTTACCTGAATGGCTCAGACCAGACTATTCGCGTTCCTATGCGCAGTATTGAGCAGTCAGACAGCCTGCTTGGTGGCGATGCTGCCAACCCGGTTTATCAGGCGAATGAACCGGTACTGGTTTACGATACCTCAGGCCCCTACGGCGACCCGGATATCAAAATCAATGTGCACAACGGCTTGCAAGGGGTCAGGGAGCAGTGGATTGAGCAACGCGGCGATTGTGAGGCAGTGGATGTTTCAGCATCACAGTTTACCCGCGAAAGCCAGCTTGATGAGCATGCCCGCGCGTTACGAATGCAGGTGGAACGCCCGATAAAAACTGCGAAATCCGGTCAATGTGTTACTCAGCTTCATTATGCGCGTCAGGGGATCATAACGCCGGAAATGGAGTTCATTGCCATTCGGGAGAATATGGGCCGGGCACAGGTTCGTGATGAAGCACTGTTGCAACAGCACAAAGGGGAAAACTTCGGTACCGCATTACCAGAGCAGATTACGCCGGAATTTGTCCGGGCCGAAGTTGCGGCCGGGCGAGCCATTATTCCGGCAAATATCAATCACCCGGAGTCTGAACCAATGATTATTGGGCGCAATTTTCTGGTTAAGGTGAATGCTAATATTGGTAATTCGGCCGTTACCTCATCCATTGAAGAAGAGGTTGAAAAACTGGTCTGGGCAACCCGCTGGGGCGCCGATACTATCATGGACTTATCAACCGGGCGCAATATTCACGAAACCCGCGAGTGGCTGCTTCGTAACAGCCCGGTCCCCCTCGGTACAGTGCCAATTTATCAGGCGCTGGAAAAAGTGAACGGTGTTGCGCAGGACCTCACCTGGCCACTGTTTCGTGACACCCTGATTGAACAAGCGGAACAAGGCGTGGATTACTTTACGATACACGCCGGTGTGTTGTTGCGTTATGTGCCAATGACGGCAAACCGGGTAACGGGCATTGTGTCCCGCGGCGGCTCCATTATGGCTAAGTGGTGCCTGAGTCATCATACGGAAAGCTTTTTGTATGAGAACTTCAGGGAAATCTGCCAGATTTGTGCGGCCTATGACGTGTCGCTGAGTTTAGGTGACGGTTTGCGCCCCGGCTCAGTGGCCGATGCTAATGATGAGGCGCAGTTTGCCGAGCTACATACCCTCGGGGAGCTCACCAAAATCGCCTGGGAATATGACGTACAGGTAATGATTGAGGGGCCCGGCCATGTGCCCATGCATTTAATTAAAGCCAATATGGATGAGCAGTTAGCGCATTGTCATGGCGCGCCTTTCTACACCCTTGGCCCGCTCACCACTGATATTGCACCTGGCTATGACCATTTTACGTCGGGGATTGGCGCCGCCATGATCGGTTGGTTTGGTTGCGCAATGCTCTGTTATGTCACGCCCAAGGAGCATCTGGGCTTGCCAAATAAAGAGGATGTGAAGCAAGGGCTTATCACTTATAAAATTGCCGCGCACGCGGCAGATTTAGCGAAAGGGCATCCGGCGGCGCAAATTCGGGACAACGCCATGTCTAAGGCTCGCTTTGAATTTCGCTGGGAGGATCAGTTTAATCTGGCGCTGGATCCGGGCACCGCGCGTGCTTACCACGATGAAACGCTGCCCCAGGCGGCAGGCAAAGTGGCTCATTTTTGCTCCATGTGCGGCCCCAAATTCTGTTCGATGAAAATTTCCCATGAAGTTCGTGATGCGGCTGCTAAAAACGCCCGGGGAGAAGCCATTGCGGTAAAAGTCGACCCTGACCAAACTACCGCCGAGCAGGTGGAGGGCATGCGTGCCAAATCGGTAGAGTTTAATCAGCGCGGCGCAGAGCTTTATCATCCGGCCGTTACCGCCGAGGATAGCGATCATGACAGCCACTGATCAGCGTCCTGTTGTCTGGTGTATCGGCGGCTCCGATAGCGGCGGTGGCGCGGGGATTCAGGCCGACATGCTCACGCTTCACGATTTAGGCTGCCATGCCTGCACGGTGATCACCGCAATAACGGCTCAGAACTCCGTGGCGGTTGAGGAGGTCGCGGCAGTTGCTCCCGGGTTACTAAGCAGTCAGGGGCGGGTATTACTAAACGATATGCCGCCCCAGGCCATCAAAATCGGCTTATTGTGTAATGACGAGCAGGTGGATGTAGTCATCGAGCTGATTAACCTGGTACGTGAGCGTAATGATCAGGTTCGGGTTATTTGGGACCCGGTACAAGTAGCAACTACCGGGGCCAAAATGGCCAGCGTTTCAGCCCGGGGCTGTCGCGCTCTGTTAGCCTGCGTTGACCTGTGTACACCGAATAGTGACGAAGAGCAGTATTTGCTGGCTTGCGTCGATGGCGAGGTGAATTCTGAGCATTTGCTGAACACGAGGCTGCTCTGTACCGGGGGGCATAGCTCAGCAGAACAGGCTGAAGACCGGCTGTACACTTCTCAGACGCATTGGTGTTATAGCAGTATTCGGCAGCAGGCGACTCATCAACATGGCAGCGGCTGTTCTTTTGCCAGTGCTATCGCTGCCGCCCTGGCGCTGGATTACCCACTACATGATGCCGTTTGTGTTGCTAAAGCCTATGTAAACATGGGCCTGACTAAAGGTTATGCAGCCGGCTCTGGTGCCGGGCCATTAGCCCGCTGTGGCTGGCCCACGGATGAACATTACTTTCCTGCGGTGCGCCAGTTACCCGCGGATGCTGATTTTACTGTACCGCCTGAAGGGTTTGCGCCGCTGGCTTGTCATCAGCTCGGCTTATATCCGGTGGTAGACAGTCTTGAGTGGTTAGCTTTGTTACTCCCCCTGGGGCTGAACATAATCCAGTTACGTATCAAGCAGCCCGCGGCAGATATTGCCGGGCAAATCCGCCAGGCAGTCACTATGGCGGCGTCTTATCAAACCCGGCTGTTTATCAATGACCATTGGCAACTGGCCATTGAGTGCGGCGCTTACGGTGTTCATCTGGGGCAGGAGGATCTGGAAGCTGCAGACTTAAGCGCTATTTACAACGCCGGATTGCGATTGGGTATTTCTACCCATGGTTATGCTGAATTATGCCGGGCCAAACGGTTCCGGCCTTCGTATATCGCCCTCGGCCATATCTTTGCCACCCAGACCAAAACGATGCCTTCCAAACCCCAGGGATTAGCGCGGTTGCGGCGTTATCAACAACTCGCCGGTGCTATACCCACGGTGGCCATTGGTGGCATCAGTCAGGCCAGATTTGCCGATGTGGCCGGCACCGGGGTGAATGGTGTGGCGGTGGTTAGCGCCATTACTGGCGCCGAAGATCCGCTGGCTGCGGTGAACAGGCTAAAGGAGACGTATGCACGTGTTAAGCAGAGATGATTACGTCAGATACAGCCGGCAATTGCTGGTGACGGAGATGGATGAGGTAAAGCAACAGGCTTTAAGTCACGCAGAAGTGGTGATTGTAGGGCTCGGCGGCCTCGGTTGCGCCGTGGCGCCGTACCTGGCCGGCGCCGGGGTTGGCAGGCTAAGACTGGTCGACGGGGATGAGGTGGCGCTGAGCAACCTGCCTCGACAGCCTCTTTACGCTGAGCAGGATATCGGTGAGACCAAGGCCAGGGTGGCGTGTCTGCGCTTGCGCGACATTAACCGGACTCTCAGTGTGCAATGCTATGCCACAAGACTGGTTGAAAGCAATGCCGAAAGCCTGCTGAACGGGGCGTCGGTAGTACTTGACTGTACTGACAATATGGCTTCCCGACAGTTAATTAATCAGGTTTGTTATCAACTTGGTGTACCACTTATATCCGGCGCTGCCAGTGGCACAAAGGGGCAATTACTGATGTTACATCCGCACCGTGCCCATGGGTGCTACCGATGCCTGTACGAGCCTGAGCAAAGTGAGCCTAATACGTGCCTTGCCCAGGGTATCCTGGGGCCGGTTGTGGGCATCGTTGGTATGATGCAGGCACTGCATACCTTGCTTTTCATTACTTCTATAGCCCCATTGAACTGGGGGGAGTTACGGCTTTTCGATGGCTTTAGTGGTCAGTGGCAAGCCCTTAAATTACCACCTCTTGAAGGGTGCCCGGTATGTGGAGAGCACAATGCTAATTACAGTTAACGACAAAGCAAAAGAAGTGGCTGAAGGCCTGAGCCTGAAACAGCTTATGGAAGACCTGTCAGTAGACGAGAACGGGCTTGCCCTGGCGGTGAATCAGCGGGTAATAAACCGCACATTATGGCATCAGTATGTCCTGCATGCTGATGATCAGGTAACACTCTTTACTGTTGTCGCCGGGGGGTAACTAATGCTTAAGATTGCAGATAAAACCTTTTCATCCAGATTGTTCACAGGCACCGGCAAATTTGCCAGCGCCACTATTATGCAGCAGGCCATTGCGGCCAGTGGTAGTGAACTGACCACGCTGGCTTTAAAGCGTATGGACCTCTCGCGCCGCTCAGATCAATTACTGGCCCCCCTACAGCAGCTGGGTGTGAAGTTACTGCCTAACACCGCAGGGGCTCGTACAGCAAATGAGGCTGTTTACGCGGCTGAGCTAGCGCGCCAGGCGCTGCAAACCCACTGGGTGAAGCTGGAAATACATCCTGATCAGCGCTACTTACTGCCAGACCCTGTGGAAACACTTAAAGCCGCAGAGCTATTGGTCAACCAGGGGTTTGTAGTAATGCCTTATTGCCCGGCCGATCCGGTGTTATGTAAACGACTGGAAGAAGTTGGTTGTGCGGCGGTGATGCCGCTGGGCGCGCCAATTGGTTCTAATCAGGGGCTGCAAACCCGTGAGTTCCTGCAGATAATTGTTGAGCAGGCCAGAGTGCCGGTGGTAGTGGATGCAGGTATAGGCGCACCAAGTCACGCGGCCGCTGCAATGGAAATAGGTGTGGATGCAGTGCTGGTTAATACCGCTATGGCTGCAGCGCACGATCCTGTCGCCATGGCGGGAGCGTTCAATCACGCTGTAATAGCTGGGCGGCAGGCGTATGAAGCAGGCCTGGCTGCCGGACATAACATGGCCGTGGCCACCAGTCCGCTGGAAGCGTTTCTGGAGGATTTATGAGTTTTGCAGACACTCTGGCTGCCACCGACTGGGATGATATTCGGCTGCGTATTTATGCCACTACCGCTAAAGAGGTCGAAGCTGCTATTAATGCGCCACACTTAACCTTGCAGCATCTGCCTGCGTTGTTGTCGCCGGCCGCCGAATCCTACCTGCCGGTATTAGCCAGTCGCGCCAGGCAACTTACCCGTTGCCGGTTTGGTCATACCATGCAGTTTTTTGTGCCTTTATACTTATCAAATCTCTGTGCTAATGAATGTACCTATTGTGGTTTCTCAGCAAGTAATGGGATTCGTCGTAAAACCCTGTCTGAAGAGGAGGTAACCGCAGAAGTTGCGGCCATTAAAGCTATGGGCTTTGACAGCTTACTGCTGGTAACCGGGGAGCACGAGCGCAAAGTCGGTATGGCCTATTTTCGACGGCTGTTGCCCCTGATCAAACCACACTTCAGTTATGTGGCGATGGAAGTACAACCACTGGCTGAGAGTGACTACCAGACACTGAAAACCCTGGGCGTTGATGCTGTGATGGTATATCAGGAGACTTATCAACGACGCCGCTATGCCGAATATCACACGCGGGGCAAAAAACAGGATTTTGACTGGCGCCTGCTAACGCCGGAACGGTTGGCCCGAGCCGGTATGGATAAAATCGGTCTTGGGGTATTGATTGGGTTAAACGACTGGCGTGTGGACAGCTACTTTACGGCACTGCATCTGGAATATCTGCAATCCCGTTACTGGCGCAGCCGCTATAGCTTGTCGGTACCGCGACTGAGGCCTTACACGGGAGATAAAGTGAGTACGCTGGATATGACTAATCGCCAGTTATTGCAGCTTATTTGCGTACACCGGTTGATGAATACAGATGTCGAGATAAGTTTATCAACCCGCGAGTCTGCTGCTCTTAGAGACAAGCTATTGCCCTTTGGTATCACTAGTCTGAGCGCCGCATCCAGCACGCAACCGGGAGGCTATTCAGCCACAGATGAAGCACTTGAGCAGTTCAGTACCGATGATAAACGTTCACCTGAAGCAGTGGCAGACGTTGTTGTAAAGCTAGGCATGACACCGGTGTGGAAAGACTGGAGCCAGGCCTTTTCTGGCTGACATTGCCGTTAATCTGGCTGGCACTCTAGCTAATTAGTCGCATTAACGGTGTTGTGGATAGGTACTCTGGTAAATTTGTATTACTATTTTAGGACGTGATTTTTGTAGTAAACATATTGGCGGTTTTATCACTGTGTTAGAGCGGTCAGGCGAACAGTGCAAATAGTAATGGAAAAAATTACTGCAGTATTTAAACATTCGTTATTGGTTTTAACCTGGCTGGTGCTTTGGCGTCTGTCGGTTTTTACTGAGTATGCCCCCCATGCCAGTATCTGGTTTCCGCCCGCTGGTTTTACGTTTACCTGTTTTCTGTTGCTCAGATGGCAGGCACTGCCTGCTATGTTCATTGCCTGTGTGTTGTCTACTGGTTGGGAAAGCCTGGTATTTAATGATCAACGCTCGTTGGAACAGCTGCTGATTGCCGGCAGCCAGTTTGCCTTGCTGCATTGCCTGGTTTACGGCGTGAGTGCCAACTTGCTACGCGGCTCTATTGACCGGATAAGCCATCATAATTTATATGCGCCGGTGATGCGGTTTTTACTGACGGTGGCTACTTCCAGCCTGGTTATGGCAACCGCCGGCGTACTGTTATTGTTTGGCGGGCCGCAACTGGAGTCGTTTTTAGCCACCAGTCTGGCCTGGTGGATTGGCGATATGTCCGGGATCCTGGTGCTGGTGCCGGTTTTTATCGGTATTGTGAATCGCATATATCCGCGCCGGGGATTACTGTCTGCGCTCAATTACCAGCCTAAAACCGAGAGCCGCTTTAGTTCTTTTGCCGGCAAGCTGGTATTTTGCTGGGCGCTGGTGGTAGGGGTAGTCGTACTGGCAGACCATTACCAGTCATCGGAAATTGCCTGTCTGATTTTCTTTCTGACCCTGCCACAAATGTGGATCGTTTTTACGGAGTCGCCGATACGGATGGCTGCCAGTCTGGCAATGCTCAGCTTCCTGCTGGCGCTGCTGGTAAGCATTTTAGGGGTTTCTGAACAGGCCTATATTTATCAGGTGGCTATCAATGTGATTGCCTGCAGTGCTTACTTTGCTATGTCTGTACCGGCGTTGGTGGCAGATAATCGTGAATTACATGTTGAAGCCAAAACCGATTTCCTCACCAAAGCGGTCATGCGGCAGCACTTTATTGCGCTTACTGAACAACACCTTAAACATGCTAAACGCTATGGTCACCAAACCTCGTTATTGTTGTTCGACGTAGATAAATTTAAACAAATCAACGATCAGTTTGGCCATCTGGCAGGCGACGAGGTGCTTCGCGAGCTGGCCTCCCTGGTGCGCAGTAAAATTCGCAGCAGTGATATCTTCGGGCGCTTCGGTGGTGACGAATTTATGTTGCTGCTACCACAAACCTCCATAGAGAATGCGTTCTCTGTGGCTGAAACGATCCGTCAGGGGATTGCAGAGCTTACTTTTTCACAGCCCGAACTGGCTGTGTCCTGCAGTTTTGGGATTGCCCGGGTTGATGAATGTGAAGGCTTTCAAAAGGCGTTTGATGAAGCCGACAGACAACTGCTGAAAGCTAAGCGGGAAGGGCGAAATCAGACAGCTTTACGTTTTGCAGAGCCATAATAAGCCCGGCTAACGTTGGCGTTAACCGGGCCCGTTTCTTACAGTTCTATACCTGCCAGGTGGAAGAAAAAGGCATATTCCTTGGCCCGTTGCTCATAGCGCTTGAAGCGCCCTGATGCACCGCCATGGCCGGCTTCCATATTGGTAATGAATAGCAGCAGATTGTCATCGGTTTTGTAATCCCGAAGTTTGGCTACCCACTTCATCGGCTCGAAGTACTGAACCTGTGAGTCATGCAAACCAGTGGTTACAAACATATGCGGGTAATCCTGCTTTTTCACCTGATCGTAAGGTGAGTAGGAAAGCATATACTCATACTCTTCTTTATTGGCCGGGTTACCCCATTCGGTGTACTCGCCGGTAGTCAGCGGAATGCTGGCGTCACTCATGGTGGTTA
Organism: Marisediminitalea oceani; assembly: GCF_003731635.1. Lineage (GTDB taxonomy): Bacteria > Pseudomonadota > Gammaproteobacteria > Enterobacterales > Alteromonadaceae > Alteromonas > Alteromonas oceani. Next base: position 77,663 of record NZ_RCUA01000044.1, on the reverse strand, counting down.
CTACATCCACAAAGGGCACATGGGCGGCGATTGCGGTGTACAGTTCTGGTGCCATATTGGCCACCGCGCCCATTAATAAGCCACCGGCACTGCCGCCTTCTGCAAACACGCGACTCGGGTCGGCATAACCTTGTTCAATCAGTCCTTTGGTTACATCAATAAAGTCGGTAAAGGTGTTCATTTTGTTGCCCATTTTACCGTCTTCATACCACTGAGTGCCGAGCATCTGGCTGCCGCGGATATGGGCAATGGCCACTACAAAGCCCCGGTCGAGCATTGATAACCAAGAAGAAACAAAGGTTGGGTCCATGGTTGAACCATACGAGCCATAACCGTACTGGAAGAGCGGGTTAGTACCGTCTTTTTTAAAGGTCGATTTACGATAAACCAGTGAAACCGGTACTTTTTTACCATCGCGAGCAGTGATCATCAGGCGTTCTGACCGGTAGTCCGCAGCATTAAAGTCGTCACCAACCTTGTTTTGCTTTTTCAGTTCGCTTTGCAGGGTTTCCAGGTCAATATCAAAGGTACTGGGCGGCGTGGTTAACGACGCATAGTAAATTCTGACAGTATTGGTGTCACTTTGGGTATTGCCGGTAAATCCTGCAGTATAAATTGGATCTTCAGTGGGGATGGTGCGCAGTGAGCCGTCTTTCAGCGACATGGCTTCAAGGCGTAAATAGCCATTCTCTTTGGCTTTATATACCAGGTAGTCCTGCAGAACTTCGAGGCTGCTGATGTAAATGTCAGGATTATGAGCTACCACTTCCTGCCAGGCGCTGCGGTCCTGGGTGCTATCGGCCGCAACTTTCATAATGCGGTAGTTATCCGCCTGCCAGTTGGTTAGCACATAATAATCATCGCCATGCTTTTCGATGGAATACTCATGGTCCGGCTCGATGGGATAAAAGGGCGTTGGGGTGGCCTCAGCATTGTTGGCATCAATTAGCGTTACGCCAGACATGTCGGTGTTGCTGTGATTAATGAAGATAACTTCCCCGTCTTTACTTTTCCCTAATGAGGTATAGAAAGTAGTGTCGGTTTCTTCATAAACCAGTTCGTCATCGGCCTGATCAGTCCCCAGGGTATGACGGAAAACCTGCGAGCCCAGCAGGGTTTGCTTATCACGCTTGATGTAATAAAGGGTCTGGTTATCGTTAACCCAGTAGACCTGGCCCGTGGTGTCGGTCAGGGTGTCGGCATACAACTCACCGGTAGCAATGTTTTTCACGTATACAGTGTATAAACGACGACTGACCGTATCCACAGAGTAGGCCAGTAACTCATTATTCGGGCTGGCAGCAAAGGAGCCTATGCTGAAGTAGCTCTCGCCTTCGGCCATTTGATTGCCGTTGAGTAATATAGTTTCTTCACCATCCACTTGTTTCTTGCGGACATAAATAGGGTATTCGCCGTCGCCCACATAATGCGTCTGGTACCAGTAGCCATTCTTTTTATAAGGTACTGAGGAGTCATCCTTTGGGATGCGGGCGATCATTTCCTCATAAAGTGAGTCGGTCTGTTTTTCGAGCGGCGCAAGAACGGCATCAGCGTAGCTGTTTTCTTTTTCCAGGTGCGAAAGCACCTCTGCATCAGTACGGGAGTCGTCGCGCATCCAGTAATAATCATCTACCCGGGTATCGCCGTGAGCAGTTAATTCGTAGGATTTTTTTTTCGCCACCGGTGGGGTAACAGATGTCGATAAATTCATAGGCGTTGCAGGTTCTATTTGTTTTTCTGGCGTTTTGTCGTCGCTACAGGCCGCAAGCAGCACGGTGGCAACAGACAGAGAAAGAAGCATTTTATTCATGGTTTTAGGTGATTACTGTCGTTGTTGTTATGTAAGAAAGATTAAGTTACCAGTGAATGTGAGCCATAAACAGGTTTTCTAAGACGAAATAGCGGTTTATTTGGTTGCAAAGTATTTCAGGCCTAGTGAGAATCATAGTCAGGATTGAATGCGACTTTGTGGTTTGTGATGGAAACACTGTTAACTGCCGGAGTTCTGGACCTTTATACGGCGCTGGGACTCATTTTACTGGCAGGATTTACTTCATTTGTGACCGGTACTATGGGATTGGGCGGCGGCATGCTTTTGCTGGTGGTGATGGCATCGGTAATACCCATTGCTGCGTTAATTCCGGTGCATGGCCTGGTGCAGCTCGGCTCTAATGCCAGCCGCGCGGTAATGACCTTTAAATATCTCGACCGGGCGATGTTTAAGTACTTTGCCTTAGGGACGATCCTGGGGGCGATAGCTGCGTCCTTTGTGGTAGTGCAGCTGCCATTGGCGATTATCCAGCTAGCGATTGCCGTTTTTCTGCTGCTCATGGTGTGGGGGCTTAAACCCAGTCCGCGGGAGATGTCGCGGCCGGGCCGCATCATTGCCGGCGCGCTAACCACCTTTCTTAGCATGTTTGTGGGTGCCAGTGGCCCAATGGTGGCTTCGGTGGTGTACCGCAACGGTTATAACAAAATGACCCATACCTCCACATTTGCTAACTGCATGACCTTTCAGCACAGTTTAAAAGCGGTGGTGTTTACCATGGTGGGCTTTTCGTTCTGGCAATGGCTGCCGTTGGTCGTAGCTATGATTGTCAGCGGCGCGATTGGTACCTGGCTGGGCCTTAAACTACTAAACCGCATTCCGGCAGATAAGTTTAAGCTAGCCTTTAAGTTAATTTTATCGGTACTTGCGGTGCGCCTGTTGTATCAGGGGATCATGAACCTTTGAGTTTAATATTGTATCGCTGCAGCTTTCTGTAAAGTGTGCGAGTACTTACATCAAGCTTATTGGCAAGCTCATCCGGGCTGCCATCAAAATGCTTACAGATTTTTTCCAGATACACCTGTTCGGCCTGCTCTAGCGGCATAATGTCTTCCGCTATGGCCTGGGTTTCAGCCGGGCCAACACCAAGGATCTGTGGCGGTAGATCGCTAACCAGTATATCGTCATCGTTCGACATCAGCGCAGCCTGCTCCACAATACTCTTAAGCTCGCGGATATTGCCCGGAAAGCTGTAATGCGAAAGGGTTTGTAGTGCCCGTTCGCTAAAGTGCTTATGACGGTGTTCACTACCAGACAGAAAATGCTTACACAGTAGGGGGATATCCGATTTACGTTCGCGTAATGCGGGCAAGTAAATAGGAAAGCCTGCTATTCGGAAATACAGGTCCTGACGAAACTCGCCTTTTTCCACCATGGCCAGCAGGTTTTTGTGGCTGGCACATACCAGGCGGAAGTCCGCCTTTTTCTGCTTCAGGCCGCCGACCGGGCGATAACACTGGGTTTCCAGTAAGCGCAGCAGTTTTACCTGCATATTAAGCGGTACGTCACCAATTTCGTCGAAGAACACCGTGCCGCCATTGGCCACTTCGATAAGGCCTTTCTTACTGTTAGTGGCTCCGGTAAACGCGCCCTTTTCATAGCCAAACAGTTCAGATTCAAACAGGCTTTCGTTTAATCCGGTACACTCAATTACCACAAATGGTTTGTCTTTGCGGCGGCTCGACTGGTGAACGGCCTGGGCAACCAGCTCTTTACCCGCGCCGGTTTCGCCTTGCAGTAACACCGCAATCTCCGACTGCGCGGCGCGGTTGATGCGGTTAAGCATTTGTTTAAAGTTGTCTGAACCGCCAATCATTTTGTTCTTCTGCGAGTCGGCGGCTGCATAGCTAATGCGATCGAGTATTTCCAGGTAGCCAATGGTCATGCCATCTTCATCACGCACCGGTTTCATTAAGATATCGCAGTAGGTTTTGCCTTCATTGGTGTTGTGAATGTGCACCACACTGCTGGGCCGGTTCGTTTTCTGACACTGGGCTAAGGGACATTCTTCACCATGCTTGTCGCAGGGAGCGTCGTTGCGATGGGATATCGTATAACAAGTGCTGTTACCAATGATAACTTCGGTATCGTAGGTTTCACGATAGGCATCGTTAACCGCCTGAATAACGTAATCGTTGGTAATGAATATCGCTGGTTTATCAATGGCATTAATCATTGACTGAATGAGCGATGCGTTCATAACACCCTTCTCCTGAGACAAATATGGCAGCTGAAAGCTGAGCTTGTTTGTCAAATTTGACACAGCTCAATGTGCTGCACAAGCCGTTTAATCAATAAATATATTAAAAATCTAATATAAAACATCATCCTACTACGTTTACACCACAATGGCACGAATATTGGTAAACAATTTGTTAATAAGGCGACTTGTTAACAGAAAGACTTGTTCAACGGATTTGTTAGCAACCAGTGTGGCGGGACTAGCAGAGCCAATAACGATAAAAGAGAATGATTATGGCAAAAATAGTGGTGTTAGGTGCAGGAACCGGCGGTATGCCAGCGGCGTATGAAGTAAAAGAGGCGTTAGGCGCTGGTCATGAAGTCATGGTGGTTAACGAACGGGAAGAGTTCAGGTTTGTCCCTTCCAATCCCTGGGTTGCAGTGGGGTGGCGCGAAGCCGGTGCGGTAACTATGCCTATCGAAAAATACCTGGCCAAAAAGAAAATTGCGTTTAAATGCGCCCGGGTCGACAAAATTGATGCCGAAGCCAATCAGCTGGTCACCGGTGAAGGTGAAGTTATTGATTATGATTACCTGATTATTGCTACCGGTCCGCGTTTGGCCTTTGACCAAATCGAAGGGGCGGGCCCTGGTGGATTCACTCAATCTGTTTGTACACTGGATCATGCCGAACATTGCTATGTGGATTTTGAGAAGCTGGTGGCTAACCCCGGCCCGGTAGTGGTGGGCTCGTTTCAGGGCGCCAGTTGTTTTGGGCCGGCCTACGAATATGCCTTTATTCTCGATAAGGCGCTGCGCGATGCCAAAATTCGTCACAAAGTGCCCATGACCTTTGTAACCAGTGAGCCTTACATCGGCCATTTGGGGCTGGGCGGCGTGGGTGACTCAAAATCAATGCTCGAATCAGAACTGCGTAACCGCAACATCAAATGGATCTGTAACGCACGGGTGGATAAGGTTGAAGACGGCATGATGCATGTGTCTGAGCTCAATCGAAAAGGCGAGGTGGAATTTACCTATGAGGAGCCTTTTAATCATTCGATGCTTATCCCGCCTTTTGGTGGCGTTCCGGCTGTGGCCAATGTGGAAGGGTTGTGTAACCCCAAAGGGTTTGTCATCACCGATGAATTCCAGCGTTCTCCTAAGTACCCTAATATTTTCTCGGGTGGCGTATGCGTGGCTATCCCGCCGGTAGAGACAACACCGGTACCCACCGGTACTCCGAAAACCGGTTACATGATTGAAACCATGATGACGGCCATTGCGCATAATATGAAATCCATCATTGTGGACGATAAACCGCCTTCAACAAAAGGCACCTGGCATGCAATTTGTTTAGCTGATATGGGCGACACCGGTGCCGCGTTTGTGGCTATGCCGCAAATTCCGCCGCGTAACGTTACCTGGTTTAAAAAGGGTAAATGGGTGCATCTGGCTAAGATTGCCTTTGAAAAATATTTCATGCGTAAGATGAAAACCGGTACCAGCGAACCTGTATACGAGAAATACGTGTTGAAGGCACTGGGTATCGAAAGACTGGAGCAGGATGACAAATGATCAGACTCACTAAGAAAGCAGTGTTAATGGGGTGCTTATTGCTCCCCCTGGCCACTCAGGCCGCACAACTGAGCGAAGCAGAGTTTAAAGCGCAGGCAAAGCAGAAGGCCATGCAACTGGGCAAAACGCTGAAACAAAACCTGCAGCAGGCGGTTAAAGCCGGTGGGTTACCTAATGGTGTTCAGGTGTGTAAGGACATCGCGCCCGCTATAGCCGCACAACTTAGCACCGATGGCTGGCAGGTAGGGCGCACCGCGTTGAAAGTACGCAACCCGCAAAACCGCGCAGACAGCTGGGAGAAATCATCGCTGATGGCCATGGTGAAAGGGCTGGAAGAGGGGTTGGAGCCCGGCGCCCTGGCAACCGTTCATGTTGATGAAGCAGCCGGTAAATATCGTTTTATGGCACCAATTATGACTGGCGGCTTATGCCTCAACTGTCATGGCGCATCGCTGGCAGAACCAGTGAAGGAGGCCATAAATCAGCAATACCCGGATGATGAGGCAACCGGCTTTGCCGCAGGAGATTTACGCGGTGCTTTTACGGTGACTTATCAGGCTGGAGAATAACATGGCAAAGGGCTTAATAAGTGCGCTGCTGGTGACACTTTGCCTGACATGGCCAGCGGCAAATGCGCTGGCCGCTGATGAGCGTATGGCGGTAACGCTTAACGATGAGCAAAAATCGTTTGTGCTGGGCCATATGCGCGACATGCTTGAAGCGCTAACCGATACCCAGCAATTGCTATTGGAAGGCAAGCGGGAGGAGCTTCGCCAGCGTATCGCGAACCTGCAATCCCGCGAGCAGGCGAATCGTCCTAAAGGGTTGGGCAAGCAAATACCGCCAGCATTTCGTGCTATGGCGCAAAGCATGCGGCCTCACTGGCAGGCAATTCAAAACCCGGACCTGAGTGAGGAAGAAGTTCGTCAGCATGCGGTGGATTTAATGCGCGTGTGTAATGCCTGTCATCTCACTTTCTCTATTCAGTAAAGGCTTATCGGGCACCTCCAATTTTGAGCGGGCAGCATGCCCGCTGCGCTGGCCTGGTTCTCCTCAAAGCCTCAAATCACTCCCCTTTTCAGTTAGTTGATAGCGATCAAAAATTAACCGCCAGCATTGCTGTATCTTCATGCGACTTCTCTGATAACGAGGCTTGTCAGCTCTGACAGGCTACTGACAAATATGTCAGTCAGGCGCCACGCTGCTTAGCAGATTTCCACCTGTCGAACTAATGAAAATCTATTAATTTAATAATATCAGTTAGTTAATTGTTTTATTCCGGTTGGCGCAAGTTATGCAAAGTGCAACTTATAAAGTGCAAAAAGTCCTGGGCCGGTTGGCCTTTCAGGTAGCAATTATTACAGACCTTCAGCATGGGTAATTCTGACCACGCTGGAGGCAGAACCCGGTTTAGTATTTAGAAACATCAAAGGAGAGTCCCATGAGCGATACGTTGATAGAACTATCGCGGTTACAATTTGCTTTAACAGCAATGTTCCACTTTATCTTTGTCCCGCTGACCCTTGGTCTGACGTTCCTGTTGGCCATTATGGAGTCGGTATATGTGATGACCGGTAAAGAAATCTACAAACAAATGACCCAGTTCTGGGGCAAGTTGTTTGGGATTAACTTTGCCATCGGCGTTGCAACCGGATTAACGATGGAGTTCCAGTTTGGTATGAACTGGTCTTACTATTCTCACTACGTGGGCGACATTTTTGGCGCTCCGTTGGCCATTGAAGGGTTAATGGCATTCTTTTTAGAATCTACCTTCGTGGGGCTGTTCTTCTTCGGCTGGGACAAAATGTCCAAAGTGAAGCACTTAATGGCAACCTGGCTGGTGGCCATTGGCTCAAACTTCTCTGCGCTGTGGATTTTGATTGCCAACGGCTGGATGCAGTTTCCGGTGGGGGCAAGTTTCAATACCGATTCTATGCGGATGGAAATGACCAGCTTCAGCGAAGTGATTTTTAACCCGGTAGCCCAGGTTAAATTTGTCCACACTGTCTCTGCAGGCTATGTCACCGGTGCCATCTTTGTACTGGCTATCTCCAGTTATTATCTGCTCAAGCATAAACATATTGCCTTTGCCCGTCGCTCTTTTGCGATTGCGGCCAGCTTTGGCTTGGCGGCTACCCTGTCGGTAATTGTGTTAGGTGACGAAAGCGGTTACGAGCTCGGCGATGTGCAAAAAGTTAAACTGGCAGCTGTGGAAGCCGAGTACGAAACTCATCCGGCGCCGGCAGCTTTTACCTTGTTCGGCATTCCTAATGACGAAGAAGAAAAAATGGACTTCGCTATTCAGATCCCGTGGGCCATGGGGATTATTGCTACCCGTTCACTGGATGAAGAGGTGATGGGGATCAAGGATCTCAAAGAGATTCACCGGGTGCGTATCTTGTCTGGCGTACAGGCACAGAAACAGCTGGAAAAAGTGAAAGACGGCACAGCAACGCCGGCAGAACTCGAGATGTTTGAACGCAATAAAGATGACTTAGGTTATGCGCTGTTGCTGGAGCCTTTCACTGACGACATTACTCAGCCTACACCAGAAGCGCTGGAAAAAGCGGTGGATTACAGTATCCCACCGGTAGCGCCTCTGTTTTACTCTTTCCGCCTGATGGTTGTTGCGGGCTTTTTGATGCTGGCGCTGTTTATCGCGGCATTCTATTACAGCACTAAGCACCGCATTACCCAGCCTCGCTGGTTGCTGAAAGCGGCGGTATGGTCGCTGCCACTGCCGTGGATTGCCTGTGAAGCTGGCTGGTTTGTGGCCGAGTATGGCCGTCAGCCCTGGTCTATCGCCGAAGTGTTACCAGTACACACCGCTGTGTCTAACCTGTCCGTTTCAGACGTAGTGACTACGTTGGTGGCTTACACCCTGTTCTACGCAACCATGTTTGTAATTGGCTTCTATCTGATGAAGAAATACGCCAAGAAAGGGCCGGTTCCACCGGAAGATGACAAGAAACTGGATGATGCTATTGGCCTGGGTACTCAAGGAGCAAACGCATGATTGATTATGAAGTACTACGAGTAATTTGGTGGGTGCTGGTTGGCGTACTGCTGATTGGCTTTGCCATCACCGATGGATTTGATTTAGGGGTTGGCGCACTGCTCACCCTGATTGGTAAAACCGACGACGAACGCCGGGTAATGATCAACACAGTGGGTCCGCACTGGGACGGTAACCAGGTGTGGTTTATCACCGCCGGTGGTGCCATTTTTGCGGCCTGGCCGATGATTTATGCCACCGCCTTCTCGGGCTTTTATCTGGCGCTGGCGCTGGTGTTGATTGCCTTATGGATGCGTCCGCTAGGCTTTGATTTTCGCAGTAAGTTAGAAGATAAGCGCTGGCGCACCAGCTGGGACTGGGCGCTGTTCACTTCTGGCTTCGTGCCTGCGTTAATCTTTGGCGTGGCCTTTGGTAACCTGTTGCTGGGCGTTCCCTTTGAGCTGGATGGCAATTTAAAAGCTACCTATACCGGTTCGTTCTTTGGTCTGCTTACGCCATTTGCGTTGGTAGCGGGTTTGGTTTCCGTAGCAATGATCCTCAATCACGGTGCTACCTGGCTGCAAATGAAGACCGACAGCTTTATTGAGGTAAGGGCGCGCGCAGTGTCAGTTGTACTGTCGCTGGCGACAGTGGTGCTGTTTATTCTGGCTGGCCTGTGGGTTGCCTTTGGATTAGATGGCTTTGTGGTCACTTCAGCTGTGGATACACTGGCTACTTCTAACCCGCTTAAGAAAGAAGTGACGGTTGAGGCCGGTGCCTGGATGGCTAACTACAGCAAATACCCCTGGATGGTAGTGGCGCCTCTGTTAGGTATTGGGGCGGGCCTGGCCTGCGCTTTCTTCTCCAAAGCAGGCCGCGGTGGTTGGGCGTTTGTGAGCAGCGCGCTGATGATGACAGGTATTATTCTGACAGCGGGCTTCTCAATGTTCCCATTCCTGATGCCAAGCACCACCATGCCGGTGGCAAGCTTAACCGTGTGGGATGCAACATCCAGTGAAATGACCCTGAAAATTATGTTTGGTGTTGCCTGTGTGTTTGTGCCAATTGTTTTAAGCTACACCGCTTACGGCTTCTACGTAATGCGCGGTCGCATTAAAAACAGCGACTTAGACTCATCTCACGCGATTTATTAAGGAGAACAAAACATGTGGTATTTTACCTGGATATTAGGTGTGTTACTGGCTTGTTCATTTGGCATTATCAACGCCATGTGGTTAGAATCGACTGAGAACTTGGATCGCCCTGAAGACCCAGAAGATCAGTAGTGAAAGAGAGTCAGTCCCTTCCGCGGTGGTTTAACGCCACCGTCACCAAGCAGGGTGTTGCATCGCGCAGCACCTTGTTTTTATTAGTGGCCATAAAAACCACCCGGCTGTTGTGTTTAATTGCTGGTTACTGGCTGTTTGCTGCGATGATGCACGACTGGGTGGTGCTGGCTCAGCAGCCGGATATGAGTGACTGGCTGGGCCTGACGGCTGCGTTATTACTGGCCTGGCTACTGCAGGGCGATGCTTATCGGCGTACCTTGCAGGCTAAAACCGATTTACTTAGTGGCCTCGAAAAGCGCTTTGCTGAGCGTTTGGTAGCAGAGCAAACCTCGTTAGTCAGCATCCATTCGGCTTACTTCTGGCAATCGGTATGGACGCGGCACATCAGCGCGTTGGTTCACTGGCGCTACGACTATCAGGTGCAACAATACGTGGCGGTGCTTACGCCGTTTTTCGCGCTGCTGTTTATTTTGGTGGTCAACCCGGTGGTGGGTGGCAGCCTGCTAATCACCTTACCGCTTATTCCGCTGTTTATGATTTTGGTGGGTAAGGGCGCTGCGGCACTTCAGCGGAAACACTTTGTTGCCCTCACCCGGCTGGGCAGTCTGTTTGTTGATCGCCTCACCGCGCTGGGGTTACTGGCCAGTTTTCGCACCCATCAGATTGAACAAAAGATATTAAAACAGGCCAGTGACGACCTGAATGAACGCACCATGAAGGTGGTTGGGGTGGCGTTTTTATCAAATACCGTACTGGATTTCTTTTCGACTATTGCCGTTGCCCTAATTGCGGTGTTTATTGGCTTTAGTTTATTGGGCGAGTTCTCGTTAGGCCCCGAGCTCACGCTGCATTCTGGCTTATGGTTGTTACTTACTGCGCCCTTACTGTTTTCAGAACTTAAGGCGCTGGGGCAGTTTTATCACCAGAAGGCCGAGGCTGAAGCCGCGCGCGATGCGGCCGGTGACTGGCTTGCGCCGCTGGAAGCCGGGCAATTGGATGAACCGGCCAACGAACTCACTGAACCGCAGCAGTTTAGCTTACAACTGGCGAATAACCTGCTTGCAAGCCAAAGCTTAACGCTGCTACCTGGTGACTGGGTAGCCGTAACCGGTCCGTCGGGCAGTGGTAAAACCCTGTTGCTGGAAGCCCTTGCCGGCCAGCGGACGGGGAATTATCGTTTGCCTTGTCGGGTGGCCATGCTCACTCAGCATCCGGTATTGTTACCCGCCACACTGCGTGAAAATCTTAATTATCAGCGCACTTTTACTACCGCCAGGCTGGAACAAGCGCTTAGTGAAGTAGAGCTCAAGGCATGGCTGGACTCGCTGCCGGCCGGGCTAGATACGCCGCTGGCAGAAGTGCCTGCTATCTCTGGTGGACAGGCGCAGCGTCTGGCACTGGCGCGCTTGTTACTGTCTGACGCGCCGGTATGGCTGCTCGATGAGCCCACTGCGCATCTACCTGAAGCGCAGCATCACAGCCTCAGTCAGCTTATTTATTCTCTGGGGCAGGGGCGAACTGTGCTATGGGTTTCCCATAAGGCGCTGCCGGATGACTGGTTTAACCGAACCTGGCAGGTGGAAAACCGCAGGGTGCAGCAAATGGCTGGGGAGGCAGTATCGTGAAAGCCTTCATTACCGTATTACTGGCAGTGCTGCACGGCTGTGCCGGGCTGGCCATTTTAATTGTGTCATCGTGGTTTATTGCCGCCTGCGCCGTGGCTCCGGTGAATTTTAATTATATGCTGCCGGCGGTAGTGATCAGAGCCCTGGCGCTGTTACGCATTGGCAGTGGCTATGCCCATATGTGGGTAGGTCACAAACACTTACTGCAACTTACCTCGCTGCTACGCGTGCAACTATTTGAACGGCTCTTTGCTGCGCAGATCCGCCAGCGCAGTGAGGAAGTCGAAGCGCTGGCCAGTCATACCGAGGCCATCGCAGCGGTGTGGGTCGGCTGGGTTTCTCAGCAGGCCTCTGCGGTACTCATGCTGTTGGTGAGCGCAGTAACACTGCTGGTGCTGGATATCCCTTTTGCTGGCTGGACATTAGCACTTGGTGTTATCTGGCTGATGATCATGTCGGTGCTTTGTGTGCAAGGGCTCACTTTAGCTAAGACGCAGGTTTTACAAGAGCATGAATTCAGAGAACAATCCGATGTAGTGCTCAGAAGTGTGGCCATCTGGCATTTAAAAACAGTGCAAGAGCAGTTAGCGCAGTTACCCTCCGCACAAGCGTTGTGGCAAACTGAAACCAGTCAGCAGCGGCTTACCTTGCAGAGTCTGTGGGTGTTTCAGGGGCTTGCCTGGGCGCTGATGCTGGTGATTATTTATCTGGCTATCCATACTCAGCTTGAGGGGGAAGGCGGTAACCCGCTGTTGCTGGTGGTGCCCATGCTGTTGCTCAGCGCCGGTGACTGGCTGGGCCGCTCCTTTAATGGTCAGCCTGCGCTAAACCGGTATGTGCAAGGCAAACAGGCACTTAAAACACTACCAGTAGAACCCCTGCAACTCACAGACGCCGTACCATTGTCCAGCACGCTCACTCTTACAGACTTTGGTTCAGTGAACCTACCCGAACAAAACGTGACAGCGGAATTTGATGCCAGCGGTCTTTACCTGGTTGGCGGCCCAAGCGGCGCAGGCAAATCCCAGTTACTGCAGGCGATCAGCGGGTTGGTAGCCTGCCATGGGCAACGCCTTTGCGATGGTAATGCACCGGGGGAGGGCCTGATTGAAGGCTGGCTTTATCTGGAGCAGCAACCGGTGATCCTCGCCGCTACGCTCAGGCATAACCTGACTCTGGGGCGGGACTTTTCGGCTACGCAACTTAATGACGTACTGAGCAAAGTTGGCCTGGCTCAGCTTAACGACCTGGGCGAGTGGCTCGGCCCGGGTGGTCGCGTATTATCAGGCGGCGAGCGCAAGCGCTTAGGCATAGCACGAGCAATGCTTATCCACTCACCGGTGTGGCTGCTGGATGAACCCTTTGAGGGGCTCGATGGAGTAGCGGTTAGCCAACTGGTTGCCTTGTTACAACAGGAAGCCGCAACGCGCCTTATCATCATTGCCAGCCACGTGTATCCGGCTGAACTGCAATGTAAAGACACGCTGATACTAAGTCCCCCCAGCTAATCTCTTCAGGCAACGCGGATAGGGATTACATCGTCAGTGATCCCGTGCTTTAGCCGGGCTTTTAAGCAATCGGTCGAACCGGCCTCAAATTCCCGGCAGGTTGACGAGCGTTGTTCGTAAATACTGCAACTCACCTGTTTACCAATTTCGCCTGTCAGGGCTACACACCTTGGGTTAGGCTGATTAGTACCTGCCATCGACACCAGGTTTGGCGAAATTTTCGTAGTCAGTTCGGCCGGAACCGAACCACCGGCAAACGGGTCAGACTCCGCCCAGTAAAAAGACACCCGAAAGGTGGCGCAACAGGCACCACAATCCACACAAGACAACATACAAAAACTGCTCCACACAATGTGCAAAACAACCAGTGATTAGCTGGGTTTGCGAGCTAACGCATAAGGGTTGGAAAACGTCATTGTTAAAGCCGGCAGAGGGTACCTGCTCAACAACGTATTTGGCGAATTATGCCATTAAAAGTAAAAAATCCTAAATAATATAAATGCATAATAATCAATGGTTTAGGTTTTTCTTTGGCGTTGTTATACGCAGTTGTGGATAGCGCCCGGGCCAGCTGGCAAAGCTTTTGCTGTATCACATCAAAGACCAATTTTATTTTGATACAGAGAGCCGGCAAATGAGCAAAATCCAGATCACGCCATTTTTCCATGAGCCCACGTTTACCGTGACCTACGTGGTAACTGACCGTGCCACTAACAGCTGCGCAATTATCGACCCGGTACTCGACTATGACGCCGCAGCCGGGCAGATTTCCCATGAGTTTGCTGACAAAGTTGTCAGTTACGTTGACAAAAATGGCTTAACACTCGAATGGATCCTGGAAACCCACGCCCATGCCGACCACCTGACTGCCGCTCCTTACATCAAGGAAAAGCTCGGCGGGCTGATTGGCGTAGGCGATCATATTCGCCGGGTACAATCCACGTTTAAAGCCATTTATAACCTGGAAAGCACGTTTCTCACCGACGGTAGTCAGTTTGACCAGCTGTTTGTCGACGGGGAAGTAATTACGCTGGGGCATCTTGATATTGAAGTGCTGCATACGCCCGGTCACACCCCGGCTTGTGTGTCTTACTACATAGAAGATGCGGTGTTTGTGGGCGATACCCTGTTTATGCCTGATTACGGCACGGCCCGGGCGGATTTTCCTAACGGCAGTGCACAAACCCTGTATCAGTCCATCCGTAAAATTCTGGCCTTGCCGGAGGCTACCCGGATGTTTGTAGGGCATGACTATAAGAGCCCTAAGCGGGAGCACTTCGCTTGGGAAACCTCGGTGATTGAGCAGCGCCGCAACAATATTCATGTAAAAGATGGCGTCAGCCAGGCCGATTTTGTGGCCATGCGGGAAGCCCGGGATGCCACGTTGGCGGTGCCTAAACTGCTGCTGCCTGCGATTCAGGTGAATGTCAGAGCTGGCCAGCTGCCGCCGGCAGAAGACAATGGTAAATGTTACCTGAAAATCCCCCTGACGATTAAGTCGTAGCCATGTTACTTACCCTTATCGGCGCCATTGTGATTGGCGTAAGTCTTGGCCTGCTTGGCTCTGGTGGTTCGATCCTCACAGTACCGCTACTGACCTATGTGGTTGAGCGCCCGCCTAAAGTGGCGATTGCGGAATCCCTGTTAATTGTAGGCGGTATTGCCCTGGCAGGGGTATGGCGTCAACAACGGGCTGGTCTGGTGGCGTGGCAGAAGGTGGTCAGTTTTGGCTTGCCGAGTATGGTTGGTACTTATCTGGGCGCGCAGCTTTCTCAGTACTTCAGTGGTCTGGCGCAGTTAGTGTTGTTCGCCATCATTATGCTGCTTGCCAGCCGTTTTATGCTTAAGCCCGTTAACGTTGCTGCCAGTAATGACGTGTCTCTGGCAAAGCTGGTTCCGGCCGCCGTGGTGGTGGGCATGATTGCTGGTTTGGTAGGTGTTGGCGGAGGCTTTTTAATTGTACCGGCACTGTTGGCCCTTGGTGGCGTATCTATGCGCCAGGCGGTGGGCACCAGTCTGGCGATTATTGTGATGCAGTCGGTAGTGGGCTTTGGCAAATACCTGTATTTGTTCAGCCAGCTTGGTGAACTGCCCTTCGACTTTCAGCTCATTACGCTAATGGTAGTTATCGGCGCAGCGGGCTCCCTGTTCGGTGCAAAGCTTGGCGGACGGTTACCCCAGCAACAGCTGAAAAAAGGCTTTGGCGTGATGTTAATTGTGATGGGCAGCTTTATCTTTCTTTCTTCACTACACACGCTTTACTTCGTGGAGGTATCGGTATGAATATTCGCACTATAAATCATCATTTTAGCGTTTCGGGACCGGTAACCAGGGACGACCTTCATACCCTCGCTCAGGCAGGCGTTACCACGCTGATATGGCCGTCCGGATTTTGAAGAGCCTAATCAGGTGCCGGATGCCATATTACGCGTATGGGCCCGGACAGCAGGCCTGAAATATGAGTTTTTGCCGGTAGTAAGTGGTAACTACAGTAAGCAGGATGTTGCCGAGTTTGGGCGAATTCTGCTGGGCGCGAAAGGCCGGGTCCATGCCATCTGCCGAACCGGTACCCGGGTATTGCATTTGTGGGCCCTTGCACGTTGGGAGCAGGGGCTTAGTCAGCATGAAATAAAGCAGGCCGGCGACCAGGCCGGTGTCGACCTCGATGGCGTGCTTCTGACCTATCAGAACCGTATTAGCCAGTCGCAAAACCTGCACTGAATAAGTCAATAAAATCAGTGTTATAGGATCTTATGGGCCAGATGTCCGATAGGCGGGAGGGGCATATTCTGGCATCTTGATTCCCTCTTACAGGGATAATTGCTATGTATTTTCAACGTGTTTTCGTGTTCTTAACCACCGGTATCATTCTGATACTGAGTGGCTCTTTCTCTGCTTATCTTCAGGCTTCAGAAATCGCCGGTTTAGCGGCGCTACGCGTGCAGGCTCAACAGCGCGTCGAGCAGAGTTATTCCTCTGACTGGATGGCCCATCAAAGCTCGTCGCTGAGTCGCTGGCTCATCGGCGCGCCGACGTTGGAAGTCTCCGCGCTACAGTCTAACCTGGCAACCGGTACAGATGAGCTTGAAGTGCGGCTCGGTGTACAAATACAGCGGCCGGATAATCTGGATTTATTTGATCAGATGGAGCAGACCAATCAGGCCATTATGGTTGCCCGGCAGCGTCAGCAGGCTCTGCTGATTTCCGGACTGGTAAGGCAGCGTGCCTGGGATGCTGCCATGGCGCGTCAGCAGGTTAACGCCCTGAGTGATAAGCAGGTGTGGCTGTCCCGGCTGGGCACTCAGTTAACCGAGCGGTTTAACGCAGGTGAGCTATCTCGCTTAGCCTATTTGCAGTGGCAACAGCAGCAACTCGATGTGCAGCAGGCACTGGTTAATGCCAAAGCGGAATTGGACGGAGCAATGCGAGCTTACACTGAGCTCACGGGCGCCCACACCTTACCCGCTAATATGACAGAAACGGTACCCGATAGTCTCGACGCTGCGCTTAACAGCCACCCCGAACTGAAACTCCTGAGCTTACAAAAGCAATACGCCGCAGCGGCCTATCAGTATGGCCGGCAAAGTCAGAGCAACTGGGATGTTGCGCTGGTGGCGCGCCGCTTACAAAGCGTGATGGGCGACGAGAATCAGGTAGGTATTGCGGTAGGCATCCCGCTGGCCCTTGAGATGCCTGCCAACCCGCAGGATCTGCAGGCCTGGCAGCAAACCGATTTGGCACTTTCACAATCACTGATGAACCTGCGAATTACCTTGCAACAGCAGGTCAGTACCAATATGGCCGGTCTGACATCGCTGGAAGAGCAAATTGCTATTGGCGAGCAGCAGGTTGCCATAGGCGAGCAAATTGTTGAACAACTGGCGCAGCTAAAGCAGATCAGCGAGCTGGAGCAAAGCAACTGGCTGCAATCGTTGCTGGAACAGCGTGACCGCACCTATCAACTGGACCAGCTCAATCTTTCTCAGCAACAACGGGTTGCTCAAATTAATCAACTGGCAGGGCAAGTGCTATGAAATCGTTTTTCTCTTTTCTTTTGTTAGTGCTGACAGCTTCTACTGCAACAGCGCAAAACCAGCGGATCTCCCTTGAATCTCTGGGGCGCCTGTCACTGAATTTTGCAGCGCCGCAGATTGTGCCTGCTGTGCCAACACCGGCAGTAAGCGGTGAAGTAAGCTATCTGCCGGGCAATGGTTATCAACTGGTATTGCCATTTCGGGTATTACAGCAGCAATACCTGGTAGCGCCACAAGCCTCTGTGACGGCCAATACCCCGCTGGCTAAACTAACCGGCAGTGAGGTTCATCATTTCTACGAAATGCTAAAAGCCCAAAAAGAGATTTACCGTCAGGCAGAGCAGCGTTATCAGCAAAATCTGCCTTTATTTAACAGCAAGTCCATTAACCAGCAAACCTGGCAGGCGATTACCGATCACTACTTTGCCAGCAAGCTTGAACTGGGCCATCTTGAACATGCCGAAGAGTTGTTACAGCGGTCAGCTGATGAAGATTCCGCGTTACTGACCGCGCCTGTTGCGGGCGTGTTTATTCCGGCTGGTGAACAACTCGATAACGAAGCGTTTGTGTATGGCGAGGTGATTGAACAAAGCGCCCTGCGCTTAAGAGTGCAACTGCCATCCGAGCTTGCCGACAAGGTCTCGGCATTAACAGTGGGCACTTGTCATCTGGACGTAGCTTATCGCGAACGCTTAAGCAGTGGCCTGGTCAGCCGGTTGTGGAGCGCTCCGGTTACCGGCAATGCCGACTGTGGGCTGGGTTTTGCTGATGCAGTTATGGTAACGCCGGTGATTGAACAGGCGGGCCTTGCTGTGCCTGCCTCAAGCGTTTATTTCTTTGAAGGTGAGTATTATGCATTGGCGAAAGAGGGCGCTGAGTTAGTGCCGGTGGTGGTCACCGTGCTGGGACGCCATGATGGCCAACTGCTGATTGCCGATAGTGAGCAGCTCAAGAACGCGCAGGTACTCACCTCGTCGGTGAGTGCGGTACAAGGTATTTTACTGGGTCTGGGAGGCGAATAGATGATTGCCCGCTGGATTCAATTTTCTTTAAGTCAGCGCATTTTCGTGCTGGCGATGTTCGCTGTAGCCCTGACAGCAGGGGTCAGCGCGTGGCTGAAACTACCGGTGGATGCGTTTCCGGATATTTCCCCTACACAGGTTAACGTGATTATTAAAGCGCCAGGTATGACCGCCGAGGAAATTGAGGCGCAAATTACCCAGCCACTGGAAACCGAACTGCTGGGGATCCCCGATAAAGCGGTACTGCGCTCAACCACCAAATACGCCATTACCTCAATTACCCTGGATTTTGTGGAAGGTACCGACATTTACTGGGCCCGCCAGCAGGTGGCGGAACGCCTGAATAATCTGTGGAGCGAATTACCACCCACGGTAGATGGTGGTATTGCGCCAATGAGTACGCCGCTCAGCGAAATGTTTATGCTGACCCTGGAAAATCCTAACCTGTCACTGATGGAGCGTAAGCATTTACTGGACTGGCAAATCCGCCCGGCGCTGCGTACCGTTGCCGGTGTTGCTGAGGTGAATGTACTGGGCGGCTATACCAAAACCGTGCAGTTCACTCCGGATGTGCAGCGCATGAGTGCTTTTGGGCTCACCCTGCCCGACGTAGCCGATGCCCTTACCCGGTCTAATATCAACGGCAGCATCGGCCGCATAGAGGTAGGCAATGACACGTTAATTGTGCGTAGCGAAGGGCGTTTCACCCAGTTGGAAGACGTGGCAGAACGGGTAGTGGCGATTAAAGAAGGCAGCGCCATAAGGCTCGACGACATTGGCCGGTTGTCAGTAGGCAGCCTGGCCCGCTATGGCGGTGTGACTAAAGACGGTGAGGAAACAACTGAAGCGCTGATTGTCGCGCTCAAAAACAGTAATACCGCCGAAGTGGTGGACGCTGTACAAGCAAAGCTCGCGCAAATTAAGCCCGGCTTACCTGCAGGGACCGAGGTAAACGTATTTTATAACCGCAAAAACCTGATTGATACTGCGGTGGGAACTATCACCAGTGCGCTTGGCCAGGCAATTGTGATTGTTGTAATTCTGCTTGCGGTGTTTCTTGGCCAGATTGGGGCGTCGTTTGTGGTGGCCTGTGTTATCCCGGTAGCGGTACTTATTACTTTTTATTTAATGAGCGTGACCAATCTTACCGCAAACCTTATGAGCCTGGGCGGATTGGTGATTGCCATTGGCATGCTGGTAGATGCCTCGGTAGTGGTGGTGGAAAATATTGTTTCGCAGCTCTCTCGTGGGGTGCCTTTGCCAAGGCTGCATGTGATTTATCGTTCTGCTAAAGCGGTTGCCACGCCGGTCATCGCCGGTACGCTGATAGTGCTGGTGGTCTTTACGCCTTTGCTAACCCTAACCGGTCTTGAGGGCAAATTATTCAGTCCGGTAGCCATGACGATCATGTTTGCTATGGCGGTAGCGCTGGTAAGTGCTTTTACCATTATTCCGGTGCTGGCGTCGTTCTTTGTTAGCAAAGCGCCGCAGCAACTGCCGGGTTATTTACAGGCATTACAAAACGGCTTTGAAAGCGCTTTGCGAAAAGCTATTGCGGTACCCAAAACCCTGTTTATTGCGATGGCGATAACCCTTGCGCTCACCGTGCTGGCCTTTACACAGTTAGGTAAAACCTTTATGCCAACCCTGGATGAGGGCGACCTGATTGTGCAACTGGAAAAGTCACCGACACTGTCGCTAACAGCTTCTTTAGCGCTGGATAAGCAAGTGGAAGAGGCGCTACTTGCCGAAATCCCCGAGATTAAGCAAATTGTGGCGCGCACCGGCTCGGACGAACTGGGGCTTGATCCCATGAGCCTGAATGAAACCGATGTGTTTATGCAGCTTGCCCCCACCGATGAGTGGCGCTTCGACACCAAGGCCGAACTGGCCAACGCTATTCGTGAGGTATTAAAAGGCTTCCCGGGCATTAACTACGGCTTCACCCAGCCGATTCAAATGCGCGTATCCGAAATGCTTACCGGCAGTACCGGCATGGTAAGTATCAAAATCTTTGGTGATGACATTGCCCGCCTCACCGATGTGGCCAGTGAGGTCGCGAACGTAACGGAAAACGTGCAGGGCGCAGTAGATGTAAACAAAACGCTGATGGAAGGCGGCGACTATTTACGCATTAAGCCTAAAATGGATATCGCACTGAAGTTTGATATGTCGCTCACCGAGCTGTCTGACTATTTACAAATGCAGGTGAACGGTGTGCAGGTTACCGATATTATTAACGGCCGCATCGTTACGCCGCTGATGTTCTCAAATCAGCGTGAGGGTATTGCGGCAATCGGCAGCGATATTGAACTGGCCAACCTACCCATACAGCTACCCGATGGCACCTTGCTGGCATTGTCTCAGGTGGCAGAGCTTGAACGGGTAGAAGGTCCTGCAGTGATTGAGCGGGAAGATGCCTTACGGTATGTGATGGTGAGTGCCAATGTGGAAAATCGCGACCTGGCGTCGTTTGTTGAAGAAGTAGCGGCCGAGGTGAATAACAGTGTGTCTCTACCAACTGGCTACACGGTAAGTTATGGCGGCGAGTTTGAGAATCAGATCCGCGCAACCAATAACCTGCTGACCATTATTCCGTTAGTGCTGGGCGTTATCCTGATTATTCTGTTTACCCAGCTAAAAGAACTGAAACTGGCGCTGCTGATCCTGGCTAATATCCCGTTTGCGCTGGTAGGCGGTGTGTTTGCGCTGTGGTTCACCGGTGAATACTTGTCGGTACCCGCATCGGTTGGCTTTATTGCCCTGCTTGGCGTAGCGGTACTCAACGGCGTGGTGATGCTGTCGCATTTTCAGCAGCTGGCAAAGCTGGCGGGTGATTTTAAAGAGCACATTATCCAGGGTGCAAAGGACCGCCTGCGGCCTATCCTTATGACCGCAACCACGGCTATTTTCGGTTTGATGCCGCTGGCCTTTGCTACCGGTCCGGGCTCAGAAATTCAAAAGCCACTGGCTATTGTAGTGATTGGTGGACTGCTTTCTTCTACTCTGGTGACACTCATCATTCTGCCGATTCTGTATTTCACTCTGGAGCGCAAACATCATGACTGAACAATGCATTTTTAGCTGCTTTGTGGATCCTGAGACCGTCGATAACGTGGTGGATTGTTTATTATGCCAGCCGTTTGTTGGCGGGTTCTCCATGCATGGTATTGAAGGCTACAGCAAGGAGCACGCTAATTATACGGTGAGTGAGCAGGTAGCCGGGCATCGCTCGGTGTGCCGTATTGATATTCGCCTGCAGCATAAAGATCTGGATAGTTTAACGGCCGCCCTGGCGGCATTATCGTTACAGCATCGTATTCGCTACTGGGTAACACCGGTAATTGATAGCGGCATTATTTAGTCAGCCGCTGTGGCCTGGTCACCGCCACTACTTATTTCTAAGCTTAAGCTTGTCTTAAGAAAACTCAGGTAGCTTATTGTGAAAACAATAACATGTGGTGAGTTGTGAACGTTTCTTTTGTGATTCCGGCAAAAAATGAACAGGGCAATATCCGGCCGTTGGTGACTGAGTTAGCTCAGCATACGCCGACGGGCGTGGCGTTTGAAATCATCTATGTGGATGACGGCAGCACCGATGGTACGCTCAGTGAAATACGGGAACTTGCCAACGAATTGCCGGTTTGCCTGCGTGCAGTACAGCATGAAAAATCCATGGGGCAGTCTACCGCAATCATGACCGGGGTGCGTTACGCCCGCTATGAGTGGATTATTACTCTGGACGCTGATGGTCAGAACGATCCGGCGGATATCCCGCGTTTTATTGAGGTCGCCGAACGCCAGCCGATAGGAACAGATTTTTGTGTTGCCGGTTATCGCAAAAATCGTAAGGATACTGCCTGGAAGCGACTGCAATCGCGTATTGCCAATCGGATACGCCAGCGCCTGTTACACGATGAAACGCCCGATACCGGCTGCGGCTTAAAGTTAATTCCGCGCAGCACGTTTTTATCTTTGCCTTACTTCGATCATATGCATCGTTTCCTGCCGGCGCTGGTAAAGCGCCTTGAAGGACGCGTTTTTGTGGTGGAAGTCAATCACCGCGACCGCCACTGCGGAACCTCCAATTACACCATGTTGAGTAGGCTTGGCGTGGGGATTGTGGATTTATTCGGTGTTATATGGTTACTTAGGCGGGCGAAATGCCCACATCCTCAGGAAGTTACCGATTAATGCCTAAAGCCAGTACTATGAATCGTTTGCAAGGGAGTATACGAGCGCTGTTAAAACCGCTGATTGCCTGTCTGATTATTGCCGGATTGGTAAAAATGGCGAGCCTCGGTGAATTTGCCGATTCGCAGGCCGTAGAGCAGTGGCTTACCGCTCAGGGCGTTCTTGGCTGGCCCCTGTTGGTAGTGAGCGGCGTGTTGCTGATGCTGGTGGGGTTCCCCCGTCAGATAGTGGCTTTTATTGGCGGTGGTCTGCTGGGCGTAACAGCTGGTACGCTGCTTTCCACCGCGATGGCCGCTATTGCCTGCGCAACCACTTTTATGATTTCCCGTTACTTTTTACAGGCCTGGGTGAGACGCCGCTTTCCCGGCGTGATCACAAAACTCCATCCGTTGCTGGCCGGAAAACCCTATACCGCGACCCTGGCGATAAGGTTACTGCCCATTGGCAGTAATGCGCTCACTAACATTGTGGCGGGTGCCAGTACCATTAAGGGGCGGGCTTTTGTGAGCGCATCGGCGTTGGGTTACGTGCCGCAGATGTTGACCTTCGCCCTTATGGGGCAGGGTATGGAACAGCTGTCTTCGTGGCAAATCAGCGTCAGCCTGAGCTTACTGGTGTGTTCGGTGTTGCTTGGAGCGCACCTTTATCGCTGGTATCAGCAACAGCCAGTAAGCACCGTTTAAACGCACTAATTAACCATGAATTTACTGCCTTCTTTCAGTCGCTATCAGCGAACCGATCTGATCTGGCTCGGCTTACTGACTTTTTTACTGCTTGCCTTAGGTATTGGACTGCGAGCTCCCTGGCCTGCCGATGAACCCCGTTTTGCGCTAATTGCCAAAGACATGGTGGAAACAGGACAGTGGTTGTTCCCGATGCGAGGAAACGAACTGTATCCGGATAAACCACCATTATTTATGTGGTGTATCGCGATTTTTTACGCTATTACCGGCTCGCTGTATATCGCCTTTTTATTACCATCAGCCATCGCTGGCACAGTCACCGTGCTGGCGGTTTTTGATATATGCCGCCGCTTGTGGGGAAGCCGGGAAGCCTGGTGGGCGGCCGGAATACTGCTGGCCAGTGTGCAGTTTGTTCTGCAGGCAAAAAGCGCGCAAATCGACGCCAGTGTGTGCATGTGGGTGACGCTGGGTTGCTATGGCTTACTGCGGGCGACGTTGTGCCAGGCAGGGCATATTACCTGGTGGCTGGCAGGATGTGTGGCCATGGGTTTGGGTATTATGACCAAAGGGGTTGGTTTTTTACCCCTGTTAATGTTGCTGCCCTATGCTCTTGTGTTGTGGCGTCAGACCTCACTGCAAACTTTACCGAAGCGATATCATTGGGGTTGGTGGGCAACAGGTGTACTGACCATGCTGGTAACATTGTTGCTGTGGCTACTGCCAATGCTGCTGGCTGTGGATGGCAGGTTAGATCCGGCCTATAACGCTTATCGCGACAATATCCTGATGAAGCAGACAGTCACCCGATACGCCAACTCCTGGCACCACATCAAGCCATTCTGGTACTTTCTGATAAACGTAGTGCCCTGGGCGTGGCTACCGCTGGTGGTGTTATTACCCTGGCAATGGCCACACTGGCGCAGCGCCTGGAGAAAAAATGACGCACGCATTGTGATGCCGCTGGGGTTTGTGTTTCTGGTGCTGGTGTTTTTTAGCATGAGTCCAGGCAAGCGTGGGGTCTATATCCTGCCGGCGCTACCGATGCTGGCGTTGGCCATGGCACCTTTTATGCCGCACATCGCTGACAAAAAGTGGTTGTCCCGTATGCTATGGGGATTGCCTCTGCTCATTGGCAGTAGCTTTTTCATTTCAGGCGGATTGGGTTTAGTTGATACCGGGCCTGTTGCTAAACTTAATCAACGCTATGAAGTGGATGGCAGCGTTCTGTTTCTGACCACTGGGCTGGCGGTTTTGGTAGTATTATTTGCGGTGCGCCGCAGAGCAGGCTGGCAAGCCTGGGGCGTAACCATGCTAGTGCTATGGTGCAGTTATAGTGTGGGGTTTGCCAGCTTACTTAACCCAATTCGCACACCGGCCGCAGTATGGCAGGTAATCGATAGCAATGTTCCTGCTAATAACGAAATAGCACTGTTAGATACCGGAGAGCAGTTTATGCTATTTGCTCGTCGGCCAATTGTGCACTTTGGTTATCATACGCCGCCCGAAGCCGAAATGTTTGCCGCATGGAACTGGCTAACGATGAATCCGGCAGGGCATTTGTTGCTTCCGGCCAGTCGGGAGACAGTCTGTTTAGATCTGACCAAAGGACACTCTGTAGGAAAGGCACACAGAGAGGATTGGTTAATTTTAGGGGCCGACGGGCTGCGCGAAGACTGCCCGCCAACTGATATCAAAACGACGACGTTTCGTTATGAGCCGATAAACCCGTTGATCCGATAGCCGGGTAATGGCTATGCTGATAGCTCATTAGATTTCAACCCGTTGCAGAGTTTCCAATATGAGCGCACATGGCCAGGAGCACGACCACCATCATCATTCTCACGCTCATGACCATGGTCATCACCACCATCACCATCATGATATCGCTGAAGACAGAATCAGTTGGGCGTTCTGGCTCAATTTCATCTTTACCATTATCGAGTTTATCGGCGGCTGGTTAACCAACAGTGTGGCGATCATGGCCGACGCGGTTCACGATTTGGGGGATTCGCTGGCGATTGGTCTTGCCTGGTATCTCAGTAAAGTGGGCAAGCGCGACGCTACCGAACAGTATTCCTATGGGTTTAAGCGCCTTAGTTTACTGGGCGCTTTGATTAATGGTTTGATCCTTGTTGTGGGGTCGGTATGGGTGCTAACTGAAGCCATTCCTCGTTTGTGGTCACCTGAAATGCCAGTGACTGAGGGCATGATTGTGCTGGCCATCTTAGGCATTGCGGCAAATGGTTTCGCAGCCTACAAGCTGCATGGTGGAGACACCTTAAACGAGAAGGTTCTCAACTGGCATTTACTGGAAGATTTACTCGGCTGGGTAGCGGTGTTGATAGTCGCTATCGTGCTGCAGTTTGTTGACTGGCCGATACTGGATCCACTGCTGTCGGTAGTGTTTACCTTGTTTATTTTATTTAACGTGGTGAAGCACGTTATTCATACGGTGAAGCTATTTCTTCAGGTTAACCCTGATAGCGATAAGCGTGCCGCTATTTTAGCTTCGTTAAAGGAGATTGAGCACGTGGGTGCTTTGCATCATGTTCATTTCTGGTCGCTGGATGGCGCCAGTCATGTGCTTACCGCACATCTTGAGCTGGATAAGCGCATTGACGTGACTGCTCTGATTGAATTAAAAGCCCGGGTCGCCAAAGCCCTTGAGCCCTTTAACCTGGACCATACAACAATAGAATTTGAAATGCCCGGAGAGCATTGTAGGGATAATGCTAAGTAGTGTAGGGCCCCGGGAGGGTGACCGGGCCAATTAAATGGTCCCGGCCACAGGGCACACACACTCAGGAGCCAGGGCAGACGACAGGCGTTTCTACCCGGGTAAAGCGGATATCTGACAGTTTAAACTCGGTAGCATCCTCGGCGGAGAGTGCCATTGGCACGTATATCTCACGCAGATTAACGCCCTTATCAACAAAGCAGCTCAGTGGAATCGCTACGCTCTGCCAGTTGTTGTCAGCAGTGGTAAAGTTGTCCAGCGCCAGTTCAGCTTCGCAGCCATCACCACAAGACATGGAAACGGTCATCCCGGTTGTTGCTGAACTTTGGAAGTCAAAGGCCAGTACACCTGTTGGCACAGCGTAATCGAGCAGATCTTCCGGGAAAGGCGAGAAGAAGCGGATGCTATCTTCGCTGCTGCCCAGCTCAATCTGCAGCGTATCTTCCTGCACGTGACGGTCGGCAGTACGAATGCTAAGGGTATTAACACTCAATACGTTACTGTTCATTGTGCTTTGCTCGCCGGCACTGGTGGCGATAAGTGACCAAGGCTGTTGTACGCTCTGCTGAAAGATTACCGCATCTCCGGCGGCGTTGGCAGCGCTATTCACAGACTCATCGAGTTGCGGCAGATCTGCGTTTTCACCGTAGCTCAGGCCGTAGTCGTAGGCAAATAGCGGTTGCTTACCATCACCCTTGTTAACCGGGTTCTGGAATGGGTCGGCAGGCCATGAAAACGAAAGCTTGCCGTGCATAGGGAAGTTAACTGAACCGTCTGGTTTGCTGAATAATACGTCGGCTACACCGCCGCCCTCTGAGCCTGGTAACCAGGCAACCACAAAGGCATCGGAGGCGTTAAGTTCGGGCGTAACCCACAACGGGCGACCGGTGATGAATACCGATACCACTGGAATACCCTGCGCCTTTAGGGATTTCAGTAGTGCCAGGTCCTGCTTGTCGCCACGCTGATACTCCACGTTGGCGATATCACCGTTACCTTCGGCATAGGGTGTTTCACCAAATACTACAATCGCTACATCAGGCTTTTCTGTGAAGCTGCCATTCACGCTTAATTCAGCCTCACCACCGGCGGCTTCAACGGTTTGCTCAATGCCAGTGTAAATAGAGGTGGCTCCCGGGAAATCACTGTTTTCATTACCGGTGCCTTGCCAGGTAATGGTCCAGCCGCCGGATTGCTTACCAATATTGTGCGCGCCATCACCGGCGACCAGTACCCGACTATTTGGTGCAAGCGGTAGTAGTTGTTGGTTATTTTTAAGCATCACCAACGATTTACGGACGGCTTCACGGGCGATTTCGCGGTGGGCATCAGCACCGATAACCGACATGTCTCCAGACAGGCTGCGATTAGCCGGTGAAGGCAGGTCGAACAGACCAACACGTAATTTTACCCGCAGTACCCGGCTAACGGCGTCATCAAGCCGTGCCATGGGGATTTCGCCGCTGTTCACCTGAGCAATCAGGTTTTCCATTAAAGGCTTCCAGGTTGGGGTAGGCGCCATGTAAACATCCAGGCCTGCCAGTAAAGCCTGCGGGCAGTTATCGTTAGTGCAGCCCGGGATTTGGCCGTGGCCGTTCCAGTCACCTACCACAAATCCATCAAAGCCCATTTTGTCTTTCAGAACGTCGGTAAGTAAGTATTTGCTACCGTGTATCTTTTCGCCATGCCAGCTATTGAAAGACGCCATTACAGACTGTGAACCGGCATTTAAGCCTTGCACGTAGCCTTGCGCATGGATGTCGAAAAGCTCCTTTTCACTGGCCAGGTTGTTACCCTGATCATCGCCCTTATCGGTACCGCCATCGCCAACAAAGTGTTTAACGGTGGAAATGACGTGCTGATCGTCGATGTTGCCATCGCTGATATCCCCTTGCAGGCCGGTAACGATGGCGCGCGCATACTCTCCCACAATAGCGGGATCTTCGGAGTAACTTTCGTAGGTGCGGCCCCAGCGGTCGTCACGTACAACTGCAACGGTGGGAGCAAAAATCCAGTCTATACCGGTGGCACGTACTTCTTTGGCGGTAGCGGTAGCTATTTCTTCAATTAACGCCGGGTCCCGCATGGCACCCAGGCCAATGTTGTGAGGAAACAGTGTGGCACCGATCACGTTATTGTGACCGTGCACCGCGTCGGTGCCCCACATGGTTGGAATGCTGCTGCCGTCGAGTGAGTCATCGATGGATGCCTGATACATAGCTTCGGCCAGATCGATCCATTCCTGGGGCGTTGCATGTTTGTTTGCGCCCGGGAAAGAACCGCCACCATTCAGGTAAGAGCCAAAACCGTAGCGGCGCATGTCTTCTACAGTTACATCGCGGATCTCTGGCTGGATAAGTTGCGCGACTTTTTGCTCTACTGTCATGTCGGCCAGCAGCGCTTCAACCTTGGCTTCAACGGCTTGTTTATTAGTGATAGGCGATTGAATTTGCGGCCAGTAATCCGGAACAGTAACGGTATTGGCAGACTGGCTGTCAGTTTCTGATGTGGTGCAAGCGGTTAACGCTGCAACCCCAATGGCTGCTGCAGTCACTGACAAAGTAAATGATTTCATTATTATTCTCCGGATTATAACCCCTGCGAATGCCTAGGCACTGCGAAACCAATGAACGAATGTTAATAATTTGTTGTGAGAGTATATGTATAAATTTTAAAAATGCAAGCGCTTACATTTTTGCGTTGAAAAATAGCTCGGGAAGTGTTTCCTGTCAGTAGCGAAACCGCTTAAATAACCAGTAATTCTGAAAATTATGGCTTATTAGCAGGCGATTGGCCGTGAATAATTGTACTTTTTCGCCGTGTATGGTGACTTTTTGAAAGCGTTTACATAATTGTGCTGGCGTGTAGATACGGTGGCTATTGGCAGCCAGTATGTTTATTTGTTGCATATGGATACAATGATACTGAGTATTACCTTGACTAACTTCATTCAGCGGCGGTGTACCAATGATATGAATTAAAATGTAAATAACTTGTATAAAAAATGAAAGCGCTTACAATTGAAGCCTGATTTATGATGGTATTATTCTGCAAGAGGTGGCCGCACGCTAACGTAAATCACTGCGTTAGTTGCGTAAATGTAAGATGAGTAAAGGTTTTTCAATCAGTAGTGCGCTTAGTGATCCGAACTTTACCGTTGGGGTAGCTACTTCGTCGTTTCAGATCGAAGGCGCCAGCGAATTGCGCGAGCCCTGTATATGGGACACATTCTGCCAGGTGCCCGGCGCAGTAAAGGATAACTCCGATGGCCGCAAGGCCTGTGATCATTATCATCTGTGGCAACAGGATATTGCGCTGATTGATGAACTGGGTTTTGATGCCTATCGGTTTTCTGTTTGTTGGCCAAGGATAATTTGTGCCGACGGCAGTGTTAATCAGGAAGGTCTGGCCTTTTATCTTAAAATACTCGATGAATTGCAACGACGAGGCCTGAAGGCTTATGTGACGCTTTATCACTGGGAGTTACCGCAATTTTTGGAAGATAAGGGCGGTTGGCTTAACCGCGCTACGGCCTACGCTTTTGCTGAATACAGCCGCATTGTAGCCACCGCATTTGGTAATAGAGTAAGTGCTTACACTACGCTTAATGAGCCTTATTGCAGCGCATTCCTTGGTTACGAAATAGGCGTTCATGCGCCGGGTAAAATTGGTAAGCAATACGGTAAAAAGGCCGCTCACCACCTTCTGCTTGCTCATGGGCTTGCTATGCAGGAGCTGAATGAGGTCTGCCCGCATATCCCGAGCGGCTTGGTTCTGAATTTTACCACTTATTATCCGGTTACTGACAGTGAAGCTGATAAGCAGGCTACCTTACTGGCAAAGGCCCATTTTAACGACTGGTATGTGAGTCCTGCGTTAACGGGGAAATACCCGCCGCTGCTGAACACTTTACCCGAAGCTGAAAAGCCATTAATTGAACCGGGTGACATGGAAATAATCTCCGCGCCTATGGCGTATCTCGGGGTTAACTATTATACCCGGGCTCTGGTGCAGGCTCGCCCGGGAGGCCACTTTGAGATCCTGCCGCCTGATGACAACGTACCTGTCACGGCAATGAATTGGGAAATTTATCCACAAGGCTTGTGTGATTTATTGCTCCAGCTTCATAATGAGTATGATTTGCCGCCACTTTTTATTACCGAGAACGGTATGGCCGAAGATGACGTGATACAAGACGGTCAGGTGCATGATAAAGTGCGGATGAATTATTTACAGGACCACATGCAGGCTGTTGCTGCAGCAATGGAAAAAGGCGTGGATATCAGAGGTTACTTTGTGTGGAGTCTGTTGGATAATTTTGAATGGGCGGAAGGGTATCTCAAGCGGTTTGGCATTGTGCATGTGGATTTTAAAACCCAGCAACGGCTACCTAAACAAAGCGCCCTGAAACTCAGTGAATGGCTTAAACAACGCCGCTAAAATCCATAGCTGTCTGGACATTTAATGATTAGTGTAAAAGAAAAAGTTGCATACGGGCTTGGCGATACAGCAAGCAACTTTGTCTTTCAGACGGTCATTTTGTTTCTTACTTTCTACTACACCGATGTGGTTGGGCTCAATCCCGCGACCGTTGGCAGTATCTTTTTATTAGTACGGCTGATTGATGCGGTAACCGATCCGTTAATGGGTTCTTTGGCCGATAAAACCCGCACCCGGTGGGGCGCTTACCGGCCCTATTTGCTGTGGATGGCTTTGCCATTTGCACTTATCAGCGTACTCGCTTTTACCACCCCCGATACGGATTACAACGGTAAGCTGATTTACGCCATTGCCAGCTATGTGCTGTTAATGCTGATGTATACCGCAATTAATATCCCTTATTCCGCGCTTGGCGGTGTGATAACTGCAAGTCCACTGGAGCGGGTGTCGGTACAGTCTTATCGCTTCGTGTTTGCCATGTTGGGCGGACTGATTGTGTCGCTTTGCACGCTGCCAATGGTGAATTGGTATGGCGCGGGCAACGATGCTCGGGGTTATCAGCTTACTATGCTGACCATGGGACTGGTTGGGATGGTGCTATTTCTATTGTGTTTCGCCGGCACCAGGGAAAGAGTATTGCCGGCCGATGGGCCACCCTCACCGGTACGGGAGCAGTTAAAAGCAGTCTGGCATAACGACCAGTGCCGTATTTTGTGTATCGTCAGTATGGTGTTGCTAACCGGGATAGTATTGCGCAATGCGCTGGCGATTTATTACGTAAAATATGTGCTGCAACGCCCCGACGATGTCACGCTGTTTGTTTCGCTGGCGATGGTGGGCGGCATTCTGGGCGCAGCATCGGCTCATCCATTTACCCGTCGCTGCGACAAGGTACTGTTATACAAAGTGCTACAGCTTTCTTGCGCGGGGTTGTGTATTGTTAATTATTTCCTGCCTCCGACCATGTGGGCGGGGGCTTTGGTGATTCATTTTTTATGGGGCTTCGTACTGCAAATGACGTCACCATTATTGTGGTCAAAAATGGGCGATGTGACTGACTACGGTGAGTTGCAAACTGGTACACGCTTAACCGCCATGACCTTCTCCACCATAGTGTTTTTTATCAAATTAGGCATCGCACTTGGCAGTGCGCTGGCGGGTTGGGCGCTCGCCTACTTTGGCTACCAGGCAAATAACATCGATGAGCGGGTAAGTCACGGTATAACATTGTCTTTTTGTTTAATACCGGCAGCTATGTCTTTAGTGGTAGTGTTGTTGATGCGCTGGTATAAACTGGACAGTCGGCGAGTGGACAACATCCACAATGCCCTTAAAACGGCACGGCAACCCCAGCAGGAAAACGTATAGCGAAGTTAATATGGTCACGATAAAACAAGTTAGTGAAAAGGCCGGTGTATCGTCTGCCACCGTATCCAGGGTTATTAACAATACCGGCACGGTAAAAGAGAAAACCCGCGAACTGGTTATGACGGCCATGGCGGAGCTGGGTTACCGCCATAATGTTGTGGCAGCTTCACTGGCATCCAATAAAACCCATACCATTGGGTACGTTGTACCGGAACTGCATGGTTCTTTCTTCGGGGCGATGATGGGCGGCACTGAGCAGGCCCTGCGGCAGGCCAAGAAACACATGCTGATCGCTACCGGTCACTCCGACGCACAAATTGAAAAAGAACAAATAGATGCTCTGCTCAGCCGCCGTTGCGATGCGTTGATTTTGCATGTGGAAGCCGTTAGCGACGAGTATCTGGTGAATCTGGTCCATCAGGGCGTTGAACTGGTGGTGGTAAACCGCTTTATTGAAGAGATCGGCGATAATTGCATTAGTCTCGACAACGTAAAAGGCGGATATCTCGCCTCTCGTCACCTCCTCGATATTGGCCACACGCAAATCGCCTATATTGCCGGCTCGCTGTTTAAAGCCGATGGTAAAAACCGTTTAACCGGCCACCAACAGGCCCTTGCCGACATGGGGGTTGAATACACAGACAACCTTACCTACGAGGGTAACTTCCAGGCTAAATCCGGTACTGAGGGGATTCGTGCATTGGTTGCCCGCGGCGCAAAATTTACTGCGGTAGCCTGTGCAAACGATGAAATGGCCTCCGGCGCAATGATTGCGTTGCGCGAGCTGGGCCGCAGAGTGCCGGAAGATGTATCGGTAATTGGGTTTGATAACGTGGACTTTGCCAGTTATCTCTCGCCGGGGCTAACCACCATTGATTATCCGGTACAAAAAATCGGAAGTATGGCGGCTCACTGGGTGCTTGAGCGGGTTTACGGTCATACCCGGCATGAATATCAGCATATTCTTAGCCCGCGACTGATCCTCAGAGGTACGACGAGCAGTCCTGAGTAGTAAATCACTGGATTATTTTTGGCCAACTCTTAGAATCGCGCAATACTACCAGTAATGGTAGGGTTTTATCGTTTACCTCAGGAGCCGTTGATTTGTTTGTATTTCGCACAACCCTTGATCAAGAGCAGGGAAAAGTATCTGTTCTCAAAAGAGAAAACGCCGAGCTTGCGGCACAACTAGCTGCACTGGAAGAAGAGAACCGAGAGCTCAGAGCACAACTTGCTGAAGCGGAAAACAAAGAATCTGATATGCCCGGCCTGACCGACAGCATGCTTGATTCGTTAAATCAGGTAGAAGGAATTCGCCAGACGGTGCTCTCCTCGTTTGAGGATATTAGTGAGCAAACCGACAAAATTACTGAGAACCATCGCCTGTTTGCTGAATCCAGCGAATCTCTGAAGCAGATCGTGAGTGACATGAGCGGCCTGAATACCATGATGTCGGCCATGAGTGACAGCATCGAAGGCCTTTCTGAAACGGCGGATAGCATCAATAAGTTTGTGACCACCATTACCAGTATCTCGGATCAGACCAACCTGCTGGCCCTGAATGCCGCCATTGAAGCTGCCCGTGCCGGAGATGCCGGACGCGGATTCAGCGTGGTGGCAGATGAAGTACGCTCTCTGGCAAATGAAACCAATCAATCGGCAAGTGAAGTCTCTGAGCTGGTAAAAAGTATCATTCAATCCACTCAGGTGGCGGTGTCTTCTGTTGGTGAATTGCAGACCAATAATGGTAAGTTAGCCGACGGTATCAGCTCACTTAACAGTAATTATGCCGGCATGATTGAACACTGTGATGTAATGGAAAACACCATCCGTTCTGCCAGCCTGCAAACCTTTATCCAAACCGTAAAGCTTGATCACGTGGTATGGAAGTCTGAGGTTTATGCCGTACTTACCGGACGCTCTTCCAAGTCAGAACAAGACTTTGTCGATCACACAAGCTGCCGCCTGGGTAAATGGTATAGCAGCAACGCGACAACAGACATGGCTAAGCTCGATGCGTTCAAGCGTCTGGACAGGCCCCATGCAGCCGTTCATGAAGCCGGAGTTAATGCTATCAGCGCACACGCTGCGGGTAACCATGTTGAGTGTGAACAGTTGCTCCGGGAAATGGAAGCTGCCAGCCAGGAGGTAACCACCTTACTGGATAATATATCGCACACTGCAAAACCCTAACTATTCGCCGGAGGTGGCTCGCAAGGAGTCGCCCGCTTTACTATCCTGTTGTTTTACTTCCACTCTGCCATTTGAATTTTCGCCACGTGTTTAGTGGTGGTTGTTTATTTCATGGTCTATTTTAAATGATAGAGGTAGTTGGGTACCCTGCATTCGTCTTTATTCTTCACATAGGGTGAGCCCGGCTATTGGTCGTCAGGAGCAAGAAGGGAGCTTCATACTCGATGCGTAATAACCAGCCAGTTACACAAAAAGAATACAAATTTCCTAAGCACTACCGGCTGATTTCATCTACCGACAAGCGCGGCATTATCACCTACTGTAATGACGCTTTTGTGGAGGTGAGCGGTTTTGACAGGGAGGAACTAATAAATAAAAACCATAATCTTGTGCGTCACCCCGATATGCCGGAAGGGGTGTTCAAAGAAATGTGGCAAACCCTGCATACAGGCCGGATTTGGATGGGTCTGGTAAAAAACCGGCGTAAAAATGGCGACCATTACTGGGTGTCGGCATTCGTTACGCCGGTTTACGAGAACAACGAAATTGTTGGTTATGAGTCGGTCAGGGTGCCAGCTCTGGATCACGAAGTTGCCCGTGCCAGCGCTCGCTATGAGCGGATCCGTAATGGTCAGTCAGCGGCCAGGGCCAGCGAAATTTATCTTTACATGCTCAAGAAACTGAGTGTGTTCTGGGGGGCGGGTATCCCACTGCTTATTTTTCTGGGCTTATTTGCCGGTTTAGTGCCTACAGTGGTTACCGCCGCAGTGCTTATTATAATGGCGGTGTGGCAGCATTCCTTAAGCGAAAAAAGATGGGAAGAGCTCATTGGCCTGAGCCCGGATTCTTACGATAGCGCCGTGGTTTCGCAAACTTATTTTGATGATTTTGGCGCATCGGCCAGAGCCAAGCTGGTGCTTGGTTGTGAACTTGCCCGCAGTCGCACAGCGTTAACCCGTATCAAAGACGCGGCTTCGTCACTGGAGCATATTGCCAACACCACCCACGAGCAGGCGGCCATTACGTCTACCGCAGTGGTGCAACAAAATCAGGCAACTCAACAAATTGCTTCGGCAGTGACTCAGATGTCTCAGTCTATCCAGGAAGTGGCAGAGAGGGTGGAACAGAATGCCGATACTGCCCGCTCTGCGGCGCGAAATGTGGAAACCGGAAACCAGACTGCGCAATCTGCGGCAGCAGCCATTGATGAGCTAAAAGGGGTAGTGGAAACTATTTCCGCTACGGTAACCGAGCTAGACCAGAGCACCAGTGATATTGGTGAAGCGGCAAGCATTATCTCGTCGATTGCTGAGCAAACGAATTTGCTGGCGCTGAACGCTGCTATCGAAGCTGCCCGGGCGGGTGAGCAAGGGCGGGGCTTTGCTGTGGTTGCCGACGAGGTGCGGGCCCTGGCTTCCAAAACCCGCGAATCCACAGATCGTATTCATAACATCATTCAGGTTCTGGCCACGCGTAGTGAGCGAGCTGTAAAAGTGTCTAAAAACGGGCTGGAGTCAGCAGAACGCGGCGCCGGTATTGTGCAGGACACCCGTCAGGCGCTGTCTGATATCAATGTTGCCGTGCAGGGTATTTCTGAAATGACCATCGAAATGTCGGCTGCAGTCGAAGAACAAAGCGCTGTAGCGGAGCATATTAATCAGCAAATTGTTGAAATTGCCGATGGCGCTGCCGATACTCAGCGCAGTTCAGAGCGTTCACTGGAAGCCAGCGATCATCTGCATACCACCATTGCCGAAGTTAATGGCGTTATAAAGCGCTTCAACATCGAAAAAGAAATTGGCAACAAATAGCACCACCAGGCTTAGTGATTATCGCTGAGCCTGGCAGCCCTGCTATATCATTCCAACGGCGTTTATTGCCCTAGCCGTTGGCTTTTAGCTTTACCACTTCAGCGCTCTCACTGGATAACAGCGTATCGGCATCGGTGCCTTTGAGCAGCTTAGCCAGGTTATCTTTATTTTTGGCCAGCATAATTGATAACTCTTCGGCAACCGCTTCTTCTAGCTTGATGCCTTTCGCCTCAATGTAAACGGCCAGATTATCGGCCACATCGAGCATTTTATCGTATTGATCTGCTGCTTTTTTATCGGTAGTAACCAACTTTTCTACCCCTTTATGAGAGACCACATATTGTGTTGTGATAGCCATTGTGTAACTCCGTTGTTGTGAAATTCCTTGTCACTCTATCGCAATTTACTGTATAAATAAACAGTATTTTTTAACAGGTGGTAAAGTTAACAATGCTTCAGGTTATACCCGTTGCAGCGCAAGCTGGCATCAGTGGTTTCGAGTCGCCGGCAGCTGAATATAAACAGCTGGCGCTGGATCTCGACGAGCTACTTATAGAACACCCTACAGCTACGTTTATTGGTCAGGCTCAGGGCGACTCGATGACAGGCGTAGGTATATTCGACGGCGATCTGCTGATTGTCGATCGTGCGGCGCATCCCACTTCACTGGATGTGATAGTGGCCAATTTAAACGGTAATTTTGTTTGTAAACTCTACGATCGCAAAGCACAGGTGTTGTTATCTCCTGGCCTTGATCACAAGCCCTATGCATTGGGCGACGGTGATCTGTTTGAGGTGGAGGGGATAGTGGTGCGTTCTGTGCGTATGCACCGTTATGTTAGATGGTTAAGCCAATGTATGCGTTAGTCGATGCCAATAGCTTTTATGCTTCGGCCGAAAAAGTCTTCGACCCGGCCATTCGCCAGCGACCGGTTGTTGTGCTTACCAACAATGATGGCTGTATTTGCGCTCTTTGTGAGCACGCCAAGCAATTGGGCGTCAAAAAGTTTGGCCCCTACTACAAGGTTAAAAAACTGCTGGCACAGCACAATGCCGTGATCCGTTCTTCTAACTATGAACTCTACGATTACTTGTCGAATAAGATGATGCAGGTAGTAGGTCAGTACGCTCCTGACCAGCATGTATATTCCATAGACGAG
Organism: Marisediminitalea oceani; assembly: GCF_003731635.1. Classification (GTDB taxonomy): domain Bacteria; phylum Pseudomonadota; class Gammaproteobacteria; order Enterobacterales; family Alteromonadaceae; genus Alteromonas; species Alteromonas oceani. The sequence goes on along the minus strand of NZ_RCUA01000044.1, from coordinate 41,017 downwards.
TGCTTCTTATTTTTTGATAGCTGGCGGCCTGCTGAAAGCTGGCGCGTTTATGCTGAACGCATACAGAGTGATGTGTGGCAGCAACTCAGATTGCCGGTAGGTGTTGGCTTAGGCGCAACGCCCACACTTGCGAAGGTTGCCAGCTTTGCAGGTAAAAAGCTGGGCGATAAGTCTGGCATTGCCGTGCTCGATACGCCGGAAGCTTGTAGGCATGTGCTACTTCAAATGGATGTCCAAGATGTTTGGGGAGTGGGTAAACGCATAGCTGCCCGGTTGCGTGAGCAAGGTATAATAAACGCCTGGCAGCTGGCACAATTTGATCCTAAAGCGCTGCGTAAACAGTTTTCAGTAGAACTGGAGAGAACGGTAAGAGAGCTCAACGGTACCGTGTGTATAAAGTGGGATGAGGAAAGAGCGAAGAAGCAGCAAATATACTCAACGCGGGCGTTCGGGCAACCGGTTACCAGCGAACAGTTTCTGCGTGAGAGCCTCTGCTGGCATGCTGAAAAAGTAGCTGAGAAATTACGCCGGCAGCAGAGTAAAGCCTGGCTACTCACTTTATTTACTCACGCCAATCCCTTTGCGGATACAGAACAATACCACAAGGCGATTCAGCATCGCTTTGCGCAGCCAACTAACGATACCAGAGCGCTGGTTCAGGCTGCGTCTAATGCCAGTCACGCGCTTTACAAAGCCAATATTAAATTACACAAGTGTGGCGTTGGCGCGATAGAGATTATCGAAACTGCCCATGAGCAGAGCGATATGTTCGCCGAACTCGCTCACAACCCCAAACTCATGCAATGCATGGATGCAATAAACAGCCGCTACGGCAGTCAGACTATAGGCGCAGCCGCAAAAGGAATACACCCGGAATGGGGGATGAAAAGAGAACACCTGTCACCCCAATACACGACTAACTGGCGGCATTTGCCTAAGGTTGTGTGTTAACCGAAATAACCAGGTCTGGTTTTTCTACTTTATCACTCAGGCCACAGGGTAATTTTTCTAGGCTACTCCAGTCGGCAGGTAAAGCTGCGCTACCGCCCTGTACTAAGAGACAGTCCTGTTCTGAAAGCTCGAAAATGGTTAATTTTTGTACTATATTCACAATGAAGTCCTCGTTGGTTGTAGGGAGTTACATGAAGTAAATCTAGGGAAAGAGATACGGAGATGGGCGAATGTTTAGGACAAACAATCTTAAAATAAGGACTTGTTGTGGCGTTGTCTTTTTTTTGATCCTCTGGAGTTTCAATGCTTACTCTGTTGAGCCAGCCTGGGTCGGAAAAACGAAATTCAATGGTGACTCTAGTGGCGTAGTTCGCGCTATTGTTACGCACGATAATCATCTCTATCTCGGCGCTGAGAACGGATTCCTCGATCTGGTTGGAGAAACCTCTACTTTCTACTCCCCTGAAAACTCGGCTCTGTCCGATGGTTATATATCTGATCTTACCTTAGATAATGATGGAAATATCTGGATCTCGCAGTTTGGCTCAGGTCTGTTCATCTTTAGACCTGAAGATCGCTCCTTAAGGACCTCCCCTTTACCACCCGAACTTACAAGGTCGTCCTGGGCAGTAGCTGTTGCTGAGCCATTCGTGGGAATTAGCCTGATTAATCAAATTCTCATCCATAACACTGAAACGGGTACGAATACGATAATAGATAAAAATCAGGAGTCAGGCAGATTAAGGCGAATGTACGGGGCTGAATATTTACCTGATATTGGGTTTGTATTTCCTGAGGCGAGCGGGCTTGTTGTTCACGAACCACTGTTAGAGGAGACTTCTTTTTATTCTATCGAAAAGTACTTTCCCATGCTTAACTCAGTTACATCGGTTTCAGTGCACAATGGCCATCTGTTGGTTGGAGGCCCAGGAGGTGTTTACAAGTGGGATCTTGCCAGTAAGGCAATTTATTATCCTTTTGCAGACTCGCTTTATAGCCTCAACGATGTCGACCAGATATTTGTGAGCTCTAACGGGCAAATATGGATTGCGGCGACCGGTCTGTACTATTTAAACGATGAAAAAAATATCATTTCAGCGCTAAAACAAGGACAGCCCAAATATTCGTTAGAACAAATCAAAACAATTGGCGCTATTGCGGAATTAGAGAACGGGACTCTCATTGTTGGTTCGAGTCAACTCGGCCTGTTAACAATCAACGCCAATGATACCGGGATAAAGTATCTTCACGAAACAGACTTTCCCTATCGAAAAGATATTGAATGGTTGAAGTCCGTGACTGACTCATCTGCATTAGTCGGCGCTTCTGACCATCAGTTTAAGCTTGACTTACTCAGTGGAAAACTAGTTGATTCACCACTCTCTGACTTTAAATCAGCACCTATTTCTATACCCGATGGCTCACTTTTCTCTACTGATGACTGTGTACTGATGGCAAGTGATGATGTTGATTCGGAAGTCGTTGCACCTGTTAAGGATCCCGAAAATATCTGTGGAAACCTTAAGCCTATTGCTTTTCAGAATGGCGGTAATTTTTATATTTACTACGAAGTTGAATCTTATGCAGGTTTTGCTCAACTAAGCATGAATGAGTTAAGACATTACATGAATGCACCCAAGGGCATTCGATTTATAAGTATGCAGAGAAATGATGCACTCGTAGTATTGGATAAGAAAAACAGGCTTTACTCAATGGAAGAGTTGGGTGTTTGGATAAAACACGAAGCAGTTAATATGCAGAGATTTTTTGTGTATTGCATGTATTCACATCCAACAGATGACATCATTTATTTATGTACATCGGGAGGTGGCCTGAAGCAATACGATTTGTCTTCAAGACAGTTCAACGGTGCATTTACGGAGCTAAATCTGCCGCGTTTTATTCGGGATGGTTTTGTTGATGGGGAAGGTCATCACTGGCTTGCGACCAATAAGGGACTGTTTTATACGAATGGAGGGTCGGCTTACCAGTTTGATAGTAGTGATGGTGTTATAGATACAGATTTTAATCATCAGGGGTTAATGCCCATTACTGATTCTCAATTCGTGCTCGTTGGCGACCAGATGAGTTATCTTATCGACACTGGTAAGTTGGCAGCATATGTCCAGAATCGAAGAGCGTACAAGTCTATAGCCAGTGTTTTCAGCCTTCAACTGATTAACGATAATAAAAAGATAACGACTTATCCGAATAATCTACTTTCTGAAACTCTGGCCTCTGCCCCCGATGAAATGATTTTTGAATTTGCTTCGGCAGACTATGTTTATCCGCATTTGCACAAGCTTGAATATCGTCTTAAGGGATTTCATGAAGACTGGCAGGAGTTGCCGGCGAATATGGGTACAGTGGCCTACTCAGGTCTGAGATTTGGCGATTTTGATTTTCAGGTTCGGGTTGTGGATAGTAAAAGTCAGGCAGTACAGCCCATTAGTCGTTATCCGTTCAATATTGCCCGGCCACTGTGGTTAACCTGGCAGGCATACATACTTTATCTGGCGGCTTTAGCACTGACTATCTGGCTTGTAGTAGTGTTGATAAAACGTCATATGGCTGAAAAAAGCAGGGTGTTGGCGGCGGTTATTGAACAGAAGCAGTCGGCGCTGCTGGAAAGTAACCGCTCGATTACCGAGCTCTTGAACAAGAAAGAAAAAATCTTCAGTAATCTGGCCAATGAGATAAAAACACCACTAATGCAAATCTTAAATCCGCTCACTGAGCTACGGGCAAGGCCATTAACAGCGGATATCCGGGGTAAGCTCGATCTGGTTTACGATAACGCAGGCCGCCTCAGAGGGCTCACCGACCAACTCGCGGCGGTGGAACGAATTGAACATATTAGCGGCCAGGTGCTGCAGCGATACAATATTGGCAATACATTAGATTTCCTGGTTGAAACCTGGCGTCCGGAAGCCTTAAAAAAACAACTTATACTCAGCTGTGATTGTGATATCAGAGCGCCAGTGTTGTTAATTCAGGACTCATTGGAATCACTACTCAACCATTTACTGATCAATGCAGTTTCTTATACTCAGCCTGGTGGACAAGTGCGCATTAAGGCAAGTCACCAGGCCGATAAGTTAGTGGTATACATTAAAGACAACGGCCCGGGAATGGATAAAGCGCACCTGGAATTTGTTACCTCCCGGTTTGCCAAGGGCTCCAATTATAATGGCAACACTAATACCGGCATCGGCCTGAATCTGGCGAATGCACTGGCGCTTGCCAATGACGGCTGGTTAGAATTAAAAAGTGAACCTGGTACGGGTACAGAGGTTTCGGTGCATTTACCGTTTAACCCTGCACTGACAGTGGAAAACAGGGAAGCCCTTACGGTTGATGATGGAACACAACGGCAGGTAGCAGAACAGTCTGCTCAGTATCGGGAAAGTAACTTACCGGTGGTTCTCGTGATCGAGCGTAGTCATGAGGCGTGCGAATATATCATTAATTTGCTGGGCGAAAGCTTTAACTGTTACTCAACCCAAAGCGGTATGCAGGCACTGGAAATCATCCCTGTTTTGCAGCCTGATGTAATAGTCACCGAGTTAAACATCACTGATATTTCCGGTGTAGTATTTACTGAAAAGCTCAGGGAGCAGGATGTATTTGCTGATGTGCCGGTGATGATACTCACCGCCGCCAGTGACTACACCTCCAAACTTAATAGCTTTAAGGCGTCAGTTAATGACTACCTGGTTAAGCCGGTAGAACGTGAAGAACTGGTATCAAGAATTGAAAGTAACCTGACCTACTCACGGCTCGCACATCGTCATAACGTTAGCAGAAGCGCTAACGACAACGTGGAAGATACACCTGCTTACGTTAAGGCTATTTTACCTCGGTGTGACAATGAAAAAGACCGCAAATTTATTGTTAAGTTCTTAGATGTAATAGAGAGTAATTATCAGGATGAACGGTTTAACCGTAGTCGCGCTTCGGCGTTACTAGCAATGAGCGACAGGCAGCTCAATCGTACTCTGTCCAAACTACTGCCGGATAACTTTACGATGTTTTTAAAGAAGTACCGGTTGGAGAAAAGCATGCCGATGCTGGAACAAGGTTTACAAATAACCCAGATAGCGTTTGAGGTAGGATTTGGCTCGGGCGCTTACTACAGCCGGTGTTTTAAGCAGGTATATAAAGTACTGCCAAGCGACTATCAATTTCCAGACAAGTAAAACAGAGTAATCTGCCATAGTTTTGCACCTTTAAAAGTCAATTACTCTCCCCATGTCGTATTAACTGGGAATGTAAAAAGAGCTTGGAGACTTATTTTGGCTACTATTCTTATTACCGGTGCCAACCGTGGGATCGGACTGGCGCTTGTGCAGGCTTACCTTAAACGAGGTGACAGTGTTATCGGGGTATGTCGTAACTCATCTGAAGCGCTCAAGCGAAGTGGCGCAGAGGTAATCGAACAGGTGGATGTCAGTCAGCAGGATGACCTGGATAAATTGCACAGTCAGCTTGGCGGCAGGACTATCGATGTGCTTATCAATAACGCAGGCATTATGCGTAAGAACAGTCTGGATGATTTGAACTTTGAGCAGATTAGAGAGCAATTTGAGGTAAACGCTATCGGCCCGCTACGGGTTGTTGCCACCTTGAAGGCAAACCTCAAGGAAGGCAGTAAAGTTGGGCTTGTTACCAGCCGGATGGGCTCAATTGCTGATAATGATTCAGGCGGAAGTTACGGTTACCGGATGTCAAAAACGGCGCTCAATGCGGCTGGCAAGTCGCTGGCTGTTGATCTTAATAAACAAGGGATAGCAGTGGCCTTATTGCATCCGGGATGGGTAAATACCGAGATGGTAAACTTCAACGGGCTTATCGAACCGGAAGAGGCGGCCGCAGGGTTGCTGGCACGTATGGATGAATTAAACTGCGAAAACTCCGGCGGATTCTGGCACAGCAACGGCGATCAGCTTCCCTGGTAATTTGTATTAAGCATTAACGTGCCATAACGCCGGGGCAGCCCGGCGTTAGCCCGATTACTTTTCTGGCGGCAGAGACACGTGGATCTTGCCGGTTTTATAATCCATGGTGAGCAGGAAATGCTGGAATAAACCGTAGCCGATAATGCCGACAATACGTTTACCTTTAATGCGACTGCGGGTTTCAGAAAACTGGCTTTCCAGGTTAGTGGTCTCGCCAGGTGCAGGAAAGCTCACTTTTACATCGGCAATTTCGAAAGGGCCAAATCTTACGGTATCTGCATTGGCAACATCCTGAAAACCGGTACTGTTAACCCCAGAAGAAGACGAAGAACCTTCGACTTTGTCGAGTAAGCCGGCCCGGGATGCATAGCGACGCTCCATAAAGATACTGCTGGAGCTACCGGTATCCACTAAGAACCAGAAGTTTTCGCCATTAATGGTTATCTCAGCGATGGGCATGCCGTTACCGCGGTTGTCCATGGATCTCACATTCGATGCTTCATTCATATCCACGCTGTCGCGGGTGAGTAAGCGAATTTTCTTTTCGGGGTAGTTAATCTGAATGATAAACGGGTTGAAAAAAGCCGCTCCCAACAACATTCCGCTGCTATGATGGCCCAGATTAAATTCTACTACCTTATCCAACTCAAACTCGGAGCCGAACAGGCCAACCTGAACATTGTTATAGGTGGTTCTGTCTTCGGTGTCGTGAACGCCCTGAACACGCATTTTTGCGCCGGTGGCCAGGTCGAGGTTGTGTTTACCGACAAATGCTTTATTAATAGCATGCACCTGAGAGCCGGAGTCGAGTAGTACGTGGGTTTCAATACCTTCAACCACGATGGGTAAGTACACATGGCCGTTGTGAAGCGTAAAATCAACCCATTCGGAAACAGCAGCTAACGCTCGTAGGGGGGCAAGAAGCAAAATCAGCAAGAGAGCATACTTCATTGAATTTCCTTATTTTATTAATTAATCCTTTATCAACGAAGAAAAATATACACCACAAGAGGATGGGAAGTCGAGGGATCTTTGAGCAGTAAAATGGCGGCAGATTAATGGGTGTCTGCGTAATAATTGCGCCGGATCGTCTGAAAGGCGCCAGTGGCAATGCCGTTGGCAATAATTGCTTCTAACTCGGCTTTGTGTGCATAAAGCCACGAGTGATTGTTGATGGCAATATACTGCTTATAGACCTCAGGTGGCTGGTAAGCGGCTTGCGTAATGGTGTTGGTGTAGTCGAGCTCCTTAAGACGCAATTCGGTGCTTTGCGTTACATGCAAAAAGCCATCTATGCGGCCTTTTAACAGCATCTCGATTTTTTGTTCCAGCGAACGGGCCGGCACAATATGCGCTGGGGGAATTTCGCTTAATATAGCATCACTGTTGGCGTGTCGGGTGAGGCTCAGTAAATGCTTGCGCATGTCATCAGCCTCAGTAAACAGGCTCTCATTGCCGGTAAGTACAAATAATCCGATGCTCAGATTATCGTAGGCGGGCCTGAGCAAAATGGTATGGCTACCAATGGGGGCGGTGCCAGACACTCCAACCATCATATCGATACTGCCGTCATCCAGTTCTATCAACCGCCGGGCGTATGGCATAAGGGCGATGTCTGCCTCTGCATGAAGCTGCTCACTGATATAGTTAATAAAGTGAGCATGCAGGCCATTAGGAAAGTTACCGGAGACTGCCGATTTAAGTTGCTTTGCTGCGTGCGTATTCGCGGATAACAACAGTAGCAATAACAACCAGCGATACCACATAACGACTACTGTCTCCCCGGGACTCAGTTACAGAGGGGCTTGCCCCACCACTCGCCGTCTTCCACATATTTAACCACCAGACCATCATGAATCAGCAGCGCATGTGTGTTAAACCCGGTGTCTTTACCCACCATGTTGCGATAATTGAGGGTGGCACAAACAAGATAACCGTAATAAACGTTATCCAGTTCATTGCCCAGCCAGTAACGTTTAGGCTTTTCTATTTTGCCGTACTCAACAGAATTTGGGTGAGTGAGGTGATAACCATAGTAGGTTTTTACGATATTTTCGTAATCATCAGGGTAGGCGCCGTAGTCAGCATCACTGATTTCCTGTTCGGACGGGAGCGACGTACATCCGGATAACATACCAGCAGAAATAACAGCTAACGCAGCAAGCAATTTTTTCATATACATTCATCTCCTTTTTGTTTTCAAACCAGGGCTTCAGAGCGCAGAGGATATCATATCCTGACTTTCTCTCGTTACGGCAATTAGATAATGAAACGTGCCTGAGCGCTATATATTGCGACGAAACTGTGATTGTACAAGCCCGGTAACGCTACTTTTGACTAATAAGGTTTTGTTAAAAAAAGTGGTAAAAATACTACTGTTCAGAGAAAATAAAATTCACCTTCCCTGAAAGAAGCCCGGAATAATGAAAAAAATAACTGCGATTATAAAACCATTTCGCATCGAAGAAGTACGTCAGGCCCTGGCTGACGTAGGAATAAACGGCTTAACAGTTAGTGAAGTAAAAGGGTTTGGACGACAAAAGGGCCACAGCGAGTTGTACCGTGGAGCCGAGTATCAAATTGACTATGTACCCAAAACACAAATGGAGCTGGTGGTTGCCGACGAAAACGTAGAACGCGTATGTGAAGCAATTATCCAGAGTGCCAGGACCGGCAAGGTAGGCGACGGAAAATTATTTATAACAGATGTCGAAAAGGTTATCCGAATAAGAACATCAGAAACAAACTCCGACGCAATTTAATACAACACATTTGAGAATCAACAGGACACACTTATGCGAAACTGGCTTATCGGCCTGGCGTTTATGCCGGGCTTTGCATTGGCTGAATCCGGTGCAGATTCTGGCGACACCGCCTGGATCCTAACCGCTACAGCTCTGGTTTTATTTATGACCCTGCCCGGTCTGTCGTTTTTTTACGGCGGCCTGGTGCGCAGCAAAAACGTACTTTCGGTTTTAATGCAATGTTTTGCAATTGCCTGTGGCGCGTCTTTGATTTGGCTGATAGCCGGTTACAGCCTGGCATTTGGAGAAGGTAACGCCTTTATCGGCGATTTCTCAAACATGTTTTTAGCCAATACGGATAAATCCTCGTTATCCGGTACTCTCCCGGAACCGCTGTTTTTCATGTTTCAGATGACTTTTGCCATCATCACGCCCGCACTGATGGTGGGCGGGTTTGCTGAGCGTATGAAGTTCTCTTCCGTGTTAGTGTTTTCCCTGGCCTGGCTGGTGCTGGTTTATCTGCCAGTATGTCACTGGGTATGGGGCGGCGGCTGGCTGGCACAAATTGGCTTGCTGGACTTCGCTGGTGGTACGGTGGTGCACATTACCGCCGGTGTAGGAGCATTGGTGGCAGCTATGTATATTAAAAACCGCCACGGCTACGGCAGCGCGTCAATGATCCCACACAATCTGACAATGACAGTAGGCGGCGCGGGAATGCTTTGGGTTGGCTGGTTTGGCTTTAACGGCGGTAGCGCAGTAGCTGCCAATGGTGATGCTGCGATGGCGATGCTGGTTACTCATGTATCAGCCGCCGCAGGCTCACTGGCCTGGATGACTATAGAATGGGTGAAATACGGTAAGCCCTCGGTGTTGGGTATCGTTACCGGCATGGTGGCGGGGCTGGGAACCATTACTCCGGCTTCGGGCTATGTTGGTCCGGCAGCGGCCCTGGTTATTGGCCTAACCGCCGGTTGCGTTTGTTTTTACTTTACTAATCTAATCAAACAGAAGTGGAAAATTGACGACTCACTCGACGTGTTCCCGGTTCACGGTATTGGCGGTATTCTGGGTACGTTCCTGGCGGGTATTTTCTGTTCTCCCGATTTGGGCATTTTCAGCGGCTACGGATTCGGAGGCGATAACACCTCCATCGGTGAGCAACTGGGCGTACAGATGGTCGGTATTTTTTCCACGTTTGTTTACACCGCAGTGGTGAGCCTGGTGCTGCTCAAACTGGTAGATATGCTCACTAAAGGTATTCGGGTCACTGCAGAGCACGAACAGCAGGGGCTGGATATCAGCAGCCACGAAGAGCGTGGATACAACCTCTGATCCACTAACAGGGCTGCTAATGCAGCCCTGTTAACTACGTTACATTGCACTAAAGTATAGTGTCACTTTTTTTTACAAATCGACGGTGTGCAGATTTACTCAAAAAGTCCTCAAATCAAAAAATTGCCGGTTATTCAAATAATTATTTGAAAGTTGAACGATCTGGCCCCTTCCTTGCTACCAACGCGTCAGGTGTGCTTAATTTTTAATCACGCTTAAAATACTGCAAATAAAAACGTAGAGAATGCGTTGTACTACGGACGTTTATTGAAGAAGGACTTTTTACATGAAAGCAAAGAAACTGTTTGCTGGCGGTCTCGCCGGTGTACTGTTGGCATCTGCGACTGCTGCCAACGCAACCATTCTAACTGTATTCGATGGCATTACTGACGGCGTAGCCGATTTCGACAGCACTGTAACGGGCGCTGGCGGGACTGTTGGTGTTGATGTTTGGGATACTGCCTTTTCGGGCTCATCAATCGACCGAGGTGACTACGTTATCACTCAAAATGATGGTGGTACCGGATTCGCTTCAAGTTACGGCACCCTGACAGGCACTGCAATTGGTATCAATCCTTCCGGTGGTGGATCGATTCCACGCACGGATCCAATGGATTACTTTGGTAGTGGCATTACTTTCACCTTCGACAGCGCAGTAAATGCTGTTGGTTTTGAAGTAGGTGACTGGGCAACGTGTTGTACCGACCCAACGACTGATCTGTTTATCTCATTTGACGGTGGTGCGCCAATTTTAGTGGCTTCTGCGTCAACGAATGCCGAAGGTCTATTCCCGTCACAAGCTGATCCGTCAATTGACGTATTTGAAATCTTCGTAGCTGCGTTTGACGATAGTGGTGAGTTTACTGAGGTATCGTTCTGGGGTAATGGTATCGGTGAAGTTCTGGTTGCTGGTGGTCAGTTGCGTTATGCACTGTTAGATCAAGACAGCCTTCCGCCAACAACTCCAGCTTCAGCGCCTGCCTCGCTGTTACTGATTATTGGTGGTTCTCTGCTTGCGGCTCGTCGCCGTCGCTCTGCATAAATCACGACTCCTTCGTAACTAAAAGGCCTGCTCTTGCAGGTCTTTTTTATGCCTCAAAAGCATTAAGTAGTGCCGCTGTTGTAAATTTGTTGTTAAACTACGTGTTTTTATTACAACGAAAATACAGGCGACTTATCATGATGAAGCTTAATAAGATCATGCTGGCCGGATGGTTAAGTCTGATTGCCGCGGGCCAGGTGTTTGCAGCACCTACTGAAGTGGCTAAAGCCAGTTCGCCGGTTGTTATCGACGGTAAAGCCGATGAAGCAGCCTGGGATAACGCAAAATGGCACCCCCTTAAGCACCTCATGGTAGGCACGATGCCTATCCCGGCAGACTTTAGTGGCCGGTTTAAAATGCTTTGGGACGAAGATCAGTTGTATCTGCAGGTAGAAATTATCGACGATGTATTGATCGATACTCACCCTAACCCGCTCCTGGCTTATTGGGATGATGACTGTCTTGAAATCTTTATTGATGCCGATGCCTCGGGCGGCAATCATCTAAAATCTTACAATGCTTTTGCGTACCACATTGCCCTTGATGGTAACGTTGTGGATATTGGCCCAACAAGCAATGGCGGTCAGGAATTTGTTTTACTCAATGAGCATGCCACCAGTCGCTGGACCCGTGAAGATACGTCACCCTATCAAATAACCTGGGAAGTCAGTTTCAGAGTGTATCCGGACACTTTTCATCATAATAAACCGGTGCCGCCTTTGAGTCTGTCAGCAGAGCAGGTGCTGGGTTTTATGCTGGCCTATTGCGACAATGACGGCAGTGAAGAGCGTGAGCATTTTGTGGGTTCCCACGAAGTTGAGCCGGTAAATGGCGATCGCAACCTTGGTTATATCGACGCTTCCGTGTTTGGTAAGATCAAGCTGGTTGACTAATCTCCCGGTAATATTAACTAAACCGGCTACAGGCTAACTGCGGCATGCTTTTGTTCGTACATCAGCATGTCGGCAGCGTGGAGTAATAACGACAGGTCATTGTTCGGAGTATCAATAATTTGCGCACCCACACTGGCCGATAGCGGGATATGCTGCTCATCGATTTTGATGATCAGATCTTCCAGGCGCTGAGCGATACGTTTTTTCACCCGTTCGGCAACATTGCGACTGTGACAATGGCTCATCACCACAAACTCGTCGCCGCCGAGCCGGCCAACAATATCCTGTGCCCGCGACTGACTGTTAAGAATTTTAGCCAGAATGACTAAGGCCTGATCACCAACCCGGTGGCCGTAGGTGTCGTTGATCTGTTTAAAGTCATCTAAATCGATAAACAGCAGTAACAACACGCCACCCTCTTTTCCATGGCGGGTCATCATTTTTTGTGCTGACTCTTCCCAGCCGCGGCGATTCAATACCGGGCAGAGCGGGTCGCTTGAAGCTGCAAGATATGCCTGCATCTTATCTGACTGCAGGCGTTTTACACGCTCCGAAGCGGCAATAGCCAATAACAGGGCTTCAACGGTAACCGCTACAATTAATGCGTACCGGTGCAGAAACTCGTTAACATCAGGCAAATACACTCTGAATACCATGGCAGCCAGCAGCACCAGCAAGGCGATAAGCACCCAACCGGCGCCATGTATTTTACGTAACAAAGCGTAGGCTGTAGCCAGTGTGACAGCAACCATACCTACCAGGGTTACCAGCCCCATTAACTGGTTGGCAATAGCGTGTAAAGGGGCGATGGGCAGTGCGGCTATAACACCCAGTCCCAGCACAACGATGCCGCTGTAAAGAATTATCAGGTATTCCCATCGCTTGAGGATAAGACGCAGATCAAGCAACAAAGTGATGAAGCGCAGAGCAGTGTAAACGGTTGCCCCGGCGAAAATGGCTTTAATCTGGTGGCTGTGCAACCAGTGCACCGCCGGGAACACTATGCGCAGTATTCCTTCCTGTAGCACAAAGAAAAAGCCGGCACTGAGAATATACCCGCTGTACGCGTAAAAGCCGGCATTGCGCAGGCTACGACCAAGTATTCCCACATAAATACACAGCGCAATACAAAATCCGCCAAAGGCGCTGATGGTTAAAATGTGCAGGTTGTTATCGCGTTGAAAGGTGCCGAGATCGCGAAGCGACATACTGACTTTGCTGATATGGTCTGATTCGGCAGTCAGGGTAAACTGATATACGCCTTCAGGTAACAGGTAAGCCGCTCTGGCACTGGCCAAAGGCGTGATAATAACATCCTGACCAGTATAAACTGACGGCTTTTGCAGTGCGTCTAAAGGGAAGCTCAATACCCTGGCTTCCGCCAGACGGCATTTAAACTGGATGTCATTTAACCCAAGGCTGATATCCAGCGGTTGCTGTAAAGTTTGTGCTTGCGGAGCAATAACCTGACAGTCGGCGTAGCCGGGCGATGAGAATAACATCATCAGCAGCACACTGATAAAAACTAATTTATAACGCCCTATACCCTGCTTCACAGTTCAACAACCTGATACTAAAAGTTCGACTATTCATCCATTTAATGCCATGGGCATTACACTGTTGATTACTTTACGCGCACTCTTGCCCGCTGTGAATGAAAAAAAGGTTATGAGGGTATTTATTCCGATTAATGCCGGGAGGCGCGACTAGTCGCCTCCGACAATTTGTACCTGAGCGAGGTCTGTATCGCCTTTTATTACCTTGTAGATAGCATCCTGGATAAGGGTTCGCATACCATCCTGCATGGCCTGGGCCTTCATCTCGGCAACCGATGCCTCTTTATAAACCAGCGAGCGCAGCGCTGGGGTCATGCCCAGCAATTCATGCACTCCAGTCCGGCCGCGATAGCCGGTATCGCCGCAGTCGTCACAGCCCTTGGCACGGTAGATTTCAAGATTATCAGGCAGGTTGAGTTCATCGATGTACTCTTCGCCGTACTGCCGTCTGATAAAGGCCATATCGGTATCTGACACAGGGTGCTTTTCCTTACAGCTGCTGCATAAGGTTCTGATTAAGCGCTGAGCAAGTATGCCCACACACGCGTCGGAAAAGTTGACCGGGTCGAGGCCTAAATCGAGTAAACGGGTAATAGTTTCCGGGGCGGAGTTGGTATGCAGAGTGGATAAAACCAGGTGACCGGTTAATGAGGCTTCAATACCCGCGTGCGCGGTTTCTTTATCCCGCATCTCACCAATCAGGATAATGTCCGGATCGGCCCGCAAAAATGCCCGGAGTGCATTAGCAAAGGTGAAGCCGATTTTCGGGCTTACCTGTACCTGTTGTAAGCCAGGCTGGGTAATTTCTACCGGATCCTCTGCAGTCCAGATTTTCTTTTCCGGTGTATTCAGGTAGCCGAGGATGGCGTGCAGGGTAGTGGTTTTACCGGAACCAGTAGGTCCTACTACCAATAAGATACCGTGAGGCTTTTTGATCATTTCCTCAAGCCGGGTCATATTACCTGGCGCAACATTCATTTTACCCATGGGCATGGCACCGCCAGATGCCAGGATTCGCATCACCACGCCTTCGCCGGCAACGGTTGGAATGGTAGCAACCCGCACTTCCACTAACTGGCCGCTCATTCTGAAAGCCAGTTTGCCATCCTGAGGTACGCGCTTTTCGGCGATGTTCAGGTTAGACATAATCTTTATCCGCGCAATCACCGCACTATGGTGTGAAGCCGGAACCTGGTTGATATCGCGGCAGACCCCGTCGATCCGCATGCGTACCCTGGTTGGGCCGCTCTTTTCCGGGTCGATATGAATATCCGAGGCATTGAGTCGCTTTGCGTCGTGCAGGATACGGCTTACCAGACGTACCACCGCAGGCGCGTCGTCAGAAAGCTCATCAACGCCTTCCTCAGACTCCTCGGCCGAAGTGCCGATTTCATCAAGGATCTCACTCATTTCACCAGGGGCACCGCTGCCCGCTGAGTCACCGAGGTATTGCAGAATATGGTTAGGAAGGCCTACTGCGATGTCGTAGCTGTCGATACCCAGCGCACTTTCAATTTCCATCAGTAGTGACGCATTATTCGGCTCAGCCATCAGCACAATGGGTTTATCATGTGCGTCGGCAATTACGGCCACGAAATTACGTTTGAGGTAAGAGGTATTAAGCCGACTTTCACTCTGAAACGCGTGGTATTTTTCCGGGTCAAAGCCGATGTATGGCACCTGGTAGTGAATCGACAACGAGGTGCCGAGCTTGCCTTCGTTAATGCGGTATTCCGACATTAACCGTTGTACCATCTGACGGATATCGCTGCTGGTTTCCTGAAGGTCCGTGAGAGCTTTCTCACTGAGCAGGTTTTCATGCAGTAGCAGATCAAAGGGGTTTTGCGTGCCACCAAGCTCAAATCGAAATTTGGTGCCCAGAATATCGTTGAGTTGTTGCGCTAGCTCCATATCACGGTTGGTGAACGGCCCGTTGTTTTTATTGATAATCTGGAAAACGCCCATGATAACGCCGGCGTTCAGAATAGGTACACACAAAATATTACGGGTTCTGAAGTCGCTGCTTTTATCAAACCGGTCGGCAAAGCGCAGGCGCGGATGAATGGCGGCAAGTTCTTCCTGATCATAAGGGTCTGAGATAATTAAGGGGCGTTGCGACAAGGCAACATAACCGGCAATCGACAAAGGGCTGATTGGCACCTTGATTTCCATTGTTTCTTTACCGGTTTTAAACCGGGCAACCAAATCCTGGTGCTGGCGACGCCGCTGAAAGATACTCATGCGTTGGGCATCAAATAAACCGAGTACAAGGGGTTCTAGCTCTTTATAGGCATCTAACAACGTCGGCTTTTTCTCAAGCACTGTGTTGATTTTATCGAACACCAACTGGTTTTCATTTATCTCTGACATATTCTACTACAAATTAGTAAGCTGTTACTCACAGGGCAGGAAACATATCCGACTGTGACGAAGTATAGTATTAATATATATCAACTTATACCCTCTGACCTAATGCGGCAATACTGCAAAAGGTGCAGGTGGTAAAAGTCGGTGCATGTCGGGCTGTTTACTGCCCCTGCTCAGGTGATGATTTTAGTTGTTCTTTCAGCGTCACGTTAAAGTGAAAATCACCGATTTGCATAATGCGGTACTGCGGTTGCCTGTAATTTACCTCCAGTGTCTGAAGATGCTCGCGTAGAGTCATCGTTTTATTTTTACCGGTCGGGCCCAAATCTTCTATATCTATCGGATACCAATTACTGTTTCTGCGTATATACAGGGTGGCGTCTACCAGGTAGTTAGTTTCCAGCATTAGCAGGTAGTCGGTTTGGTTATCGCCATCAGGGTCGACCGCCAGCAGGTAGATATGTTCAGCCTGGCGCAACAGGTAGTTACTTTTAGTTAGGCTGTCGTAGATGACATCGGCGAGATCTGAGGGCATGTCGCAGTCGTTGAGGCATTCGATACTGTTGATCACCATCAGCTTGTCTTGTTCCGGTTCTATCGCAGCTTCCTGATAGGCTCGGGAAAGTCTTAGTTCCAGTGTCGGGTGACTGTCGCCATAGGTTTGCTTTAGATGTTCAATGGCAAGGTAACCAGGCAAAGCAAGCTGATTGGCAAAATACGGTATGTCTATGTCCTGCAGATCGGTTTGTCCGGATTCGATACGGGCCAACTGGCTATCAGCTGTTAATTTTCGTAAGTCTGCAAAAGGGCTGTTTACCAATACCATCACCAGCATCAGTAGCCAGCCCATCGCGACATTAATGCGGCCGAGACCGGCAATCCAGTCATCTCTGTAGCGTGCTATACAAGTTACATAGCCAAGGGAAAAAAGCGCCAGAAACATCCATACTATCATCCCCCAGTAACGACTTACTGACCAGCCATACTGCTCCACCCTTAGGGACAGGCCATAAAATACCAGCCCGCTATAAACTGGCAACAAGAGTATGCCGAGATAGATAAACCGGTGTACAAAAGGTGAGTAGGGGCGTTCATCTGCATCACCCTGATATACGCTGTTCAGCGCAAACAGCAGGCAGGCCTGCATCCACAGGATGAGATAACTGCCCGGGCCTTCTTCCCATAGCGGCGATAAACCGGTAAACGGTAAAGCGAGCAGGAAGATCACAGAGACAAACACCAGTAATACAAGAAGGTATTTCAACAGCGCCTGCTGCAACTGTTTAATGGTATCGACGATAACGCTGAGCCGGCGGATAAGAATGACGCCCAGTGCCAGAGCAAGATTGAGCGCCGGGTAATAAAACCACTTTTGTTCAAACAGTTCGCCAAAAAAATCGATATTGATAACCGAGAAAAGCCCGGCCCACAGCATCAGTACCCCCCAGGTAACCAGAGTAAACGCCAGTGCCAGACCCAGCGTAAGCAGGTTGCGCCACGAATAGTGAAACAACTGAGGATAAACGAAAGGCTCATCGGCCGTTTTTACCTGCATATACATCAGCGCTTTAAAGGTCAGTAAAGCCAGAGTAAATGTCATGGGGGCGAGCAGGGTGTCGAGGCGTGAAGGCGAAGAAGGGATTGCCTGGCCACCGGTGTAAAAGGCAAGCAGCGCACAAAGCGCGGCAAAAGGGGCGATGTAGGTAACCAGCCTGACCTTATTGCGGTTGTTAACCCCCAACAGATACATGCCAGGCCCGATAATGACCAGAGCATAAGTGGCAAATAGCCACTGCGGCGCCGTGGCCGGCCAGAACTCAAAGTCGATGGACTGATGTAATAGCATTAGAGCGAGCCCCTGTAGCAGGGCAATAAGTAGCATCAGCCGGGTAGGATAACGCAGTTCTTCCATAAATATCGTCGCCTGATTGTTTTACTTACTAAACTACAGTAGTTTTATGAATTGGTGAAAATTAAATAAAGAGAAGAACTTATGCCCGGTACTGAGCGTTCATTAACGTTGCGCTTTCTGGCAGAGCCTGCGGATGTCAACTTCGGTGGTAAAGTGCACGGCGGTGCGGTAATGAAATGGATCGACTTAAGTGCCTATGGGTGTGCTGCCGGCTGGAGCGGGAAATACTGTATTACAGCGTACGTTGGCGGCATGCACTTTGTTAAGCCTATTCTGGTAGGCAATATCGTGGAAGTGGAAGCCAAGGTGATTTATACCGGCAAAAGCTCAATGCATATTCGTATTCTGGTGCGTGCTGGCGATCCGAAAAGCAGCGAACGGGAACTCTGTACACATTGTATTGCTGTGATGGTAGCCATGGATGAGAACGGGAAGCCTTCATCTGTACCTGACTGGGTCCCCCAAACCGAGCAGGACAAGCGCCAGCGTGACTCGGCATTAAAACTGATGGCAATGCGCGATCAGATCCGCGAAGAGATGACGACCTACGTGGATAACTAACATTGTTAACTTATTCATCAGGAACCAGTTGACGCAACCGGGCATTGTGCCATGCTCAATACGTAAACTATTTATGCTGGCGAAATAGCCGGCCAGCGAGGTTGAGACAGTTTGAAGTTTGAGTGTTTCGTTTTCCCGAGCAAGTTACTGCTGAGTGTATTGGCTGCGCTGACGTTTTTCATAGTCAGCACCAATGCCAGCGGTATCGACTGGCCTGAAGACAAAGCGACACTGCTTGATGAAATCAATCACCATCCCACTGACGTCATCAGTACCATTGAGAACAGGCTGAAGAATGCATCTCTTTCGGTGCATGAACAAGCCCAGTTCCATTATATTCTTAGTGATGCGTATTACGCCTTATTTCTGGGTGATGAGGCGCTGGCGGCTGCAAAGAAAGCCTTGTTACTGGCGCGTAAAACCGAAGATTCAGAGCTGGTACAGGTTTGCAACATAAAGGTGGCCAGGGCTTATGACACCATGGCCGACCCCACTCCGGGCATTGACTATGCACAACAAGCCTTAGCCTGGGCGATAGAAAACCAGTTTCCTTCTATCCAGGTAGACGCACTGATCGCACTAGGCTCGATTAATCTGACCACCGTAAACCTGGTAGAGGCGCTCGACTATTTTACCCAGGCGTATCGACTCGCTCAGCAACAGCAGGAAAGTGGAATGGATGCGGTTGCTCCGCATATTGCTTCCTTTATAGCGTTGGTATACGAAGCGCAGGAAAAATCGCGCTCGGCGATTCCCTACTTTGAAGAATCGGCCCGCTATTATCGGCAAACCGATAATCAGGTTGAGCTGTCAAACTCCCTGTATGGCCTGGGCCTCGCTTACGGCAAAATTCATCAGCTTGATAAAGCGGTTGATTACTTCAACGAAAGCATGGCCATATCTGTAGAAATTGGTGATAAACAAGGGGAGGCATATACAACTCAGGCACTGTTTGATGTGCTGTTGTCGAGCAACGAGGAGCACAGCAGTGAACAGCTTGCACAGCTAATGCCTATGCTGGATGAGGCCATAGACACTTTCCGGCAAAGTAATAATGTCCATTTACAGGTGGGTACACTGCTAATCAAAGCCAAATGGCTTGAGCGAAATGCGTTGCTTGAGCAAGCCTTTGAGGTAATTGAACAGCTGGAAACACTGATGGCAGAGCACGATATTATTCTGCAAAAGGCGACTATTCTGTCATTAAAAGCAAAATTACTAGCCGACTCGGGTGATTACGCTGCCGCTTACCAAACTCTACAGTCTGCCAGGCAAGAGGAAATAAAGCGCCGGCAAGAAACCGATGAAGAGCGGTTTCAACAGTTACGCGCCGGCTTCGAGCTGGACCAGAAAGAGTATGAA
The DNA here is from genome assembly GCF_003731635.1 of Marisediminitalea oceani. Taxonomy (GTDB): domain Bacteria; phylum Pseudomonadota; class Gammaproteobacteria; order Enterobacterales; family Alteromonadaceae; genus Alteromonas; species Alteromonas oceani. Next base: position 21,336 of record NZ_RCUA01000044.1, on the reverse strand, counting down.
AACCGCTTGCTGGCAGAAACCAATGCCCGGCAAACTGCCGAACTGGCTATTAATAAACGGGACCAAACCATTGTCGCGTTAGTTATTGCCGTATTAGTAGTACTGTTTTTTGCCATAGTGTTTATGTACTTCAGCATAAAACGTCAGCACCAACAATTAGAAAAGCTGGCTCAAACTGATGAGCTCACGGGGCTGTATAACCGCCGTCAGACCTTTTTGTTACTCGAGCGTGAGAAAAAGCTGGCCGTCCGGCAGAATCAACCGCTGAGTGTCGCCATTGCAGATCTGGACGATTTTAAATATATCAATGATACCTATGGCCATCAGGTAGGAGATGAGGTGCTCAGGCATGTAGGCGAGCGCATAAAACGCGATTTCCGCAATACCGACATTATTGGCCGGATAGGCGGAGAAGAGTTCTTATTTGTGTTTCCGGCGACCGCTTGCGAGGAAGTTGCGGTTGCCCTGAGGCAATTTATGGATGAATGTAAGGTATTACCTGCAGCGCTCGCTGCTTATCCTGATATCAAAGTGGCCTTTTCCATGGGGCTGGTGGATGCCAAAGACCAGGAGTCTGTTACCCATACCCTGGCACGGGCGGATAACCTGATGTACCAGGCGAAGGCCAGTGGTAAAGACCAGTTGGTCCATTAAGGTGAGAAACCTCTATACATATATTCAAGTAACTAGCAGGACGATACTACGCACCCTGCTTAAATGACGGCTACTTGTTGTACTTCACTACTAAATGACTCAGTAGGTAAAAAACAGTAATAATACTAAACACAGGAAGCAATTGAAGCTTCTCGACAAACGATAAGCAAAACAGAACCGCGCTGACGAAAGCTGAAAACGCAACGCTAATTGCTAAAGTACTTAGCTGAGGCGATATCAGTATTTCTTTGACATTATCCATACGCAACCTCTAGCTTTACTCAGGCTCGTATGCAGTGGTAATCGCGATATCTGAGACAGCATTCGCTTCTTGTAAAGTTAATCCCTTCATATGTACATCCTAGTAAAATTTAACGATTGCGCTAATTAACGCAAATAAATCGTACTACTCACAAAGCGCTATCGCTACTGAACCTGAGGCGGTTTTTCCTGGCTTCATGGAAAAGGTGAAAATGTGACTATGAACCCCAGGATTTGCTGAGACAAAACGTAGCCAATAAGCTTTAACACAGCGATGATCGAATAATGTACAAAAAATGCAATCACCAGTTGCATTAGCACGGTAACTCTGTATAATTCGCGCCCACTTGCCCTGTACATATGTACCCAGGGCATGGTTTCGGCCGCAGCCACACTGCTTTTAGGGTGGTCGCCAAAGCAACGTCTTATTGATGTAGCGGGAGTGTTAGAAACAAAGAACAAGGTTCCAATTGGGAACCACTGGTTTATACGCACATCTTTTCGTCCCAAGAATAAAAGGGAGTGAGAAGATGATTTTTTTGTTCTTTCGATTGGAGCTTAATCGATGCCAAATCAAAGAATTCGTATTCGTTTAAAAGCGTTTGATCACAAGTTGATCGATCAGTCTACGGCTGAAATCGTTGAAACGGCGAAACGTACTGGTGCTCAGGTCAGCGGTCCAATTCCACTGCCTACTCGCAAAGAACGCTATACAGTTCTGATTTCTCCGCACGTTAATAAAGACGCGCGTGATCAATATGAAATCCGTACTCATAAGCGTTTGGTAGACATCATTGAACCAACTGACAAGACCGTTGACGCGCTGATGCGTCTGGACTTGGCTGCTGGTGTTGATGTTCAAATCAGCCTGGGCTAACAAGAGAGGGTAATAACAATGGCGATTGGTCTAGTCGGTCGTAAAGTGGGTATGACTCGCATCTTCACTGAAGATGGTACGTCGATCCCTGTGACTGTTATTGAAGCGACCCCTAACCGTGTTACTCAGTTACGCACTGATGAAACTGACGGTTATCGCGCACTGCAAGTTACTGCAGGTACCAAAAAAGCGAACCGCGTAAACAAGGCTTCAGCAGGTCACTTTGCTAAAGCTGGTGTTGAAGCTGGCCGTGGTCTTTGGGAATTCCGCCTGGAAGATAACGAAGGTGGCGACATCGAAGTAGGCAGTGAAATCACTGTTGAAATCTTCAACGACACCAAGAAAATTGACGTAACTGGTACGTCTAAAGGTAAAGGTTTCGCTGGCGCTATCAAGCGTTGGAACTTTTCTGCTCAACGCGCTACTCACGGTAACTCATTGTCTCACCGTGCACCTGGTTCAATTGGTCAAAACCAATCACCAGGTAAAGTATTCAAAGGCAAGAAAATGGCTGGTCAGCTTGGTAACAAGCAAGTCACCACTCAGTCTTTGGAAGTTGTACGCATTGACGTAGAAAACAGCCTGATCCTGGTTAAAGGTGCCGTACCTGGCGCAACTGGCGGCGACGTTGTCGTAAAGCCAGCTGTTAAAGCGTAACGTCTGGGAGTTGAACTGATGGAATTAACATTGAAAGATGCGCAAAGCGCTCTTGAAGTATCCGAAGCGACCTTTGGACGTGAATTCAACGAAGCCCTGGTTCACCAGGTAGTTGTAGCTTACGGCAATGGTGCTCGTCAGGGTACTAAAGCACAAAAGACACGTTCTGAAGTACGTGGTGGTGGTAAGAAGCCATGGCGTCAAAAAGGTACTGGTCGTGCTCGTGCCGGTACAATCCGCAGCCCAATCTGGGTTGGTGGTGGCCGTGCATTTGCTGCCAAGCCTCGTGACTTTGATCAAAAAGTTAACAAGAAAATGTATCGTGGTGCGATTAAGAGCATTCTGTCTGAACTGGTTCGCCAAGACCGTCTGGTAGTGGTTGAGAAGTTCGGTGTTGACACACCTAAGACTAAAGCTCTGGTTGCTAAGCTGAACGATCTGGAATTAAACGATGTATTAATCGTTACTCCGGAAGTTGAAGAGAACCTGTTCCTTGCTGCGCGTAACCTGTACAAGGTTGACGTACGTGACGTAGCTGGTATCGACCCGGTCAGCCTGATTGCATTTGAAAAAGTACTTATCACTGCTGATGCAGTGAAACAACTTGAGGAGGCGTTAGCATGAAAGAAGAACGTCTACTAAAAGTGCTTAAAGCACCACACGTTTCAGAAAAGTCTACTATGGCTGCTGAAGCGGGTAACACAGTTGTATTTAAAGTAGCTAAAGACGCGAACAAAGCTGAAATCAAAGCAGCAGTTGAGAAACTGTTCGAGGTTGAAGTCGATTCGGTTCGTACTGTTAACGTTAAGGGTAAAACCAAGCGTCACGGTATGTCTTTCGGTAAACGCAGCGACTGGAAAAAAGCGTATGTAGCGCTTAAAGAAGGTCAGGACATCGACTTCGTCGGTGGTGCTGAGTAAGAAGGGGATTAGAAATGCCATTAATGAAAGCTAAGCCAACTTCTGCCGGTCGTCGTCACGTAATCAAGGTTGTTAATCCTGATCTGCACAAAGGCGCGCCTTACGCACCTTTGCTGGAAAAGAATGACAAATCTGGCGGCCGTAACAACAATGGTCGTATTACTACACGTCACATCGGTGGTGGTCACAAGCATCACTACCGCGTAGTTGACTTTAAACGTAATAAAGACGGCATCCCAGCGAAAGTTGAGCGTTTAGAATATGATCCTAACCGTTCTGCAAACATTGCTTTAGTACTGTATGCAGATGGTGAGCGTAAGTACATCCTGGCACCTAAAGGTATCCAGGCTGGTGACGCAATCCAATCTGGCACCAACGCGCCTATCAAAGCGGGTAACGCTATGCCTATGCGCAACATGCCAGTTGGTACCATTGTACACGCGATTGAAATGAAGCCTGGCAAAGGTGCACAGATTGCACGTTCTGCTGGTGCTAACGCACAGATCCTGGCTCGCGACGGTAACTACGTTACTTTACGTCTGCGTTCAGGCGAAATGCGCAAAGTATTATCTGATTGCCGCGCCACCATTGGTGAAGTTGGTAACGCAGAGCACATGCTTCGTTCATTAGGTAAAGCTGGTGCAAGCCGCTGGCGTGGTGTTCGTCCAACCGTTCGTGGTGTTGTAATGAACCCGGTTGACCACCCACACGGTGGTGGTGAAGGTCGTACTTCTGGCGGTCGTCACCCAGTAACTCCTTGGGGTGTTCCTACTAAAGGTAAGAAAACCCGAAGCAACAAGCGTACCGATAAGCTTATCGTACGTCGTCGTAATAAATAATAGCGAGGATTCACCATGCCACGTTCTCTCAAGAAAGGTCCATTTATCGACCTTCACTTGCTGAAGAAGGTAGAGGCTGCAGTGGAAAAGAACGAACGTAAACCAATTAAAACCTGGTCACGTCGTTCTATCATCATCCCAGATATGATTGGGTTGACCATTGCAGTCCATAACGGCCGCCAACATGTACCTGTCATCGTAAGTGACGAAATGGTCGGCCACAAGTTGGGCGAATTTGCGCCAACGCGTACTTACCGCGGCCATGTCGCGGATAAGAAAGCTAAACGTTAAGGGGTAGGAAGATGGAAGCATTAGCTAAACACCGTTTTGCCCGCACGTCGGCTCAAAAAGCACGCTTGGTTGCGGATCAAGTTCGCGGTATGCACGTAGAAAAGGCACTAGAGCTTTTAACGTACAGCCCTAAGAAAAGCGCTACGCTGATCAAGAAAGTTCTGGAATCAGCAATCGCTAACGCAGAACATAACGAAGGTGCAGACATTGATGAACTGCGCGTCGCTAAGATCTACGTTGACGAAGGCCCAACTATGAAACGTATCAAGCCACGTGCCAAAGGCCGTGCGGATCGTATCTTTAAGCGTAGCAGTCACATCACTGTGGTTGTAGCGGATAACTAGGAGTAGATAATGGGACAGAAGGTACATCCTACAGGTATACGCCTGGGTATCAGTAAACCATGGACTTCTACCTGGTACGCTAATACCGCAGATTATGCAGATAACCTGTACAATGACCATCAGGTACGTCAGTACCTGACAAAACAACTGAAAAACGCTTCACTGTCTAAAATCGTGATCGAGCGTCCTGCTAAGAGCATCCGTGTGACTATTCACACTGCTCGTCCAGGCGTAGTAATCGGTAAGAAAGGCGAAGACGTTGAAAAGCTGCGTAACTATGTTTCTAAGCTGGCCGGTGTGCCTGCTCAGATCAACATTGCTGAAGTACGCAAGCCAGAGCTGGATGGTCAGTTAGTTGCTGACAGCATTTCAAGCCAGCTGGAACGCCGTGTAATGTTCCGTCGCGCTATGAAGCGTGCGGTTCAAAACGCAATGCGCCTTGGCGCAAAAGGTATCAAAGTAGAAGTTAGCGGCCGTTTGGGCGGTGCAGAGATTGCACGTTCAGAATGGTACCGTGAAGGTCGTGTTCCTCTGCACACTTTCCGTGCGGATATCGATTACGCGACTTCTGAAGCGTCTACTACTTACGGTATCATCGGCGTTAAAGTATGGATCTTCAAAGGTGAAGTTCTAGGTGGTTTACCTACAACTCAAGAGCCGGCAGCGCCAGCTCAACCTAAGAAGAAAGGCCGCAACGCTAAGCGAGAGGGCTAATCATGTTACAACCAAAACGCATGAAATTCCGTAAAATGCACAAAGGCCGCAACCGCGGTACAGCTGCGGGAGCTACTGTTGCCTTTGGTACTTACGGTCTTAAAGCGGTTGGTCGTGGTCGAATGACTGCGCGCCAAATTGAGGCTGCACGTCGTGCCATGACTCGTCACGTTAAGCGTCAAGGTAAAATCTGGATTCGGGTTTTCCCTGACAAGCCAATTACTGAGAAGCCTCTTGAGGTTCGTCAAGGTAAAGGTAAGGGTAACGTTGAGTACTGGGTATGCCAAATTCAACCTGGTCGTGTTCTTTATGAGATGGAAGGTGTTCCTGAAGCTCTGGCACGCGAAGCGTTTACTTTGGCTGCGGCAAAACTGCCATTTAAAACAACCTTTGTAACTCGGACGGTGATGTAATGAAAGCAGCTGAACTGAAAGAAAAAAGCGTAGAAGAGCTGAATGCAGAGTTATTAAACCTGCTACGCGAACAGTTCAACTTACGCATGCAGCATTCAACTGGCCAGCTTGAAAAAACCGACCAGTTGAAGAAAGTGCGTCGCAGCATCGCGCGTGTTAAAACCATTCTGACTCAAAAGGCTGATGCGTAATGACTGAGCAAAAAATTCGTACAGTACAAGGTCGTGTGGTTAGCAACAAAATGGATAAAACCATTACTGTTGCGGTAGAACGTTTTGTTAAACACCCTATCTACGGGAAGTTCATCAAGCGTACTACTAAACTGCACGCTCATGACGAAAGCAACGTGTGCAACGAAGGCGATACAGTTACTGTTCGCGAGTGTGCACCAATCTCTAAGAACAAATCTTGGATGTTGGTTGACGTTGTTGAGAAAGCTGGCGTTTAATCGCTACTTTCTAAGCGTTTAAAAAAAGCCGCTCTTTTGAGCGGCTTTTTTATTGCCTGTAACACTAGCAGACTTGCAAATTAGGGTGCTTAAGCTGGAATATTAGCTAAAGCCTTGTTAAGTTAGTTGTAACTATATTAAGTTGCTGAAAAAAAAGATTTTATCAGAGGTCTTTTTATGGTTAAGTTTATATTCAGGCTGTGTTAAGTAAAACTTTACGTTTGATATCTGCGTTTTAAAGCCGATCTGCCATTCAAGTTAACGCACCAACCATTTTCGCAAAACCAGCTATGAGGTTGATTTTGAGAATGGTTTCTATCCTCATGAATATTATGATTTTATTCTTTTAGAATTGCGTTTTTTTCAACTGTGTCAAAAATAAACAGCCACACAGTTTTCTATCTGTCCTTTGCAAACATAGATAGTTAGCTATGTAAAGGCAAAATGCTTGTCTACCAGGTATAGTTTAAAGCTATAACCGCATTACACTTTGAATATTAGTAAGAGCGTGCTGTGATACGACTCAGACGCAGGAAAACGGTATTTGGTTCTAATGCTTATCGTGTCGTTTAAGCCAGCTGGTTAATATTGCCTGGGTAATTAACGGTCGGTCACTGTAAAAACCGTGCGCACCGCCTGGCACTACTGCAAGCTCAGCTCCCGGGGTTAAGGCGAGGTAATCCTGAACCGTATCGATGCGGGCTGAGTCGTACTGGCCAATCATAAACAGGGTTTTCGCCGGGTTGATACGGCCGAGTAAGTGAGTGGCGTCGTAATGCTTTAGTACCCCGGTGGAAGAAAATTCACTGGGCCCCCACATGGCGTTGTAAATCACCGGATTAAATCCATTGCCGCCGACGTTCTGGTAATACTCCTGTTTAGCACTGGAAGCGGTTCCGGGACTGTAGTAAGCAGAATAAAGCTTGGTGTAAGCAGCACTGCATTTGACTTCGCCCGGCGGCTCAGATGACTCGCATTCACGCAGTGTTTGTTGTACTGCCTCGGGAGCAGCCTTAACCAGTAAGTTAGCATCCATGATCCAGTGAGGTGTTGAGATAAACGTGCCGCCAAGCACAGTGGATACCACATTGCTGGGGTACTTTGCGGTATATTCCAGCGCCAGTGCCGACCCCCAACTGTGACCAACTACATGCCAGCGCGGGATATTCAGGTGCTGACGAATAGTCTCAATAGATTCTACAAACCTTTCTACGCGCCAGTTGTCCGGATTATTGGTTTGCTCAGACTTACCGCTGTCGAGTTGGTCGTACATGATTACCATGCGGTCATCTGCGAGGCCTGTCATACCTGCAAAGCCATTGTGTGTACCGCCCGGCCCGCCATGGATAAAGATAACCGGTATCGCTGCCTTATGAGCTAAGCCATTAAGCCTGACATATACCTTACCGCCTTCAACGGGCACCATTAATTCCTTTTCTGCCGCAGCATAGGGCGGTGTTTCAGCAAAAACCTGAGGAACAAAAAGCAATACCAGAGTCAGTAGCAGCGGTGATAACAGTAAACGGCAGGATTTCATTACAACGGAACCTTTAATTTGAGTGGTCCCGGCCAGTATAAAAGGGTTTGAGTTTATGCTCCAGCCGGCCTATCCCTTAATGTGTTGATACAGACTTAAATAGCCTTTTGCCATGGCTTCGGTCGAAAAGTGAGTACTTACATGATTTAATAGAGCTTCACTAAGGGCATGCCTCAAGTCGTCATTGTCCAGGGCAGAGCAGATTGCCGTGGCCAACTTATCTGAATCGCCAGCCGGTGTCAGCCAGCCGGTTTTCTCATGTTTAATAATTTCGGGTATGCCGCCGGACGGACTGGCGATCACCGGCACTTTACAGGCACCAGCTTGCAACAAAATAACACCGAGGCCTTCGGCATGTGCCGGATGTACCAGCAAATCAATATTGGGCAGTATTCTGGCCACCTGTTCGGTAAAGCCACACAAGCGGACATTATCGCTTATCCCTGCCTGGTCTATCTGAAGCTGATAATCATCAGCCAGACTGCCTTTGCCAAACAGTAAGCAGAGGGTGTTCGGCTGCTTTGCAACAACCTGCTTCATTGCCGCAATGATGTCGTGCTGCCCTTTACGCTCGATAAGCTGAGCGAAGTTTGCTAATACCCGGTAACCCTCTGGTATGGCAAACGTACAGCGAAACCAGTCAGGATCTTCAGCATAGTGAAATTCTGATAAGTCCACCGACGAATGGATAACCTGCTGAAATACCGATGCCGGGCAACGCTGTGAAACCACTTTCCGTACGCCTTCGGAGATACTGATTACGGCCTTATACTCGGCATATTTCAGGCGGCTTATGGCAGACTCCGGGTTATCAACTCGCCGCGTACAAATGGCTGGTATACCAGTATATCTGGCGATTATTGCGCCCCACAGATCGGCACCACGACGACTGTGTACATGCAGAATGTCAGGTTGTAATGCCCTGACCAACCCGGCCAGACGCCACAAAATACTGATGTCCGGTTCACCAGCATAGGGCAGGGCGTGTGTTTCACAGTCACTCAGACGCAAAGCGGCAATGTCACTGGCTTCAGCACACACCAGATGTTGTTCAACCGCGTTGCTTTGTACAGCAATGGCTTTAATGAGGTATTCCACCTGTTTGGCACCGCCATACAGGTGCCTGCCGAGTTCCAGATGCATTACACGCATGGTTATTGCAATCCTTGCAACGTGCTGAACACCTGCCCTGGGGTTATTGCCTGCATACAGTCAAAACGGCCGTCACAGACAGGGCGACGCTTACAGGGGGCACAACTTAAATCTGCATATAAAATACGGGCGCGAGGGTTCTGGGTTTGGGTATACGGCCGGGTTGAACCGAAAATAGCCACGGTGGGCCGTTGATAAACCATGCCCATGTGTGTCAGGCCGGTATCAACGCCGATGAGCGCCGCGCATTGCTCAATCACGGCAGCACTCTGGGTCAGGCTCAATGAACCAGCCATGCTCAGGCAGTGCGAATTGCCGCTGGCAAGATGCTCAGCGCTGTTCTTGTCGGCCGGCCCGCCAAGGATTATCACCTGATTTCCATCCTTCCCCAGCATAGCAATGAGTTTCTGCCAGTAGGGGAGTAACCAATGCTTTTGAGGGCGGGTTGTAAATGGGGCGATTACGATAAAGTTGCTGTGAAAGCCTTCTTCATTGAGCAGGTTACGCGCAGTTGTCCGATCCTGTTCGCTCAGCTGGAGGGTAAGTTGATAGGGGGCGTTACTAAACTTACCGGCCAGAAACTTGTACTCGCTGCTAATGTCATCTGACAGGGGCTTATCGAAAGACTGAGTAAGAAACCACTGACTGTGTTCCTTACTATTAAACCCCACCCGTTTACGCGCACCGGTGAACCAGGCTAACAGTGCACTTTTAAGTAACCCCTGGGCGTCAACAACCAGATCGAACTGTAAAGCTCTTAAAGTTCGCCGAAACCGCAGTAACGCTTTAAACAGCGCAAGGTATCGTCGTGATTTCACCAGTGCCCGCCATTCCTGTTTGGGCCAGGTAATAACGTTATCTACGTCCGGGTGGTTTGCCACAAGGGCGGCATAGGGGCTTTCAACCAGCCAGGATATGGTCACATGGTTGTCAAAATGCTGTTTTAAGCTGGACGGCAGACCTGAGGCCATTACAATATCGCCCATCGCACTTAATCTGATGATAAGCACTGCGGGTTTGGTGGCACTTGATGACATGCAATAAAAGTAAACGTGAAAACCTGTGTGTCAGTGAAACAAAACTTCACGACATTTTGATGACGGCCAGCATAACGGTGTACAAGGCAACATGAGCAAGCAACGCGCAACATATTCTCCTAAGTGGTATCAGGACGCCTTTCGCTGGTTTTATTCCTTTATTCTGGCAGTGCTTATTCCGTTTGCTTTTTTCACTCTCGTTAAACGCGGTATGACCCGCCAGAAGGACTATAACCGCCGCCGCTTTGAGCGGTTTGGCTACGTAGCTCACGCACCCAAGGCCAATGGCTATCTGTTTCATTGTGTGTCAGTGGGAGAGGTGGTCGCGGCGTCGGTACTGATTAAACGCATTATGCAGGAGCAACCAGAGCGACAGATAACCGTTACCACTACTACGCCTACCGGTTCGGCCCGGGTCCGGGCAATTTTTGGTGATAAGGTGCATCACTTTTACCTGCCCTATGACTTACACATGGCCATGGCGGGCATGTTGAGACGGATTAAACCCAGCGTGGTATTCATCACTGAGGTAGAGCTCTGGCCTAACCTGATCCATGCCTGCTGGAAACGTGACATTCCGGTACTGGTGGTCAATGCCAGAATGACCGACCGTTCAGCAAGACGTTATGCGAAGTTCCCCATCCTGTTCGAGCCAATGCTTAACAAGCTGGCGCATGTATGCGCGCAGGGCGACAGGGATTATGCGAACTATCGGTTCTTAGGCATGCCGGAAAGTAAGCTCACGCTAACCAATAATATTAAATTCGACCAGGCCTCTGCCCTGGATGCCTCGGTAAGCGGCTTTTTAGGACTGGAGCACAGTGGCCGAAAAGTACTTGTGGGAGGAAGTACCCATGATCCTGAGGAAACGGTATTGCTGCAAACCTACCAGGCGGTGAAAAAACACTGCCCGCAACTTCTTTTGGTACTGGTTCCCCGCCATCCTGAACGATTCGAGACGGTAGCCCGACTTATCCAGAGAGCCGGTTTAACCATGACACAAAGTGCGTCGGCCAATAGTGTATCCGATGATTGCGACGTGTTACTGGTAAATGAAATGGGTAAGCTTAATGCAGTGTACACCGTGGCCGATTTTGCCTTTGTCGGCGGCAGTATTGCCGACCGGGGCGGTCATAATGCGCTTGAACCGGCAGCCAGAAAACTGCCGGTTATGATGGGGCCAAATACCTACAACAACCCGGTTATCTGCGCCAAATTAGCAGAGTCCGGTGCACTGTTTATTGTTGAAGATGCCGCTGCCATGACCGAGCTTACCCTTTCCTGGTGCAAAAATGCAGATGCCGCAGCGCAGGCTGGCCTTGCCGGTTACGCCGTGCTGGAGCAAAACAGTGGTGCGCTGGATAAAACAATGAAAGTTGTTGAGTTATATAACAACTGATAGGCTAAGTTCTGTAGTGATTTCTCCTCAGGGCTTTGATTATGCAAGGAAAGCGTGTCTTCCCCAGCCTGTCACCGGTGACCAGGTTTAACACTCAATATATGCCGCATCGGGCAGTTAATTCAGTCGGCCATCCTGGCATCCGAACCATGCCAGGTCCCTCCTCGGATAATGGCTAACTGAATAAAGGAATATGGGGCAAGGCGACGGCCTGCCCCATTATTCTGAAACATCTTGTCACTACATTTTCTCTTAACGCCATAAACCGCTTATGGTATGCCTGGTTTCAAAACTCCTTTACTTACCGGCATGAATTGCAGACCATGCCTGATAACCATCACAAATAAAAAGGAAAATCAGATCATGGTTATTTTCAGGCTGCTAACGATTCTGCTCGCCATTGCGCTGAGTATCTGGTCTTCGTATAGTCAGGCAAGCACCCCGGCACTTACTCTTGAAGAAGCTAATCGTCTGGCTTCTCTACCACTCAAATGTACCCAGGTGGAGTATCCCAATAAACTCAATCAGGTGCTGGATGGTGACGAATATCTGAAATCACCCAAAGCACTGCACCCGGCCTTTTATGGTTGTTTTGACTGGCACTCTAGCGTGCATGGTCATTGGATGATGGTCAATCTGCTGCGTAATTTTCCGGATCTTGCTGAAAGAGAAACCATTAAAGCAATCCTGAAAACCAATCTGACGGCAGAGAACATTGCAGTAGAAGTGGCTTTTTTTGCGACGCCCGGTAATAAAAACTACGAACGCATTTACGGCTGGGCGTGGTTACTAACGCTGGCAGCCGAACTGCACAACTGGCATGATCCGCTGGCCAGAAAGCTGGAGCAAAACCTTAAGCCATTAACTGAGCTGATGGTTAGTAAGTATGAAACCTTTTTACCGAAACTTATCTATCCTATTCGCACCGGTGAACACCCCAACACCGCATTCGGGCTTTCAATGGCGTATGACTTTGCCGTGGCAACAGATAACGATGCGCTGGCACAACTCATCAGAGCGCGTGCCTTGCACTGGTACCTTAGTGATAAGCAGTGTCCCCTTGCCTGGGAGCCTAACGGATTCGATTTTCTGTCGCCCTGTTTTGAAGAGTTAAACCTAATGCGCAAGGTACTACCCGGGGAGCAGTTCAAAAGCTGGGCTGGTGATTTTATACCAGAACTGATTAATCAGACATTTACTCTGGAGCCTGCCCGTGTGAGCGATCGCACTGATGGAAAACTGGTTCATCTGGACGGGCTCAATTTCAGCCGGGCCTGGTCGTTGTATGGGGTTGCCAAAGCGTTTCCTGCGGAATACGGTCATCTGCAAGCTATTGGCGATGCGCACGTTAATGCGGCATTACCGACTATTGTAGATAACCACTATGAAGGAACGCACTGGCTAGGTAGCTTTGCCATGTATGCACTGCTTAGTCGCCAGGGGCTCTGACGGCATGCACCGGCTGGGAGCGAGCCCCAGTCACAGGGTTGATGCCAGCGCTATTCCTCAAGCTCAAAGAAAAATGACAGAGTAGCCCTTCGATGGAAGTGCAAAGAAACACCACTAATGATGATTTTTGTCAAAAAATCGGCGAACGGGCAGCCCCCCGAGATTGTATACCGGCCCTATTATTTCTTTGCTAACCATCGAAAAGGAGCTTCTTGCCTACCAGATTAACCAATTTGGTGCGATGAAGCATATTGTGCTTTATTGTGGTGCTTTGTAAGGCATACTTTTGGTGAAATTGGCTGGATATATTTATAAAGTTCCAATATTTCAGTTATTTATAAATTATACTAAAGTTGGCCTGTTGATTGCTATAACCAAGCGACGCTGTAATTAGGCAAAACAAAAATTCAAAAGGTTGCACCTAACGCACCATCTAATTGCTCGTTGTTTCCAGGGAGAGGCACCCTGTCCACAGACAGGGTGCTATTCTGTTAGTCTTTTGCCGGCTTCACGACTTTTTCTGAATCCAGCACCTCAGCTTCCACCAAACTGACCAGCTTACTGCCAGCGCGCGGAATCGTTTCATCTGAACTAAGCAAAACATGCATGCGGTTATTTTCGTTGATGTACATCAGTGGGGTAGCAGCATCACCGTACTTTTCCATATAGTCCTTAAAAGTGAACTCAGGTGTAAGCGCCGTGGTTTTTATTTGCGCACCACGACTAACCGCACTGGCCAGGTACCCGTAGGTAATGCCTTCAGCAAACAACGACAGTTTTTTAGCATAATCCCTGGAAACCTGATGGCTAGGCCGGGTTGCGAGTTCATTGTTGGTCAGGCCCCAGACCTTATCCTTACCCAACGTGTACTCAAAATGATAACCAATCATAGGATTTAGCTGTTTATAGGGCGATAACAGCAGTACCGTACCTATGGTGTTTAAATCCAGATGGATGGCGGCATGCTCAGATGTAGGATTACCAAAATACACCGGGATATCCTGCATTCTGGCCGCGCGGATAGCATCCCAGTTGGTATCGGCTACCCGTACCGGCACCTTATGTTTAATCAGTTCTTTGGCCAGCATGCGACTGAATTCGCTGGCACCAAACAGCAGAAATCCATTGGGTACCGGAGCGCGCACCTTGAGCAGTGCCGCTACGGGCTTAGCCGTAAGGCCCTGTAACACCACGGTGGCAATGATCACCAGGAAAACTAACGGCACGATGATTTCTACCTGGGCATAGCCGAGTTGCTCCAGTTTGAGTGAAAACAAGGCGGAGACAGCCGCGGCAACGATACCTCGTGGAGCCAGCCAGCTCAGCAAAGCCAGTTCGCGCAGGTTAAGTCCGGTACCGATGGATGAGACAAACACTGCCAGCGGACGGGCAATGAAAATGATCGAGAATAAAACGGCCACTGCTGCCCAGCCTACATCTGCCACGGCGCCTAAATCGAGGCGGGTAGCAAGTAATATAAACAGCCCGGAAATAAGCAAAACACTGAGCGTTTCCTTGAACTCAAGGATGTCCTCAACGTCCACATCCCGCATGTTCGCCATCATGACGCCTATCACGGTAACGGTTAGCAGCCCGGACTCGTGAGCGAAATAATTGGAACCGGCAAAGGCTGCCAGGATGATGGTTAGGACCGCTGTATTGCGTAAATAATGAGGAACCAGATTGTGGCGCAGAGTGATCCCCAGGAAGTAGCCCACTGCCATACCCAGGCCGAGCCCGATACCGATCGTTTTACCAAAAGCTACCAGGGTGTGAGACACGGCGCTCTGCGACGAAATGATATATTCGTAAACCAACACCGCCAGTAATGCTCCGATGGGATCAATAATAATCCCTTCCCAGCGCAGTATATTGCCAAGGTTTGTCTGGGGGCGTACGGTTCGAAGCATAGGCACAATAACGGTGGGCCCGGTTACGGTGACGATGGCTCCGAATAAGAACGAGAGCTGCCAGCTAATGTCCAGCGCATAGTGGGCCACAGTGGCGGCGATGATCCAGGTGACCAGAACCCCGATGCTACAGAGGTTTCTGACCATGTTACCGTGCCCGGCAATATCACTGTATTTAAGGGTCAGCGCACCTTCAAACAGAATAATGGCGACCGATAGCGATACTACCGGAAAGAGTAAATCACCAAACAGGGCGTCTGCATCTAATACATTAAAAACCGGACCAACCAGAATACCCACGACTAACAGAGGCAAAATGGCCGGTAAACGGATCTTGTAAGCTAAATACTGACAACTGATTGAAAGCAGGCCGACGGCGACCAGAGCAATAGTTGGATCTGACACTCAAAGAGTCCTTATTATTGTTTGGCTGTTACCTAAAACAACAGCAATTAGATTCCTACCAGATGTTATACACCAGAATTGTATCATGTGTTCACTTTCCGCTCTGGAAACGGTTTAAATGATACAGGTATAATTATGTCGAAGTTTTTTACAAAAATGATAATAATGTTGGCTTCAACTTTTATAAATCAATGATCTTGAGCCACTTTTTTTAATGGAATGATTATTGCATTTTTTCTTTTATAACAACGCATTACCGTAGTAAAAAAATGAAAAGACAGAACAGAAAAACGTGGTCAGCCCTGATAGCCGCCGTTATGCTCGGGTTTGGTTTATTCACTGTTACGGCCCCTGCTAATGCGGCCCTTATTAAAACCGATATTGTTATGCTGGTGGACGAAAGTGGTTCAATGAGCACTATCCACAATAACCTTCGTGACAGCATAGGTACCTTTGCCAGTATTTTGCAAAACGGTGGGCTGGACGCTCAGTTTGCACTTATAGGCTACGGCTTTGCAGGTGACAGCATCCGTCTCCTGTCTGATTTCGTTGATGCGGTAGGCTTTGCCAGTGCAATGGCAGGGATCACACCAGTTGGCGCCGATGAACCCGCTTATGATGCCACGGCTTACGCGCTGGAAGCGCTGCCTTCAGAACAGCCAGGGCTCAGTTACCGCGACGATGCGGTGAAAAACCTGATTTTGTTTGCCGACGAAGCCAGCAACAGCGACAACTATTTCGATGCCGACTCACTGGATGGCGTGCTAAAAGACAACTCTGCGTTGTTTAATGTGGTATTGGGCGGTGAATTTGGCGAGCTGATTGACTTAGCTCTGAATAATGGCGGTAACAGCTTCGATTTAAACGAGCTTAATACCACCGTGCAGAGTGAAATCGATGATTTCGTCACTAATTTCGCCGAAGTGAAATTACAGGAAACCGTGGACTTTTGTGCGGAAAACCCGGAACATCCCGCTTGTACAGACAGTGAACCGGTTCCGGCGCCAGCCGGCATTGCATTGCTTTCTCTGGGTCTGTTGCTCCTGACTCGTAAAAAGCTCAGCTAAACCTTATAGGGGAAGCTGATGTTCCCGGCAGGCAAAATCGCTGTTTGCCGGGTGAGTACAAATCGCCAGTCTTATTAGCGGCAACAAATGGAACGTTTCACCGCGTTAATTGAGTTATGAATAATCTTTCTTTTATGGCAGGTGCTGGTAAGGCACTTGCAATGAGCCTGTTATTGCTCCCTGCCGCTTGCAGCAGTACGGATTCTGGCAACGACAGCGGTATCGAAGTGCTCGAAGACATTGTTTTAGACGAACAGTTAGTGGAAACCTCGGGCTTATATTGTGATGCCAACCATATTTACACTATCAATGATTCGGGCAACAGCCCCGACTTATTTACTCTGGATACTGCCGGCACGATTATAAAAAGTGAGAAATTGCCGCGCAAGAATACAGACTGGGAGTCGGTAACGGCAGACAGCGAGTTTTACTACATTGGTGACTTTGGTAACAATGCCGGTAAACGCAGTGATCTGGCAGTGTTAAAGGTCAGCAGGGCCGATACGGGCGATATCACGCCTTTACCGGTCAACTATGAAAACTACGATGTTGGCAAAAACGAGTACTACGCGCACGATTACGATGCAGAAGCGATGGTCTCCCGGGGCGACCAACTGGTACTGTTTTCCAAGAGCTGGCTAACTCGTGTAGTAAAAGTGTATTTGCTCGACAAGGGCAAGGTAACCCCGCTTTTATCGCCGGTAGCAGAGGTATCAGGGATCCCTGGAGTGGTAACTGGCGCTGATTTTGACGCACAAAATAACCGCTATGTAATTGTTGGCTATACCAGTAATGCTCTGGGCATGTTCAAGCCGTTTATTGCCACCCTGTCAGCTGAGTTTGACCTAATCAGTACCTATAAGCTTAACGGCTACGGGCAGGTAGAAGGCCTCTGTGTTCGCGAAAATAATACTATCTGGCTGACTCAGGAAAGCTCACCACTGAGTGCTGCAAAGCTTATTAAGGTGAAGTTGCCCGAGTAACCGGGGCAGAAACAAAAAGGCCAGCCTTGCGGCTGGCCTTTATTTTATTAACCGTTTCGGTTACTTATCCTGCTCTGATGTTACCGGAAAGCCACGGTCACGCATAAGCGCTTCAACGTTAGCATCGCGACCACGGAACATGCGATAGGCCTCGGCCGGATCCATAGCATTGCGCACCGAGAATAAGTACTTCACCAGCTTGGCTGACACTTCTTCATCGTAAAAGCCGCCCGGCGCTTCTTCAAAAGCTTCTGCTGCATCCGCGGTTAATACTTCTGCCCACATATAGCCATAGTAACCCGCTGAATAACCCTCACCAGAGAAAACATGGCCAAAGTGAGGAGTACGATGACGCATCACAATTTCTTCAGGCATGCCAAGTGCTTTGAGTTGTTCACGCTCAAAACTGTCTGGTTCGATACCGGCAGGATCTGTGGTGTGATAAAGCAGATCCATGATGGCAGACGCCATATATTCGGTAGTCTTGAAGCCTTCATTAAAGGTCGATGCCTTCTTGATTTTAGCAATCAGGCTGTCCGGAATGGGTTCGCCGGTTTCATAATGTACCAGGTACTCATCAATGACTTCATCAGTGGTCAGCCATCGCTCCAGTAACTGCGACTGGAACTCAGTGTAGTCTCTGACGCCAGAGTGTGAAGTGGGGTATTTAACGTTTGCTGACAGGAAGTGCAGCGCATGGCCAAACTCATGGAAGTACGTTTCAGCGTCATCCCAGGAAATCAGCGTTGGCTCACCTTCCGGTCCTTTCACAAAGTTCGAGTTGTTAGACGACAGAACGTTTTTGTCACCATCAAAGGTGGTGTGTCTACGGTAGGTAGTTGCCCAGGCGCCGGAGCGTTTACCCTGACGAGCAAACGGATCCAGATACCACAGGCCAACCAGTTCGCCAGAGTCCTTATCGGCCACTTCCCATACTTTCACATCAGGATGGAATACCGGTACCGTGCCCGCCGGAACCGGTTTAAAGTCAAAGTTGAACAAGCGCCCGGCCACATAAAACATGGCTTCGCGCAGTTTATCCAGTTGCAGGTATTGTTTCACCTCATTGGAATCTAGGTCGTATTTCGCGAGACGAACTTTCTCGGCGTAAAAACGATAATCCCAGGGTTTAATTTCGATGTCCGCATCTTCGGCATCGGCAATGGCCTGCATGTCGGCCACTTCTTCCTCTACCCGGGCCAGTGCCGCTGGCCAGACTTTCATCATCAGCGCCATGGCATTTTCAGGGTTCTTCGCCATGCGATCTTCGAGGCGCCACTGAGCGTAGTTATCGTAACCGAGCAGCTGAACGCGTTCATGGCGCAGGGTAAGGATTTGTTTGATGATGTCGTTGTTATCAAACTCGTCGCCATTATCGCCACGGTCGTAATAGGTGCGCCATACTTTTTCGCGTAAATCCCGCTGCGTTGAGTAGGTCAGGAAAGGATCCATTGATGAACGCGTATTGGTAATGGCATACATGCCTTCCTTACCACGGTCTGCGGCAGCAGCGGCTGCTGCTTTAACAAAACTTTCCGGTAAGCCGTCGAGTTGCTCGGCTGTAATATACGTGACGTAATTTTCTTCGTCTGCCAGTACGTTATTGGAAAAACGGGTATGCAGGCTTGCCAGCTCTTTGTTGATTTCGGCGTAACGGGCCTTAGCTTCACCCTCAAGGGTAGCACCATTGCGGGCAAAACTGTTATAGATGAGCCACGTGATACGTTGCTCTTCGTCAGTAAGCGTGTTTAGTTCGTCACTTTCATAAACCGCTTTAATGCGCTCGAAAAGCTTGCTGTTCTGATTGATTTTGGAGCGGTAGGCTGACAGCTTGGGTGATAACTCCCGCTGCAGTTCACGGAACGCCGGACTGGATACATTAGAGCTCCAGATACCATAATAGGTATAGACCCGGCCAATGGTGTCGCCGGCCTTCTCGTAAGCCACAATCGTATTGGCGAAATCCGGCGCTTCGGGGTTGTTTGCAATCGCATCAATTTCGGCCAGGTGTTCGGTCATAGCCGCTTCCATGGCTGGCATCAGATCGTCCAGTTGCATATCTTCAAAGGCTGGTACGCCACCATAGGGGCCTTTAAAAGGTTGCAGCAAGGTATTTTCAACTGTCTGGCTGGTTGTTTCGGCAGCACCTGAGGCGGTATTTTCGTTGCCCGATGGTGCGTCAGTACAGCCTGCCAGTGCCAGCACTATGGCGGTGGCAGTGAGCGTCTTTTTTATTGTAAGCATAGAGTTCCTGTCATTTTGTTATTGTAGAGTTATCTATTGTGGTGCTTTGGCTCTCAGGTATGCAACTGACAGGCGTTGTATGGCGCGCTGCCAGCGACAAAAGGACTAAGCGAATACCACAGTTTTGTTGTGGTGAATGATGACCCGGTCTTCGAGGTGGTTACGCACACCGGTAGCCAGCGCATTAACTTCGCAGTCTTTCCCTTTACGTACCATGTCGGCAGCTGTATCACTGTGGCTGATGCGTTTAACACTTTGCTCAATA
This sequence comes from Marisediminitalea oceani, assembly GCF_003731635.1. Lineage (GTDB taxonomy): Bacteria > Pseudomonadota > Gammaproteobacteria > Enterobacterales > Alteromonadaceae > Alteromonas > Alteromonas oceani. Next base: position 1,470 of record NZ_RCUA01000044.1, on the reverse strand, counting down.
ATCGGGCCTTCATCGAGATCACGGGTAACGTAGTGGCAGGTTGCACCAATGAGTTTTACGCCGCGATCATAGGCTTGCTGGTAGGGCTTGGCCCCGGCAAAGGAGGGCAGAAAGCTGTGATGGATATTAATTGCTCTGCCGGCCAGTTTTGAGCAAAGATTGTCGGGCAGGATTTGCATAAAACGGGCAAGTACCGTGAGGTCGATGGCATATTCATCCAAAAGTACTTCAATTTGTTTAAATGCGTTTTCTTTCCCCAGGGTCTTAAAGTCTACCCAGTGAAAAGGCACTTTGTACCAGTCAGCAAACTGCTTCATTTGCGGGTGGTTACCAATAATGCAGGGAATATCGCAATGTAACTCGCCGGTATGCCAGCGATGCAAAATATCCACCAGACAATGGGATTCAACACTACTGAGCAGTGCTACTCGCTGGCGCTTGGATGAATCAGTTACCTTCCACTGCATCTGGAACTCATTCGCCAGCGGGGTAAATTCTTCAATAAAACGATCATAAGAGAGCGTTAATGAGTCGGTACTGATTTCGTGGCGCATAAAAAACCGACCGGTCTGAACGTCGGTATGATGGCTGGCTTCGAGGATTGACGCATCATGGTCAGCCAGAAACTGGGATACTCGTGCAACCAGGCCAACCTGGTCGGGGCAATCGATAATAAGTCTGAAAGTTTGGTGCATGTTACTGGTGTTCTCTAAAGTGATGTGTCTTTTTACCGAGCAGCGACAGTGCTGTAAAGAGGCAAAGGTTAAAAATTCCCGCGCAGCAATTTTTCGCGCACTGAGTTAGTGTTACGCAGCGGCCAGCTTTGGCGAATAGGGTATGTTACACCAGATTGAGTAGAGACCGATTCAAATAAATGGAACTGACTAAACTGGCAGACAACTGAGGGCGGAAAAAGCGGTGGGGGAAAGTCAGCTTTAACGTTGCGGATCATTGTAACATGAGGCTGATAGTCGCGCTTCTCGACGGTGATGCCTGCCTGACGGGCGGCGGCCGTTGCCTTTGCGGCCAGTTCTGACAACGGTTCCGGAACCTGTTCGGGGCCAACATAGAAAATCTTCGGCCCCGACCAAAAGCCGGTTGTATTGAGCGACAATTCAAAAGGTTGCGACGTCACCTCAGCGAGGCACTCGGTTACCGCTTCTAACTGGCGTGGCGAAACAGACCCTAAAAAGCACAGGGTAATATGAAAGTTAGCTGCCGGCACCGGGCGCGGCTGGCGTATGGGCGCTTTAGTATTCAGCGGCATTTTGACGCGCGGAAGTTCCGGCAGGCATTTCTCCCGCCAGCAGTCCAAGGCCAGTTTGTTCGCTGGCGATAAACCCAATCCAATAAAATAACGCATGTTACGTCCGGGCCTGATAAGCTCTGAGGTTATACCAATCTGCATAGAAGTTTACCCTCTCAGAGTGATCCCTGAGGGCTAGACGAAAACGACTTAGATCACGACGC
>NZ_RCUA01000043.1 GCF_003731635.1 Marisediminitalea oceani | reverse complement strand
GAGCCTGTAACAGATTCTGTGTAACTGCCATTTAGTTAATGTGTCTTTCGAGGCGTTCCTCGAACTCGATAATAAAACGACTCATAGCCTGACGCCAGTTTTGAATGGGCATTGTCCATTTTTTGCTGGCATCTTGAATCGCTAAGTAAACCATCTTTCTTGCTGCATCGTCACTGGGGAAGATTTTCCGCTTTTTGATAGCCTTTCTGATGACACTGTTGAGCGACTCAATGGCGTTGGTGGTGTAAATCGCTTTACGGATATCTTCAGGGTAACTGAACAACGTATTAAGGTTCTGCCAGTGGTTACGCCATGATTTAGAGATTTGTGGGTACTGGCCATCCCAGATTTCACTGAAGCGTTCCAGTTCGAGCAAGGCTTCGTCTTCAGTCGCTGAGCGGTAAACCCGCTTTAAATCCGTCGTGACGGCCTTGTAGTCTTTCCATGATACGTATTTGAGTGAGTTGCGCACCATGTGCACGATACATAGCTGGATGTGTGTCTGAGGGAAAACGGTGTTGATAGCATCAGGGAAGCCTTTCAGGCCATCCACACAGGCGATAAGAATATCTTCGACGCCACGCTGCTGAAGCTCAGTCAGCACACTCAACCAGAACTTAGCGCCTTCATTCTCAGCAATCCACATCCCCATCAGTTCTTTGTGACCTTCGGTGTTGATACCCAGAGCCAGGAAGATAGATTTATTGATGACCCGTTTATCCTGACGAATCTTCACTACGATGCAGTCCAGGTAAACAATCGGGTAGACGGCATCTAAAGGGCGAGATTGCCATTCAATCACCTGCTCAATAACGGCATTGGTGACACGAGAAACGAGCGTGGGCGATATCTCTGCGCCATACCATTCCTCAAAGGCATTGACGATGTCACGGGTGCTCATGCCCTGTGAATACAGCCAGAGGATTTTATCGTCCATGGAGGTGAAACGGGTTTGGTGCTTTTTGACAAGTTTGGGTTCAAAGGAGCCTTCACGGTCGCGAGGCGTATCGAGTTTAAACTCGCCGTCTTCGGTTTTGACCCGTTTACTGCTCTTGCCGTTACGGGTATTGGTAGACGTGGACTGTTGGTGTTTCTCGTAGCCAAGATGCTCATCCATCTCCGCGTTCAATGCCGCTTCAACAGTAATTTTCTTCAGCATCTGGCTAAACTCGTTCAAGTCCTCAGGTGTTTTAATCCCTTTGGCTGCTTCCCTTGCGAAAGCTTCAAGCTCTTTCTTATTCATGTTCATCTGCCTATCCTTAACTCTTAATAGAGTATGTTGAGATAGGCAGTTACACAAAATTAGTTACAGTCTCGTATATTAGGAGTCTTAGCGTTAATTAAGTTTTTTAAGATTTATTATTCTCTGTATTTAGTAAATAAAAACAAAAATGAAACTAAAGCGAATATGTTCAAAGAACTGTTACTTAATAGTGCATTTGAAATCCTGTTCTTCATTGTAATCGTAGCGTTCGTGTTAGTCGCATTATTTTACAAACCAGAGGTTTCATTTGTCGGTTATTAAACTCAAGTTGTTTGGTGCAAAGTCAGCTAACAAAAAAATCATGTCGCCCGCAGGCGGGCTGGGACACAAACAGGCAGGCGGCTTCGCCATAGTAGCCTGCCTGTTTGTGCCCCATATTTAGGTGTTAAACCCTTTAGTCAGCATCCAGCCTTTTTAACGCTTTTTTGTAAGCTTCATTTCTTTCACGTTTACCGACTGCAAGTACTGTGACAATCACAATGTCATCGCGGACTTGGTATACAAGTCTATAGCCGGATTGTCTCAACTTGATTTTGTATACATTTTCCGCGCCCATCACTCTGTCTGGCGCAACATGTGGTGCATCAAGTCTTTCAGACAGCTTTTTCTTAAACTGCTCTTTTAAAGTACTACCGAGCTTGCTCCATTCTTTAAGCGCGCTTTTCTTAAATTCTAGCTTATAGGTCATCTAAACTTACCGAAACGCTTTCTTCACTATTTCTTTCTTGAACTAGATGAAGCAGTTCCAGATCTTCTAGGCGATCCATCATTTTTTCATAAATTTCAGCAGGTACACAGTAGAAAGCTGGTTCATTTCTATTTAGTATGGCTACAGGATCACCGTATGCGCTGCCCGCAACTTTCATGGGGTTCGCTTTGAGCTCAGTAATGCTTGCAGCTACTTCAGCTAAAACTCTAGTTGTCATAAAGGTCTCCAAATAGGTCTTTAATTAGGTCATTTTAGGCTAAGTTGTTAGGTTTAACAATCACATTAAGTCGGTCGCAAGCTCCCTGGGACAGTAACACATGGGCTCTGTCGCTTCGCTCGGATTTTAGCCCATTTGTTACTGCCCCTTATGTGGGTGTTAGGTGCCACAGTGATCACATGGCTGGCAAGGAATTTTAGTTTATTAATCGGGGGCGTCATCCTGCTGCCTCTAACCTTGTTTATAAGCCTAATGTCTCTCGCATTTGGGGCAGGCTTCACTAATGATCCGACAGTTTCTAGCATTAAAATAGTCGCTATTGCAGCATCGTATTTATTGGTATTTACATTGTCAGTTTGGCAATCAGTCCGTAGTTACAAAAATTATGGCAATTACGGCTACTGGGATTTACTCCCAATTATTTACTTTTCGTTGGGTGTATTAGTAATGTTTATCCAAGGTAGTATTAAGCATGTCACCTAACAAAAAAATTATGTCGCCCGCAGGCGGGCTGGGACACAAACAGGCAGGCGGCTTCGCTATTGTAGCCTGCCTGTTTGTGCCCCATATTTAAAAGTTAGCTACCAGAGGGAAAATGGAAGTATTACCCAAATTTTTCGCAGACAAATTCAGACAACATCAGCGGTACGCCTTTTTTAAGTTGTTCGCTTTGCTAATTATTACGATGGTCTGTTCAACAGTTGCGAGGGGAGCATCACAGTTATTGGGCGAAGTGATCTTTTTTGTGGGGTGTTCCTTAACTCTAGTTTTCTTATTGGGCTTCACTGCAGCTAAGCATTACTCAGCAGGTGAAATCGGAATTAGTACCAATCAGGTCTTGCTTCAAATATACGCCAGCAATTTTTACGTAAAACTGCAAAAAATATGGCAGCCTGTTTCCCGTGTTTTGTTTTTATCATTTTTCCATGTTTTTTTGTTATTTGCCCTTTTAACAGCGCTTTTTCCTTTCTTCGCAAAAGTGTATGGTAGCTAACAAACAAATGTTGGGGACACAAACACGCGGGCTCTGCTTCGCAGTATAGCCCACGCGTTTGTGCCACCAAATTAGGGCGTTAAATGCCAATGGAAGCTACAAAAACAACATCATTTATAGCTGGAATATTACTAGTACTCAGCGAAGCTGTTATTGAGTTTTATTCTCTTCCAGATGGAGTTTTCGCTTTTACCTTTTTACCTTAATTTTTTTGCTGGTTATTGGTAAGCAAATTATTGGAGAGTGTCAGCGACAACTTCGAACAGAATATGATTTTGATAAAAAACCATGGTTTGAACCTGATGTATTGCGTTTTGTAGTTAATGCCTTTGTGCGTATGTTATTCTTTTTATTGGGTTTTGTATCTGCGGCAGAATCGATGAAGTTGGTGATTGGCATTTAACAAACGCATTAACCACTAGCTGCGCTCGCTAGGGACAAAAACACGTAGGCTCCCTGCGCTTTGCTTGGTATTGTAGCCTACGTGTTTTTGCCCGTTATGCGGGCGTTATGCATTTCGTTGGATTCAACATGTGGTTAGAGTATTTACATTCAAGTGAAACCTTAGAGAGAATTTTTGAAGGCGCAAAATTCGGAGATACGATTAACCTTCGTAAGGTTTCATTTGAAGAAAAAGATATCAAGTTAGAATTTGATCTACTTGAGTGGCCAGCCAATCCACCTAAGAAATGGATCGAACAAAATTTCAATACCATTCAGGTTAAAATAGTTCTCGGAGCGTGCGATGAGATTGTTTTAAAGGATTGGACTATTGAAAATGTGGGAGAATTTCGAGTGAAAAAACTCCCGGGAGACAATGCCGAACTTTATTCCTTTAAGTTTGTTTCGAAAGCTGGAGCCTATATAAGCTGTATCTGTGATGTTGTATTTTTTTCAAAAGTTTCAGCATATAAAAATGCATAACAAACCGCTGTAGCCGGTCGCAAGCTCCTTGGGACAATAACACGTGGGCCCAGTCGCTTCGCTCCAAATTTTAGCCTACGTGTTATTGCCCCTAAGCGGGGTGTTATGTGACAGGAGAGAAATCGTAGATCTATGGCTTTAAGTGAATTCGAAATAAAGAAAGTTGAGAAAGCTGGGAACGCATTCTTAGAAAAGCGAAGACCACCTGTTCACATTCGCAAGCAATTAGATCTTAATTGGCGTTTAGAAAACCAGTCAGTGTATATATACGAAACGCGGCCTGTCTGGAATAACCCTTCTGAGTATCAAGATCTGGATATTGCCAAAACCACGTTTATTCGCACTCAAGGGAAATGGAAGATATTCTGGATGCGCCAAGATTTAAAATGGCATGGATACGAACCCAACTTGCATGTTAAAAGCATCGAAGAATTCTTTTCAGTTGTAGATCAGGATCAGTACGCTTGTTTTTTCGGGTAAGTCACATAACAATCAAATGTTGGGGACACAAACGCGCGGGCTGTTTCGCAGTATAGCCCACGCGTTTTTGCCACCAAATTAGGGCGTTATACGCAATTGGGTCAGAATAACTTTTTAACATCGCGATAAAAATTTTCATGAGAGCCAAGTGCAATTAATTCGAGTATTACAGTGCCATCCTCGTAGCTGTAACCAAGTAAAGTTAACTGCTTGACCATCTTGAACTTGTACACGCGAAGAAAGGCCAGGTCGCCTTTTTTCTGCTCTCCTAGAAGAGGATCGTCCATTAATTCCTTTACGGCCTTATCCAAGTCTTTTTTCTGATTCTGATGTAACTTCTTTACTGCTCTCTTAAAATTAGCTGTCTGTAAAACACTGGTTATCTTAGCCAAAATCGTAAGGCTCCAATTTTCCGGCCTCTTTTTCAGCTTTGGCAATAATTGCCTGTTTCACGAATTCGTACGGCAAATCAGGGTTATCTTCCATCATTTCACCAATCTTTGCCCAATGCTCAATCTGTTTTGGCATAGTTCGGTTTAGTGCTTTGCCCATAATGGTCGCCTTTTCAACTAGATCCTGGTCTAGTCTTACGCTTGCGGTTGCCATAATATGTCTCCTATTGGTTTGCCATTGAATTGTAGCAATCCGCTACATATGTAGCAAGTTGCGTATAATAAACGCATTAATTCGTTCCCTGCGGCCACTGGGACAAAAACGTGGTGCGGCTTCGCTATTCTCGCACCACGCTTTTGCCCCTTATCCGGGTGTTAGGCGTTAAGTTGCACCGCGTTGCGCAATGCGCTGCACTTCTTCAATGATTAAGTCATTTAAACATAAGGGCCTGAAGCTGTTTTTCGAAAAAGGGAAAACTTCAGGCATACAGACTAAGCACGCGAAAAAACTTCGCATGCAGTTAGCTGCTATGCATACCGCACAAGATATCGATGACATTAATTTGCCCGGTTTCTCTCTTCACCAACTCGAAGGAGGAAGATCTAATATTTGGTCGATATCAGTCAACGGCAATTGGAGAGTAACTTTCGAGTTCACGGATGGTAATGCTTACATCTTAAATTACGAGGATTATCACTAATGAATATGCATAACCCACCACATCCTGGTGAATTTATTGAATCTATTTACATGGAGCCACACGGCATCAGTTGCAGGACACTTGCTACCCATCTTGGTGTTGCCGCTTCAACACTAAATCGTGTCGTTAAGGGAAAAAGTGCAGTGTCACCAGAAATGGCATTAAGGCTATCAAAGGTATTAGGCCGCAGCCCGGAAAGTTGGCTTAGCATGCAAGACAATTACGAGCTTTGGCAGGCAAAGCAGAACATCAATTTGGATAACGTGCAGCCAATAGATCTGCATGCCGCCAAATTAGGGCGTTATACCTCAGCGAGTTAACATGGAACATTTGGTGCTCTCTTTAATTTTTGTGATTGGATTCTGTTCAGTGTTTTATTTCGCGAATAGGAGCTGCGGTTGGCATGAATTAGCTAAGGCTTATGCAACTGAAAAGGAGTTTGATGGCAAAAAGACCAGTGGCGTATCTGCTTGTTTCGGAGAGCACAGTTACTACAACGGAATATTAGTGTTGGGAAAAGATAACGATCACTTATATTTGTCTCAGTTGTTCTTCTTCAAGATATTTTGCACAGACCTGCTAATACCGTTGGAAAATGTAAGTGTTTCTAAAGCTTCATTTTTTAAAATTTTTAGAGTAAAAATAGCCATAAGAACTCATCCAGACATTTTCTTTAGAATATCTATATCAACAGCTAGGAAGTTAGGAATTGAGGTATAACAAAGCGCTAAACACGTTCCCTTCGGTCACTGGGACACAAACACACGGCGGCTTAGCCATTCTCGCCGCATGTTTGCGCCCGTTAGCTTAGCGTTAGCCTTCTAAATTGATGATTCGAAATTTTCTTTTCTTTTTGGCATTGATACCAATGAATTTATGTTTGATTGGTAGCTTATTTATGCTCATAGGGCTTAGTCCCAAACTGTTTGGGGACGGTAGCGTCCCCGAAATGTTTATGGGACTGTCTTACTTACTTGTATTTGCCGTATTTTCAATTATTTCCTTAAACTGTTGTATATTCGTGTCTACAGAATTTTTTAAAAAAATAGTTTGTTAAAATATCTAATCATATTGGGCGTTCTTGTCGGTCTACTCTTAGTTGCCTTACTATCTGTATCTAGGAATTTCGGTGAGTATTCAAATGTTCCTGCATTATTGTTTTTTATATATGAACTTCCAGCATTGATAGGTTGTTATGGACTATATAGGCTTTTTAAAATCAAAAGCTAACAAGGCACTTAAGGCGCTACTTATAAGCCTCTTTATTATGTATTCTGTATCTCTATGTTTAGCTGCCTTATTTGTAAAACTAACTCAAAATATAAAATCAAAAACTCGCAATATAATGGCATCCATTACTTCAATAATTGCAGGGGTTGTTTGGCCGTTTTTTGCTCTGGTAACTGTTTGCACTGTAGGCTTAGATTGTATTTAGGGGGCCACAGAAAAAGGGTGTTTTAGCACGCACCTAACAAAAAAATTATGTGGGGCACAAACACGCAGTCTCTGCTTCGCAGTTTAGCCTACGAGCAGCTGCCCTTTATGCGGGGCGTTATGCGCCGAAGCGTAAAGGATTTACATCCATACTTTTATGAAGAATTCTTATAATCAGAATTTCCTGGCTACCAGTTTGCTTGTAGAAAATAACGTGACTACCTTGCGGAAACTTTCTGTACCCGTCTAATATTTCGTCGCAGCTTTTGCCAATATCAGGATTTTCATACAGCATCCAAAATGTATCGTCGAACTGTTTTAGATATACGTTACGCTGTTCTCGGCCCCATTTCCGTTGCGTAAATAACGCAATATCTTTTAAATCGGATTTTGCGAGTACAGTTAACTTAAATGGTTTCACTCTTTTAATTCACCATCTAGTTCTGATATCAGGTGTTCAAGGTCGTATTCAGCCTCGCCGCTTTCTTCACCTGCTACAAGTAATTGACGCAAAGTGTTTAATTTGGTCTCCTGTGTTTCTAGCAAGCGAAGAGCTGAACGAATCACTTCGCTCGCTGAACCATATCGACCAGTTTGAATTTGGCTAGCAATAAAGCTATCAAAATGGTCCCCAAGGGTAATGCTGGTGTTTTTAGCCATTCGCTCTCTCCAAGTACCAATATGTACCCAATTATGGTATTTGTGCGTTGTAAGTCAATAGCGCATAACAAACGAAGAAACTCGCTCGCAAGCTCGCAGGAACAATAACTCGTAATCTCAGTCGCTTCGCTCCAATTTTAGCCTACGTGTTATTGCCCGTTTTGCGGGCGTTATGTGTTTAAAGTAGGGAAACATTTTGAAACTATTATCAGAGTACAAATTTTACGGTTTCCTTTATGGTTTAATTGCTGGATTCTTTGGCTGTCTTGTCGTGTTAACTTCGATAAGCTCATCAGATTAAGTGCCCATCACAGAAATATTAATGAATAGCTTTGGACTGGGGGGCGTCGGGTTTATAGGGTGGCTATTTTGGGGTTATCGGCTTCGGGTATGGCTTCGGGATCATATGGAACTGGCTATACAGGGGATTCAATTTCCAGTGATGATAGCGATGGAGGCGGTGGTGATTAGTCGCAACGCACATAACAAAAAAATATGGCGCCGGCTTGGCGCGGGCCGAGATACAAACAGACATGCGGCTTCGCCATTATCGCCTGTCTGTTAATGCCTTTTATTTAGGCGCTAAATGCCAATGGAAGCTACAAAGACAACATCATTGATAGCTGGTGTTACTTCGCACAGAAGACGGTGCGCAACTATCTATTTATAAAAGGCAGGTTTAGTGAACGATATAATATTTACCGCCCAAATTTGCACGCTTACTTCGATGGTTTTTGTATTCGTGACGCATTTATTTGAAGATGGAAAAATCACCCGAAATATTAAGGATAGTATTTCAGTCACGTTTTATTTATCCATACCGCTATTGATTGCTTTAGTGGGTGTTGTTCTTTTTTGTGGTGGTGATTTTGAATTGGCTGAGTCAATTTTAGGTACTGTTGCGCTGTTTGTTTTTGCGGGAATTGCGTTACTGAATATTGTTTGGAATGGTTTTATGCTTATTGATGTATTAGGCAAGAAAACCATTGGCCCGGAGCAAGGATATAGTGGCCTTATTTTATTTTTAGGTAGTATTAAAGCTGCGTTCATCGGCAGCATTGTTGGGCTGTTGGTTTGCCTGATTAATTGGGTGTTTAGTTAAGCAATAAATGCTCGTAGATAAACACTAAAGCTGCACGCTGGCATACCTGGGTAATAACTTACAGAGCCCATTGCGGGTGATATGAAAAAGATGCTTAACAAGGAGATTTAGCATAATGAAAGGGAAGTTCTTAGCCGTCGTTTTTCTATTGTTTGGTTGGCAAAATACCGCGATTGCATCCGCAACAACCACGCAGCCATCCTTATCTGAACTGGAACAAACGGTTAACCGGCTCTATTCTAAAATACGAGGCCTGGAAAGTGCTCAGGCGAACACGGATACCGAGGTTTCAAAACTTCAGGAAGCTATTAAAAGCAATGGGGTGGCCGTTGTCTTGTTTGCGTTTTTTTGTGCATGGTGGGCTAAAACAACCGGTCGCAGTGTGCTAGGGAGGTTTTTATTAGGGCTGATTTTCCATGTGTTAACAGCTATTGCGTTGTTGATTAAAAACGAACACAGAGAATAATAACCCAGGGATGAAGCATAAACCGATAGGTTGAAAATAAGCCTGCATAACTGTGTTTATTTCCGTGGTACGGACTAAAAGGATTTATATATGATGCGCTACTTACTGGTAATTGTTCCCATTATTATGGGATGTGTGGAACTCTCATCTCGCGAATCTACCGGCATGGGGTGGCTCCTTATAGGTATTGGAGTATTCTTTTTACTGGCCCGGTTCACAGGCCTGTTTAACCAGGTCCAGGCGGATAACGCTAACTTTGACTGGTTTAGCGGTTTCGTCTTTTTGTTTTTCGCTGTTATGGCTTTTAAAGAATACTCCATGGGCTATCAGCAAAACGATTTACTGCGCGGCATTGGGTTTACGTTGTTTGGTTTGAGTACCGTGGATGTGATGGTGGCGAGAGTACTCGCAAAAGCAGACTCAACCTCACTCCAGGACCTAAAGAGAGTTATTAGCACCAGGTTTCAAAATGCATTGAGATTCACCGGTCTGGGCTTTTGTGGGGCGTCTTTAGTCGTTGCCTTAAGCTGATGTTGGGAAATAAGTAAGGATACCAGGGAAGTTATATGACTAAGCAACATAAAGCCATGAACAGCAAATCTGAGGACCACCTTGAACTCATTAAAATGCAAACTGAGTTCGCTTTAATTGAGTCAATGCTGCGTTCCAAAACGCTGAGTACCATGGTGCTGGTGGGCGTCGTGTTATTTGCGGCCTTCGGCTACTTTCTTTACCGCATGGCAGGCGCATAAGCTCGTTTGCCGGTTGTGTCGCCGTTACTTTAAACATTGAATATTGATGGAAGCATAAGTGCAATGCTATCGTTATTGGTGTGAAGGACTTCACAAGTAATGGCTAAATTAATAAGGATATTTATGAAAACACTTTCTCTGTTTTTATTCTCTCTTCTCTTATTGGGATGTTCATCCACATCAGATATGTACCTGAGCCAAACGCCGGTAGAGGTAACTGACGAAAACATCAGTGATTATTGGGTACAAACGAATGAAAGGTTCAGGTTTAATTTACCGCTCCAACGTGCCATAGGTAAAAACGAAAATGGCTACGTTAAATTGCGGTTTCTGATTGACTCAAATGGTAATACCTTTAACCCGGAAGTTGTTGAATCTACTCCAGAAGGCATGTGGGATTACGCCGGGGTTAAAGCGCTGTCAAAACAAAGCTTTGTGCCGGCTGAGTCAAATCGCTCAAAGGTACCGGTTTATTTAACGCAGACAATCTACTTTGAGGGATAATTCGGGCGTTGGGCTTCATGCCCAGGGCTGGATATCTCGCGTAGTGAAGGGCTTGTATCGTTCCAGAAAAAGTTTTAGTAAACAATGGTTTTGAGCTTGTTCTGTGCTTGCCTGATGAGTTTACCCATCAAGGTATTACGCTGCACGGCTTTAAGTATCAGCGTCAGTTAGCTTTGTTACCTGAGGAAAGTTTATGAATGTTGTGAAAGTCAGTCAGCAGGATTACCCGGCGTTAATTACGTTATGGGAGGCTTCTGTGCGGGCTACTCACCATTTTTTACCCGAACCGCAAATAGCACAACTTAAACCGTTGATCCTTGAACACTACTTTGATGCTGTTGTGCTCGGTGCAATAAAACAAGGCAACGAGGTAGCCGGTTTTATTGGCGTAGCTGAAGGGAATATCGAAATGCTCTTTGTTCACCCCGATTTTTTCGGTCAGGGAGTAGGGCGTGCATTAACCCTGAATGCCATACAATACCTTGGTGCCAGCAGAGTGGATGTAAACGAACAAAATCCGCAGGCCATTGGCTTTTACGAAAAGATGGGGTTTAAGCGAACAGGTCGCTCGGCTTTGGATGGGCAGGGTAATCCGTTTCCGCTTATTCATATGGCTATTGAGGCGGCTCAATAGTAAAGCGTTTTAATTGTGTCCCGTGCTATGGTAGGTAAATTCATGGATGGCAGATTTTTACCGCCGCAGGTTTTTCTTTTTCTGACGTCATTATAAAAAGATGTTCAATATGGACGGTTTTCTCGCCTTCTTTTTTAGCGCTGTACTGGTATTCTTTGGGTTTTTAATCTGGATCATTCCTATCATTTTGATTGCCAGATCAAATCGTACTACGGGTAAAGAAAAAATTGCCTGGCTGCTGGTAGTGTTTTTTATTTCCTGGTTTGCCTGGGTGTTTTATATGTTGTTGGCGCCGTTAAAAGAAAAACCGAGGCCAGCAAATCGCCAGTATTAATTGTGCCGTTTGGCTCAGGAAAATGCCGTGGTCGTTTCAATACACAATAAGCTTATTAATACCGCTGCCCGGGAAGTATTAAAACCAATGAATATGGTGCGCAAAGGGCAGTCCAGGTTATGGCTGGATGACAATGGCTGGTGGGTGGCTATTGCCGAATTTCAGCCGTCCCAGTGGTCTAAAGGTAGCTACCTGAATGTGGCTGTTAGCTGGCAGTGGTACCCCAGAGCGGATTATGCTTTTGATCTTGCAAACCGGGAAAGTGCTTTCGTTGAGTTTGAGAATGAGGAGACCTTTATGCTGCAGGCCAGGTCGCTGGCGGAGCAGGCAAAGCAGCGGGTGCTTTATTATCGTGACGAACTCTCAAGTCCGCAACGGGCAATGCAGTTTGTGTTAGCCAATACCGCAGGCGGTAGCCAGCACATCTGGGCAGGGCTGAATAAAGGCATGATTTGCCTGTATGCCCGGGATTTTGCCCTGGCCCGGCATTTTTTTGCAGAGGCGCTGGCCTGTAATGATGACAGAGCCTGGGCAATGGAAGTCAAAACCTTTATACAGCAACTTCTGAGTCAGACTCCGGCCGAACAGTTGATGTTTGTAAAACGGGCGGTTGCCCAGTCGCGGCAGCTCAAAAAGCGGCCCGCTATGGATATAGCTTTTGGTGAAGAGCCGGGGTAGAGGCTGCAAAAGATTAATTTTACCAGTAGAACAGGCCTGGCCATAGTTATAACTGTATTGTGTAGTGTGTCGGGGCAGGTAAGTGCCTGTTCGCTAGTGCCACTGCTAGAGGCCTTTGAAGCGAACCATACTGAAGCTATAGCCCCGGTAACGCCCAATTTTGAGGTGGCTGGTATTGAGCGGGGCAGTGACGATGGTAATTTGGGTTCCTGTTCTGATTTTGGTTTTATAACCTTTAAACTGTCGGGTAATTATCCGCCACAAGGGTATATATTCGAGCGGGTAAGCGGAGAGTTTGAAGATAGACTGTTTGAGGCGGTAGCTGTAAAACCGTCGAAGTTTGTAGATGATAACTCTTCATTTACCTTTGTATGGCTGGATGGCAGTAGCAATGAGCAAGAGCCAATTGATTTCACGGTCAGTATTGTTGCGGTTAATATGGCTGGCGAACGCAGCGAACCTCAGTACCTTAAGGTAAGGCATCCAGGTGTTGCCTCGCCATGGTGGAAGTTTTGGTAGCGCGCTGGCACTAATGTATTAATATATAAATGAAATCAGGTACAAAAAAGGAATTTGGATGCGATTAAAAATAGCAAAAACAGTGGCTGCGCTGGCAACGCTGGCCATGAGTGGCTGCGTGGTGCTGCCTGAAGATTCAGCTGATACGAGCCAGTGTTATCTCTCCAGTAACCAAAAATACCTCAAGGTAGTCGATTTAACCGATGGCGACACCAGTTTTTACGACTGGCAGGGAAAGATAATTGGCGTTATCACCATGCCCACCAGTGCGGTCATCTCCGCCAGCTATGTAGCGGTTAATAATGTGTTTAACTTCGGCGAAAAGCTGATTAAATGCGATGGTGAAGGTTCGGGCACAAAGAACCAGCAAAGTACCGAGCACTAACGGCACAGATTTTGGCTGTTTACTTTAACAGCCTGACGTATCAGGGAAGAAAGCACACATGGAACATCGCGTATTAACCCGTTCAAAACATGGCCTGGTCTCGGGTACTCTGAGAGGAATGGCCAATTACTACCACTTAAACCTTAATGGGCTGCAACTGGTGTTTTTGATTGCAGCATTTTTTGGTTTCGGATTCGTTGTTTATCTGGTGCTGTGGATGAGTATTCCTGCTTACTCAAAACGAGAAGAGCTCTTGCAGGAAGCGCAGGCCAGGTACCAGAAAACAGAAGACGGCTATTCACAACATTGACCAGATGATTAAGGCAGGAGCGTATAAATGGCGGTTTTAATTTTACTGTCGGCCGGGTTTTTTATTGTCGTATTGTCTCTTTTAGTTAAATACACGCGTGAAATGCGCGACCTGTTGCGTGAGTACAGACTTGAAATTAAAGAGCTTAATGCCAATGTTAAGACTTTAAAGCGTCGACTTAATGAGATAACAGCAGCACGGCCTGATACCGGTTGCAACGAATAAAGAGCAGATTATGAAAAGTGTATTTCGGTATTTACTGATTTTTGCGTTGCTGGTTGGTGCGCTGTCGGCTTATAGCTACGGAAATCAAACTGGTGTGTTTTTGTTTGTGCTACTGGGGTTTGTACTGGAAGCCGGTTTTTGGTTTGGGTTATTTCCTATCAAGCGGCGAAACCAGCGCTGATTGACTGGTTAATGTAACAAACACCACCACGTTAAGGATTAACCACTGTTATGCGCTTAACACAATGGATGTATACGCTGGTGCTTTTGCTACCCGCCATTTTAAGGTTAGCGGAGAAACTGCTCAGCCATACCGGTGGGTTTGCCAGTCGCTACGGGCCTCTCATGGCAATGGGCCTGCTGGCCATTGGCTATATTGCGGCTACCCGTAACTCCCCGGTGATCAACCGGGTTTTCTGGCGTGGGAGCTTTTGGCTGTTGAGTGCGTTGCTAAGCCTGGTTGGTGTATACGGCCTCAGCCTGCTGGCTTTTGCCGGCAATGTTACCGCTGGCGCTGCCTTACTGGTAGCAGCAGTTATAGCGGTACCTGCGCTTTCTTCGTTGTACCGTTACTCAAGCGTGTCGAGCTCCATCTGGGAAAATAAACCATAGGGCCTGCGAGGCTATGTAAAACCTCAGACAACAAGGATTGTTGTAATGAAAAATACTGGTTACACCTATCAGATAAAGCGTAGTGGACGCGACTTTTGCCAGCTGGAAAATAAAGGGCTGGTGTCTTATCAGGTATTTTTAAGTGAGTTAGATGCGCATCTCTGGCCGCCACAAAGCGGCGATAATCTGGCCGGTAATGAGTTTACCCTTGCCGTAAAACACCTTAGCACTCACGCCGAACTTTTTGTGTCTGTGGTGGGCAGCAGGGAGGATTTTGCCTATATGTTGGGCATGGTCAACGCACCAGCTACTTTAAACCAGCGAACGTTAAACGGCAGCGCTCAAAGGCGTGTACAGGTCTACCTTGCCGAACAGCAAAGTGAAGTCCGCCGGTTATTTTCGCTATTTTTCGATGGTGAGTGGTCGTTAATGGATGAAGCGCTCGCAGAATTGGCGCTGTTTCTTGAACCTCAGGAAGAACGGGCAGAAGGTGCCCTTGATTAACCCGTTAGGAAATGACATGAAGTTATGGAATGATTTATCGCTTGTGCAAAAAGTGGGTGTTGGCGTTGCTATTTTACTGGCGGCAATCGTGCTGCCGGAAATTGCCATTTTGATACAGTTTGGCGGGATGGAAATTGCGTTTGGCTTAATTTTAGTGGGCTTAACGCCTGCAATTAATGGGCTGAAGTTTCAGTACAAAAGAGCCAGAAATGCGCTCTGGCTCGCAGCGTTTTCGCTGCAGCAAAGCGCCTCTGCCAAACCTCCGGTTTTTGCGGTGCAGGCCACGTTTTGTGTTGCTGCGCTCTGCTTTACCGGCTCGCTGATGTTCGCGCTGAGTTTTTTTATGCCCGCTATGTTATTTAACGGCGCATTGGTGTAACCGGCTTCTACATACAGTGACAACTTATATGGAGTTAAGCGCAATCACATGCGCTGTTGTTTGCCGGACAGGGAACTTAATGACAAAGGTAAAGTCTGATTTTTGTGATCGTCATCGTAAAAAGGACTTTGCCTGTGTCACTTCCTATTTTTCTGTCTACCTGGTGCTTTTCTTCTGTAAAGGCCGTTAGCCCGACAGCTGTTTTTCCCGGGCTTGTTCAATCTGCACTTAACCGGGTGCAGCGTGTTGGCTGAACTGGTTTTGCTTCACGAGTGGCTGGGCAATACCACGCCGGCGTTGTTGCTGGCGTTGTTTGTTGAGCCACTTATGCAATTTATTGGTGGTGTCGCGCTCATCGCGATAGCTTTGTATCACTATCAACAAACCCGAAACCGCGGGGCTTTACTGATCGTAATTGCCTTATTCAGTTCGGTTATCAGCTCTGTGGCTATTGAGCTCGGGGCGGCATTTATTGATGGCGCCGGTTATGAACAGGTTGCTCTGTTATTGCAGGTAGTGGATGGCATTTTATTGGCCATCTTTATTCTGGGTTTCTACCTTATTTGCCGAAATCAGCGCACAACTGAAGAGTCGGTTACTCAGACCTCCCGCAAATCGATCTGAATTTATTTATGTCTGCTTACAATATCCTGATTGCACCACTTATCGTAAGTGGTAGGCTGCCTGAATAGTAAATTACTGAAAAGACAACGGTTACGAATATGATCACCTTGCGCTCGTTTGCGCCGGCAGATGTTCCTGAGCTGGTTAAGCTGCTTAACGATGAGGCAGTTACGCGCTTTTTATCAACCAAAATTCCGCAGCCTTACACACCAGACGATGCAACCTGGTGGGTTGAGGAAGGCAGTCTGCTGGCGGTGAACCGGGCTATTGAGGTCAACGGTAAGCTGGCGGGGTGTATCGGCGTCAATCGCGGCGAATTTGAATATGCCCGCAGTGGAGAGCTGGGATACTGGCTAGGGGCCGACTTCTGGCAACAGGGTATAGCCTCTGCTGCCGCCCGGCTGATCATTACGCAGGTGTTTGAGGATACCGATATCGAGCGGTTGTTTGCTACGGTGTTTTCTGGCAACCAGGCTTCTATGGCGCTGTTGCGCAAGGTGGGCTTTACTGAAGAAGCGGTACTACAACGCGCCATCTTTAAAAACGGACAATTTTATAACAGTCATATTTTCAGCCTGCTCAAACAGGCTTAAACGAGTATGTTTAACTGGTCGATAACTGTACAGTACGGCTGGGATTGCTTACTCTTAAGGTTTGAGTATGTCAGGTGAACCACAGGAAGGTAAATGAAACAGTCTGAACTTAAGTTGGTGCAGTCGGAGTTAAAATCTAGAGGCTATTACAGTGGCGGAGTAGATGGTTTATCCGGCCCGAAAACCCGTGCCGCAGTCCATCAGTTTCTTAGCGATAACACCGGGCAACTAAGCGTAGAGCGCTGGACCGAGTGGAACAACGCGCGTAAACGCGTGGCAGCTTTGCAGTTATTGGCGCTGCAAAATCAGCTTGACGTGGGGCCGGTAGATGGCTTGCACGGCCCGCAAACTGAGTCGGCAGCCACGTTGCTGCAGCAGTTATTAACCCAGGGGGCTATTGCCCGTCAATTCAGCGATATTACGCCTGTCAGGGAAAACCCCCATCAGTTTCCACTGGAAAATGAAGCCGCTCTGAATGCTTTTTACGGCCAGCCCGGCAGCATTGAACTGGTGCGGATAGAATGCCCCTGGCTGTTAAGGCTCGACTGGGATCTCTCTACCACCACCCGGGTAATTGCTATTCATGAAAAACTCAGTGAAAGCCTGGTAAAAGTGCTCAGTGAGGTTTACGAGCATTATGGTGATGCCGGCATCCAGCAACACGGGCTCAACCGGTATGGCGGCAGCTATAACCATCGTAAAAAGCGTGGCAGTGCTACGGCCTGGTCTACCCACGCCTGGGGGATAGCCATAGACTGGTTTCCTTCGCAGAATAAACTAAGCTGGCGCAGCGATCGCGCCAGCCTTGCCGATCCGGCACTGGATTTCTGGTGGCAAAGCTGGGAGCGAGAGGGATGGTTAAGTCTGGGCCGCAGCGAAGACAGAGACTGGATGCACGTGCAGGCGGCTAAACGATAGCTAACCTTCAGCGGTTTGGCTAAATTCTCCGGCGGATAAGTTGCTTAACAGTGCCCTGGATATGGTTTACTCCAACATAACACTAACTCACATATAAAAACTATGAACACATCACAACGGCAAGCCATTATAGATACCAGTTGGGACCTGCATAGCCAGGTCGAAAGCGCTTATCTTGAGCACCCGGCAGGGAAAGGGGATGACGCCTGGCATGACAAGCAACGATTACTGTTGGCCGACATGGCGTTACACCTGCTTCAAACGGCGGTCAAACCAGGCGATTTAGCGCTGGATAAACTGCAAAACAACCTGCATGCCATTTTAACTATCAGCGATCAGTTTTTACCGCAGGCGGGCTTAAAACAGGCAACCGACCGTATTTACACCGGCAGCAGTCATGACTGAAGTAGAACTGGTCGCCGAGCTTTTTCGGCAGATGGCTTTCAGTGCAGCCATTCTCGGCGGCTTTGCCATGACTTTTTTAAGTGTCTTGTTGTCAGCCTTTCCTAAGGGGCATCCGCTGGCGCTATGGTGCATTGGCGCTAAGGCAATGGCGGCGGTATTACTGATAGTGGCAACACTCGGCGCTACGCTTTCGTTGCTAAGCATCCAGCAAATGGGCTTATCGTTTAACTTTGCCAACTGGCCGGCCCATGTGTTGCGTACTAAGCTGATCACAGAGCTCACTTTTTTCAGTGGCGTAGTAGTGTTGCTGAGTGGGCTTGGATTAAGTGGCTTTGCACGCTGCCGTCGCACCGGGTTAATCACCGTGGCCGCGGCGCTGGTGGCAAGTGTATTGTTGGTGGTAATGTTTGTGCCCACTTTTTAACCGGATCCGGTGATGACAAAAAATACAATTGGTGCATGTGTGCTCTCATCCGAACAAATCGGTGAGGGCGTAAAACACGTAGCCACACAACTTAATGGCCAGTTTGAGCGGGCTGTGGTGATTGTGGTCGTTCCGGGCGGGATTTTCTTTAGCGCCGATCTGCTGCGACAAATCAATTTTGACGTATTGATGGAAACCATTTCCTGTCCGCACACCCCCGGGGAGCGAAATAACGCATCGCCTATTGTGTTTCACCCCAATGTGCCACTTGCCGGCGAAGATATTATTCTGGTGGATGACGCCATTGAATCCGGCGGCACCATGAAGCGCCTGGTAGCGCATGTCCGTTCCCACTATGCGGTAAACTCCATTAGTGTGGCAACGTTGTTTGTAAAGCCGGGCAGGGTGGATGTTGGTGCTCAGGAATATTATGGCCTGGCTATGCAAAGTGATGAGCTGTTAGTGGGCTACGGCTTACCCTGGGCGCATAAAAGTCGCAACCTTCCTTATATTGCCCGGGTAGAGAACACGTCTGAGTAATTTCTTCCTCAATGAATACTCGTTTTCGCCCTGCTTAGGCCGGCTGACTATCGTGATTATCCGGCGCCGCGCAGGGTAGAATTGTGGTGAGTAACCGCAACATGCAGGAGCATTATAATGATAAAAAAATGGCTGAAATCACTTCCCGACCAGGAGCGTGCTGGGGTAACCACCTTACTGGTTTTTTGCGCTATTGTTTTGCTAATTGCTTTAGGCCTTACGGTTTTCGATATATTGCGTCAGGCGCTGTAAATTTACCCCGGTAACAACAAATACTCGTTGCTCTGCGGAGCCGGTATCGCTATGGTAAAGCTCATTTTTTTAACAATTGAGATGAAGTATGCAGAAATGGTGGAAGTTAGCGATAGTCGGTTTGATGTTGGTATCACCCTGGTGTGCAGCCGCTGAAGACGATGAATATGAGCCGGTTCGGCACATTGTTGTGTTTAAGTACAAAGAGGGCAGCACACCAGCTCAGATCCAGCAGGTGACAGACGCATTCAGAGCGCTGAAAGATAAAATACCCGGCATTCTTAATTTTGAGTACGGCATTAATAACAGCCCGGAAGATCTTGATCAGGGCTTTACCCACATATACCAGATGACCTTTAAAAATGCCGAAGCGCGGGATAAATACCTGCCGCACCCTCAGCACAGCAAATTTGGTGAGTTACTGGGCGAACTTGAGATCCTTGACGGTGTGTTTGTAGTGGATTACGCCATTAAACCCTGAACGGTACCGGACTAAGTTGTTTGTAATACCCTGACTTCTTCACTAAAGTAAGGCCATATAGCCTGCAGTTTTTAGGGTAGTCAGGGTGATTAAAAAAGCGATAGTTTGTGGTGCTTTATGGTTATTGTGTTCTACGCAGAGCACATTAGCTGCTTATTCTTCTATTGTTGAAGCAACCGGCGAAAGCTGTGAGGCCGATGGGGGAAACGCTCAGCGCCTGCAACTGGCCCTTACCGATGCCCGGCGCAATGCCGCCGAAGCGGTGCAAACCTCGGTAGACAGCTACAGCAAGGTAAATAACTATGTGGTGGTTGAAGACCTGATTGAGTCTTATTCCAATGCCTCGGTAGAAACCCTCAATGTTTTATCCAGGTGGTTGCAAGACGGCTGTTTAACCGTAACCATTCGCGCCGAGGTCACGCCGCAGAAAAATATCGATCAGCAGTTTGTCAGTGAAGAGCTGCTTGCCGACCCGACCATTCCCCTTACCGTAAAGTTATGGCTTAGCAAAGCGCAATATGCCCTAGGCGAGCAGGTGAGTATTTACCTGAAGGCCAATAAACCTTTTTTCGGGCGTCTGGTGTATACCATGAATGACGGTACCCAGGTGCAGTTACTGCCCAACCCCTATCGCAGTGAAAACCATTTTCAGGGCCAGGTGCTGTATACCGTGCCCGACGCCAAAGACAGCTTTTTGCTGGAAGTCACGCCGCCTATTGGCGTGGAACAGCTTACTTTATATGCCAGTACCCATCCTTTAGGTGAATTACAAACCTCTGCAGTATCGGGCATGTATTTGATCAATAACTCGCAAACGTCGTCTGATGTGCGCAATCGCACCCGGGGCATCAAAATTAAAGCACTTAATCCGCCATCTGTTAAAGCGGCGGCCCAGCAAAACCCACCTGAAGTTGCTGAGTTTGCAGAAGTGTCTGCCGATGTGGTGATCACGCAGTAAGGAGTGAATTATGCGCTTAACATCCTTGTTGATTGTTACTTTCCTTGGCTTACAGGGCTGTGTGTCCAGCCCCTCCCACATGAATAAGTTTTCAGAGGGTAATTATGCCGAAGTGGTAGCAGAGGTAACCGGTAGTCACCTGACACTCGAAGATGTGCCGTTACACAAACTGTATCTGCTGTGCCCGGCTTACTACGAGATACGCGAATACGAAAAGTTTACCGAGTGCGCCGATTATGTACTGGCCCACCCGGATCCGGGTACGGAGTTTTACCCCGGACTGGATTTTACGTATGTGAATAAACTGGAATTTCAGGGCTATGTGAAGAGCTATCAGGCAAAAATGCTGCTGGAATTTACCGAGTACGAAGAAGCCTACGAGCTGGCCGGGGAAGCCTATACCCTGTTAAAGGAAAACACCTCTACGGAAGTCAACGAAGGCCGCTTGTTAAGTTATCTTGTTGCCCCGCTTGAGGTGCAGGCACTATCACTGATTTACCGTAACAAAGGTGCTCAGGCACAGCCGTATATCGAAGAGTTAAGCGGGCTGAACTATTATTCTCCTGGTCGTTCAAGCTTTCTGCGTGTTAAACAAACCGCGCTTGGACGCATCTACTTTGCGCAAAAAGACTATGCCCGTGCGCTGGATATTCTGCGCCAGGACATTTCTGATCCGCTGGCTGCGCTGGTAACCCCGTTAATCCTGATGGTGGAGAATGTGAGTACCGACGCGGATGTGCGAGAAGGCGCGTTGCGCACGCCAGAGCTTTATATGCTGAGCAAATCCTATTTTGAAACCGGTGATATTGATAAAGCCCGTCAGGGCTTTGATACCTTATTGGCCAATCCGATTATCAACAGCCTTGGCGAGATCCACTGGGCCGCACTGAAAGACCGCGCTGTGATCAGCTGGCAACAGCAAGCGCCCGATGAAGCAATTGAAATGCTGATGCAAGCCGTGGAGATTATCGAAAGCCAGCGTTCAACCATTCGCTCAGAGGCTTATAAAATTGGTTTCGTGGGCGATAAACAGGCGGTTTACGAGTTACTGGTGGAATATCTGCTGGCAAAAAACCGCACCGCCGATGCGTTTGTCTACGCCGAGAAAGCTAAAGCCCGGGCGCTGGTGGATATGCTGGCGCAAAAGCAATCCTTTGCGGGGGATGGTGCTGCCCGGGCCGGGCTCGCTGAGCTGGCAGATCTGGAATCACAAATGCAGCGCACGACCGTGGCGGCAATTAAAAATTCAGCGCGTACCCGTGGTTTAATCCTTCGCCAGCGTGAGGCGCTTGAAGCGCAGGCACCGGAAGTGGCTTCTCTGGTGAGTGTGGGAAATGTAGATACCCGTGCCTTACAACAGCAACTGGCTGGTGACGAGCAGTTAATTGAGTTTTTTGGTAACCATGAAGCGCTTTACGCCTTTATCGTCGACCGGGAGCAGATAACGGTAAAGCACCTGGACGGCAGGGGGCTGGCAGAGAAGATCAGCCGGTTCAGACAAGACATTATGCAAACCAACAGTAACGCCTGGCAGTAGTCGTCAAAAGCGGTGCATGAGACACTTATTGAACCGCTACAAAGCAGCCTGACGGCCGATAAACTGGTTATCGTCCCGCATGGTCCCTTACATTATTTACCCTTCGCCGCGTTGTACGATGGCGCCGATTTTATGCTGGAACAATACAGTTTGCGGGTGTTGCCCTCGGCCAGCGTGATGGCTTACTTAAAAACACCTCAGCGATCGGGCCAGACCACCATGCTGGCGCTGGGTAATCCGGCCCTTGGGGATCCGGCGCTGGATTTACCCGGCGCGCAAAACGAGGTAAGGGCACTTAGCAACGTTGTACCGGATACGGTGGTGGCGGTACGCGAGCGGGCCACCGAGAGTCTGTTTAAGCGCTATGCTGCCCGGGTGCCGGTATTGCATATTGCTTCACACGGCGAGTTTAATCCTGAGGAGCCACTGTCTTCCCGGTTACTGCTGGTGGGCGATGAATCTAACGATGGCTCGTTAACCGTAGGCGAGCTTTATGATCTGGAGCTTAACAGTGAATTAGTTACCCTCAGCGCCTGTCAGACCGGTTTGGGCGATGTGCAGTCTGGTGACGACGTGATTGGTTTAACCCGGGGCTTTTTGTTTGCCGGTGCGGCCAACATTGTGGCCAGTTTATGGATGGTGGATGATGAGGCAACGGCGCGTCTAATGGTTAACCTGTATAACAACCTGCAAAACCAGGATAAACAGCAGTCGTTGCGCAATGCTCAGCTGAGCGTAAAAAATAACTATCAGGCGCATCCTTACTACTGGGCGGCGTTTCAGCTAACCGGTTCTGGCCGCTAATCCTGGCGGCCGGGCTGTTAGTGCAGGTGGTTTAACCCATAGGTAACCAATCCAAACACTACCACTCCTAAAAACACCGGCTTACCGAGCGTGCGGCTGCGATACCAGCTTAACAGCGTGGTGGCACAACCGGCCAGCGTGGCGATAACGCCCACCCAATCCTGACGAACCGGTACCAGTGAAACGCCAAACATGGCGGCAATCATCAGCGGCCCGAGCAGTCCCAGCCAGGTTGGCAGGGTATTGGTCGTGTCATTTTGCCGGCGGGCCAGGTGTCTGCGGGTCCACACCAGCGGCAGGGCCCGAATTAAAAAGGTGCCGGCAGCGCACAGTAATATCAACAGCCAACGATTAGTGTCCATGCTCAGCTCCGGCTTTTTGGTTAAGTGCCATCAACGCGTAATAAGCCAATGCGCCGGCGGCGGCTGCCACCGGAATGGCGGCATTGGTAAATTGCAGCACGGCCAGTAATAAGGCGGTGCCAATGGTGATCCCCAGCACAATAAACCACAGGGGCGAGGTAAAGCGCGGCGCAATAAGTACAAGAAACAGTGCCGGCAGGGCAAAGGGCATAACCTCACCAAGCAGTGGCCACTGCTCAGTCAGGCTGGCACCGGCTACTGCGCCTAACGTAGTGCCCAGCACCCAGCTTGCCCAGGCCAGCAGGGCCGCGCCGCTATACCAGCCCTGACGAGTTGCCATGGGTAGTTGGGGTAAACGATTATGAGCCAGCGCAAACACCTGATCGGTGAGCCCGTGCATCAACGCTATCCATCGTCGCCCGGGCGGTAGCAGCGGTGTTAAATTAGGGGCATACACCACGTGACGGGCATTAATTAGTAACGTCATTACCACTACCAGCCAGGTTGATGCGCCACTGGCCAGCATCGCGACCATCAGAAACTGCGAAGCGCCGGCGTAGATTAGCGCCGAAATCGCAGTGGCTTCCCATACGCTGAAATTAGCCTGCGTGGCAATGAGACCAAAAGAGATTGCCACCGGAATATAACCGCCCAGTAATGGCATGGCATCGCGCATTCCTTGCAGCCACGGCGACAAAGTAGAAGCGCTGGTGGGATTATTCATGTTGGGTGGCCTGATGATAAATGATAGTAATTAAAAACGTGGCGCCGTGCTCACCGGTGGCATACAGGTGGGGTTGGTCGGCAATAAAAGTAAATGTTTCCCCGGCACTTAGTTGCCTGAGGTTTTCTATGCTACCCACTTCCAGCTTGCCACTTATTAATGTAATGGACTCGGTGGTGCCTGCAGTGTGGGGCTCTGCCTGGCGCGTGGTATGCGGGGCTACCGACATCCAGTAAGCATCTACCTTTGGGGTATCCTGACCCTGATCAATGAGCCTGACCTCCATGCCGGTTTCACCGAAGCTACTGTTAACCGGTGCCACCAGTGCGCCAAAAGGCATATTTAACTGCACTGCCAATCGCCAGATAGTATCGAGGGTCGGGTTGCCGTTACCTTGTTCCAGCCGCGACAGATTTGACTTGGCAATGCCTGCATCGGCAGCCAGCTGAGATAATGACAGCCCTCGCTCAAGACGAAGCTGCTGAAGGTGCTGGCCAAGGGTGATCAGTGATGCTTTATCCATACTTTGCATTGGCAATAAAGTTGTTCTATATATCGAACGTTCTATAAAAGGAACGCATGTTTGTCAAGTGATACCTGGCTCAACGCTTTATTTTGCGCGGTAGAGTGAAAGTACTGAGACGAAAGTGAATAAACCAGACCGGGCATTAAGGTTGCTATTCGCTGCGCTGCGTAGGATGATTGCCGGCATGCTAACTTATCTGTTAAATCACTTATGCTAAAAATTTGGGTTGATGCCGATGCCTGCCCGGTGGTCATTAAAGAAATTATTTTTCGGGCGGCTAATCGCACCAAAACCGAAGTCACACTGATTGCCAATCAGTATATTCGCACGCCACCATCAAAGTTTATTAACAGCATCCAGGTGCCTAAGGGCTTTGATGTGGCCGACAATGAAATTGTTCAGCGCTGCAATGAAAACGATCTGGTGATCACCAGTGATATTCCGCTGGCCGATGAAGTGATCGCCAAAGGCGCTCAGGCACTAAGCCCGCGAGGGGAACTGTTTACCCGCGAAAATATAAAATCACGGCTTAATATTCGTGACTTTATGGATACCCTGCGCAGCAGCGGTGTGCAAACCGGTGGGCCGCCGGCACTGGGATCCAGTGAAAAACAGGCATTTGGCAATGAACTGGATAAGTGGCTGGTATTCAGGCAGCGCCAAAGCTAGCCAGCAACGTCTGAAAGACCGCCTAAACCCAAAGGATCTCTAATGCCGGTTAAAAAATGGTTACGCCAGTATGCGATTACGTTTCCTGTGCTCACAGGCATTTTTACCCTGTCACAATACATAAAGGGTTATACCCTTAAAGATTCATTGAGCTTTGCGCTGTTCTGGGCACTTATTAGCCTGGGTATCTTTGCTGTCACGCGGGCGTGGAATTTTCATCGTAACCAGTACTGCGCACTGTGTAATGATTTGCCGGAAAACAACAATGATAATCAACCCTGATAAATTGTCTCTGGTAACGCCGGGAATGGCCTGGCAAGCCTCTTATATTAGTTACATAGAAGAGTTGGGGGAGGAAGAGCGCTATCCTTTCCCGATGGATTTTGACCATCGCGATTTTGCTTCCATGCTGCAAAAAATTGCGGATTTTGCCGCCGGTGTGAACCTGCCGGATGGCTATGTGGCAAGTACCACGTTGTGGCTGGTTAGCGGGGATGATCTGCTGGCTGTGGCCAATATTCGTCATACCCTTAACGATAATTTGCGTTACGCCGGCGGGCATATCGGCCTTGGCGTTCGCCCGTCTGCCCGTGGCCAGTCGCTGGGAAATTACCTTATGCAGCAATCTATTAACTTTGCCCGCCAACTGGGAATTGGTGACGTGCATATTCATTGTTATAAAGATAACCTCGCCTCGCGGGGGATGATTGAACACTGTGGCGGTGAGCTGGAAAGTGAAGTCGCAATGGATGATGGCACAGTGGTGTGGCGCTACGTGGTTCAAGAAAAGCCGGCGGCATAAAAAAGGCCGCTGAGTGAAGCGGCCAAAGTTGGGAAGGGGAAATATTAGCGGGACGGGTTTGGACCTTCCGGGCGTTCGCCCCGGTCTCCCCGCTCGCCCTTGTGATGGCCTTTACGGAAGTGTTTATCACCACCACGGTCTTTGCGGTGCTTCATCATGGCCTGCAGCATGGTGGTTTTCTGGTCTTCAGTAAAGACCTCCCAGAACTCGGAGCGCAGTGCCTGCTGACGCTCCTTAAGGCTTTTCAGTTCTGCTTGCTGGGCTTCGGTCAGGTCAAGCTTATCGGCCAGTCTCTCTATCATTGGCGGCAGTAGCGGCATTTCGCGTTCTGCCTGTGGTTGGTTACTGTTAGCGGCGATAGCCATACCGCTAATGCCGGTGCCAACAATCATCGTGGCACAGGTAATAATGCTAAGTTTTTTCATTAAACGTTTCATCAGGTTCTCCTGGTTATTTGGCTTCCCCGTATGAGGACGGTGTTAATACTATCTGGTTAAAAGTCAGGTAACGTTAAGATATGCAAATGTGCTGTGAACAAGTGAAAAGTCAGGCATTATTAGCCTTAAGCAATAGATGTAGACAGTAGAAAGATGACCATATTATTAATTGAAGATGACGCCGGCCTGGCGGAGCTGCTGACCGAATTTCTCGGTATGTCCGGCTACCAAGTGCTGCATTGCGCAGACGGTGAGTCGGGTCTTAACGCCGCTTTGCATTACGATAATATCGAATTAATTTTGCTGGACGTTATGCTGCCCAAACTGAATGGTCTGGATGTTCTTAAAGTGCTGCGCCAGAACAGTGAGATACCGGTACTGATGCTCACCGCTCGTGGCGACGATCTGGACAAAGTGTTGGGCCTTGAGCTTGGCGCCGACGATTACCTTGCCAAGCCGTTTAACGATCGTGAGTTGCTGGCCCGGATCCGGGCTATTATGCGCCGCACCAAAGACCGCAGTGACTCACCTGAAAATAATGGCGCCGGCTCGCGGGCAAAACGCATTGAGCTGGGCGATTTGCAGCTTGATTTACAACGGATGGAAGCGCACTGTAAAAATCAGCTGCTGGAGCTTACCGGCAGCGAGTTCGCGCTGCTTAAGCAGCTTTCCAATGCGCCCGGCGAACTGATCAGTAAAGATGATTTGTCGGAGCAATGCCTTGGCCGGCGACTACAGGCGTTCGACCGTAGTATCGATACGCATATAAGTAATTTACGTAAAAAGCTCAGTGCGGCTGACTCTGCTTGTGAAATAAAAAGTCAGCGTGGCAGGGGCTACGGGATCTTCAGCGGATGATAAGTCCCATTCGTAGTTTTAATGTCAAAGTACTCGGCTGGTTCTGGCTGACACTGTTAGTGTCGGTACTGTCGATTGCCATTCCGGCCGTGCTGATCCAACAGTTTTCCGACGAAAATCACCTGCAGGGTAAAGACCGTGATCTGCTCAATGCTATGGTTAGCCGTGTGGATACCCTGATTGCTGACAGTAACGGGGACTATCGACGCCTGGGCCGAATGCTAAACAAGTCTGACCGGCGCATGCCCTTTGAGTGGTTTGTGATTAATAATGAGCTCGAGATTGTCCTGAGTAGTGCGCCGCTGCGAAAGTCGTTACGAGAGCGCTTTGAAAACCCGCGTTTCTGGTACTTTCTGCAAAGCGATCACCTGCGCGATATTAACCTGGAATGGACCCGCTTACTTGGCCCGGGCGTACTGCCATCGCGGCCTGAACTTAAGCTAATACTGTGGCGACCGGAACGGCCCCGGCCAATGGAGATTTTTCGCGCCATGCCATGGTGGAGCATTATTGGCATTTTTCTGATCGTTACCAGTGTGATGAGCTTATTGCTGGTGCGTTCCATTGCGCAACCGCTTAACCGCCTTGGCAGTGCGTTTAACGCAGTAGGGCGGGGCCAGCTTTCGCATAAAGTTGAGGTGGATAACCCGGCCAGTGAAGATAAACGCTTTGCATCCAACGCGCAGTTTGCCCGCCTGTTTGAACAGTTTAATGATATGACAGCGCGGATCGCCGCGCTTATCCAGAATCAGAAACGCCAGAGCGCCGATATATCCCATGAGCTGCGCACGCCGTTAACCCGGCTGCAAATGACACTGGCACTGGTCCGAAAAAAGTCTGATGACGCCACTATTTTGCCACTGCTGGAGCGGGCTGAGAAGGAAAGCGAGCTGCTGAATTTGCATATCCAGCGTCTGAGTG
Organism: Marisediminitalea oceani; assembly: GCF_003731635.1. Lineage (GTDB taxonomy): Bacteria > Pseudomonadota > Gammaproteobacteria > Enterobacterales > Alteromonadaceae > Alteromonas > Alteromonas oceani. Next base: position 45,430 of record NZ_RCUA01000043.1, on the reverse strand, counting down.
ACCTGACCACCATGGAAGCCCATGCTATTCAGCAGGGGCGCCAGCTACTCACTACAGAAGCACTACTGGATGACTTATGCGAAGATGCCGCCTTTGAAGCCAAAGGAATGAACATTGCCTGGCAGCATTCGTTGTGCAGCGCCACCTTAAACATTTATGAGGAGCCTTTTGTTACGGCTATCGAAAATGTGGTGCGCAATGCCTTTAAATATGCCAATTCATCGGTATCGTTGCGCTGTGAGTGCGATGCTGAGTGGTTTAAGGTGGTTATCTGTGACGACGGGCCTGGTGTGGCTCCCGAGGAGCTTGAGCGACTGACCAAAGCTTTTTATCGTACTGACAGCGCACGCAATTCAGATACCGGCGGCTTGGGCCTGGGGCTTGCCATAACGGCCGAAGCCATGCGTCTTAACGAAGGCGAGATAAGCTTTGCATTGGAGCCGGCTGGAGGCTTATGTGTAACGCTTAAGTTCCGCGTTGCCAATCAGGCAACACGAAACTAGCTAAGTTTTACTTACCATCGATATAGAATTTATCGTGGAAAGTGTAAGCCAGACCCGGAAAGTAAATGATCAGAATGGTCATGGTCATGCCGTTTAACATGCCTTCCGGAAACAGCAGCAACGGAATAAGAATAAGGTAGTTATCTTTCACCACCGACCAGCTGTAAATATCGTCGATAACGTAATAACCGCTCATCAGGGCAATTTTGAGGGCGATGGCCAGCGCGCCGGGAATAAAAGCGCACAGAAACACATAAATAAACAGGTTTCTGGGTAGCTTGTGAAATGCTAGCATAAACAACATGTAGCTAAAGGCGACGGGGGCAGCAATGCCCAGCATGCCGTTAATCCCGAACATTGCCCAGCTTTCCTTACCAATGGCGGTAGCGCCAAGCAGGGCGATGGTGGCAGCTATCATAGCGTATCTGAAACCGAGAATTAGCGCGAGTGCTACCAACCACATGAAATGCACACTGGGGCTCGGGTCGCCGGGCACACTGGCGCGAAAGATCCATAAAAAGAACACGGCAGCTGCGCAGCCAAACAGCATATGCTGCTTTTGTTTAGAGGCAACAAACTCGGGCCAGTGAATGTTGCGGACAATAAATCCCAGCAACACCACAAATAAACACAGCCCGACCAGTTGTAATGTGGTCATGGTTTATCCTTTGTAGGTGGCCCAGATGGGGGCATGATCAGAAGGCTTTTCGATACCGCGCAGTTCGTAGTCGATACCGGTTTCCTGCAACGTATTATGCATACTCTGAGTGGCCAGGATCAGATCGATTCTCAGGCCGCGATTATCGTTAAAGCCTTTGGAGCGGTAATCAAACCAGCTAAACTGATCGGTGCAGTCCGGGTGCTGACTGCGGAAACTGTCATACAGGCCCCAATCGAGCAACGTATTGAGCCATTCCCGTTCTTCCGGCAAAAAGCTGCACTTACCGGTGCGTAACCAGCGTTTGCGGTTGTCTTCGCCAATGCCAATATCACTGTCAGTGTGGGAAATATTCATATCGCCCATGATCACCAGATTATCTTCTGGGGTATGCTCGGAAGTGACATAGTGCATCAGATCAGCGTAGAACTTTTCTTTGGCCGGGAATTTGGTTTCGTGACTGCGGTTTTCACCCTGCGGGAAATAGCCGTTAAGCAGGGTAACCGGTTCGCCCTTATCGTTTTCAACCGTGACCATGATCATGCGACGCTGGGCATCTTCATCGTCGGTGGGAAAGCCGTATTGCACCTTGCTGGGTGTTTGCTTAGTCATGAACGCCACGCCGTAATGGCCTTTCTGACCATGAAAATACACGTTGTAACCCAGTGCTTCCACATCGGCCACCGGAAACTGGGGATTATCGACTTTGATTTCCTGTAATCCCACCACATCCGGCTGGTGCTTTTCGATAAGGGCGGTTAACTGATGAATGCGGGCACGGATGCCATTAATATTAAAAGAGATGACTTTCATTGAATCCACGGGTAGATAAATCTTCGATGCCGGGCATAGTACCAGAAAGCCAGGCTGAGCTTAACCGCCGGTTACGCCCGGGCTTACAAATTGTCAGAAACAGGTATAATCGGCGAAAATAATTAACTGAGTCACATTATGACGGCACAAACAGAACAGGAAAGTCAGCTTCCGGCCCGTGAGCGGGGAGAGTTATTGGTTGAACGGGTACTGGAAACCCAAACGATTTGGGGGCTGATGGGCGCCGATGGCTGGGTAATGGTCGACAGTGATACCCAGACCTGTCTGCCGGTATGGCCCGATGAGGCCAGCGTAGCCTTCTGGCAACGTAAGGATCTACCCGACAGTAAGCCTCAGGCTATTGCTCTGGATGAGTTTACCGGGACCTGGTTACCGGGCCTGAAAAAGAACCAGATTGGTCTGGTGTTATTTCCCTCAGGCAATTTGCGCGAGGGCATTGTTACATCAGCAGACGAACTTCTGTTACAACTAACCGATGACGACGAATAGCTCTAAACTCGCGACGCAACTGGCACAGGCGAAGGGATGGGATAATCTGTTACGGCAACTGATGCTGGCTGGCAAGGCGCTGCATCCGCTTAGCGATGAGGCTCGTGATGAGCACAGCGAAGTGCAGGGGTGTCAGAGCCGGGTGTGGTTGCAACTCACGCTAGATAGTAATCACCGGGTAGCAATGCTGGCCTGGTCAGACAGTAAAATAATCCGTGGCGTGCTGGCGGTGATCCAGGAAAAAGTCAATGAGCTTTCGCCTGAGCAGATTGCCGCCTTTGACTTTGATGACTGGTTTGCGTCGATACAGCTCGAACGCTATCTGAGCCAGTCCCGGGCCAGTGGTATTGCTGAAGTGATCAGGCAGATACGGCACCAGGCTGCAGTTAATGACTGATCAAATTTGCTCTGCCTGGCCGGGCAGGGTTAAAAACGTTTCATCAATACATGCCATGGCAGGGCTGTCCATGTCGCAGCGAAAAGGCAGCAGGGACGACATCAGACTCACCTGAGCCGAATTATCCTGATAACTGTGCCAGCAGGCGTGGGTATACAACATGCCCTGCCAAAGGTATGGCAAGTCTTGCGACTGGTTAAGAAACTGACCAATGTGACTGACCAGGTCGTTACCACTGTGCTCAGAGATACGTTTAAGTACTTGTACACCTTTGTTTTTGTCGTCGGGAACGCCCTGTTCGCGGCCCTGCGCTACCGTGGCCGTGGCCTGTCCGAGCCCCTGGCATAGCGCCATCATATTTTGTGGTGCCAAACGCGACTGTGCGCTGGCAGCCTGGCTAAAAGTGAGCAAAAGCATGCCCGCGCCAAGTGTAAGATAATGCCTCATTCGACTGTCCTGTTGGTAACCTGTATAAATGTATACGTGGTTAACAGCAAAACTGATTAGCGGTTTTTTGCTTCTATCCACTGACTCATAAACTGTGAGGCACGCAGGCTGTGGTGCCACATCAGGCTATGCAGAAATAAGCCCTGACGAAATGCCGGTAAATCGTTACGCGCAACAGTAATTTTCTCAAATAGGGCAGCTTGCGCCTGGTGCTGTGAAACCTGATAGGCAGCTGTGACCGTTTTAGCCTGTTGACTGGCTTGTTGCCAATTCGCTTCCTCGCTATATAGCTCGCAGGCAGCATCGATAAATGCCGCAGGCTCCGTTAATTCTATAACTTTACCAGGCCATTCTTCAGGACTGGCAATGCCTTCAGCACCAACCTCTGTAGTGACACTGGGCGTGGCATATTGCATGGCGGTCAGCAGTTTACCTTTGATGCCGGCGCCAAAGCGAAGTGGTGCCAGGCAAACCCGGGCGCTGGCCATAGCCTGGCCGATATCGTCTACCCAACCCTTAACAACGAAGCCTTGTTTTGAATTATGAAGCTGGGTGGCTTTTTTCGGTGGGTAAGCCCCATAAATGTGCAGTTCAGCATCGGGTATCCGGGTTCTGATGGCCGGCCACAATTGTTTTAACTGCAAGACCGCATCCCAGTTTGGTGCGTGTCGAAAATTGCCCACGGTAATAAAATGCTGGCGCGCCGCGTTATCGGGCAGTTCAGACGGAGTAGTCAGGGATTGCTGAAGTGGATATAACTGCAACTGTTTTTCCGGCACCTGATAATAATCGGTGAGCAGGCCGTATTCTGCCGATGAAATGATCAGGCTGATGTCACTGCGCAAAATAGCGGCGATTTCGCGCTGTGAAAAGGCATTGTTCAACTCTGCGTCGCCGGCCGAACCGCCTTGCTTCACCGCTTCATGGCGGGCATGACGCAGGCTGTGCAAATCTTCGGTGTTGAGAATATGCAGGGCATCGGGGCAATGCTTTTTAACTCGTGCTGAAAACTGCTCTTCGGTCATAAAGCGGTCGAAGATGACGATCACAGGGTTCAATTGCGCAACGAACGTGTCGAAAGAGGCGTCGTTCAGGTTTATTGAGTGCAGCGCACACTCGTGAAGCAGGTCGTTGTCCATGTGCGGGCTTTCAGCCGCCGCACTGGCGAAATGGATGCCGTAGTCCCTTGCGGCAAAGAGCTTAATCAACGCAGCCATATTCTGGCCGGCCGCAGAAGATTTCGACTCCGGCCACACGGCGCCAATTATCAACACCTTTTCTGTCATATCAGGTTCAACGCTAAAAACCGCAAATATACCATGGCTTGTGCTTTGCACACGAGTAAAGTCGGTTAACATAGGCATGTCTTTCATCGCCTGGATATTTTTTATGGCGCAATATCAGCATGTCATTGCCGGTAGTGGTTTAATTGGCGGTTTTCTGGGCGGCATTATTGGCCAGTCTGCCCGGGTGAGCTTTATTGGTCGCCCGAACTGGCTGGGGCGGCTGGCTGAGGGAGTAACCCTGACCGACTACGCCGGTAACGAAACAGCTTATAAAGCGAGCGCAGAAGAGTGCCTGTCGGAGCTGCCGACGAAAATTGAACGCAGCATTATCTGGCTGACAGTTAAAAATACGGCATTGGAAGAAATGCTGACGCGTTTACAGCCGGTGATCGCGCCGGATTGTATTGTCGTTTGCTGTCAGAATGGGCTTGGCGCAGCAGCGCTAGCGCGAAAGTACTTACCAGGCATTCGCATTTTACAGGGCATTGTGGGCTGCAACGTGGTTTGGAATGAATCACTAAAGCAGTTGCAAAAGACCACGGAAGGGGAGTTTTACCTGGAACAGCCAGAGGATCTGGCGCCTGAGCTAACTAAAGTGCTGAGTGCGGTGCAGCATAAACTTCTAATGCTTTCATGGCGCAAGGATATTGAAGCTGTCGCCTGGGCTAAGTTGCAGCTCAATCTGGCCAACAGTATCAATGCTATTGTTAATCAGCCGGTCAGAACCATGTTGCTGGACAGAGGTTGCCGGCAGGTGATCGCGGCGCTGATGGACGAACTGTTGGCGGTGACTGCCGCCCGCCATATCAGGCTCCCCAAACTCACCCGGGTCCCGGCTCGTTATTTACCCGCCGTTTTACGTTTACCTGACTGGCTGTTTAAGCGCCTGGCCAGCGCTATGTTGCATATAGAACCTACGGCGCGCTCTTCTATGTGGTGGGATTTGCAGGCCGGCCGGGTAACCGAAATAGATTATCTCAACGGCGCTGTGGCAGAGCAGGGCGCCCTGAGTGGTATTGCCTGCCCGATAAACAAAAGCGTAACTGTGCTGGTGAAATCCCTGGAAACCTCGGCGCTAGTCGCAACGCGACGCCCTTTGGACGGGAATTCTTTGAAATTTCAGCTACACTTGGAATAATGGCGCCAATTTAGTGGCAGTGCCAGCAGAGATGCGCTATATCAGTAGTGCAGAGAATGGAAATTGTTGTGAATAAGTATTTAAAAGGATTGCTTTCGCAGCAGAGGCTTTAATATGAAAAATGTGTCTGAAATTGCTTCACAAGCTACCGAAATATTCGTGTTACCTGAAGCTGTGACCCGTCTGAAAGCGTGCATGGATGATAGCGCTGCCAGCATGGATGATATTGGCGAAATTATCGCCTTCGACCCGGCACTGACCGGCCAGCTATTAAAAGTGGCTAACAGTGCGTTGTATAAATTCCCTAACCGTATCGACACTATCACCAAGGCATTGCAAGTGATAGGTACCCGTGCCGCTTATGATTTGGCATTGGCCTACGGTATTTCCCACGCGTTTCGTAATGTCGAAGCCAAAATTATCGATCTGGACCGGTTCTGGGAGCAGAGTGTTAGCTGTGGTTTGCTGGCTAAATACATTGCTGAGCAAAAGAAACACAAAGAGTCAGAGCGGCTGTTTGTGTCTGGCTTGCTGCATAACATTGGTGAGCTGGCGATGGTGTCTATGTATCCCAAACAAGCGCAGCGCTGCACGGCTTTTAATGCCAGGGTGAAACCGGCGGAGTTACAACAGGCGATCTGTGGCTTTACTTACGCTTCTTTATCTGCCGGTATTATTAAAAACTGGGGGATACCAGAGGCTATCAGCCATCCTTTGGAGCATATTCATAATACCGACACACCGGCGACCGAACTGGATATTCAGATCCTGCAGTTGTCTTATGTACTGGCATTGGATAACGTTAACACCGAGGTGTATCCAAGCTACAACAACCTGCTACCCCATTTACATGAAACCCTGGGACTGGCTCACGAGGATCTGGAAGACGCGCTGGACATTACCAATCTCCAGTGTCTCAGTGTGATGAGCTTATTTAACCCCAGCGCGTTTATGCTTTACTGACACACGCATTGTCTCAGAAGTTAGTATTCAGCGAATTGTCTCACGAGAATGATTGCGCTTACATAAATTCAGCCAATATTCCCACTTTTGCGCTTAATCCTGCAATATTCAACCATTGTTTAATTGTTAATCAAATGAGTTGCTAAGTGTCCGCTTTTCAGTACAACAGAGTAGAAAATGAAGGCGGCGAGCGCGTTTAGCGCTTAAAAAGCCACGCTACCAGACGTTTTAATTTCCGTGGGTAGTTGAATGAAATTAATACAAATCAATGTAATTAAAGCGAATTTCATGATTAATCCTTAACATTGGCGCGTTGAGCGAGCCGTGCTGACAGCACAAACCAAAAATCACAATCGTGATGCACTTTATAGTAAAAAAATTGTTAATTTGAATTTACTTCTCCAACTTAATGTAATAATCTCTGTAAGCGCTTACATAATTTTTTGATTGCACATGTAAGCGCTTACACTTTTACGGCGGATGAGAGCCGACAGGTGACGCAACATAAATTCCGTTTAGATCGGGGCTGAAGAATGAAAAACACAACAATGCAACTATCTCGGTTGCTTGCTGCTATGACCGCGGCAACGCTGATGGGTTGTGGCGGCGAAAGCGCCAAAACAGAATCAGATTTTACCACCGTTGATCCGGCTCAGCCGGTATCCGACTGGCAGTTAGTCTGGAGTGATGATTTTGATGGTAGCGCAATCGATAGCGCTAAATGGACACACGAAGTAAATTGCGCCGGCGGCGGTAACAATGAGCAACAGTGCTACACCGACGATCCGGCAAACTCTTATGTCGCCGACGGTATGCTGCATATCGTTGCACTGCCAGCAGAGGAAGGGGCTGAAAAGCCTTACACGTCTGCCCGGTTAAACACCCGCTATAAAGGTGACTTTAAATACGGCCGTTTCGAAATGCGCGCCAAACTGCCGTCAGGGCAGGGCAGCTGGCCGGCATTCTGGATGCTTCCTACCGACTATGTGTATGGCGGTTGGCCGAAATCCGGTGAAATCGACATTATGGAAGCGGTTAACCTGAAAGTGGCCGACGCGGAAGGTAATGTTGAGTCTAACATTCACGGTACCCTGCATTATGGTCGCGACTGGCCAAACAATGTGAACTCCGGTAAAGCTTATGAGTTCCCTGCCGACATGAATCCGGCTGACGATTTCCACACTTATGCTATTGAATGGCAGGAAGGGGAGATTCGCTGGTATGTAGACGGTTACCTGTATGCTACTCAGCGTAAATCCACAGTACGCTACAACGCCAGCGGTGAGGCCATGGGCCTGAGCCACCGTGGTTGGTTTGCTGAGTACTACGATCAAATCACCGGTGAGTTAACCACTTTCTGGAATAACGCACCGTTCGATCAGGAATTCCACCTGTTACTCAACCTGGCGGTTGGTGGTGACTGGCCTGAAAACGTCAATAACATGGGCATCGACGCTGAAGCGTTTGCCGCTGGCCAGGAATACGTTATCGATTATGTGCACGTGTATGAGTGTGCATCTGATCCGGATACCGGTAAAGGTTGTGAAACCATCCGCCCTGGCTACGAAAGCCTGGATGACGCGCTGGTTGAAGGCGAAGCGCCTATCCCAACACCACCATCAAGTGGTGTAGTACAAAACCTGACCATCTTTAACGATGCGGCGAACCCTAACTGGCCTGCCTGGGACTGTTGTGGTGGTTCAACGCCAATGATCGTTGAAGATCCGGATCAGGGTGCCGTATATGAATTCATGGTGGGTGCATCGCCCACGGTTAACGGTTTTATCAGCCGTGATGAGTTTATTACCGACGAAAACGGTCAGGCTTCTCCTTTTGATGGCTCTGGCATGCTGGAAACCGGCGTGATTTCATTTGATATGAAGGTCGTGTCTGCACCGGCCAGCCCGGATGCTACCTGGTTATTCAAGGTAGAAAGCAACAACGCGGCAAGTGCTGCCGAACTGCCTCTGACTGACAACCGCGACGGTGTAACGCCAGTGGTTGGCGAATGGCAGACCTATGTATTCCCACTGCAGATGCTGGCAGATATGGGACTGGATGTTAGCGCGATCGACGTGCTGATGGTGTTCCCTTCATGGGGCTTGGGCGAAGGTGCTGTTTACCAACTCGATAACGTTGAAATTAAAGCGCCATCCCCGGAAGTAGTGTTCTTTGACGACGGTGAAAACCCGGATTGGGTAATGTGGGACTGCTGTGGTGGTTCTATGCCTACTGAAGAACTTGACGATGATGATCATGGTCTGGTTGCGCAGTTCTCTATCGGCGAAGCGCCAACCGTAATGGGCTTTATTACCCGCGGTGCTAATGGTGGAGGTGATACACCATTTGACGCCAGTGCCATTTTAGAAACCGGTGTACTGGAATTTGAAATGAAAGTGGTTGATGCGCCATCAAGCCCGGATGCCTCATGGTTAATTAAGCTGGAATCCAGTGACGGTGCGACCGCGGTAGAACTGCCTGTTACTGACAGTCAGGAAGGCGTTGCCCCGGTGACCGGCGAATGGCAGACCTATACCTTTAAGCTGTCTGATTTATCAGCGGGTGGTCTGGATGTTAGTGCCATTGATGTGCTGATGATTTTCCCAGCCTGGGGAACCGGTAATGGTGCGGTGTACCGTGTGGATAACGCCCGCATCTACGACCCGTCTGCGGAGTCTGCCAACGGTATTAAACTGTTCGAAGATGTAGCCGCCGATGGCTGGTCTATCTGGGATTGCTGTGGTGGTTCTACACCAACCGTAGAGATGGACGAAGACGACAGCAAAGGTGCCGTAGCACAGTTCATCATTGGCTCACAGCCAACGGTAATGGGCTTTCTGGCCGATGACGGCGTGTCTTACGACGCTTCCGCTCTGCTGAGCACAGGTGTGGTTCGCTTTGACATGAAAGTGGTATCTAACCCGTCTGACCCGGACTCAAGCTGGTTATTCAAAATTGAGTCTACCGGTGCAGCCACCGCTGTTGAACTGCCACTGACTGACAGTGTGGAAGGCGAAGCGCCAGTACTGGGTCAATGGCAAACCTACACCTTTACCTTGCAACAGTTATTCGATGCAGGCCTGGATATCAGTGACATCAATGTACTGATGGTCTTCCCGGCCTGGGGGACTGGCGACGGCGCCGTCTACCGTATCGATAACGCAGAAATCGCTGCCGAGTAATGCAGCCGGTCGCAGGTGCCGCAGCCAACAGGCCGGTACCTGCACAAGGTAAAGAATTTAACGTGAGTATCGAACTATGAACTACACAATTTTTAATAAAAATCGTCTGGCCATAGCCGTAGGGTTATTGCTGGGCACCGCAGGTCAGGCAGCCTTCGCGCAGGAAGCGAACGAGTCTGAACAGGAACCGGCAGTTGAAGTTATCGAAGTGCAGGGTATCCGTGGCAGTTTAATTCGTGCAATGGATATCAAGCGCAGCACACCGGGTGTGATGGATGCGATTTCAGCGGAAGAAATGGGTAAATTCCCGGACTCTAACCTGGCTGAATCACTGCAACGTATTACTGGTGTATCGGTAAGCCGTGCCAATGGTGAGGGAAGCGAAATCACCGTGCGTGGTTTTGGTCCGGGTTTTAACCTGATCACCTTAAATGGTCGTCAGATGCCGGGTACGGGGTTTACCCGTTCTTACAGCCTGCAACACCTTTCTTCTGAGGGCGTCAGTGCCCTGGAAGTGTACAAAACGGCTAAAGCCGAACTGCCAAGTGGTGGTTTGGGTGCAACGGTAAATATCGTTACCTCAAAGCCATTGCAACAACCAGGTCAGCGTTACTCGTTTATGGCCAAAGCGCTGCATGATACGTCTGTAGTGGAAGGGGATGATGTAACGCCGGAAATCGCCGGTATCTACAGCAATACTTTCAACGATGACAAACTGGGATTTGCGGTAAGCTTCTCTCATTATCAGCGTGACTTCCAGCGTCAGCAGGCCAATATTCAGGGCTGGCAGGCGAATGTGGATTTGCCGGAATTTAACGAATCTACCATGATCGATCCGCGCGCCGTGGATGATGAAGGCAACCGCATTGGTAACCACTTTTTCCCTAAAGATATGAACTACGGTATCGACAATGTGGAAAACGACCGTACCAATGCTCAGGTGACTTTCCAGTATGCGCCTAACGACGACATTACCATGACACTCGACTACACCATGACCAATGCGATTGTGGGTCTGGAGAGTGTTGGCTGGGGTATCTGGAATGAATTTGGCGGTAACATTAACGGTTACGAGCTGGATGAAAACGGTACCGCAATTTACGCCGATATTGGTGGTAACGATGGCTCATTTACGGCCTTCCGTGAAACCACCGAAGTAGATGCCCGCTCAATCGGTCTGAATATCGACTGGCAGGTAACTGACGATCTGAAATTCAACATCGATTATCACGATTCCAGCAATGAAATCGATAACGGTGCGGATGATGGTATGGGCAGCAATGGCCAGATCATTCTGGGATCGGATAAACTCATTACCAAAATTTACGACTATCGTAACGGTGAAGTACCGTCTGCTTTTATCAGATGGCAAAACGGCACCAATGAGTTAATGCCAAGTGAAATCGACTCAAACTTCAGTCAGTTTATTCACTCTCCGGGTGAATCAAATGTAGAACAGCTGCAGTTTGACGGTGAGTGGTACAACTCTAAATTTGATATTCCTATGCCGGTAGTTAAATTTGGTTTTGCCCGCACTGAGCAAACCATGTACGGCACCAACGCGTGGAGTGGTCTGCGTGGTGGCCCGGGCTTCAACCCGTCTTTCCCGGAAATCTTCCCGGACAGCATGTTTACCCGTCATGACACTGGTAGCTTCCTCGATGAGTTTGCTGGTGGTGGCGCTAACCTGATGCCTAACTATTACTACACCTACGACTTCGACGAAGCTGTAGCGCGTCAAATGGCCTATCTGACCGAAGACGTTATGGGCGGCGACGCTTATGTACCAGATGCTTACTTCAATGGCATTACGGGCGAAAGTGAAGTAGAGGAAGTGACCAACAGTATTTACATTCAGACCGAATGGGAATTTGAAATTGGTGACTATCCGGCGCAGTTAATTGCTGGTGCCCGCTACGAAGAAACGGATGTAACCAGTACCGTACGTCAGCGTGTTGAGCAGCAGGTAAACTGGGTTGCAGCCTCTGAGTGGATCATGCAGTACGAAGAGGGCGGTACCGCCAACTACCTGACCCAGGAAGGCTCACACGATGTGTTCCTGCCGTCGATCGACTTCCGTCTGGACGTTACCGACGAGTTACAGGCCCGGGTATCATGGGGTAAAACCATGTCACGTGCACCATTAGGCTTCTTAGCCGGTGGCCGTGCCCTGAGCGGTAGCCCTAAACCAGGTTCACGGACTGGCTCACAGGGTAACCCGAACCTGTTACCGTTTGAGTCGACCAACCTCGATTTAGCCCTTGAGTACTACTACGGTGAAGCAAGTTACGCGTCAATCGTATGGTTTAAGAAAGACGTTGATAACTTTATTCAGACCACGATTACCGAGACCACCATCGATGGCTTGTACGATATCTACAATGGTCCGCGTTACCAGCAGGCAATTGCCGATATTGAAGCCCGCGGTGAGCAGGCAACCAGTACCGCGATCTTCGATCAGATGCTGGCCAATGGTCATGGCAATGCCGACGGTCAGATTGAGCCAAACAGCAATGATCCATTGATTGTGTGGAATGTCAGCCAGCCAAATAACACCGATGCAAAATCGGTTGATGGTGTGGAAGTGGCATTGCAGCACATGATTGGTGAAACCGGTTTTGGTTTCAATGTGAACGCCACCTTCGTTAACGGTGATGTAGAGTTTGACGTGGACAGTCTTACTCAACAGGCGCCATTAACCGGTTTGGGCGACTCTGCTAACCTGCAGGCGTTTTATGAAAAAGACGGTCTGTCAGTGAAGGTGACTTACGCCTGGCGTGATGATTACCTGTTAGGCGTTGGTCAGGCTCAGGGTTCTGCTGATGCACCACCTCAGTTCTTTAAAGACTATGGCCAGGTGGATATGAGCATTAACTACGACATCAATGAAAACCTCACCGTGTTCTTTGATGCGTTAAACCTGAACAACGAGACTGAACAGGGTTACGGCCGTTATGAGGAGCAGTTTCTGTTTGCCCGCCAGTATGGCACACGCTATGCGCTGGGTGTTCGTTACGGATTTAACTAATCAACCTCCCAACCAACCTGTGGAGAGTTCGCAGTAGCTCTCCACTGATTAGTTAAAGGTTGTCGGGGGCAGTGAGTTCTGACTCCGGCAATTTACCTTGCTAGCTTTATAATAATAATAAGTGCGTTAAAAATTTACCCGGCCTGTGCCGGGTTTTTTTATGTTTGAATGGCGCTACAACTTAATCGAAGACTGCGATGGTCTGGCGGCTGAGAGCGATTACCCGCTCTTTATCGTCCCAGATGGTTGCTTCGGTGTGGGCATAGCCACCATTGGCGAGTTTGGTATCCACCTGGTAGCCAAACCAGGGATTTTCACTACCTGGCGCAAGCGGTTGTACCAATTCAATATCCCAGCTCACGGTGCTTACCGGCGCCGGTAATTTGAGTTGTTGAATAATGGCTGGCGGCCAGGCATCAATCAGAGATATCAGGTGAGTGTAATTAAACTCGCTGACGGCCTCTTTAAAGCGCATCCAGCCATGATAATGACTGTGCTTACTCCAGCTGAACGGGATCTGGCCTTGTTCGATAGCCAGTTCGTAGTGCCGGAAGAAGCGCGGTGTCACCTTAGGAATTTGCGGAATAAACTTGGCTTTTTGCGGCAGCTTCATTGAGTGGGTAGGCAGTTTATCCACCTGTATTTTTGAACTGCGCTCTACGCCGAAACAGGCCTGCACACAAACACAGACTTTGCCATCCTGCTGCAGCCTGGCCAGGTATTGCGACATATTGCGCCCCGAGCGTAATTTCTCAACAATTAGTTCCAGCGGTTTATCGAAACTCACCGGCCCGACAAAATTGGTGTGATAAGCGCGTAGGCTACGGTCCTTATCCACCACCTGAGACAGAGCGTGGTGCAGGAAACCGGCAGTGATACCACCAAATGCAGTGCGGCCCTGACCCCAGGTATCGGGCAGACCCGGGTGGGTCATCAGCCACTCATTATCGTTAATGGTCGTTACGTCGGAAGTCAGGGCTAATAGTTTGTCTATGTGCATACAGAGTTCAACATCAGATAAATAGGATGATATTATCCCGGCTCGCTGGCCGTGTTTCGACTTATTCTTAATGATATACCGCTATAAGTCTGCTTGTTAATGTATTTGTATCACAGGTGATGTGTGAACCCTAATTCTGTTACCCCCGCTGAAAAACCTGATCGTTATCGGTATTACGTGTTGCTGATGCTCACGCTGGTGTACGCGTTTAATTTTATCGACCGTCAGATCATTGGTATTTTATCGCCGTTTATTAAGCAGGATTTAGGACTCGATGATGCCCAGCTAGGTTACCTTAAAGGGATCTATTTTGCGGTGTTGTATACCGTAATGGGGATTCCGGTGGCCTGGCTGGCAGACCGCTACAGCCGGGTTAATATCGTTGCCGTTTCGTTAAGTTTATGGAGTGGTTTTACGGCATTGTCAGGGCTTGCCGGCAGCTACCTGCAACTGACTTTATGCCGGATTGGCGTGGGGATTGGCGAAGCCGGCGGTACGCCACCGGCGCACAGTATTATTGCTGATCTCTTTACCCCGAAAGAGCGGGCCACGGCCATGGCGCTATATGCGCTGGGCATTCCCTTTGGCATTATGCTGGCGTATCTGGCCTCAGCATTTGTGCTCAGCGGAGGTCAGGCTAACTGGCGCTCGGTAATGATAGCGCTAGGGCTGCCCGGTATCGTACTGGCTATTGTGCTTAAACTGACGGTAAAAGAGCCCGTTAGACAGCAAACCGAACAAGAGCGTCAGCGACCCATGCTCGATAGCATTATTGAGCTGCTTAAAACGCCGAGCTGGTGGGGCATGGTACTGGGGATTACGTTGTCGTCATTTGCTAACTATGCCGTGATTGGCTGGCAGATGGATTACTTCGTGCGGCGCTTCAGTGAAGTAGACATAGTCTGGTTACTGGTAGTTTTTGGGGTTATTAACGGCACTTTATATGCCATTGGCGTGTGGGCCGGTGGTGCTATTGCCGATAAATGGGGGCGTAGCAATCCAGGTGCTTATGCGCGTCTGCCAGCCATTGCTCTATGCGTTGGCGTGCCGGCTTTTTTGCTGGCTATTCACAGTGAATCGCTGTGGCCGGCGATTGCTGGTTTTACTTTATTGCAGGTTACCAGCGGTACTTATTTCGGGCCGTGCTTTGCCATGGCACAAACGCTGTCTCCGGCTAATTGCCGGGCCATGTCTACCGCGTTATTTTTCTTTGTTCTGAACCTGATAGCGCTTGGCGGTGGGCCAACGTTTGTGGGCGTACTCAGCGAGCATTACACGGCGAGTCTGGGTGAACTTGAAGGGTTGGTAGCCGCACTTGACTGGCTGGCTATTCCGTTTGTGTTATCAATACTGGTGTTTGGCTGGACGTCGTTACGGTTACCGCAGGACCTGGCTAAGCGCCAGATCCATGGATAGAAGCATCAACCTAAGGCGGTGCCACCCACTGGCTGACCAAGCATCTCGCGGGTTACCAGCACAACGCCTTTTTCGGAGACGCGGAAGCCGCGGCGACGGTCTTCGTCGTGATCGTAACCTATTACAGTGCCTTCCGGGATTACGCAGCCGCGGTCAATAATCACCTTACGCAGTTTACAGTGACGCTTGATTTCCACGTTTGGCAGGATCACGGCTTCCTCAATCAGGCCATAAGAGTGGACCCGGACATTTGAGAAGCACAGTGAGCGACGCAGGGTCGAGCCGGAAACAATGCAGCCACCGGAGACTACCGAGTTGATGGCTTCTCCGCGGCGGTCATGATCTTCCCAGACAAACTTCGCTGGCGGCAGTTGTTCCTGATAAGTCCAGATTGGCCACTTACGATCGTATAAGTTTAGTGCCGGAACGGGCGCTACCATTTCCATATTGGCTTCCCAGAATGAGTCCAGGGTGCCTACATCACGCCAGTAAACGTGTTCGTTCTCGCTGCTCTGGAACGGATAAGCAAATACGTCGTGGTCTTTAATAATGCTGGGAATAATGTCTTTACCGAAATCCCGTTCAGAGCCTGAGGTTTCAGCATCGCGTGCCAGTTGCTCAAACAAAAATTCTGTATCAAATACGTAGTTACCCATGGAAGCCAGGCATAAATCCGGCTCGTTGGGTACCGGGTCCGGGTTAGCGGGTTTTTCGGTAAAGCCCTTAATACGGTAGTCTTCGTCTACCGACATAACACCAAATGCGCCGGCCGCTTCTTCCAGTGGCACCTTCATACAGCATACGGTCATCTTAGCACCGGTTTCCACATGGCGGGCTAACAGGTTGGCGTAGTCCATGCGGTATATGTGATCGCCGGATAAAATCATTACAAATTTAGGCAGCTCATCGCGGATAATGTCGATATTCTGGAATACCGCGTCGGCGGTGCCTTCGTACCAGTTTTCTGAAAAGCGCTGTGACGCAGGCAAAATTTCTACCGACTCGCCCAGTTCCTTTTTAAAGTGCCCCCAACCGCGCACCAGGTGGCGGATAAGTGAGTGTGATTTATACTGAGTGACAACGCCGATCCGGCGAATACCTGAGTTAATACAGTTAGACAACGGAAAGTCGATGATGCGGAATTTACCGCCAAAATAGAGCGCCGGTTTGGCCCGCCAGGTAGTGAGTTCGTGTAATCGTGACCCCCGGCCACCGGCGAGGATCAATGCATAGGTATCGCGGGTAAGATTACTGATATAACGAGGGCTCTTGTCGGACATTCTGTTTCTCCATCGACGCGCTGTGTAGTAACGGCTCATGCCTGCCGGTCTGGGTGACCGTATCCATCTATTTAAGGATAGGTTATTTGTAATTAAATTACATTATTTTTCACCATCTTACGCCTTGAATAATAAATGCTCAAGCGCCGTTGGTGTAAATAAATATTAATTTGTTTGTAGTGAAACTGTTAATTGTGAATGGGAGTCTGTTTTCCATAAAAACATCGGCTGGAATTATTGCGCAAACGGTTGTTTAACGCGGTTATACAGGAAAGATGAATTTCATTGCTTTCAGAAGATACTTTAGGGGCTACCGATAAGCGCTCATGGCTAATTTATGGCGCAAACTCAGCGAGCGCACTGCGTTATTAACAATCATGCGCTGCACGTCGCAATCAGAATAGCTTATTGATGTAGCAACGGTTTTATCGACAATTACGAGCTGGTCAGGCGTTTACTTAGCGGTCGATAAATCAATATTTGATTTAGTTCAAACAAAAAAGGCCGTTAAACTCTCATTTTGTTAAATTAATGTTATAATTGGCCGAGGTGGTTTTAACGGGAGACACTATGTGGGGCAGTAAATGGCTCATAAATCTGTTTATTGTGGCTTTTCTTGTCATTCTGACGGGACTGTTTCTGCCTGAAGAGTATGAAGTCGAGCGTACAATCGAAATAAACGCGCCCGCCGATAAGGTTTACGCCGCCATTGTTGATCTGCGCAAGTGGGAGCAGTGGAGTACCTGGTACCAGATGGATCCTAACGCTGTGATGACCTATGACGGGCCGGATCGCGCCATCGGAATGCGGTTGCGCTGGAGTAGTGATGTTCTTGGTCGCGGCACCATTGAAATTACCTCCCTGCAGTTTAACCGCCAACTGGTGTACAGCGTTGATAATCCCGTCCATGGCATTAAAGCCCACGGTGAATTACGTCTTAAACCTCTCGAGTCCGGCACCGAGCTCACCTGGAGCAGTCGTGGTAATGTCGGCGTTAATATTATTGACCGCTACAAGTTACTATTTTTTGATAATAAGCTGGGCAAAGACATTCAGGTGGGCCTGGAAAATATCAAAACCCTGGTAGAAAACAGCATGGGGTAGCAGCCTTGCTGCCCGGTATTAGTCTTTAGTACTGTTATACCAAACGGGGGATCTCAACCTGGAATTTCTGCGTATACTACAGCCTAATCAATTACTAAGGCGGTCGAAAGTGGTATCTTTCAGACCGGTAACTGCGCTTTGAACTCTGTCAAACGTCGCTTAATTGCCAGCCTCGCCAACACCAAACTGGCCGATTTGCTTATTTCTGCTAAAACAACCTTACCGGCCCTGATGCTGGCCCTGGGGGCGCCCGCCTGGATGATTAGCTGGCTGGTGCCTATCCGCGAGTCAGGAGCTTTGCTTCCTCAGGCTGCCATTGGTGTAGTACTGCGCAACTATCCGGCGCGACACCATGTCTGGCGCTTAGGTATGATTGTACAGTCGTTTTCTCTGCTAGCCATTATTCTTGGCGCTTTTTGGTACGAAGGCATGACCGCCGGATGGTTCGTACTAGGCGGACTGTGTTTATTGAGCTTAGGCCGCTCGGCTTGCTCGCTGACCATGAAAGACATTCAGGCCGACGTAGCAGAGCAGGGCGACAGGGGAAAATTGCTGGGTATTGCTTCTACCACCTCGGGCGTTTTAACGTTAATTATCGCCGTACCATTGGTGTATTTTGCCGATCAGTTGGGCGAAACCCTGATCTTTGGCTTGCTCATTGGCGCTGTCACCGCCATGTTACTCGGCTTGTTTATTTTATTGCCGGTAAAAACCTGCGTTGAGGCAGACGAGGATAAACAGCAGGGCGGTCAAAGTTGGTGGGATTTCGATGCCGTGGTGTACAAGTTTATTGTGGTAAGGGGGCTGTTTGTTCACAGCGCTCTGGTAGCGCCTTACTTTATGCTTGAAACCGAGCAGGAAGCTTCCAGCCTGTTACCGTTTTATCTTGGCGCGCAGGCAGCAGCAACCATGCTCTCTTCGTTTATCTGGGGCAGCGTGGCGGATTACAGCGCCAGGCTCACTCTGCAACTAGCCGGTGTGCTGGCGCTTATTGCCTGTGGCGGTTTGTTGTTATTGCCAGGTCACTCGCTGTGGATTTCCGGCGGCTTGTTCTTTGTACTGGCCGTGGCGCACACCGGCGTCCGCACTGGTCGTAAAACCTACAGCCTGGATGTTAAAGATGGTCAGCAACGCACCGAACTGGTGGCTTTTAGCAACACCGCAATCGGACTTATTTTGCTGGGTTTTGGTGCGCTTTATGCGGCGCTTAAGGCAGCCTTTGATATTAATATCGTTGCTACCATGGCGGCGATGTTACTGATAGGGATTGGGTTGAGCTTTATTCTGCCCAAAGAGAAACAACAAGCGGCCTGATCTACACAGCAGGCCGCTTTCAGACTATACCAGGCCGCAGCGCTATATCACATTGTGATGTTTGGCCAGCAACGCCCGCATGGTCCGCGAAGCGGGTTCACGGTTAAGATGGTCAAATATTTGCGTGGACGCGGCTACCAACGCATTGATATCAACGCCGCAATCTACCCCCATGCCGTTTAGCATATACACCACGTCTTCGGTGGCGACATTGCCGCTGGCACCGGCAGCATAAGGGCAGCCGCCTAAGCCGCCGGCGGCCGAATCAATCACACTGATACCATGCTGTAACGCAACCAGAATATTGGCCAGGGCCTGACCGTAGGTATCGTGAAAATGCACCGCCAGTTTTGATGCGGGGATGGTTTTTAACAAGGTGCTTAGCAGCTGCGCAGTCTGTCCCGGCGTGCCGGTACCTATGGTATCGCCCAGAGAGATTTCGTAGCAGCCTTTGTCGAGTAAAGTCTGGCTGACCGCCAGCACGGCATCCGGGCTGATAGCGCCTTCATAGGGGCAGCCCATCACGCAGGACACATAACCACGAACCCGCAGGTTATGCTGGCGGGCTAAACGGAAGATCGGTTCAAAACGTTCCAGGCTTTGCTCAATCGAGCAATTAATATTGCGCTGGGAAAAGCTTTCAGAGGCGGCGGCAAATACCGCAACCTCATCAACGCCCGCATCGATAGCCGCCAGCATGCCTTTTTCGTTGGGCGTCAGGGCGCTGAAAGTGGCGCCTGAGTCTTGCCCCAAGCTATTAAACACCGCTGCGCTATCGGCCATTTGTGGCACCCATTTAGGTGACACAAAACTACCGGCTTCAATACGTTTGAGCCCGGCGCGTACCAGTCCGTCTATAAACGCCAGTTTTACCGGCAGTTCGATCACCGCCGCTTCATTTTGCAAACCGTCACGGGCGCCCACTTCAACAATGCTGACCTGCTGCGGATAATTACTCATCAGCGACAAACTCCAGCAGGGCGGCGCCACCGTCAACCATGTCGCCGGCCTGGTAATAAAACTCCGCCACTTCACCGTTGGCCGGGGCTTTTACGTTGTGCTCCATTTTCATCGCTTCCAGGATCAGCAGTGAAGTGCCTTTAGTGACCTTACTGCCAGGCTCAACCAGTAGCTTAACCACAGTACCGTTCATGGGCGCAACACATTCGTTTTCATGGGCATCTTCATGCTGGCCGAAATCCGGTCGTTGCAACGTGAAAGGCAGGGCGCTGGCACCGTCAAACAGTACCCAGCCGTCGTCGCTGTCGGGGCAAACGGTATAGCGGCGCTGATAGTTATCGACGATAAGGTTAAGATTCTCATCCTGCCAGTCGCCACTTATCAGCCAGTGATTTTCCTCGCAGGTAACGCTGAGCTGACCTTCATTTGCGGTAACTGAGAGCAGATAGGCTTTATCCTGGCACTGTACTGCCAGATAGTACTGGCGCTGGTGATTTAAGCGGAAACCTTTAAGGCCTTCATCGCCGAGGGGGGCGCTATCAGACTGCATGGTCTTAAACAGGCAAAACGCCATGGCGGGCAGATAATCACAGTTAAACGCCTGCGGCGCCAGGGCCTCAGTGTGCTCGGCGATAAAATGCACCGTTAATCTGGCTGCGGCGAAGTCTGCATTTTCCATCACCCGGTGCACGTAGGGTAAATTGGTGGTCACGCCGGTAACCCGGGTTTGTTCCAGGCAGTTGAGCATTTTGGCCAATGCTTTTTCACGGTTATCACTGTAGGTAATGAGCTTTGCCAGCATGGGGTCGTAATGTACGCTGACCGTATCACCTTCGATAAAGCCGGTATCGACCCTTACGCCATTGCCCTCAGCCGGGAAACGTAAGCGTTTAAGCAGTCCGGTGGAGGGCAAAAATTCATTATCCGGGTCTTCGGCGTACAACCTTACCTCAAAAGCATGGCCGCTACAGCGCAATTGCTGCTGCGTTTTTGGCAGTGGCTGGCCAGCGGCTACCGTAAGCTGCCAGGCAACCAGGTCTTCACCACTAACCATTTCCGTCACCGGATGCTCTACCTGCAGGCGGGTATTCATTTCCATAAAATAGAAATCGTCGCCGTCGAGCAGAAACTCAACGGTGCCGGCGCCCACATAGTTAATGGCTTTGGCCGCGGCAAGGGCACTTTCGCCCATTTGCTGACGCACGGTATCGCTAATGCCGGGGGCCGGTGCTTCCTCAATAATTTTCTGATGGCGGCGCTGCACTGAGCAGTCGCGGTCGAACAGATAAACACCATTGCCGTGCTGATCGCAAAAGACCTGAATTTCCACATGGCGAGGCTCGGTTAAAAACTTTTCAACCAGCATCAGGTCGTCGTCAAAACTGGCTTTAGCCTCCCGTTTGGCAGCGTCCAGCGCAGCCTGAAAATCAGCCTCGGTCATTACCTGACGCATGCCCTTACCACCGCCGCCGGCAGCGGCTTTAAGCATCACTGGAAAACCAATCCGGCGGGCTTCGTTAAGTAAATACTCAGCACTTTGCTCATCGCCATGATAGCCGGGCACCAGCGGCACGCCGGCGTCTTCCATTATTTGCTTGGCCCGGGATTTAGAACCCATGGCCTCAATAGCACTGGCCGGCGGGCCAATAAAGATAATCCCTTCCTGTTCACAGCGTTTGGCAAAGGTGGCATTTTCAGACAGAAATCCGTAGCCCGGGTGAATGGCATCGGCCCCGCACTGTTTGGCGGCCGCTATGATTTTGTCCTGCACCAGATAGCTCTGACTGGCCGGGGCAGGGCCAATCGCAACGGCTTCATCGGCTTGTTTAACATGCATGGCATGCTGGTCGGCCTCAGAGTACACCGCTACAGAACGGATATGCTGCTGACGTGCTGTGGCAATAATCCGACAGGCAATCTCGCCACGGTTGGCAATCAGTACTTTATTGATGTTTTTGGTGACTGACATGATTTACTCCTTTGACCCTGCTGGTAACCAGTTTGGCGGGCGTTTTTGCAAAAAGGCGTTAAGGCCTTCCTGACCCAGCTCCGACACGCGGATCCGGGCAATCCAGTCGCTGGTGAGCGCGCGCATGGACTCATCAATAGGCTGGCCGGCCACGGTATTAACCAATAACTTTGACTGGCTGACGGCTTCAGGGCTATTGTGGCGCAGTGTATCGGTAAGCTGCTCGATGGTGGCATCAAGCTGGTCTTCACTCACCGCCTCGCTGATCAGGCCCAGACGACGGGCTCGGCGAGCAGTAAAGACTTCGGCGGTCATAAAGTAACGTTTAGCAATGCGCTTGCCCATGGCTTCGATAACGTAGGGGCTGATGGTGGCCGGGACCAGGCCTATTTTAGCTTCGCTTAAGCAAAACTTGCTGAGCTTGCAGGCGATGGCGATATCGCAGCAGGCAATTAAACCTACCGCGCCGGCGTAAGCCGCGCCCTGAACCCGGGCAATGGTTGGTTTGGGCAGGGTATACAGGGTATGTAACATGGTGGCCAGGTTCATGGCGTCGGCGCGGTTTTGCGCTTCGGTATAGCCAGCCATTTTCTGCATCCAGTTTAAATCGGCACCGGCACTGAAGTTTTTACCGTTACTGGCCAGTACCACTACTTTCACGGCGGGATCGTTGCCGGCCTGCTCAAAACTGGCGGTTAACCCGGCAATCATGTCTTCGTTAAAGGCATTGTGTTTGTCGGCGCGGTTTAGCGTAATACGTGCCACGCCTTGTTCGTTAACCTCATATAATACGTGTTCGGTCATCACTTCCCCCTACATTCTGAATACGCCAAACTGCGTATCCTCGATGGGTTTATTGAGACTGGCGCTTAATGCTAAACCCAGTACCTTGCGGGTATCCGCCGGATCGATTACGCCGTCGTCCCACAAACGGGCAGACGCATAATACGGATGGCCTTGCTGTTCGTAGCTGTCGATAACCGGCTGTTTGACTGCCTGCTCATCGGCGTCAGTCCAGCTTGTGCCGGCACGTTCGGCCTGGTCTTTTTTCACCTGGGCCAGTACGCCTGCGGCCTGTTCGCCGCCCATTACGGAGATCCGAGCATTAGGCCACATAAACATAAACCGGGGATCGTAGGCGCGCCCGCACATGCCGTAGTTCCCGGCACCAAAACTACCGCCAATCAGGACGGTGAGTTTGGGCACATTGGCGCAGGCCACGGCAGTTACCATTTTGGCGCCGTGTTTTGCGATACCGGATGCTTCGTATTGTTTACCCACCATAAACCCGGTGATGTTCTGCAGGAATATCAGCGGAATTTTGCGCTGGCTGCATAGCTCTACAAAATGCGCGCCTTTCTGGGCTGACTCGCCAAACAGGATGCCGTTGTTAGCCACAATGCCCACCGGCATGCCGTACAGATGAGCGAATCCGCACACTAAGGTGGTGCCGTAGCGGGCCTTAAACTCATCAAAGTCGGAGTCATCGACAATTCTTGCAATCACTTCTCTGACATCAAAAGGCTGGCGCAGATCCTGCGGCACGATGCCGTACAGTTCAGCAATGGGGTAACGCGGTGGTTTAACTGCCTGATTCGCAGTGGTCACCGGCTTCTTACGATTTAACCGGGCCACTGCATTGCGGGCAATATCCAGTGCATGCAGATCGTTATTGGCCAGATGGTCGGCAACCCCGGATACCCGGGTATGCACATCGCCGCCGCCCAGTTCTTCGGCGCTGACTTCTTCGCCGGTGGCGGCTTTCACCAGTGGTGGACCAGCCAGAAAGATAGTGCCTTGTTCCTTAACAATAATGCTTTCATCGGCCATGGCTGGTACGTAAGCACCACCGGCGGTACATGAACCCATAACTACCGCGATTTGCGGTATGTTCATTGATGACATGCGTGCTTGATTAAAGAAAATACGGCCGAAGTGATCCCGATCCGGGAACACCTCATCCTGACGGGGCAGGTTGGCGCCGCCGCTGTCGACCAGATAAATGCAGGGCAGGTGATTCTGCTCGGCAATGGCCTGAGCGCGCAGATGCTTTTTAACTGTTAAGGGGTAGTAGCTGCCGCCTTTGACGGTGGCATCGTTAGCCACCACCATACATTCACTGCCGTGAATAAGACCAATACCGGCCACTACACCGGCACAGGGTACGTCTTCGCCATACACGTTATGGGCGGCCAGCTGACCTATTTCAAGAAAGGGTGAGTCGGCATCCAGCAGCGCATCGATACGCTCACGGGCCAGCAATTTACCCTTGGCCTTATGTCGGGCCACGTATTTTTCGCCACCACCTTTTAAAATGGTCGCGATGGTTTTCTGCAGATCATCCACCACGTTCTGCATGCCTTGTTGGTTTTGTTTATAGGCATCGCTTTGTGGATTAACCTGACTGGTGAGTACAGGCATAGTGCCTCCTCTGTGTCCTGTCGTTAGTAAGGATTGTTGGTTCAGGCTGATTCTTTAAACAGCTCCCGACCAATCAGCATACGGCGTATTTCTGAGGTACCCGCACCAATTTCGTATAGTTTGGCGTCGCGTAGCAGGCGGCCGGTAGGAAATTCATTGATGTAACCATTGCCGCCCAGTAGCTGAATAGCATCGAGGGCCATTTTGGTAGCCAGCTCAGCTGAGTAGAGAATTGCACCAGCAGCATCTTTACGTGCTGTTTCGCCGCGATCACAAGCTTTTGCTACCGCATACACATAGGCGCGCGCGGCGTTCATCTGGGTATACATATCGGCTACCTTACCCTGCACCAGCTGAAACTCACCGATAGACTGGCCAAACTGTTTACGGTCGTGAATGTAGGGTACTACCACGTCCATACAGGCCTGCATAATGCCCAGCGGACCGCCGGATAACACCAGCCGTTCGTAATCGAGGCCGCTCATGAGTACACGTACGCCGCCGCCTTCTTCACCGAGGATATTTTCGGCTGGCACTTCGCAGTCTTCAAACACCAGCTCACAGGTGCTGGATGAGCGCATACCGAGCTTGTCGAGCTTCTGCGCACGGCTAAAGCCGGGGAAGTCACGCTCGACAATAAACGCAGTAATCCCTTTCGGCCCCGAGCTGACATCGGTTTTGGCGTAAATTACAAAGGTATGGGCATCCGGACCATTGGTGATCCACATTTTGTTGCCGTTCAGGATGTATTTATCACCGTTCTTACGTGCATTGAGTTTCATGCTGACAACATCAGAACCCGCGTTGGGCTCACTCATCGCCAGCGCACCAATATGCTCACCGCTGACCAGTTTCGGCAGATACTTTTCGCGCTGGGCGTCATTGCCGTTTTTAAAGATCTGATTCACACACAGGTTAGAGTGAGCGCCGTAGCTCAGGGCAATACCGGCTGAGGCACGGCTGATTTCTTCCATAGCGACAGTGTGGGCCAGATAACCCATTTCCGAGCCGCCGTACTGTTCGCTGACGGTGACGCCAAGCAAACCCATATCCCCCAGTTTTGGCCACAACTGGTTTGGAAAGGCATTATCTTCGTCGGCCTGGCTGGCTAACGGGGCGATTTCATTGAGGGCAAACTGGTGAACATGCTCGCGCAGCATGTCGATGTCTTCACCGAGATCAAAATTTAATGTGGGGTAATGTGTCGTCATGGCTTAACTACCTCTTTTTTGTAAGTCGGCCAGTTCGTCGCGGCAACGCTTTTCAACTTCATCCAGTTCATTCATGAGCATTTGAATATCGTCGAGCTGTTGGCGCAGGATGGCACGTTTTTGTTCTGTCATCTGTAACATGGCTTCCAGTTGCAGCATGGAGTTGGCGTTGCTATCGTAGAGCTCAAACAGGTTCTTGATTTCAGCTAACGAGAAGCCCAACCTCTTACCACGCTGTATTAGCTTTAACCTGACCCGGTCTTTGTTACAGTAGATACGTGTTTGCCCGGTTCGCTCGGGACTTAATAAGTCTTGTTCTTCATAAAAGCGAATAGAACGGGGTGTAATATCAAATTCTTTAGCGAGTTCACCAATAGAGTAGGTTACTTCATTATTTTGATTGGTCATTGCCGGTATCCTTTTTGTCACCTACTTTCAGGCGTGATAACTGTACTGGTAAAATTGATTTACGTTAACGTTAGGGTTAGGTTAAGGTGAATTTAATGTAACATTTATTTAACGTCAAATTTATAAACGTCATGGCTGACATAAAACCAAAGTCGTGTGTTTATTTTTTTATACAGGTGTAGGCTATGTGCAGTAGTAGGCTCGAGCAGGTGGTTATCTGTATTTGTTTAAATCTCAATTGAGGCAAGGAAACTATGAGTAAAGAATCTGTCGTTATTGTAGCTGCGAAACGAACTCCCATGGGCGGTTTTATGGGATCGCTGTCAACGCTGCCAGCCACTGATTTAGGCGCAGAAGCGATTAAAGCAGCATGCGGTGATGTTGATGTTGCTGCAGTAGACGAAGTCATTATGGGCTGTGTACTGCCAGCAGGTTTAGGACAATCACCCGCCAGACAGGCTTCATTGAAAGCAGAATTACCGTTATCGGCAGGCGTGGTAACCATTAACAAAGTGTGTGGTTCAGGGCTAAAAGCAGTGATGCTGGCATCCGACATGATTCAGTCGGGCAGTGCCGAAGTGATTGTTGCCGGTGGTATGGAAAGCATGAGTGGTGCGCCGTACCTGTTACCAAAAGCGCGTGGCGGCTATCGTATGGGTCATGGCAAAGTGCTTGATCACATGATGATGGACGGTCTGGAAAATGCCTACGATGGTCAGGCTATGGGCTGTTTTGCGCAGGCAACGGCCGATGCAGAAGGTCTGACTCGTGAAATGATGGATGAATTTGCGATAGGTTCATTATCAAAAGCCAACGAAGCCATTAACAGTGGCACCTTTGGTGATGAAATTGTGCCGGTAACCATTTCTACCCGCAAAGGCGATGTAGTGGTAGACATCGACGAAGGCCCTGGGTCTGCTCGTCCGGATAAAATTCCGTCGCTGCGCCCTGCGTTTAAACGCGATGGTACGGTTACTGCCGCTAACTCAAGCTCTATCTCTGATGGTGCTGCCGCGCTGTTGGTAATGAGTGAGTCTAAAGCCGCTGAACTGGGCTTAACGCCACTTGCGAAAGTGGTTGCTCACGCAACTAACTCTATTGCACCGGAAGACTTTACCGTTGCGCCGGTTGGCGCCATGGAAAAAGTGCTCGACAAAGCAGGCTGGAGCAAAGACGACGTTGATTTATTTGAAATCAACGAAGCGTTTGCCATGGTAACCATGCTGGCGATTAAAAAGCTGGGTCTGGATGAGAGCAAGGTTAATATTAAAGGCGGTGCGTGCGCGCTGGGTCACCCGATTGGTGCTTCTGGTGCCCGTATCCTGGTTACCCTGTTACACGGCCTGAAGCAAAAAGGCCTGAGTAAAGGGATTGCCTCACTGTGTATCGGTGGTGGTGAAGGTGTGGCACTGGCAGTAGAAATGTTGTAATCAGAACCGCCAATAACACAGGGCCAGCTTCAGGCGGCCCTGTGTACATTTACCAATCAGATAGTCCTGAACATTACATTGATTTTATTCGTAATTGTTTCAATGAGTTGATTTAGAGCACGCTGCAACGCATACTTGGTAAAAACAAGAATAAATGACATGGTGATGTTCAAATTACGAACAGTATTTACGCTTTGCTTTGTTATCTGCGCCGCTAGTTTTGCAGGTAAGGCAAGTGCCAGCCCAAAATCAGTAACCTACTGTATAGACCCTGCCTGGGTTCCTTACGAAATGCTCCGCAATGACAAACACGTGGGGATTTCTGCCGACTACCTCAAACTAGTGGGGGAGCTGGCTAATCTGAATTTCAAACTGGTTAAAACCGATTCATTCCGTCAGTCTCTGGAGTATGTGCAAACCGGCCGTTGTATGCTGATTTCGATGCTCAACAGTTCTGCGCACCGCAATGTATACCTTGATTTCACGGTGCCATACTTTCAGTCGCCGAATGTGTTGATTGCCCGTGATGCCAAAGTGATGTATCAGGGCCTGGAAGGGCTGAATAATCAATTGGTGGGCGTGGCAAAAGATTCTTTTCTGGCCGATTACCTGACCCGCTATTATTCGCAGCTCAGCCTGCAGTTGTTTGAGAGTGAAGGAGAAGGACTGCGAGCGTTGAGCAGTGGTGACGTTGATGTGTTTGCCGGTGCACTGCTGAGTATTAACTCAGAACTGAATAAAATGAACATGCAGGAAATGGCCATCGTCGGCTATGCCGAACCCTATAATTCCCTGCGCATGGGCGTAAACAAAGCCTACCCGGAACTGGTTGCCCGGATTAATGACGCCATTGAGCGAATTCCCGAAGCGGCCCGGGTGGATATCTATAAACGCTGGAGCAATGTAAAACGCCAGTACCATCAGGATTTTCGTTTGGCGGTGCTGGGCATTGCCTGTGTTGCGGTGATCCTGGCCACACTGTTCTGGCGGCGCAATATTATGCGCAGGTACAGTCGTGAATTACGTTCAAAGCAGGAAGAAATGGAAAACCTGCAGTCGGTATTGCTGGAAAAAAACCGCATGCTGGAGTTTTTATCCTCCCATGACACCGCCACCAATCTGTATAACCGCAATTTTATGCTGCACCGGGCAGAAGATGAGGTGTCTCGCTTTAACCGTTTCCACATCGCGGCTACGCTGATCCTGTTTGATTTTTCTACTCAGAATGTGCGGCCAAACCCCGGCGATAAACCATTCTCTGAAGAGGGCATGCGTGAGCTTGCCAGAGTATGCCTGCGCAGCGTGCGGGAAGTCGATATCGCCGGACGCTGGAGTGCTGAACAAATTATTATCCTGTGCCCGCAAACGCCCATTGCAGCATCGAAAATTCTGGCCGAGCGATTAAAGGATGCCATTGAAACGCATCCCCGGGATGACATTCGTTTATTACCATTTTCGATAGGACTGGCCGCTTTGCAGGAAGGTGAAACCTTTGCCGATTGGTATGAAAGAGCCAGTCAGGCGTTATACCTGGCGCGTCGTCATCATAGTGGTAAGGTGATGATAGCGGAGACCTGAGAGGCTTCAGGTGAGAATTAAACAGGGCAGCGATAAGCTGCCCTTTTTACTGGACTATACCAGTGGTTCGTATTTCCACTGGTGCATATCGTAGCTGACTTGCGCCCGGTCGTATTCGCGCTCGGAACGCCAGTTACGGTTGTTGAGTTTAACCGACACGCCGGAGTATAGTTTTTTGTTGGCAATTAGCCTGGCGGCTTCCTGATACTGTTGTTTGGCCTGTGCCATCTCCACTGATTTACTTTCCATCCAGGTCAGCAGATTCGACTCGTTTTTGAGCATTTCTTTAGCTTCGTCAACTTTGCTGAGTAAAGATTTGGGCACAACGCGGTTATTGATGTTGTCAATTTTCTGTTTGTGTCGTTCAGCATTGCCGCGGATCTGACGCAGCAGATCCTCAAAACTGTCTTTACGGGCCTGGAGTTGATTAAAGCCCATGCTGAAATCAATGCGCAAGGTACTGCCAGAGACTGCACCCACAGTACCCGCGATGACCGGGCCATGGCTGCTGATTTCGCAGGCAAACAGATTACCCTGAGGGTTATCCGGCTGTCCAACTACAATCTGGCCACCGGTAATGACCCGGCAATGAGCAAGCTGGCGGCCTACATTCAGGTTGCCACCACAGATAATGTCGAGTCCTTGTCCGTGTTGCAGGTAAACACTGCCGCCCGCCTGGATAGTGCAGGTATATTCGTTATGATCATCGGATTGTTTACCCATTGCCCCTTCGGTGATGATGACATCGCCATCAGCCTGAATATGAGCAGACTCGGCAAAGCCATTAACGGTGACATCACCTTTGGCTTTGACGATCATATTTTCAGTTACGTCACCATTTACCAGCACAGAACCTTCATAGGTAATATGACCGGTTCCCACGTTAACGCCCTGGCAAATAAAGGTATCGTCAACCTGCATCACCATGTTGTTGTATTTGGGCATGCCGGCAATAGTAGAGACCACCAGATTTTCATCGTGATCGCTAAGCGCGGTGCCACTGCCCAGGTTAAGTGGTACCCAGTCGCCAATTTTTGATGGCAGTACGTTGCCGCGCACATCAAAGCCATGGCGGCCTTTGCCGGGCGCTTCACGACGCAACACTTCGGCGCCGGCTTTAACGCAGACAATTTCGCCAAGGTTACGTAAATCGACCTTTTTATCAGTCTTGGCCTGAGGTTTGAGCACGCGCTCCAGCGCGTTGGGGACCAATGGCACCTGTTTAGATGAGTGGCCGTCGCGAGGCGGGAGCCCCTTGGCTATTTCACCTTCAACATGACTGCCAGGCTCTGCCTCGGCGACTCTGTCAAGTAACGCGCGAATGCGTTTGATGCCTACGCCGCGACGAATACCATTATTCTTTGCCATGATCTGGATTTGTTCAGCGCGCGGCAACTGGCCACCGTGAGGCGCTGTAAGAATGGCATAGGCGCTCATATTGTCTTCGCTAATGCGAAATTCAACTTCGGTATGGCGTCGTTCGCCAACCTGTTCGACCACCTGTTGTGAACTGTCACGGGTTTTGAACAGGTGATTTGCCTTATCACAGGCTGTTTTGATGGCATTCTCTGACAGATAGACTTCATCAAAGCCCTGTTCACACAGCGCTTTATGGACCTCTTCTGCCGAGAGTTCCTGTTCCAATTCACCGGGGGAGATGGTTAACGTTACGTTTTCCCGGTTGGTATCGAAAGAAAAATTTACACCTTGCATTGCCATTCCTGTCTGTTAGCGCTGCGCGCACGTGAACAAGTCGTCGTTATTATTATTCTATATCTGCAATTTTGGGTATTTCTGTAGCGGTTGACCCTACACAAATACTACAAATTTTGTGCGTAATCGTATAACGCTTTCAATATCGCTTTGTGCTCGTTATTTTCTGCATGTTGCATGGCCAGTTGTTCCAGCTCCAGCAGGTAAGCATCTATGGTGATACTGGCCGGAGAATCTGGCGCTGTCAATCTAAATTGGCGGTGCTGCTGCCAACGCTGGCTTTCCTCAAACGTTAGTGTATGCGGATAGTTTCTGGCCCGATAACGAAACAGCAGGGTTTTGAGTTTGGGGTTCTGCATGCGCTCAGCAAGTACGCTGAGCTGCTCCGGTTGAGCCTCTCGCACATCATCGCACCAGTGCTTCTCTTCGTTAGTTAAAAAGCCGCCGCTGTAGAGTGCGTGATCGGCATCAACTTCGCTATCTTCATGGGGCTCATTGTAAAGCTCAATCAGGGTATCCCGCCAGGCGGTATCTTCGGCCAGGCGTTTGTAATTTTCCAGGCATTGCTCACGGTCCAGGCCCAGACGATCGGCATTGCCTTCGGTCAGCGCCTTGGCGGTAGTAATAAACGGCGAACGGTTTATGTGGATAAGCTTAATCCCCGGGCGTTGCTGGCCTTCCTCAAAGCTCTCCTGGCGCGCATACAGCAGGCTACGCAGGGTTTCGGCATTCTCGTTTAAAATGGCTTGCGGATCCTTGCTTAAGTCTACGCAAATAATCGCGTTGGGGTTGGTGGGGTGCTGCGCAACAGGCAGGATCCACGTGCAACAGCCCTGACTGGCGGGGATCTTAGATGATACATGTACCAGTGGGGTGAGTTGCTGCAGGTTTATTTGTTTAATGACATGGGCTTTCTGGCGTAACGAGAAAGCATAGTCGAATAGTTTAGGCTGTTTTTCCTTTATCAGGCGGGCCAACGCAATGGTGGCACGCACATCTGCCAGGGCGTCGTGCGCCTGGCCATGGTCAATACCATTTGCTGCGGTGAGTAATTCCAGCTTAAAGCTCGGGCTGCCGTCTTCCCTCAGCGGCCACTCAATACCTTCCGGGCGGAGTGCATAACAGGCCCGAACCAGATCAATGATATCCCAGCGACTATTGCCGTTTTGCCACTCCCGGCCATAGGGGTCGTAAAAGTTTCGATAAAACATGTAGCGACTTACTTCATCGTCGAAGCGAATGCTGTTATAGCCCACCACGCAGGTGTTAGGTTCGCTCATGGCCTGATGTACTTTGGCGGCAAAATCTGCTTCTGTCATGCCGTCCCGCAGGGTGTGCTGTGGTGTCAGTTTGGTCACCAGTGCCGCCTGTGGATGGGGCAGGTAATCGTTGCTAATGCGACACATAATATTGATGGGTTTGCCCACCTCATTGAGATCCTGATCGGTGCGGATGGCAGCAAACTGACTCGGCTGGTCTTTTTGCGGGCTGACTCCCCAGGTTTCGTAATCGTGCCAGAGAAAAGTTGCAGAACTGGTAGTACTCATGGTTTAGGTCGTTTAATCCGTAACGCTTTTGCTTTTATAGCGACATCCTAACATGGTTAACCGGGGGAGAAGCCAGAAAATCCGTGTTCGGGAGGAAGTCCCGGTCTTGCAGGGTGAATGACTCTGGTACCTGCAGGCAATAGGCAGTAGAGTAAATTACACAACGATAATAAATTTTAGGAACCACTAATGTTGAATAATGTATCTGTCAAACCTCTTCTCGCTGCTTCTTTGTGCGCACTGGGTTTATCCTTTCAGGCTATGGCGGCTGACGTTGCCATTGTTATCCACGGCGGTGCCGGCACAATACTGAAAAAGAACATGACTCCCGAGCGTGAGAAAGCCTACGTTGAGAAGCTTACCGAAGCAGTTAAGAAAGGTTACGCGTTACTGCAGTCCGGGGTAGATGGTGAAACTGCAGTGGTAGAAACCATTCAGGTACTGGAGCAATCGCCACTGTTTAACGCCGGTATTGGCGCGGTGTACACATTTGACGGCGAACATGAGCTGGATGCCTCAATGATGCATGGTGGCACCTTAAACGCAGGTGCGGTAGCGGGCGTTAAAACCATCGCCAGCCCGATTGCCGCCGCACAAGCGGTGATGGAGCACTCTCCCCATGTTATGTTAAGTGGTAAAGGCGCCGAAGAATTTGCCTTGTCGCGCGGTATGGAGCCGGTTGATAACCATATTTTCGATACCGACCGTCGCTACAAAGCGCTGGAGAAAGCCCGGGAACGTATTTTAACGGGGGGCATTGCTTACGGTGGTCAGCAGGGCAACGAGCGCTTCGGTACGGTTGGCGCTGTAGTTATCGATAAGCAGGGTAACCTGGTGGCTGGTACGTCCACCGGCGGCATGACCGCCAAGCGTTATGGCCGCATTGGTGACTCGCCGGTCATTGGTGCCGGTACCTGGGCCGATAATAGTAGCTGTGCGGTATCTGCCACCGGCCATGGTGAGTATTTTATTCGCTACCACGTAGCTGCAGACATTTGTTCACGGATGAAATATACCGGTGTAAGCCTTGATGAAGCGGCCAATACAGTGATTAACGATGTGCTGGTTGAAGCCGGCGGCGATGGCGGTATTATCGCCATTGACCACGATGGCAACATTGCCGCGGTGTTTAATTCTGCCGGTATGTACCGGGCGCAAATCGATACTGACGGCAAAGTGAAAGTTGGCATCTATAAAGAATGGGTTGAGTAAAACTGATACCGGACATTAATACCTGTTAATGTCCGGTATGCCTTAAAAGGTGATACTGGTAGCGCTTCTGGGTTAATTCAGCTTGCTGAAATCACCTTTCATCCTCCTAAAATTCCCCCTTATTACGACCAAAGTAGTGTTAAGAAAAAGTTAACATTCCATCGCATTCTGAACTAGGCTTATTACAGGGCAAGACGCCCCAGAGGCTGTCTTAATAGCCGGGCAACAATGCCCCGTTATATAGCTGTAGTATGCGCTATCACCCTCTTGATAATAACAATCACGCCACAGCAGAGCGTAAGGTTTAATCGTGGCAAAGGAGGATCTATGGAATCGTTACTGGTAGGTAAATACATGAGTCAGCATCCGGTTAAGCTCACTGAGTCAATGCCGGTGGCTGAAGCGGTAGAAAAGCTACTGCAAAACAACCAGTCCGGTGGACCTGTGCTGGATAGTGCAGGGCAGTTGTGTGGCTTTTTATCCGAACAGGACTGCATCAAAGCCATGGTGGAGTCGACCTATTACCGTGAGCAAGTGTGTCGCGTGGGTGAAATCATGAAAACGCCAGTACTCACGGTGCGTGAAGATATGTCGATTCTGGAAGTGGCAGAAAAACTGCTGGTTGAAAAACCTAAGGTGTATCCGGTAGTCAACAGTGACAACAAGCTGGTAGGTTGCATTACCCGCAGTCAGATCCTGTTTGCTATCGATAAACACTTACACGCGGAATACCCCAAAACCGCCTGATAAGGCCGATAACGCCTGATTTTTACAGTGATGCTGGCTTAATAAAAGACCAGCACGCTGGCATTCGGGATATTGAGACTGGAAAAATGGCTGCGGTTCTTCTAGGATCGCTGCGTTTTTAGTTTCCGGATGTTATCTGCTTTTATGTCAAAGCCTTCGCCGATCGGTGCGTTACTCAGTCAATTGCCGCAATGTCTTATTAAAGACAGGTTTCCTATACGCCGTCAGTTACAAAAACTGGGAAAGGCTGATCTATCCAACGAGAGCAATCAGCAGCAATTGGCAAAAGTCATCGAACGTATTAATGCGTCGGTGGAAAGGTGCTCGGCCCGCCAGTCGTCTATTCCGGATATCGATTATCCGCCACTGCCGGTCAGTGACAGAAAGGATGACATCAAACAGGCCATTGCCGACAATCAGGTAGTCATCATCGCTGGTGAGACCGGCTCCGGTAAAACCACCCAGATCCCTAAAATCTGCCTGGAACTTGGCCGCGGCGTGGCCGGCACCATTGCCCACACCCAGCCGCGGCGACTGGCCGCCCGCAGCGTGGCCAACCGCATTGCCGATGAACTCAATACCACTATTGGTGATCTGGTCGGTTTTAAAATTCGCTTTTCTGATCAGGTCAGCGACAACAGTCTGGTAAAGCTGATGACTGACGGTATGCTGCTGGCAGAAATGCAGCAGGACCGTTTTCTGAATCAGTACGATACCATCATTATCGATGAGGCCCACGAGCGCAGCCTGAATATCGATTTTCTGATTGGTTATCTTAAACAACTGCTGGCCAAACGCCCGGAACTGAAAGTTATTATTACCTCAGCGACTATCGATCCTGAGCGTTTTTCGCGCTATTTCAATGATGCGCCGATTATTGAGGTGAGCGGCAGAACCTTCCCGGTAGAAGTTCGCTATCACGATCCGGAAGACGCCGAGGATGATGCCGACCAGGTGGAGCGGATCATCCACGCGGTAGACGAGCTTATGCGCGAACCACCGGGTGACATTCTGGTGTTTTTAAGCGGTGAGCGTGAAATTCGCGATGCGCAGGATGCGCTGAGTCGCCGCCAGTACCGGCACACCGAAATTATTCCCTTGTATGCAAGATTGTCGGCTTCTGAGCAACAGCGGATCTTTCAGTCGCACAGCGGGCGGCGCATTGTGCTGTCTACTAACGTTGCCGAAACCTCGCTAACAGTGCCGGGCATTAAATATGTTATCGACCCGGGCACGGCTCGAATATCCCGCTACAGCGCGCGCAGTAAAGTACAGCGCCTGCCCATTGAGCCTATTTCCCAGGCATCAGCGAATCAGCGGGCCGGTCGATGCGGCCGGGTCTCTGAAGGTATCTGTATTCGTTTGTATTCCGAGCAGGATTACGACAACCGGCCGGCATTTACCGATCCGGAAATTCTGCGTACCAATCTGGCCTCAGTTATTCTGCAAATGGCCAGTCTGGGGTTGGGTGACATCAACCAGTTTGATTTTGTGCAGCCGCCGGACAGTCGTCAGATCAACGATGGTTTTCGCTTGCTGGAAGAAATTGAAGCCATTACCCGCAAAAAGGGGCGGGTAGCGTTAACCAAACTGGGTAGACAGATATCCCGCCTGCCGGTCGATCCACGCTATGCCCGAATGGTGGTGGCCGCCGGTGAGTTTAACGCGCTGATGGAAGTGATGGTGATTGCCGCCGGATTATCCATTCAGGACCCCCGTGAGCGCCCTCAGGATAAACGGGCGCAGGCCGATGAGGCGCACAGTGAATTTGCCGATAAAGACTCCGACTTTATTGCTCTTTGGAACTTATGGGTAGCCTTCAGGGAGCAACAAAAAGCACTGTCGAACAGCCAGTTGCGTAAATGGTGCCATGGCCATTTCATCAATTACCTGCGTATGCGCGAATGGCAGGACATCGTTAGCCAGTTACGTAAGTCTGTTGCTGAAATCGATTTGCGAATTACCAGTCAGGCCGCCGATTATCAGGCCATCCATCAGGCCTTGTGTAGCGGTTTGTTATCCCATGTGGGCATGAAAGACAAAGACCGGGAATACCTTGGTGCGCGCAATACCAAATTTATGATCTTTCCCGGCTCAGGGCTCGCTAAAGCCAATCCCAAATGGATTGTGGCAGCCGAGCTGGTGGAAACGTCCAAGCTGTTCGGCCGTATGGTAGCCAAAATTGAACCGCAGTGGCTGGAATCGCTGGGTGAGCATCTGGTGAAACGCAATTACGCTGAACCGCACTGGTCGAAAAAACGTGGTGCAGTGACAGCCAGCGAGCGGGTGACCTTATTTGGCCTGCCGATTGTGGCGCAGCGTTATGTGACTTACAGCCAGATAGATCCGGCCACCTGTCATCAGCTGTTTATCCGTGAAGCACTGGTTAATGGCGAGACAAAGCTGCGCTATGCCTTTTTAGAGGATAATCAGGCGTTACTTGAACTCGCCGATGGCTGGGAGCAGAAAACCCGGCGTCGGGATCTTATGGTCGACGAACAAATCCTGGTGGATTTTTACGCCGATAAACTGCCGGTTGAAGTGAATAACGACGCCGCGTTTAAAAAGTGGTTAAAGCAGCAGTCCTCTACCGACTTTTTACGCCTGACCGAGCAGGATGTGTTTCGCGAGCAACCCGGCACCTCGGCGGCTAATGCGTTTCCGGACGTCTGGCAACAAGGCAATATTACTCTGCCGCTGAACTATCATTTTGAGCCTAACGCCGAAGACGATGGCGTGACGGTAAGCATCCCTTTACCGCTGCTTAATCAGGTGGTGGAAGACGGCTTTGACTGGCAGGTCCCGGGACTTCGCGAAGAGCGGGTGGTCCAGCTGATTAAAAGCCTGCCGAAACGTTTGCGGCGTAACTTTGTGCCTGCGCCAAATTACGCCCAGGCGGCACTGGCTGATATGCGCATGCAGGAAGAAAAGTCCGGTAAGCCAATTAAGCTGCTTGATGCACTGACCACCAAGTTGCTAAGAATGACCGGGGTGAGGGTAGAGCCGGAAGACTGGCAACCGGAGCAGCTGGACAAGCACCTGATCATGCATTTTGCTGTGGTGGATGCTGATAACAACGTACTTGGCCGCGGCGATGATTTACAAGCCTTGAAAGACCGTCTGCAGGGGCGGGTAAAAGAAACCTTTGAGCAGGCTGCTACGCCGGAACTTGAGCGTAAGGATATCACCAGCTGGGATTTCGATACGCTGCCAGCCAGCTTTACCCAAAAGCACGGTGGCTTTGAGGTACAGGCCTATCCCGCGCTGGTTAATCATAATGGCCGGGTAGACATCGAGCTGATTGCCGAGCAGGAAAAAGCTAACGCACTGCATCAACAGGGGCTGAATCGCTTGTTGATGCTGGGTATGCCTTCGCCGGTGAATTATCTGGAGCAGAAGCTGCCAAACAAAGCCAAACTGGGGCTGTACTTTAACCCCTTTGGCCAGATTAAAGCGCTTATTGATGATTGCATTCTGGCTGGCATCGACGCGCTCAGCCACGAATTTCAGGCAAAGCACGAGCTGGTCATTCGCGATAAAGAAAGCTTCGACCGGTGCCTCGATCACGTGCGGGCCAACATCAACGAGTCGGTGCTGGCCATTGCTCAGCAGGTAGAAACCGGTCTGACGCTGGCCCATCAGTGTCAGAAGAAAATGAAAGGCAAGGTGTCGCTGGACATGGTGGCTGGCCTTAACCACATTAAACAACATCTGGGGACGCTGGTGTACCCGGGCTTTGTGGCCGAGGTGGGCTTTGCCCGGCTGGCCGATTGGAACCGCTACATTAAGGCACTGGCCCGCAGGCTGGAAAAGCTGCCGGTCGACCCGAATCGTGACCGCTTACAACAAATAACGCTGGATAAAGTTGAGCAGGCCTATGCGGCAGTACTCAATAAATACCATGCCGACAAAGTGCCTGCCGAACTGGCTGAGGTGCGCTGGATGATTGAGGAGCTGAGGGTTTCGCTGTTTGCCCAGCAGCTGGGTACGGCTTATCCAATTTCAGCTAAACGGGTGTTAAGCGTACTGGAAGCGTATTAAAAATCTTTCTGAGCGGCATAGAAACCAACAAATAACGTTATTTTAAACTTAACCCTCGGGACTGGCCTGAAATTACATTGACAACTCACGGATGTCACCCTATAAACTTGTTAGTAGTAAGGCAGTTTTGCCTTCCCATTTGCAGTTGAGGTGAGAGGAGAAGTAAGTAAATGTTAGGATACGATGATAAACGCAACTTTTTCAGGATGATGGTTAACTCTCCGTGTCAGTTACAAATAATCGATGATGAGTCGAGCCGGACGCTTCAGGCGGTATGTAAGGATATCAGCGCAACCGGTATGTCGTTGGAAGTTGATGAGCCATCAATTGAAGTCGGCACGCAGGTAAGCGTTAGCATCGATTCAACCAGTTCACAGATACCGTCGTTATCAGCGGTGGCTAAAGTGGTGCGTTGCGTACCCGAGTCTGATAGCAGTTGTATTGTGGGTGTTGAAATTTCTGAGATGAAATAAGTTACGGTGATCTGGTTAAGCGCTACCTCTGGCGGGCAGCGCTGGGACTCGTATGCTTCTTTTATTGCTTATCTGCTACAAAACCACACAAACTAACCCTTTCAGGTAATAGCCTTCCGGATAATTCAGACCAACCGGATGATCGGGCGCCTGCGACAAATGCTCTAGTATTTGCACTCGTCGACCGGCATCCAGTGCCGCATCTGCAACAATTTTCTGAAACAGCGACTGCTCCATTAAGCCCGAACAGCTGAACGTCAGCAAAATACCGCCAGGTTTAACCGCGTGAATGCCATACATATTGATATCCTTGTAGCCCCGGCAGGCCCGTTTAAGCGACGCTTTGCTGTCGACAAACTTAGGCGGATCGAGGATCACCATATCAAATTGCTGTTGCTTACTATGGTAATTGCGCAGCACCTCAAAAACATCGCCTTTTACCTGGCTACACTGCTCGGCGGCAAAACCATTGAGCTCAATATGGCGACTGGCCATATCCAGTGCCGGTTGCGACACGTCTACGTTGGTCACGTGTGACGCTCCGCCGTTAAGGGCGTAACAGGCAAAGGTGCCGGTATAACTAAAACAGTTCAGTACGCTGGCCTGCTGCGCATAGCGACTGGCGGCTAAACGGTTTTCGCGCTGGTCGAGATAAAAGCCGGTTTTATGGCCGGTATGCGGGTTTACCAGGATTTTTACGCCGTGCTCAACAATTTCTACTTCGTCGGGAATATCGCCGTGCAGAGGCTGAATAAGCGGCTCAAGCCCTTCCTTACTTCTTACATCCACATCGCTGCGTTCAAAGATTGCCACGTCCGGCAACAACTTTTGTAAAGCCCAGACAATCTTACTGCGATGTTTATCGGCCCCGGCACTAAGTAATTGCAGCACTGCCAGGTTGTTATATAAATCTATAGTAACGCCGGGTAACCCATCAGACTCGGCGGCAACCAGCCGGCAGGCATTGGTATTTGCCTGTTGCATAAGGCGCTGGCGGAGCTGCCAGGCCTGCTCGATACGGCGCAGAAAAAACGCGTTATCGATGACTTCCTGCTGGTCGAATGTCCAGATACGCACACGGATCTGGGAAGCCGGGGAATAGGCGCCACGGCCCAACCATGAACCGTCAGCGGCCACTACGTCTACCGTATCACCGCTGCGGCAGCGACCTTTCACATTAGCCACTGCACCATCGAATACCCAGGGGTGATGACGTTTAAGCGATTTCTCGCGACCTTCTTGTAATATAACGGTAGCAGGCATACTCTGACATTCTTCTTAAGTTCGACCGGCGCGCAGTATACTGGTTATTGCCGTTCACTGCACGGCCAGGTTTAGTTGCCACAGGACGGGCTATGTCTGCTTCTGCCATTAGTATCACCAATCATTTACATGAAATGGATTTTCAAACCATTCATGAGTTTATCCGTAACAGTTACTGGGCGAAAAACATCCCGGTGGCAACATTACATAAAGCACTGCAAAATTCGCTGTGTTTTGCGGCCCTCGATGCACAGCAAAACACCGTAGGCTTTGCCCGCATGGTCACTGACAAAGCCACTTTTGGTTATCTGTCTGATGTATTTGTACTACCTGAATGGCGCGGTCGCGGCGTAAGCCGTGAAATACTCGATGCGGTAGTTGCCCATCCTGATTTACAAGGGCTCAGACGATTTATGCTGGCCACCAAAGACGCCCATGATTTATACAAAAAATACGGCTTTTCACCGGTGGAAGACGCCAGTCCGTTAATGCAAATCTGGCAGCCGGATATTTATCAACAATGAGTGTTTTCATGCAATTTATTCAACATACCGAAGGTAACATGGAGTCGGGTTTATCATTGCAAACCACTGAGTTACCTGTTCCTACAACGACTCAGGTGCTGGTTAAAGTAGCCGCGTTTGCGGTTAATCGCGCCGATTTACTGCAGCGCGCCGGCCATTATCCGCCGCCTAAAGGTGAAAGCCCAATTTTAGGGCTGGAAGTGAGCGGTGTTATTGAGTCGGTGGGCGAAGCGGTAACTGACTGGCAGCCCGGGCAGCGGGTATGCGCCATTGTCTCAGGTGGTGGTTACGCTGAATATGTGGCTATTGAGGCCAATCATCTGATGGCCGTTCCGGAAGCGCTGTCTGATACCGAAGCAGCCGGTTTAAGTGAAGTGTTCTTAACCGCTTATCAGGCCCTGCGCTGGGTTGGGCAGATAGATAATGGCCAGAAAGCGTTAATACACGCGGGCGCCAGCGGAGTAGGGCTTGCTGCCCTGCAACTGTGTAAGCTGTGGAATATCAGCACGGCGACTACCGCTTCGTCGGCACAGAAACTGGCCGTTTGTGAAGCGGCCGGGGC
Source organism: Marisediminitalea oceani (assembly GCF_003731635.1). GTDB lineage: Bacteria > Pseudomonadota > Gammaproteobacteria > Enterobacterales > Alteromonadaceae > Alteromonas > Alteromonas oceani. The sequence continues at coordinate 4,332 of NZ_RCUA01000043.1, read as the reverse complement.
CGAATTACTGGTGAACTATAAGCAGCAAGACTTTGTAGATGAGCTCAAATCGCACTGGCCTGAGGGCGTTAATATGGTGCTGGACATGGTGGCAGGCGATTACCTGAACCGGAATCTTAAAGTGCTCGCCACTGATGGCTCAGTGGTGTACCTGGCCATGATGGCCGGACGCTTTGCCGATAAACTTGATATGGCGCTGTTATTAGGTAAACGAGCCAGTGTGCGCGGCACCACCTTGCGTAGTCGCGACAATGATTATAAAGCCCGACTGACAGAAGCTTTCAGCCGCGACTGTTTGCCGGCTTTTAGTACCGGTGAATTAAAAGTACCGCTTGATACGGTCTATACAGTGAATGAAGTCGAGCAGGCGCATCAACAGGTGCTGAATAACAACACCAGCGGTAAGGTTGTCATCAGCTGGTAGTTCAGCGCTGAGACTGGTTATTCAGGTGCTTGCGACTTCGAGCTTAATGTGAATTTTCAGGAGACGTTATGAGTGAACAATATGTCCCGCCTAAGGTCTGGGTAAATGACGCAGCCGGTGGCAATAAGTGGGCGAACATCAACAGCCCGGAATCCGGTGCCCGTTTTGAGCGGGAACTACCGATAGGCGAACATCCGCTGCAGCTTTACTCGCTGGGTACACCCAATGGCCAGAAAGTAACTATCATGCTGGAAGAGCTACTGGCGGCCGGGGTAACTGCGGCAGAGTATGATGCTTTTCTGATAAATATTGGTGAGTCCGATCAGTTTTCATCGGGCTTTGTGGCGGTGAATCCGAATTCAAAAATTCCAGCACTGGTAGATAAGTCCGGTGAAAACGAGGTTAACGTGTTTGAATCGGCGTCGATTTTGGTTTATCTGGCAGAGAAGTTTGGCAAGTTCCTGCCAACAGAAGGCCTGGCCAGAACCCAAACCTTAAACTGGCTGTTCTGGGCACAGGGTTCGGCACCGTTTCTAGGTGGCGGTTTCGGCCATTTTTATGCCTATGCCGATGAGAAACAGGAATACCCGATTAATCGCTTTGCCATGGAAGCGAAACGTCAGTTGGATGTGCTGGATAAGCATCTGGCGCAGAATACCTATATAGCGGGTGATGAATACACTATCGCTGATATGGCTATCTGGCCCTGGTATGGCTGTTTGGCTCTGGGTTATCTGTATAACGCCGCTGAGTTTCTGCAGGTTCACACCTATACTCATGTAAGGCGCTGGGCCGGGCAGGTTGAGGCTCGTGAAGCGGTGCAGCGTGGCCGCATTGTTAATCGCACATTTGGTGAGGAGTGGGAGCAGCTTCGGGAGCGTCATGAGGCTGCGGATATTGATGCCGTGCTGGCTAATAAGCCGGCTTAAGATGCCTTACATAAGCGCCCTGAACCGGGCGCTTTTTTGTGGATCACGAGTTATAACCGGTATCTTCTTTGGTAGGTGATTCTGCAGCGTTACGGGCTAAATCATCGCAGCGTTCGTTTTCCGGGTGGCCACTGTGACCTTTTACCCAGTGCCAGTTGACTTCATGTTGCTGGATTACCTCATCGAGGGCCTGCCACAGGTCGGCATTCTTTACCGGCTTTTTATCTTTGGTACGCCAGCCATTGCGCCGCCAGTTATGGATCCACTGGTTGATACCGTTCTTTACATACTGGCTGTCGGTGGTGAGTTCCACCTGGCAGGGTTTAGTCAGCAATTTGAGCGCTTCAATGGTGGCCAGTAGTTCCATGCGGTTGTTAGTGGTTAGCGTAAACCCTTCGCTGATCTCTTTACGGTGCTTGCCATAAATTAAGATTGCACCATAGCCGCCAGGGCCGGGATTGCCTAAACAAGAGCCGTCGGTATAAATATGCACAGATTGTTGGGCCACGGATTCTCCTTTTTTTAACCTCAAGCGTGGTCACTTGGCAGTGGCTTGGTATACTACCGCAATCAGCAATAAGATAAGAGTGGTTTATGCGTCAAATTGTACTGGATACGGAAACAACGGGTATTAATCCAAAAGAAGGCCACCGGATCATCGAAATAGGGTGTGTGGAAGTGATCAATCGCCGTCTTACGGGCAATCATTTTCATGTTTACATTAACCCTAAGCGCGAAATTGAACAGGAAGCCATAGAGGTTCACGGTATTACCAACGAATTTCTGGCTGATAAGCCGGTATTTGCCGATGTGGCCAGTGAGTTTATAGAGTTTATCCGCGGCGGCCAGTTAGTTATTCATAACGCGCCCTTCGACGTGGGCTTTATGGATCACGAGTTCGCTATGCATGGCCCCACCGCGAGCGTAAAAACCAAAGAAATTTGCGGCGTGCTGGATACCCTGGTACTGGCCCGTGATATGCACCCCGGGCAAAAGAACAACCTGGATGCGCTGTGTAAGCGTTATGGTATCGACAACAGCCATCGTGAACTGCACGGTGCATTACTGGATGCCGAAATCCTGGCCGACGTGTACCTGATGATGACCGGTGGACAGACCGATCTGAATCTTAGTGGTAACAATCAGGCCAATTCTGGTGGTGCTGAGGTGATCCGCCGAATTCCCCGTAATGGAAAAAAATTAAAGGTTATTCAAGCTACTGCCGATGAATTAACACAGCATGAGGCGCGTCTGGACCTGGTACAAAATCCAATCTGGCGCCAGTAAACCGGTGAAATTTGCCAACACAGGGCTAATTGGGTGAGCAGAGCATTACTGATAATTTTGAGTGTAGCACTGGCCTTTACGGTTAGTGCCCGGCAGGCTGCAGAGCAGGGCGCTGAGCCAACGCCTGAGGCTTCCGCTGAGCAAGCCGAGAGTGAATCACCCATTGCGCTGATTGGTAACGATTATGAAAATGGTATTAAGCTGCTGCAAAACCGTTTTCGCATCGATCACAATGTTAAGGAAGTCACCATGGTGTTCTTCCGGGAATACGGCTCTGCGCCCGTGGTGCTGGTTCGCCCGGATGGCTCCAAAATATTCCAGTCGCAGGTAGAAGGTGAGGACATCTTCTGGTTCGATTCTGATACCTACGACATGATCAGCATTAAAAATCCAGTGCCCGGCCCCTGGCAGGCGGTGGGGCAGATTGTTGAAGGCAGCCGCGTGATGGTGCTATCTGACATTGCCTTGCACGCTGAGCCCTTACCACCCATTTTATTTTCCGGTGAAATTCTCAAACAAACGGCCTACCTGACCAACGGCGATAAGCCCATCGATTACAGCCAGTTTCGTGACGTGGTTGAGCTGACCATTGATTTGGTGAGCACAAACAACCCGAATTACGATAACTTCGGTGCCGACGACCAGCAAATTGCCACGTTCGAAGATAATGGCCGAGGCATGGATGAGGCGCCGCTGGATGGTGTGTTTACCGGTCAGTTTAATCTGAATGTACCGGCTGGTGAGTGGCAACCGGTTTTTCGGGTTACCACGCCTATGTTTACCCGTGAACAGGTCGACCCGCCACTCAGACTTTACCCTAACCCGGTTAAAATAGACGTTGAACTCGACGGCGGCGGTAACGATTATCACAAATTGCTGATCGACGTAGACCGTGACCTGGTGGATATAAACACCTTGCTGGTAGACGGCAAAGTGCGTTACCCCAATGCCGACGTGCGCAACTTTTCGCTCACTGAGTTGGGCGGCGATGTACGCGAATACCTCATCATTGCCTACGATTACGGTATTTTCAGGGTAAAAATGACCGCTTATGGTAAAACCGTCAACGGCCGTGATTTTATTCTGGATGTGCCGGAATTCACCTTTTTAGTGGCCGAACCTGAATTACCCGAGCCTGAGGTTACCGAATCGGCCGCCGACAACAACGTGGATGAAGTTATTCCCGAGCCGCAGGTTACCACCGAAGAAGAAGAGGGCATGGACGACGACACCCTGATGATGTGGCTGATCATTGTTAATGGCAGTATTGTTGGCGTTGGGCTACTCGGTGCTGTTGTGGTTATCTTCCTGAAGCGTCGTAAAGGCAAGGGAAGTGCACAGCCAGCTAAAGCAAAGGCTGATGCGAAAGCCGCAGCTAAACCTGCCGAGGCGGCCAGGCCGGGTTTGTTAGGCGGTCTGCTGGGTAAGTTTAAAAAGCCTAAAGAATAACCTGCATGCGCCGGTTTTGCTGGCTTTTCGGCCAACGTGGCGAATTATCAGGCAAACGATCCAAAGAATGACATTTTCGTGAAAAAAACCGTTGACTCCTTTCGGGGTAATACGTATCATCTGCGCCGCAGTGAGGGACAGGTTAATGCACTTACCCAAGTAACTTGCTGAAATGATTGAAAATGTGGAGCGGTAGTTCAGTTGGTTAGAATACCGGCCTGTCACGCCGGGGGTCGCGGGTTC